>NZ_SORL01000008.1:549025-996433 GCF_004368925.1 Algibacter lectus
GAAAACCGTTGAGATTTCAGTTTGAATAGGGTTTACTGTTAAAGCGAAAGTTGATAATCCACTTGCTACGATTGCTACTGCTAAAATTAATTTTTTCATGATTTTTTTGTTTTTAAATGTTTACTAATTATTTATAAAATATTATTGTTCAGTTGATGGTGTTATTTCGATATCTGTCAATTTTAACCAGTTACCATCCTTATCAACATAAACTACATTGTCTGTACCATCAATACTAAGTTCAAGTTTATATTGCTCGCTACTATTTACATAAGCTTTTTTTAAAGTAGCTGTAGAGAAATTTTTAGTTACTGCTTCGGTAACTGCAGTTGGTACATTTTCTAAAGCAACTTCTTTAAATTCTTCTGTGATAGAAATCGTTGTTATTTCAGATGGAATAGGGTTTATTGTTAATGCGTAAGTTGATAATCCACTTGCTACAACTGCTACTGCTAAAATTAATTTTTTCATGATTTTTTCGTTTTATGATTATTGTAAATTGTTTTACGATGAGTTAATTGAAATAAATATGCCGTAACTGAAATTAAATGAATTATTATATGTAATAAGTTAATAATTAAGTGTTTAATTATTTTGTTTAAAAAAAGACCAATTTTTTTTTGTGTAAAAAGTGTATAAAAAAGAATATTCATGGGTAAATATTACCCAACTAATGTGTTTATTTTCTTCGGAAGAAGGAATGCGTGAAAAATAAATATCAAGATTAAAAATTTTAGAGGCTTCAGTTTATAGTTTAGAACCTATTTTTAAAAAATGGATACCGTTAAAAACCTTAAATTTGTAACATATCTGATATAGAGATTATTAAGTTTAACCAACTAAAAACCAACCAAATGAATTTTAAATTATATACATTCAGTATTATTCTATGTATAGGAAGTTTTCAAATATATGCCCAAGAAGATTCCATTACAGTACAAAAAGAAACATACATAAAAGGTAATGGAGCAACCATTTTATTGGCTGTTCCACATATAGGTATAGAAACTACGGTTGGTAAAAAGTTTAGTTATCAATTTGATGTTATGGCTTCGTTTTGGAATTCTATAGATGGTTTACCTTATAAATTTGGCATTGCCACTTCGGAATTAAGATATCATTTCAAAAAACGTTTTCACGGAATTTATGCTGGTGCACATGTAGCGGGCACAACCTTTAAAATAGCTAAAAACTTTAGAGTCCGCGATTTCGAATATCAGCAAGGTTTGGGGTATATGGTTGGATCTACTATTGGTTTTCAAAAGAAATTAAAAGGCAAATGGATGCTCGATGTTTTTATAGGTGGTGGTTGGCATCAAGGGTATTACAAAGGCTATCATGTAGATACTGGTGAACGTCTAGAACCTGCAACTAAATACAATAAAAGCGGGGAGTGGTTACCTTACCGAGGTGGTATTATGCTAGCGTATAAAATTAACTAGATAAAACAATCTCTAAATTTGATGCATAAATAAAAAATGGTTTATAAAATATTTCATTACTTTGTGTAAACCTCTATTAAATTTATGTTCGACGATATTTTAAGAGCTATTCCTTTCGGAATTATTTTAGCATTCACCATTGGTCCAGTATTTTTTGTACTGCTAGAAACTAGCGCTACAAAAGGATTTAGGAGTGCTTTAATATTTGATAGTGGCGTTATGTTGGCCGATATACTTTTTATATTGGTAGCATTTTTTAGTACTAATAAACTTCTTGAAAAAATAAAAGACGATCCTAATTTTCTAATCTTTGGTGGTGTACTTTTATTGGTTTACGGTTTAATTTCATTTATAAAAACATCAAAATCTTTTAGAGAAATTGTTCGCGAATACCATAAAGTTGAAATAAAAAAAGGCTATGGAAAGTTATTTTTAAAAGGCTTTTTACTCAATTTTATTAATATTGGAGTGTTGCTAGGTTGGGTTGCTTTTATTGTTTTGGCAAACTCGCTTACCACATCAAAAAATGGTGTAGTTGTATTTTTAAGCACTATTTTAATTGTTTATTTTATAACCGATTTAGCAAAAATAGTAGTTGCTAAAAAGCTTAAAAATAAGTTAACACCTCGCTTAATCTACAAAACTAAAAAAGTAATTGCATTGGTTATTTTAGGTTTTGGAGTGTTGCTTTTGGCACAGGCTTTCTTTCCTAAAGAAAAGGAATTACTTAAAGAAAAGTTTGAGCAAATTAATCCGATAAATTAATATTTAAGAATACTAATGGCCTTAAGAGTTATAAATATTGACATATAAAAAAAGCTTCCTAAAATTTAGGAAGCTTTTTTGTTGAGGTGTCGAGCGGATTCGAACCGCTGTAGCAGCTTTTGCAGAGCTGAGCCTAGCCACTCGGCCACGACACCTTATTGGAGGTGCAAATTTAAAAAATTTTTACAATTTCCAACACTTTAAATTACTTTTTATGCTTTTCGGTCATTTTTATAGTTACTCGAGCCACGTCGCCACCAATGGGAGGGTTTAATTTACTTACCCAAACTGTTGCTTTGCTCACCATGGTATCTTTTTCAAAAATACGATTTAAAATACGCTTGGCTACCGTTTCTAAAAGATAAGACGGAATGTCCATTTCTTCTTTTATAACGCGATTTAAAAACACGTAATCTACAGTATCACTAAGTTTATCTGTTTTAGCAGATTCTTGTAAATTAGCTTTAACCTTTAAATCTACGCGGTAATCGCTACCAATTTTTGTTTCTTCTTTTAAACAACCGTGGTATGCAAATACCCGAATGTTTTCAACTTTTATTATTCCCATTAGTTTGTAAATAAATCAAAAATGTTACTCAAGGCGCTCGTTTTGGCTTTGTAAAATTCGGTATATGTACAACGTTTGCATGTTACCGAAGTAAATTTTTTGTTCTGTATATCAAATATTTTAGACCATCGGCCACCAGTGGCGCGCATTTCACCGGTTTCAAATTCTCTATTTCCGCATTTAGGACAAGTGTAATTATTATTTTTCATAGCATAGCTTTTAAAATATTAGTTACAAATAATCCAAATTTGTTACGCTTCTTAAGTAGAATTAGGTCAAAAATAACTTGAATTTATGTAATTTTGAAGCTTATTGATTTAAATATGTCTGAAGAAAGAAAATCACTCAATTTTTTAGAGCAAATTATAGAAGAAGATTTGGCAAATGGAATGTCAAAAGAAAATCTTCGTTTTAGATTTCCGCCAGAGCCTAATGGGTATTTACACATTGGTCACACTAAAGCTATAGGTATTAGTTTTGGTTTAGGTGAAAAATATAATGCACCGGTAAACTTACGTTTTGATGATACAAACCCGGCTAAAGAAGAGCAGGAGTATGTAGATGCCATTAAGGAAGATGTATCGTGGTTAGGTTATAAATGGGATAAGGAATTATTCTCGTCAGATTATTTCCAGCAGCTTTACGATTGGGCTGTATATTTTATAAAGGAAGGAAAGGCTTATATCGATTCGCAGTCTAGCGAAGCTATGGCCGAACAAAAAGGAACGCCTACACAACCAGGTGTTGATGGACCTTTTAGAAATAGAACTGTTGAAGAAAACCTCGATTTATTCGAACGTATGAAAGCCGGAGAATTTAATGAAGGTGAACATATTTTACGTGCTAAAATCGATATGCAACATGTAAATATGTTAATGCGTGACCCGATTATGTATCGTATTCTAAAGAAGCATCATCATAGAACGGCAAACGATTGGTGTATTTACCCAATGTACGATTGGACGCATGGTGAAAGTGATTACTTAGAGCAAGTATCACACTCGTTGTGTTCGCTAGAATTTAAACCTCATAGAGAGCTTTACGATTGGTTTTTAGACCAAGTGGTTACAGAAGACAAATTACGACCAAAACAACGTGAATTTGCACGTTTAAACCTAAGTTACACCATAATGAGTAAACGTAAGTTGCTTAAATTGGTAGAAGATGGTGTGGTAAACGGTTGGGACGATCCACGTATGCCAACCATTTCTGGTTTGCGTCGTAGAGGTTACACGCCAACAGCTATTAGAAAGTTTGTTGAAACTGTAGGTGTTGCTAAACGTGAAAACGTGATAGATGTATCGCTTTTAGAATTTTGCATTCGCGAAGATTTAAACAAAACTGCACCACGTGTTATGGCGGTTTTAGACCCGATTAAAGTGGTAATTACAAACTATCCAGAAGATAAAGAGGAATGGTTTGAAGCTGAGAATAATCAAGAAGATGATGCCGCTGGTTTTAGAAAAGTGCCATTTTCTCGTGAAATTTATATAGAAAAAGAAGATTTTAAAGAAGAAGCGAGTAATAAGTTTTTCCGTTTGAAATTAGGCGGAGAAGTACGATTGAAAAACGCTTATATTATTAAAGCAGAATCGGTTTTAAAGGATGCTAACGGTAATATTACAGAAGTACATTGTACATATTCCGATGATACGGAACGTCGTGTAAAAGGAACCTTGCATTGGGTTTCTATAAAACATGCTGTAAAAGCAGAAGTTAGAGAATACGATCGTTTATTTTTAGATGAAGCTCCAGATAGTCATCAAGACAAAGACTTTATGGAGTTTATAAATCCAGATTCTTTAAAATTGGTTGAAGCTTTTGTTGAGCCAAGTTTACAAGATGCTGAGGTAGGGCAAAGGTTCCAATTTCAACGTTTGGGTTATTTTAATGTGGATAACGATTCGTCTTCAGATAAATTAGTATTTAATAAAACCGTTGGATTGCGTGATTCTTGGGCTAAGGTTAAACCACAACCAGCAGCTAATACAAATGCGAATACTAACAAGCAAAAGCCACAACAACAGTCGCAAAGAAAAGCAATTGATGTGATTCAAAAATTAGGTAAAAAGTATACCAATTTACCTGAAGAAAAACGCCTAAAAGTTAGAACTGAAATTTTAGAACTAGCCAAAGACGTGACTTACGATGAGGTTGAACCACTTTTTAACACTGCTGTTAAGAAAGTAGGAACTCGAATTGCTGTGGCCCTTATTTTGAAAGTTTTAGTAGAAAACGGACAAGCCAAAAATGATGATGTTAATAGCTTTATTGAAAAAGCATTGGAAGATAAAAATGAGTTATTAGTAGAAGAAGCTAAAACGTTCAATTAAATACTTGGTTACTTACAGCATTTGAGTAAAATAAAATTAATAATCCTCTTGTTTTTTGTTTGGTTTCAACATACCAACGGGCAAGAGGATTTTCCTATTCTAACCGAAATAGTAACCGATAAAGCGGCTCTTTTCAGCGAAAGCGAAACTTTAGAACTTAGAAAAAAACTAAAGGCTTACGAAACTAAAACTACGCACCAAATAGTAGTTTTAACTGTTAATTCTTTAGAAAATAATACAGTTGAAAACTATGCTTTACAGGTTTTTGAAAAGAATGAACTCGGACAAGAAGAAGCCGATAATGGACTCTTAATTTTAGTAGCAAAAAACGATAGAAAGTTTAGAATTGAAGTAGGTTATGGTCTAGAACCCATAATTACCGATGCTTTCGCGTCTAGAATTATTCGAGAAACCATGACGCCTGAGTTTAAAAAAGGCGATTTTTATAAGGGTGTAGATTCAGCAACTTCAGAAATTATTAAACTTATTGACGATCCCAAATATAGAGATGAATTTACCAATTTAGTAGAACAAGAAGGTAAAATGCCTTTATGGGGAAAAATAATTATAGGGTTTATTTTGCTTATATTTTTGAGTCTTTTTATTGGGGTTGGATCTACTGTATTTTATAAAGGTTTTAAGCAATTAATAAACGTATTTCGCGGTTTAATTACCGGTAAATTAAGTGTTGTATTATTTCCATTTTTATTAGTGTCTTCATTATTAACAATTGGTTTTAGTTTACCTTTTATTATTATGCCGCTCCTTTTTGGTATTTTTATTATTGGTATCGCATCAGAAAATAATATAGATATTGATCCTTTTGAATATTTAGAAAGTTTACCATTAACAGCAATACCAATTACTATGGTTTCGTTAGTTGTAATATTTATTATTCTACCCTTAATTATTGCTATTTACACGAGATCTAATAAAGACTATGAGTCTGTTAAATTTTCATTTTTAAAAAGTGATAAAAGTTTTATGAGTAAGAATTTCTCTTCTAGTGGTTCTAGCTCTAGTTATAGCCGGTCAGGTTCAGGTTATAGCAGTTCATCCTCAAGTAGTAGTTTTTCTGGAGGTGGAGGAAGTTCTGGAGGAGGTGGTGCTAGCGGAAGTTGGTAATAGTAATTTGTTGTGAATAAACAAGTTGTAACCTAAATTTAATTACCTTTAAACACGAATTAAACTTTAAATATTATGGATTTTTTTAACCCTATTGCGCTTTTATTAGCGGCTGTTTCTGCGTTGGTTGTTGGTTTTGTTTGGTATAACCCAAAAGTATTTGGAACTATTTGGATGAATGAAGCTGGTTTAACCGAAGAAAGTATGAAAGGTGCAAACATGGCTAAAATTTTTGTTTTGGCTTTTATTTTTGCCTTTTTATTAGCGATGACTATGATGCAAATGAGTATTCATCAAACTGGCGCGTTAAGTTTAATTGGTGGCGATGCTTCTAAGGCTTTACCATCTTACACGGCTTTTATGGCCGATTACGGTAATAATTTTAGAACTTATAAACACGGCGCTCTACACGGTGTTTTAGCAGGCGTATTTGTCGCTTTACCTATTTTAGGTACCAATGCATTGTTTGAACGTAAGAGTGCTAAATACACCCTTATAAATGCAGGATATTGGATTGTTACTTTAGGTGTTATGGGTGCTATTATTTGTGGTTGGAAATAGTATTTTTGTAAACTATTAACTTATTTAGAGACTGAGAATTAAAATTTTCGGTCTTTTATTTTTCTATTGATACACTACAAAATTTATAACGCATGTAATGAACTTCCAAAAAACTGGGACGTTCTTGTAAAACATGATATTTTCTTGCAAACAGGCTATTTACAGGCCTTAGAAAATGCAGCGCCAAATAATTTGGAGTTGTTTTATATTGGTGTATTTAAAAACGATGTTTTGGTTGGTGCGGCTGTTACACAACGTGTACAATTGTATCTGCATGATATGTTTAGAAAAACCGATACGTCGTGTTTTAAAAACTATATGCGCGATTTAATTTCTAAAATTTTGAAAGGAAATATTCTTGTTATCGGGAATTTAACGCATACTGGGCAACATGGTTTGTTTTTTAAAAGAAACGAGATCTCTCAGGAAGCTTTTTTTAAAATTACACAAACGGCTTTACATGAAATAAAGTCTGTTATAAAAGCCAAGCAGAATAAAACTATTAGAATGTTTGTGTTGAAGGATTATTTTGAAAATGATCCAATTCATAAAGAGAAAGATAGCTTAGATATTGCTAAACTGCATCAGGTGGTTATGCAACCTAATATGATGTTTTCTATAAAAAAAGATTGGCTTACTATTGAAGATTATACTGCAGCCTTACAGAAAAAATATAGAGACCGTTATAAGCGGGCTAGAAAGAAATTAAACGGCATAAAGGCGATAGAATTATCTACAGAGGATGTTAAGAATAATAATGAAACCTTACATCAATTATATTTAAACGTTTCTAATAATGCCAAGTTTAATACCTTCATTTTACCCGAAAATCATTTTTATAGTTTAAAACTTCAACTAAAAGATAATTTTAAAGTCTTTGGTTATTATTTAGAAGATAAATTGGTTGGTTTTTATACTTTAATTCAGAACAAAAGAGTACTAGAAACTTATTTCCTTGGGTATGATAGTGAACATCAATACTCCAATCAATTGTATTTAAACATGCTTTACGATATGCTAAAATTTGGTATAGAAAACCGATTTAAAACTATTGTTTATGCACGTACTGCAATGGAAATTAAAAGTTCGGTAGGAGCAGAGGCTAAACCAATGTTGGTGTATTTAAAGCATACTAATGCCATAATGAATGGCTTATTAAAGCAAATATTTAAATTGATGAACCCGTCGCAAGATTGGGAAGAACGCCATCCTTTTAAAACTTCTTAATAGAACAAAAAAAATCCTTAAAGTTTATACCTTAAGGATTTCATTTTAATTAAAAAAATAGAGTTATACTATTCTTTAATTTCTTTCTTTTTATTGTTTTTCATTGCTTCACCAATTTGGTTACTCGCTGCAAAACTAGCTACCATATCGTTTAGCATATTACTTCCTGCTTGTGGCGAATTTGGTAGTAAAATTAAGTTACTATTAGTTTCGCTACCAATGGCTTGTAAAGTATCGTAATGCTGTGTTACCACTATTAGCGCCGATGCTTCTTGGCTATTAATACCTACTTTGTTTAAAACCTCTACAGATTCTTCTAAACCACGAGCAATTTCGCGACGTTGATCTGCAATACCTTGCCCTTGTAAACGTTTACTTTCAGCTTCAGCTTTAGCACGTTCTACAATTAAAATACGTGCAGCATCACCTTCATATTGAGCAGCTGTTTTTTCTCTATCGGCAGCATTAATACGGTTCATGGCTTCTTTTACTTGCGCATCTGGATCAATATCTGTTACTAAAGTTTTTATAATATCGTAACCATAGTTTTGCATGGCATCGTTTAATTCTGATTTTACAGCAATCGCGATATCATCTTTTCTTAAAAATACATCATCCAAAATCATTTTTGGAACTTCGGCACGTACCACATCAAATACATAACTTGTAATTTGATCGTGCGGATAATCTAGTTTGTAAAAAGCGTCTTCTACTTTTTCTTTAATTACTTTATACTGCACAGAAACTTTTAGACGCACAAATACATCATCTTTAGTTTTAGTTTCTACAATAACATCTAATTGCTGAATTTTTAAACTTAAACGGCCTGCAATTCTGTCTACTAATGGAACTTTCCAATTTAAACCAGATTGGCGTATACCTTGGAAGCGCCCAAAGCGTTCTACAATAGCAGCAGTTTGTTGCTTTACCGTAAAGAATGAAGAAATTAAAATAAATAGCCCAAATACAATAAGGGGAATGAAAACGAAATCCATAGAATTTTTATTAAATGATTAGAACAATTAAGATACGAAAATTAAACTATATTTGGAGATTTATATCCGGAACTAGTATGAAATTTATTCGACCTTTACTGTTAGTAGCCATTACCCTATGTTTTGTTACAAAATCTTTTTCTCAAAAAGGAAATATACGTATTACAAACAGTATAAATATCGGTGGTGGTATTACACAATTTAATATTGATACCGATAATTTTGAAACCAAAAGTGCTCAAGGTTTTTTAGCCGGAACAGCTGCAATTGTAGATTTACCGCATAAATTTTATAATATGAGTTTTGGTTTGCAGCTCTCTGAAAACCATATTGAAATACTAGGTAGACCAAGTTTAATTAGCTCAGAAGAGGCCTATATAGATTATAAAATATTTGCTGCTCAGTTTGCTTTATTAATGCATATAAAGGTAATACCAAAGCATTTTACTATCGATATTGGGCCAATGTTGCAGTATAATAGTAGGTTGGAGTTTGATGATAAAGGGCAAGATGATTATTACATTGCGAATTATACTAATTTATCGGCTAAGGATATTACAAGTATTTCTCAATTTAATTTCAACGGAGCCGTAGGTGCATCGGTTGGAATAAATAATTTTAAATTTAAAGCTCAATATATTTACGGATTTACAAACATTCTTAATAAAATTGAAAATCAAAGCTTAGACTTTTCTGGTGGAGATTCTCGTTTTAAAGGCAATCAAAATATGTTAGTTTTGGGTGCGATAGTTATGTTTTAAATTAAAAAAAATAGACATGAAAAGAAGAACATTTATTGAAACCTCTATCAAAGGATCTATAGCATTATCATCTGTTGGTTTATTATCTTGTATAAGTGAGAATAAACCACCCGAAGCATTTATAGATCGCGTTTTGCCTGCTCCAATAGGTGGTGGTTTTCGTGATGATAATTATTGGATTTGGGGTTCATCAGTAATTAAAGGTGAAGACGGAAAATATCATATGTTTGCTTCTAGATGGTCTAAAGATGTTGGTTTTGGTAATTGGGTTACAAACTCTGAAGTAGTTCGTGCTGTGGCCGATACACCAGTTGGACCTTACAAGTTTCAAGAAGTAGTACTCCCTGTTCGTGGACCAGAATTTTTCGATGGTATGTGTACGCATAATCCACGTATTGTAAAGTATAAAGATAAGTATTTATTATATCATTTTGGGACGACTTACGATTTTGATCAACCCACAAAAGACAATCCAAAACCAGATGGTTATGATTGGAATAAAGCTTGGTTAAACAAACGTGTTGGTTTGGCAATTAGTGATTCTATTTTTGGTCCTTGGGAACGTGTTGATAAACCTGTTATCGAACCTAGACCAGGACATTGGGATGCTACAATTACATCAAACCCTTCGCCAGCAGTAGATCCAAAAACCGGTAAAATTTTATTAATGTATAAATCTTCTGTAACTCCAAAGCCACCATTGTTGTTAGGTGTTGCTATGGCAGATAGCCCAAAAGGAGAGTACAAACGCTTAAGTGAAGAACCTGTTTTTAGGTTTGAAACTCCTGGTAATAGTCATGTAGATGTTGAAGATCCATACATTTGGTGGGCAGGTGATAGGTACGAAGGTGTTATGAAAGATCGTTCTGGTGAAATTTGTGGAGAAGAAGGTGGAGGCATCCATATTTGGTCTAAAGATGGTGTAAAATGGAACTTATTCGAAAACGTAAAAGCATACAGTCGTGATGTATTATGGGACGATGGATCTACATCGCACCAAAATCATTTTGAACGTCCTTTTGTTTTAGTTGAAGATGGAAAACCGACGCATTTATTTGCCGCAGTTGGTAATGGACCTGAAGCTTGGAAGTTTGAAAACACTTGGAATATGGTGATTCCTTTGAAGCATTAGGAAAGTATTTATAAAGAAAAAGGTCTCTAAATAGTTTTAAAAACTACTTAGAGACCTTTTTTTATTTTAAGGAAACCTAAACTTATATTGTAGCAATTAGCTTTTCAATACGTTTAACCGTTTCGTTTTTTCCAATCATGTAGATAATATCGAAAACATCAGGACCTTGTAGAGCGCCAACAAGTGCTAAACGTAAAGGCATCATTACTTTTCCAAAACTGATTTCGTTGCTTGTTATCCAGCCTTTTATTTCCGTAGTAAGCGTTTCTACCGAAAAATCGGTATTCGCGTTTAAAACGGCTATAAGTTGCTTCATAAGGTCGTCTGTACTTTCTTTTAAAGCTTTTTTAGATGCTTTTTCATCGTAAGTTGTTGGTGTAACAAAAAAGAAGTGGCTTAAATCCCAGAAATCGCTCACAAAAGTAGCACGCTCTTTAATTAAATTTATGGCCATTGCAATGTAGCTTGTGTCGATATCTGCTAATTCTGGTGTTGAATTTTTGAATATATCTGCTAACTCTTCGTTGTTTTGTTCTTGCATATAATGGTGGTTAAACCATTTAATTTTATCAGGATCAAAACGTGCACCAGATTTGTTTACTTTTTTCAAATCGAAAGCAGCAATCAATTCATCTAGTGTAAAAATCTCTTGTTCTGTTCCTGGATTCCAACCTAAAAAAGCAAGGAAATTTACCATAGCATCGGCAAAATACCCATCTTCTTTATATCCTCTAGAAACTTCGTTAGTTTTTGGATCTTCCCATAATAATGGAAAAACAGGGAAACCTAATTTATCACCATCACGTTTGCTTAATTTTCCTTTACCTGTTGGTTTTAAAATAAGAGGAAGATGTGCAAATTCTGGTGCATCCCATCCAAAAGCTTTGTATAACTGGTAGTGTAATGCCAAAGATGGTAACCACTCTTCACCACGAATTACATGCGAGATTTCCATTAAATGGTCGTCTACAATATTTGCTAAATGGTAGGTTGGCATACCGTCACTTTTAAATAAAACTTTATCATCTAAAACGTTGGTATCTATTTTTATATCGCCACGGATAATATCTTTTAGATGAAGTGTTTCATCTTGCGGACTTTTAAAACGGATTACGTAATCGTCTCCAGAATCTAATTTAGCCTGAGTTTCTTCCGCGCTAAGCGATAAAGAATTGCTTAATTTTAAGCGATTATGCCAGTTGTAAATAAAGGTTTCTTTATTGGCTTCGCATTGTTTTCTTTCGGCATCTAGTGTTTCGGCAGTATCAAAAGCGTAGTAAGCATTTCCTGAAGCAATTAATTCTTCAGCGTAAGCTTTATAAAGAGGTTTACGTTCGCTTTGGCGGTATGGACCAAATTTTTCGTTGGTTCCTGGGCCTTCATCGAAAGGCATTCCGCACCAATTTAAAGCATCAATAATATACTGTTCTGCACCTTCTACATAACGGTTTTGGTCGGTATCTTCTATTCTTAAAATAAAAGTTCCGTTGTGTTTTTTTGCAAATAAATAATTGAATAAAGCAGTACGAACACCGCCAATATGTAACGGTCCTGTTGGGCTTGGTGCAAAACGCACTCGAACATTTTTGGTCATTTTGTAATTTATAATAAAGCTTAAATTTTTATATTTAAGTGTTAATAGAAACGGTTTTAATCTTTAAAAACTAAGTTTTGTTTCAAGATTTGCGACAAAGATACAATTAACAACTAATTATAAACCTTGTAAAAAATAAAATTGTAGTTTAGTGGGTTAATACGTTAGTACCGAATAGTTTTTAGAAACACATGGATAATTTTAAAAATATACAGCACAAATTAGAGGCATTTATTAAGCGATTTTATACTAATGAATTACTTAAAGGCGCCATTTTATTTTTCGCTATAGGTTTGTTGTATTTTCTATTTACAGTTTTTATTGAGTATGTGTTATGGTTAAATACCACTGCGCGTAGTGTATTATTTTGGTTATTTATTGGTGTAGAATTGGCTTTACTTGTTAAGTTTATTGTGGTGCCCTTGGCTAAATTATTTAAACTTCAAAAAGGGATTAACTATAAGGAGGCATCAAAATTAATTGGTGAACATTTTCCGGAGGTTAACGATAAGTTATTAAATGTATTACAGCTTAATGAAAGTGATTCTAAATCGGAATTATTACTAGCGAGTATCGATCAGAAATCTTTAGAGTTAAATCCAATTCCATTTAAACTAGCTATAAATTTTAGGAAGAATCTTGGGTATTTGAAGTATGCGGCTATTCCGGTTTTGATTTTATTACTTACTTTTTTTACAGGAAATTTTAATTGGTTTAGCGATAGTTATACACGTGTTGTAAATTATAAAACAGCTTACGAGCCGCCTGCACCGTTTCAGTTTTTTGTGGTGAACCAAAATTTAAATGCCATAGAAAATAAAGATTTTAAGCTTATTGTAAAAACGGCTGGCGAAGTTATGCCAGAAAGTGCTCAAATTATTTATAATAACGAAACGTATTTTTTACAACAAAAAGGGATAGGGGAGTTTGAGTATATTTTTCCGCAACCTAAAACAGAAATTAATTTTCAGCTATCTGCAAATAAGGTTACTTCAAAACGGTATACTATAAATGTTGTTGAGGTGCCTTCTCTTTTAGATTTTGAAATGGTTTTAGATTTTCCGAGTCATACCAGTAAAAAAACTGAAACTTTAAAAAGTACAGGTAATGCCATAGTGCCTGAGGGAACGGAAATTATTTGGAAGTTAAAAACAAAATCGACTACTTCTGTCAATTTATTTTCTAAGGACACTATAATTTTCCAAAAATCGGCTCCTGGCATATTTGGCTTAAAACGAAAAATTTTTAAAAATTTTTCATATACGCTAAGCACGAGCAACGCAGATTTAACAAATTATGAGAACCTAGCCTTTAATATAAATGTTGTTAAAGATGAATTTCCAGAATTAAAACTAAAAGTTGAAACAGATTCTGTCGATTTGCAAAGTTTATATTTTTATGGACAAGTAAGCGACGATTATGGTTTTAGTAAATTACAGTTGGTTTATTATCCATCGGAAGATGAAAAAAATAAACAGATAGAAAATATTCCTATTTCAAATTCTAATATTTCGGAATTTATAAGTGCTTTTCCTAATAATTTAAAGATTGAAGAAGGGATTTCTTATAATTTATATTTTCAAGTATTTGATAATGATTTAGTTAATAGGTTTAAAAGTGCAAAAAGCGAGGTTTTTTCTTATAGAAAACGCACAAAAGCCGAAGAAGAGCAAAAACAACTGGAAGAGCAGAAAGAAAATATTCAGGATTTAAATAAATCTCTAGAAAATTTTGAAAAGCAAGAGAAGCAACTACAAGAGGTTACTAAAACTCAGAAAGAGAAGTCGAACTTAAACTTTAACGATAAAAAGAAATTAGAGTCATTCTTTAAGCGCCAGAAGGAACAGGACGAAATGATGAAAAATTTCAATAAGAAGTTAAAAGATAATTTAGATGAATTTAAAAAGGATAACTCAAAGGAAGACGAATTTAAAGAAGATTTAAAAAAGCGTTTGGAGGAGAATGAAGAGAAATTAAAAGAAGATGAAAAGTTGCTTGAGCAATTAAAACATCTTCAAGAAAAAATTAGAAAAGATGACTTGGTTCAAAAGTTGGATGAGCTTGCTAAGCAGAATAAAAATAAAAAGAAAAGTTTACAGCAATTACTAGAATTAACGAAGCGTTTTTATGTTGAAAAGAAACTAGAAAAACTAAAAGAAGATTTAATGAAGTTGGCTTTAGATCAAGAAAAGTTGGCCAATAAAACGGATGAGGAAAACACCAAAGAAAAGCAGGATGCATTAAATAAAGAATTCGAAAAGTTTAAGGAAGATATTAAAAACTTAGAAGAGGAAAGTAAAGGATTAAAAAAGCCTATTGATATTCCAAGAGATAAATTGGATGAGAAGGAAGTTGAGAATGAGCAGCAAAAAGCATCTGAAGCTTTAGATAAGAAAGAACAGGAGCAGGCTGGCCAAAAACCAAATGGAGAACCAAAGGAAAGTAAAGATCAAAATTCAAAAGAAGCCAAGGATAGTCAGAAGAAAGCAGCCAAAAAAATGAAGCAGATGAGTGAGCAAATGGGTGCCGCTATGAGTGGAATGCAAGGCGATCAAATGCAGGAAGATGTAGAAATGCTTCGTCAAGTTTTGGATAACTTGGTTTTGTTTTCTTTCGATCAAGAAGCCTTAATGAATAACTTTAAATCTATAGAGGTTAACAATAATAAGTTTGCTTCATACTTAAAAAAACAAAATAATTTAAAGGAGAATTTTGAGCACGTTGATGATAGTCTGTTTGCTCTATCGTTGCGTCAACCTAAAATATCTGAGACTGTAAATAAGGAAATTACTGAGGTGTATTATAATATAGATCGCGCTTTAGATTTACTAGCTGAAAACAGATTGTATCAAGGAGTATCTAATCAGCAATTTGCTATAACCGCTGCTAATAATTTAGCAAATATTTTAAGTGATGTTTTAGATAATATGCAAGAGAGCATGAGTATGTCTATGGGCAAAGGTCAAGATGGCGATATGCAATTACCCGACATTATTATGAGCCAAGAGCAGTTGAATAAGATGATGCAGGAAGGTATGAAAAAAGGCGAAAATGGAAAGCCAAAAAGTGGTGAGGGTAAAAAAGAAGGTGAAGGTGAAAAGGATGGAGAAGGGAAGAAGGAAGGTGAGAATGGTAAAGATGGCTCTGGTGGCGATAAAAAAGGAGAAGGTGAAAACGGGAATGAACCGGGAGAAGGTCAAGACGGATTTAGTGAAGATCTAAATGGTGAGCTTTTTAAAATTTACCAGCAGCAACAAGAATTACGTGAAGCTTTAGAAGAGCAACTAAATAAGGAAGGTAAGTTTGGTAAAGGTGGTAATGGAGATAAGTTAGTTAAGCAAATGGAAGATATAGAATTGGAGTTGTTAAATAAAGGTTTTAATAATATAACGCTTCAAAAAATGATGCAGTTAAAGCATCAGTTACTTAAATTTGAAAAGGCAAGTTTTCAGCAAGGTGAAGATAATAAGCGGGAATCTGAATCGAATACTAATGAGTTTAACAACAGTTCTAATAACCAAATACCTACAGCAAAACAATATTTTAATACTACTGAAATATTGAATAGACAAAGCTTACCTTTGCAGCAAATTTACAAACAGAAGGTTCAAGAATATTTTAAGCAAAGCAATGATTAATTTTAATTACGAAATAGATTTTAATTTAGAGGAAGAAGAGGTAGTTTCTAAATGGATAATAGATGCAATTTCTAATGAAGGTTTTAAATTAGAAGAAATAAACTATGTGTTTTGTGACGATGAATATCTGCATAAATTGAATGTGGAATTTTTGGATCACGATACTTTAACAGATGTTATTAGCTTTGATTATTCGGTTGGAAAAATTGTTCAAGGCGATATATTTATTTCTGTAGAAAGGGTAATTGATAATGCAAAGGATTTTGAAGTGGAGTTTGATAGCGAGTTAAAACGCGTTATGGTTCACGGTGTTTTGCATTACTGTGGGTATAAAGATAAAACGGAATCGGACGCTAGTTTGATGCGAGAAAAAGAAGAGTATTATTTAAACTTAATTAAGTAGAAACTTCGGTTTAGGTTTATTGATTTTAATATAAAAATATTTATGTTCCACGTGGAACATAACAAGTTAAAAAAAAAGGAAAAGCATGTTTAATGATGTTTATGATGTTATAGTTGTTGGCGCTGGGCACGCAGGAAGCGAAGCCGCTGCCGCTGCTGCTAATATGAGTAGTAAAACACTGTTGGTTACTATGAATTTACAAAACATCGCTCAGATGTCTTGTAATCCAGCGATGGGTGGTATTGCTAAAGGACAAATAGTTCGAGAGATAGATGCGCTTGGTGGGTATAGCGGAATTGTTTCCGATACATCGGCTATTCAATTTAAAATGTTGAATAAATCTAAAGGGCCTGCAATGTGGAGTCCGAGAGTTCAAAGTGATAGAATGCGTTTTGCTGAAGACTGGAGAATGCTTTTAGAAGGAACGCCTAATCTTGATTTTTATCAAGATATGGTTTCTAGTTTAATTGTAGAAAATCATAAAGTGGTTGGTGTAAAAACCTCTTTAGGAATTAGTATAAAAGCTAAATCTGTTGTGCTTACAAATGGTACTTTTTTAAATGGCTTAATTCATATCGGAGATAAAAATTTTGGTGGTGGTAGAGCAGGAGAAAGAGCGGCAACTGGAATTACAGAACAGCTTGTAGAATTAGGTTTTGAATCTGGTAGAATGAAAACTGGAACACCTCCAAGAGTTGATGGTCGTAGTTTAGATTATTCTAAAATGCTTGAACAACCTGGAGATGTAAATCCAGAAAAATTCTCTTATTTGGATATTACAAAACCTTTGGAAAAACAACGTTCTTGTTACATGACTTACACGAGTCTTGAAGTGCATGATTTGCTTCGCGAAGGCTTTGATAGGTCTCCGATGTTTAATGGTAGAATTAAAAGTTTAGGACCGCGTTATTGCCCTTCTATTGAAGATAAAATTAATCGCTTTGCTGATAAGGATCGTCATCAATTATTTATAGAGCCGGAGGGTTGGAATACCTGTGAGGTTTATGTTAATGGCTTTTCTACATCTCTACCAGAAGATGTTCAGTTTAAAGCTCTGCGTGGTGTGGTTGGTTTTGAGAACGTGAAGTTTTTTAGACCAGGATATGCTATTGAATACGATTATTTCCCGCCTACACAATTAAAGCATACACTAGAAACTAAGTTGGTAGAAGGCTTGTATTTCGCAGGTCAAATAAATGGAACTACAGGTTATGAAGAAGCTGCTTCTCAAGGTTTAATGGCTGGTATAAATGCAAGTTTAAAAACCCAGGAGAAAGATCCTTTTACTCTAAAAAGAGATGAGGCATATATAGGTGTTTTGGTTGATGATTTGATTACTAAAGGAACAGAGGAGCCTTATAGAATGTTTACATCTCGTGCCGAATATAGAACACTTTTACGTCAGGATAATGCAGATATTAGGTTAACGCCAAAAGGATTTGAGTTGGGTTTAGCTTCTGAAAAACGTTTAAAACGTATGGAGGAAAAGCATGATGCTGCTGCTAAATTTGTAAGCTTTTTTGAAACTCAAAGCGTGAAACCGGAGGAGATTAATCCGATATTAGAGTCTAAAAATTCTGCGCTTGTTAATCAATCTGGAAAGCTTTTTAAAGTGTTCGCTAGGCCTAATGTGGATATGGAAGATGTGCGTAAAGTTGAAAGTGTTGAGGCGTATATTCAAGACAATAATTTGGATAGGGAAGTGATAGAGCAGACCGAAATTCAGGTAAAATACTCTGGGTATATTGCAAAGGAGAAAGTGAATGCAGATAAGTTATCACGTTTAGAGTATGTAAAAATACCTGCTAATTTTGATTACTCGCAGATTAAATCTATGAGTTTAGAAGCTCGTGAAAAACTTAAAAAAGTACAACCCGCAACAGTATCTCAGGCATCAAGAATTAGTGGTGTTTCACCAAATGATATTTCTGTTTTACTGGTTTATATGGGAAGGTAATCCATAATAATGGTTTAAAAGAAAAGTTATTTGAGTGAAATTAAATAGCTTTTTTTAATGTTCCACGTGGAACGTTTTGAGATTTAAATCTGATATTTTTTGTGTTTTTTTAGGTTTTAGAATATAAAAACCAGAATATAAAATCTAAAAAGAGTATCGATTTTTGAATTGAATTTTCTGAAAAAAAAAGTTATTTGCATGAATCTTGATCTTGTTTATGAAGAATTTGAATCTGATTTTTTTTAATTTTTGTAGAAAGAAATAGATATCATTTCTAAATTTGAAATAAGATTAGCTTCAGTAAATTTATCTAAAAAGTGTTTTGGTTTATAAAATAATATTGAAGTTTTGTGTTGAATTAGTTGTTGGGATTTAATTTTAAAACTCTAAAAAAAGATTAAAACAGAAATAAAACATTTAATTTAAAGTGAAAAATAATTAAAATATAGATGTCGTTTTGAGGTTGAGACCTAAATTAAAGATGGTTGTTTTTTAAATTTGTAAGACTGAAAATAGTTTTAATTTTAACTTTAATCTATAATAATAAATAAGAAAACGGGCTTCAATTATTTATAGAAGTAATCGTTTTTAAAGTGTCAATTAAATAAATTACGTGGTTCGTGGTAAAAAATCAATCAACAAATAAGTACTTAAAAGTAAAAGATTATTCTGTTTCTGGAGAAGAATTTGAGTTAATAGAAAACCAAGAATATGGTTTTTTAGAAACTACACCGCAACCAACTTTAGATAAATTACCTGGGTATTATCAAAGTGAAGATTATATTTCACACACCGATTCTAAGAGAAATGCCTTCGAAAAGGTGTATCATTTGGTGAGAAGTATTTCACTAAAAAAGAAACTTAAGCTTATTAATTCTTTTTCTTCGGAAGCAAAACAGCTTTTAGATGTAGGTTGTGGTACAGGTGATTTTTTACAAACCGCACAACAAAATGGTTGGTTGGTTTCTGGTATTGAACCAAACGAAGAGGCTAGGGGTATAGCGAATAGTAAAACAAATAAGTCTGTTTTTGATACAGAACAACTTCAAAAATTTGAATCGAAACAATTTGATGTTATTACGCTTTGGCATGTTTTGGAACATTTGCCGAATTTAGAAGATCATATAAAAACCTTTAAAACACTTTTAAAAGACAACGGAACTTTACTTATTGCTGTTCCTAATTACAAAAGTTTTGATGCAAAACACTATAAAGAATTTTGGGCGGCATTTGATGTGCCTAGACATCTTTGGCATTTTAATCAAGTTTCTATTTCTAATTTAGTTTCTAAACAAAACATGAGTGTTGTAAAAACAAAACCAATGCTGTTTGATGCGTTTTATGTGAGCATGCTTTCTGAAAAATATAAAACGGGCAAGATGAATCCGGTTAAAGGATTTTGGTACGGTTTACGTTCTAACTTGAAATCTATAAGCTCAAAAGAGGCTTCTTCGTTAATTTATATCATTAAAAACAGCTAAAAATTATTTTTAGCTATCTATTTTAGATTATTTAACGTTATAACGTCTAAATATAAGTCGGTTTTTTTTAAATCGCTTAGAGCGCTTTATATGAAGCTGTTTTTGATAGTAATTATTTATTTAGACTTTGAATCGGTATAAGTTTTTGTTATATGTTAAAATCCGAATAATTACATGATGTTTTAAAGCTTACTTTATTACATTTGTTCGGATTAAAAAAATTAACCAAAATATAATCAAAAAAAATAAAAATGAAGAACATACTTTATGTTGCCATCGCGATGCTTGTTTTAGCATCTTGTGAAAAACCAAATAAAATTGGATTTGTAGATAACGGAGTCGTTATTAATGATTATCAAGAAAAAATTGATTTAGAAGCAAAATACAAAGCCAAAGATGAAGCTTTTAGAAAAAGAGCAGATAGTATTGGATTAGCTTTTCAAACAGAAGCTCAAAAAACACAAGCCGAAGCGCAAAGAATTGCTAGAAGCAATAGAAAAAAAGCAGAGGAGTTAATGACGGGTTTACAGCAAAAACAACAACAGTTACAACAGCAAATGCAAGTTGAACAACAACAATTAACACAAGCTTTTCAAGCAGATATAGATTCTGTAATTGTAAAAGTTAAAGATTTTGTTGGGGCTTACGGTAAAACAAATGGTTATAACTATATCTTAGGAACTAGCGAAGCTGCTGCTACAGTAATGTACGGTGAAGAGAAAAGCGATCTTACTAAAGCAATTGTTGAAGCTATCAATGCTGATTATAAGAAAGCAGAATAAGCTTTTAGATTATAAAACGGAAAAGGCCTATTAAATAATTTAATAGGCCTTTTTTTATGCAGTAAACTAACTAGTTTAAAACGTTTTTAATCTGCTTTTTTATGTAGTAAACGCGTTAGTTTTATAGACAAATCGGTAAGTATAATTTTAGAGTTTCCGTTACGTTCTATATGGTAGATGGCATCTTGAAGCTCATTACTAATGTCCATAATGTTGTTTCCGTGTACGTAAGGAGCAAAATTTTCTAGCTTAAATTTATCAGATTTAGGTTCAAAAAACACCAAATCATCAGCTTTATAATTAAGTAGTAAAGCTTGTCTAAAAAAGTCTAAACAGAAGTTTAAAAATTGCTTTTGAGTTTCACGTCCTGTTTTAGCAATATCTTCACTCCAAGAAATTAAATCTAGAATAGCAGCCTTGTTTCCTTTAGCTTTAAAGGCGCTTCGAATCCACATAATAAACCAAGTTTCAAACTGGTTATCTTCGGTATCTTGGTATACTAAATCGCATGCTTTATTGTAGTTCCCATTGCTTTGGTGTGCTATTTTAGTAGCTACATTTCTATCAATATTAAATTGCTTCACTAACGCGTCTACAATAACATCTTCGGCTAGTGGCGGAAAGTGTAAAATTTGACAACGCGAACGTATGGTGTTTATAATTTGCTCTTCTTCTTCAGCAATTAATATAAAAACGGTTTTATTTGGTGGCTCTTCAATTAGCTTTAAAAGCTTATTGGCACAGGCGCCGTTCATTTTTTCGGCCATCCAGATAAGCATGACTTTATAACCGCCTTCGTAAGACTTCAGTGTAAGCGATTTTACAATATTTAGCGCTTCGTCTACACCAATTTGGCCTTGTTTATTATCTACGCCAAGTAGTTTGTACCAATCGAATAAGTTTCCGTAAGGTTGTTCTTTTAAAAGTTTTCTCCATTCTTCTAAGTAAAAACTAGACACCGGTTTGCTTTTTACTTTATCGCTGGTAGTTACCGGAAAAGCAAAGTGTAAATCGGGATGCGAAATACTATTAAATTTTAAATTGCAAGCTTCGTTTCCAGAGGTGTTTTCTCCTCCAGAATTTGAGCATAGCAAATATTGAGCATAAGCGATAGCCATGGGTAATGTACCCGAACCTTCGTTACCTACAAATAATTGCGCGTGAGCAATTCGTCCATTATCAACACTCGTGGTTAAATGGTTTTTTATGTGATCTTGACCTAAAACATCTTTAAAAAGCATGAAACAAACGTACATAAAATTTAGATATTTTTTTGTAATTTATCTATGAATATCTACTAAAACGGGTTGTATCTAGAGTGTACATTTCTAGTTTTTAAAAATTATCGCTTCGCTACATCGTTTTCGTTAAAAAACACGTTTTAAATGGCTGTTTATTTAGTTACATTTGTGAATCAAATAGTTAAAAATTAAAACATATAAATAAAATGAAAACGCTTAACGATTTTAATTTCGAGAATAAAAAAGCATTAATTCGCGTAGATTTTAATGTGCCTTTAAATGATAAGTTTGAAGTTACTGATGCTACGAGAATTGTATCTGCAAAACCAACAATTATTAAAATTTTAGAAGATGGTGGAAGCTGTATTTTAATGTCTCATTTAGGTCGTCCAAAAGGTTTTCAAGATGAGTTTTCTTTAAAGCACATTGCTAGTAAAGTAGAAGATATTTTAGGTGTTGAAGTTAAAACAGTTGCCGATTGTGTTGGTGCAGATGTTGAAGCTGCTGCTGCAAGCTTAGAGCCAGGACAAGTTTTATTATTAGAAAACTTACGTTTTTACAAAGAGGAAACTGCTGGAGATAAAGATTTTGCTGAAAAACTATCTAAGTTAGGTGATATTTATGTGAATGACGCTTTTGGTACAGCACACCGTGCGCACGCATCTACAACTATTATTGCTCAATTTTTTAACGGTAAAAAATGTTTTGGTAGTTTATTAGCACAAGAAATAGAAAGTATTAATAAAGTAATGGAAACTGGGGAGAAGCCTGTTTTAGCTATTCTTGGAGGAGCAAAAGTATCGTCTAAAATTACTATTATCGAAAACATTTTGGATAAAGTAGATCACCTTATTATTGGTGGTGGTATGGCATTTACTTTTGTAAAAGCACAAGGTGGTAAAATTGGTAATTCTATTTGTGAGGATGATAAAATGCCTTTAGCTTTAGATATTTTAAAACAAGCAAAAGAGAAAAACGTTCAAATTCATATTCCTGTAGATACTGTTGCTGCAGATGATTTTAGTAACGATGCTAATACACAAATTGTTGATATTAACGAAATTCCTGATGGTTGGGAAGGTGTAGATGCTGGACCAAAATCTAGAAAACAATTTCATGATGTTGTAATGCAATGTAAAACCATACTTTGGAATGGGCCATTAGGTGTTTTTGAAATGGAAAGTTTTGCTGGTGGAACTATAGAATTGGGGAATTCTATTGCCGAAGCTACTAAAAAAGGAGCGTTTTCTTTAGTTGGTGGTGGAGATTCTGTTGCTGCTGTTAAGCAATTTGGTTTTGAGCATAAAGTAAGTTACGTAAGTACTGGTGGTGGTGCTATGTTAGAAAGCTTAGAAGGAAAAACACTTCCTGGTATTGCTGCTATTTTAGAATAGGCAGTATATCGTTTTAAGGATATAAAAATCATCTTGGTTTTCTTTTTTATCTAAAGAAACTAAGATGATTTTTTTTGTGCGTTTTAGTTTCGCGTGAGCTAAATTTTGGTATATATTTTGTGGTAAGGTTTTAGTGCTGTTTTTAGAATTAAAAAGATGGTTTTGTAGTGTTTACGGACGTTTTAACCTGCTTTGTTTTTTCTGAATTAGAAAGTAATTAATATTTAGTTTTCTAATTCTCATAAAAAACACGACTTTAGCCATAACATCGTTGAATAACGAACTGAACAGATTTTATGAATTTCCGATTTTATATAGTTTTATTTATCTTTAATATTAGCTTTTGTTATGCTCAAAAGGCCGATTCTACATTGGTACAAGGCGTAAAAGTTAAAGATTCCCTTGTTCAGAAAACGAGCATGATGCAAGATTCTTTAATCGATAGAACAACGCAAGGTCTTAAAGAAATCTTGGTTTTAAAAGATAGTTTGTCTTTCAAAACATTAAAAGATGATGCTTACGCGGCTAAAATTGACCAAAAGTGGTTGGAAGAACTGTATAGTAATGCCCTTTATGATACTATTTACAAGTCTGTAAGCGAGTTAAAGTACGATCCTGTTGATTACCCTGAATTATCTACAGACACTTTAAAAGCGCGCTTAAAAAGGCTTGATGCGCGTACACCTTTTAATGTGGAATATAATCCATCGTTAGAAAGTGTTATAAAGTCGTATTTAAAGCATAGAAGGCGTCATTTACAAACATTAATTACGGCGAGTGCATTTTATTTCCCGATGTTTGAGCGTGAGTTAGATAATCAAAATATTCCTTTAGAGATTAAATATTTGGCCATTGTAGAATCTGCATTAAAACCTCGTGCAAAATCTAGAGTTGGCGCTACCGGTTTGTGGCAGTTTATGTTTGCTACCGGAAAGCAATATGGCTTAGACGTTAGTAGTTATGTAGACGAGCGTAGCGACCCAATAAAATCCACAATAGCGGCTTCTAAATACTTATCAGATTTGTACCGTATTTTTGGTGATTGGGATTTGGCTTTAGCTGCTTATAATTCGGGACCAGGAAACGTTTCTAAAGCTATTAGGCGTTCTGGAGGTTACAGGAATTATTGGAATATTCGACATAATTTACCACGTGAAACAGCTGGATATCTACCTGCTTTTTTGGCAAACATGTATATTTTTGAATATGCAGAAGAGCATGGGTTTACAAAGTATAAACCCGAAATAGCATATTTTGAAACCGATACTATTCGTGTAAAACGTATGATTACCTTAGATCAAGTTTCGGAAGTTACAAGTGTGCCTATAGAGAAATTACAGTTCTTAAATCCTTCATATAAATTAGATGTTGTTCCTTTTATAAAAGAAGAAAATTATAGCTTAAGGTTACCAAATGAAGTGATAGGAACCTTTGTAAATAATGAAGATTCTATTTATGCTTACGCTAAAGCGGAATTTGAAAAAAGAGAAAAACCATTACCGCAATTTTTTGAGGCGGATGATAAAATTACCTATCGTGTAAAATCTGGCGATTACTTAGGTAAAATTTCTAGAATGTATGCGGTTAGGGTTAGTGATATAAAACGTTGGAATGGCTTACGTAGTAATAGCTTAAAAATTGGGCAGCGATTAACTATTTTCCCTAAAAAACCTCATACTTCAACATCTAGCGCACCAAAGGCAGCTGTTAAAATAAAGCCTATTAAAGGCGAGGTAGTTTATTATACGGTAAGTGATGGAGATTCGTTATGGAGTATTTCTCAAAAATTTCCTGAAGTTTCTGTTCAAGATATTAAAGAATGGAACGGTATTAGTGGTAGTAAATTGAAAATAGGTATGAAACTTAAAATAGCTAAACTTTAAAAAAAACAATATATCATTATGCGAAAAATTATTTTTTCTGCCATGGCTTTAATATTATTAGTGTCTTGTGGCGATAAGAAAACTTCAGATAATTCTATGTTACCAGATTCTTCTGGAAATATTAGTCATGTTTCTGTGGTTTTAGGTAACGATTTATGGGACGGTAGTGTAGGAGAAGCGATTAGAAATATACTGGGAACACCTATTTATGGACTTCCGCAAGATGAGCCTATGTTTTCTGTAAGTCAGATTCCGGCATCGGTTTTCTCTGGTTTTGTAACTAAAAACAGAACGATTTTAAAGATTGTTCCGAATAAAGAAGCTGGAATTAAATATGTTGATGATGTGTATGCAAAGCCCCAAAAAGTAATTACCGTTTCGGGGAAAACACGAGAAGAGATTATTAGCACGCTTAATGCAAATGCCGATAAAATTATTGAAACTTTCAGAAATGTCGAGCTTACGGAGCGTTTGCGTCAAATGAGTAAATCTAATCACACGCATACATCTATAGAAGAAAAGTTGGGATTAACCATTGATTTTCCTTCTATTTATAGAATAGCGAAGGAGAGTGATAATTTCTTTTGGGTAAGAAAAGAGATAACAACCGGAACTAATAATTTAATGATTTATACTCTACCGTTTGATGCAATAACGCGAAATGATAGTGTGGTTAATCAAATTATAAAAGTAAGAGATTCTGTTGGTGAATTATACATTCGAGGAAGACAAGACGGTGAGTTAAAGGCTAACGGTGATAAAATAGAGTCGTATATGATTACTGAGAACGCGTATACGCCTTTTCATGGTGAAACTATTGTAGATAATAAGCCAACTTTAGAGACTAAGGGTTTGTGGGATTTAAAAGCCGATTTTATGGGCGGACCATTTATTAACTATGCTATTGAAGATAAAATTAATAAACGTTGGGTAGTTATTGAAGGTTTTGCTTTCGCACCATCGGTAGAAAAACGTAACTATATGTTGGAACTTGAAGCTATTATTAGATCGGTTAAAATAAAGTAAGTTAAGAAAACAGCATAAAAAAAGACCAACATTTACATGAAATGTTGGTCTTTTTTTTAAACTAAAATTAGTTTTATTCTTTTTTGTTGCTTGCTGTATCTTCTTCTTTACTAGCGTCTTTAAATTCTTTAATTCCACTACCAAGTCCGCGCATTAATTCAGGTATTTTTTTACCTCCAAATAAAAGTAAAACAACCACTACAATTAAAATAATTTGTGGAGCCCCAATCATTCCTAAAAATATGTTCGATAACATCATAACTTTCAATTTTGTTTTGCAAAGTTAATAATTAAACTTAAATAACATCGTTTTAAACATAACTTTAGCATATTGCCAAACACGTATTTAAATAGTTGAATTTGTAATTACTTAATAAATTCTATTTATTTTTGTTTTAACATGAAAGAAAAAAAGAAAAAGCCAAAGAAAATAAAACGCAAACTGCTTGATAGGTATAAGCTTGTTATACTTAACGAAAATACGTTTGAGGAGCGTTTATCGCTTAACTTAACGCGTTTAAATGTGTTTGTTTTAATATCGGTGTCTGCTATATTTTTAGTGGCAGCAACCTATGCTTTAATTGCATTTACACCACTTAGGGAGTATATTCCTGGTTATTCTTCAACAGCATTGAAAAGAAAAGCTACCGAATTGAATTATAAAACGGATTCTTTACAGAAAGCGATTTCGGTAAATGAATTGTATTATGCATCAATAAAAAAGGTTTTAAAGGGAGATTTAAGCCCGGAAAATTTTGATAAAGATTCCATTATTCAAGCAGTTCAATTAGAGGCTAGTGAGGTAGATTTAAATCCGTCTTCAGCCGATTCTTTGCTTCGTGAAAAGGTAGATAAAGAAGATAAATATAATTTGTTTGAGTCGGCAACATCGGCGACCAACTTTATATTATTTCCTCCAGCAAGTGGAACTATTAGTGCATCTTACAATGTAAAAGAAAAGCATTATGCTGTAGATGTTGTAGTCGCAAAAGACACACCAATTAAGGCTACAGCTGATGGTATTGTAATTTTTGCCGAATGGACCGCTAGTACAGGTTACGTGGCGATAATAGAGCATAGTTATGGTTTAATATCTGTATACAAGCACAATGCAAGTTTAACAAAAGCACAAGGTGATTTGGTAAAAGCAGGCGAGGTTATTGCTACTGCGGGAAATACAGGTGAGTTATCTACTGGGCCACATTTACATTTTGAGCTTTGGAATGATGGTTATCCTATTAATCCAACAAATTTTATAGATTTTAAATAATATGTTCAGTTTAAATTAGGTTTTGAATCTTTTGACTTTTATGTTATTTTCTTTAGTTGAAATTAAATAAAAACACCCTATTTCACTTATAAAAACCTAGTTGTTTGTAGAATGAAAATAATGGTAGAAGCTTTATATATTAAGGTTAAATTTTATAAGAGTAACCAAAATAATTTTGCTAAATTACGTTACTTAAATAGTTCGAAAAATTTAGCTGTATTTTATCAAATTTAACTGACGAACGTGATAGTTTAATTATTAATTGGTTTAAAACGCATTCAAAATAAATATGTTTTCATTAAAAGCTGCATTAGCAAAACCCTTTGCAAAACGTGTTTTTAAATCCATTCAAAAATGGAGCAATAACCCTGTGGAAACTCAAGAAAAGGTGTTTCGTGAGTTAATTACAAAAGCTACGGCAACTCAATTTGGTGAGGATCATGATTTTGTTAGTATAAACTCGCATACCGATTTTGTAAAACGAGTACCTGTTCGAGATTATGAAGCCTTAAAACCTTATGTAGAACGAGTAGTTGCTGGCGAAAAAGATATTCTTTGGTCCGGGAAACCATTATATTTTGCAAAAACTTCGGGAACAACCTCTGGCGCAAAATATATTCCTATTACCAAAGAAAGTATGCCAAGCCATGTAGAAGCGGCTCGAAATGCGATTTTAATGTATATACACGAAACTGGTAATGCTAAGTTTGTAGACGGAAAAATGATTTTTTTACAAGGAAGTCCTATTTTAAAAGAGCAAAACGGAGTGCAATTAGGACGTCTTTCAGGTATTGTGGCGCATTATGTGCCTAAATATCTTCAGAAAAACAGATTACCATCTCTAGAAACTAATTGTATTGACGATTGGGAAACCAAGGTAGATGCCATAGTAGAAGAAACATTACCGGAGGATATGACTATTATTTCTGGAATTCCATCTTGGGTACAGATGTATTTTGAGAAGCTTCAGGAAAAAACGGGTAAAAAAGTTGGCGATATTTTTAAAAATTTCAACTTGTTTATTTTCGGAGGTGTGAATTACGAGCCTTATCGTGCTAAATTTGAAAACCTTATCGGAAGAAAAGTAGATAGTATTGAACTCTATCCTGCAAGTGAAGGTTTTTTTGCTTTCCAAGATAAACAGAATGAAAAAGGCATGTTACTTCAATTAAATTCTGGCATATTTTACGAGTTTATAAAAGCCGATGAGTTTTTTGATGATAACCCGAAACGAATTACTATTGGTGCTGTTGAGATTGGTGTAAATTATGTAATGATTATTTCGTCTAACGCTGGGCTTTGGGCTTATAATATTGGTGATACTGTTGAGTTTACTTCGGTAACACCATATCGTGTTATTGTTTCGGGGCGTATAAAACATTTTATCTCGGCCTTTGGAGAGCACGTAATTGGTAAAGAAGTAGAGCAGGCCATGCAAGAAGCAACGGCAAATACAGATATTCGCGTTTCAGAATTTACTGTGGCACCACAAATTAATCCTTCGGAAGGATTGCCTTATCATGAATGGTTTGTAGAATTTGAAAATAACCCTGAAGATCTTTCCGCTTTAGCGAAAAAAATAGACCAGTCTTTACAAACCCAAAATAGTTATTATTTCGACCTAATAAAAGGTAAGGTATTGCAGCCTTTAAAAATTACAAAAGTTGAGAAAGATGGATTTCAAAATTATATGAAATCTATTGGTAAATTGGGCGGACAGAACAAAATTCCAAGGCTTTCAAACGACCGTAAAATAGTTGATTTATTACGGTAAGAAAATTAATTAAAATAGTATTACCTTTGACCCACCAAATTAAATTATGAGTAATAAAAAACATCACGAAAGAACGAGAGCTCAGGAGAGTTCGAATGCTATTGAGCGCTTGTATATTACTATGCGCCACTTATTTAATCGCGGTTTCTATAAACCCATGGGGATTTCTGGTGAAACACTAAGGAGCTCTTTACTTTTATTGAGACCAGAAATTTACGGTTCTATTGGCGACGAAAAAGCTGAGCTTGAAGGTTTGCTTTACGTAATTGATAGATTACCCATTGGTATTGAAGAGTGCATGTTTATAAATTTAACCAGTGATGAAGGTTATGGAGATTCGCATTTTGAACCTATAATTCCACCAAAAAGACGTCGTAATTGCTACCGTATTGATGACGAGCAGATGAATATTGAAATTACACGCGGTCGCTCTGAAATTTACGATATTTTAACTCACCTTACTTTTCTGTTTGTAGAGTCTCATAAAATTAGCACACGTGTATTAATTAATGATGAAGGTGATACAACGCGCGATTGGATAAAACTAGAAAATGCTGTTTTATCTAAAAAGAAATTTACACAAGAAGAACGTGAAGTTGCTATTACACATACTGCAAATATTTTAGGCAGAACGTTTAAAGAAATTACGGATGTATATAGCGCATTTTCTACGACTTCGCAGCCAGAGCGTTTGTTGCATATTGTGTATTGGTTAGGTAAATTGGCGATAGAAGAACTGGTTGGTAATAATAAACGAACTATTACTTTTAGCCCGGTTTTAAGAGAGCGTATTGGTCATCATATCCATGGTGAAATATGGTCGAATACCATTAAGGAAACATTACACAAAAATAATTTATTAGAACGACCAATTCATATTATAAGTGCAAATATGCACAGTGTTATGAATACGCTTTTTACTCCAAATGCTTTAAAAACTATTGTTGCTAAAAAAGATATATTTGAAGTTTACGAGTCTTTAAGTCATAAAGAAAATGAGAGTTTACGCAATAAAATTTCTAAGGAAGCGTTGCAAAAAGGGATGTTCTATATTAAAGATACATCTGGAGCAAACATTGATGTGCAAATATTTGACACTAGTAAAATTGATAATTCTAAATTAGATATTAAAGCTTCTGAAACCGTTTTAAAAGAAAAGAAGCCGGTTATTATAGTAATGGACTATGCTTTTGGAGAGCAAGCTTATGAAACGATAGACGAACTTTTGAAGCCCTATAAACCTAAAGGGAAGGAGAAAGTACATATGAATGTAGAATCTCTATCCATAATGGGTAAAGCAGGTATTTTAGAAGGAGGTAAAGGTGATATTATGATACCATCGGCACATATTTTTGAAGGTACGGCAGATAACTATCCTTTTGATAACGAATTAAAACGTGAAGATTTAGAAGGAAAAGGTGTAAATGTTTATGATGGTTCTATGATAACCGTTTTAGGAACATCGCTTCAAAATAAAGACATTTTGAAATTCTTTTATAATTCCACATGGAATGTGATTGGATTAGAAATGGAAGGTGCACATTACCAAAAAGCAATACAAGCTGCATCTAAAGTACGTGGAAGTATAAGTCCAGATGTAAAAGTGCGTTATGCATATTACGCTAGTGATAACCCGTTAGAAACAGGAGCAACATTAGCCTCTGGAGGTTTAGGTGCCTCTGGAGTAAGACCAACATATTTAATTACAAGAACCATACTAGAACAAATATTAAATTAAAATTATGAGTAAAGAGTTACCACAACCGCAACAATCTGAAGAGGTAGATTTAGGGCAGTTATTTAAACTTATAGGAAATGCTTTTGATAGACTTTTTAAGGTTATTGGAGGGGTTTTTACAAAGATATTTGGATTATTTATAGGTGTCCTATCTCATTTTTTTAAAAGGAAAATTTGGTATGCTTCGGTTGTTATAATTGGTTTTGCAGTAGGTTTCTTTATGGATTCAACATCTGATAAAACTTACGGGGCAAATATGTTTATCGAGACTAATTTTAATTCCGCTAGGCAGGTTTACGAAAATATTCAAGAATTTCATCAATTAGCCAAGAAAGATAAAGATTTTGTAGAGCTTTCTAAGCGATTAAATATCACAGAAGAGGAAGCGAAAACATTAAAAGGGTTTTATATTCAACCTGATGCAGATGAAAATTTTATCGTAGAGAAATATTCAGGTTTTTATAAAAAATTAGATTCTATTTCAAGATTGGAGATGGATTATGAACGGTTTAAACAATCTTTATCATCTTATGATTTTAGAATCCATAAAATTGGTGTAGCAACAACAAATAAAAAGATTTATAAGAGTATAGAGGAAGCTTTTGTTAAAGAAATATCTCGTAATACTTATTTAGAAGAAATTGTTGAGGTTAATCTTGAAAACTTAAATAAAAAAGATGATGCTCTTTTAGTGCAGATACAAAAAACAGATTCGTTAGTAAAAGAATATTTAAGCATAAGAATAAACGAATCTGAAAAAGAGGATTTAACTGGTTCTGGGACAAATTTATATATGGGTAATGCGGAATCTGGAAGTTTAATTATGGATGAGTCTGTGATTATAGAAAAACGTCTTGATCTAGAGGCTCAAAGAAGAATGATTAATAAGGATAAGGTTGAGCAAAAAAATGTTATTAATGTGATAGCTAATTTTCCTACTAATGGTTATGATATTAGTAAATGGTCTGATAAAAAGAAGTTTCTAATTCCTATAATTTTGTTTGTATTAACTTTTTCTGTTTTTATGATTGTTGGTCTAGGACAATATTTAGAGAATAAAGGTAAAAACTAAATATAATAGGTTAGGTGTAATTCAAATAGAGACTTAATAGTATTAAAATAAATTTTGTAAAAGTTATGAAGCCTAAGTCTATTTTAATAACGGGTGGAGCGGGTTTTATAGGTTCTCATGTTGTTAAACTATATGTGCAAAAATATCCTCATTATAAAATTGTTAATTTGGATGCACTTACATACGCTGGTAACTTAGAAAACTTAAAAGAAATTGAATTAAAGAATAATTATAATTTTATAAAAGGAGACATTACGGAAGAGATTTTTGTGAATGAGCTCTTTAAAAAATATTTATTTGATAAAGTAATTCATTTAGCTGCGGAGTCTCATGTAGATAGGTCTATAGAAGACCCTTTAGCTTTTGTTAAAACAAATGTCATAGGGACTTTGAATTTGTTAAATGCTTTTAAAGATACTTGGGAGAATAATTTTGATGATAAGCTTTTTTATCATGTAAGTACAGATGAGGTTTATGGAAGTTTAGGTGAAACAGGCTTGTTTAATGAAAAAACCGCATATGATCCAAATTCTCCTTATTCAGCCTCTAAAGCCAGTTCAGATCATTTTGTTAGAGCGTATGGAGAAACTTATGGTATGCCATATATTATTACAAATTGCTCTAATAATTATGGAGAAAATCAGTTTCCGGAGAAGTTAATTCCTTTATTTATAAATAATGTCATTAACAATAAGTCATTACCAGTTTATGGGGACGGAAACTACACTAGAGATTGGCTTTATGTACAAGATCATGCTGCAGCTATTGATTTAGTTTTTCATAAAGGAATAAATAAAGAAACTTATAATATTGGAGGCTCTAATGAGTGGAAGAACATCGATTTGATAAAATTACTATGTAAGCAATTAGATAAAAAATTAAATAGAAAAGAAGGGAGTTCTGAAAACTTAATAATTTATGTCAAAGATCGTCCTGGTCATGATTTAAGATATGCTATTGATGCTTCAAAAATAAAAAATGAATTAGGTTGGACGCCTTCTGTAACATTTGAAGAAGGTTTAAGCAAAACCATAGACTGGTATTTAAATAACCAAAAATGGTTAGAGAATGTAACCAGTGGAACTTATAAATTATACTACGAAGAACAGTATAATTAAAATATTATAAAATGAAAGGAATTATATTGGCAGGAGGATCGGGGACAAGGCTTCATCCATTAACATTATCAATAAGCAAGCAGTTGATGCCTGTTTATGATAAGCCAATGATATATTATCCTTTATCTACACTTATTTATGCTGGTATTAAGGAGATATTAATTATTTCTACACCTAAGGATTTACCATTATTTCAAGATTTATTAGGAGACGGAGCTAAATATGGTTGTCATTTTGAATATGCAGAACAAGAGAACCCTAACGGGTTAGCGGAAGCCTTTATTATTGGTTCCGATTTTATCGGTAAAGATAAAGTCGCTTTAATTCTAGGCGACAATATATTTTACGGAACAGGTTTGGCAAAATTGTTACAGGCAAATAATGAACCCAATGGTGGTATTATTTATGCTTACAGAGTTCAAGACCCTGAGCGATATGGTGTTGTAGAATTTGATAAAGATGGTCAAGCTATCTCTATTGAAGAAAAACCACAATCTCCAAAATCTAATTTTGCTGTTCCAGGTATTTATTTTTATGATAACTCGGTGGTTGAAATTGCTAAAAAATTAAGCCCTAGTAAAAGAGGAGAATTAGAGATTACAGATATTAATAAGGTTTATTTAAACCAAGGAAATCTTCACGTAAGTATATTAGATAGAGGTACGGCTTGGTTAGATACAGGTACTTTTCAATCACTTATGCAGGCAGCTCAGTTTGTTGAGGTTATAGAAGAACGGCAAGGTTTAAAAATAGGAGCTATTGAGGGGGCTGCTTTTGAAATGGGGTTTATCAATGACGAAGAATTAAAAACTTTAGCCGAACCTTTAATGAAAAGTGGTTATGGGAAAAACCTATTAGGTTTATTGAAAAAGGAATAATGACTGTAAAAGAAACTAAGTTAAAAGATTGTTTTATATTAGAACCTAAAGTGTTTTTAGATAAAAGAGGTAGTTTTATAGAAAGCTATAATAAAAAAGTATTCTATGAACTTACAGGGCAAAAGATTGATTTTGTTCAAGACAACGAATCGTTTTCTAAAAGAGGTGTTTTAAGAGGTCTTCATTTTCAAAAAGGAGAATATGCTCAATCTAAACTTGTAAGAGTGATTACAGGTCGTATTTTAGATGTTGTGGTTGATTTAAGAGAGGATTCTAACTCTTTTGGAAAACATTTTTCTACTGAATTATCTGAAGAGAATAAAAAACAGTTATTTATTCCAAGAGGTTTTGCTCACGGATTTATTGTTTTAAGTAATACCGTGCTTTTTTCATATAAATGTGATAATTTTTATAATAAAGAATCCGAATCTGGGATTATTTATAACGACAGGGTTTTAAATATTGATTGGAAACTTCCTGAGAATGAATTTATTGTTTCTGACAAAGATTTAATTTTACCAACCTTTAATGATTTGTTCAAATAAATATGAAAATATTAGTCACAGGAGCGAATGGCCAATTAGGTAAAACTATAGAAGAGTTATATCAAAACAATAATGAAGGAATAGATTTTACATTTGTTAGTAAATCTAAATTAGATATTACAAACCTTAAATCAATACAATCTTTTTTTGAAAAAGAAACGTTTGATTATTGCATAAATTGTGCCGCATACACTAATGTAGAACAAGCCGAAAAAACACCAGAAATAGCTTTTAGAGTTAATGCCGAAGCTGTTAAAAATTTAGCCAAGGCGTGTAAAAAATCAAATACAGTTCTAATCCATATCTCAACAGATTATGTTTTCGATGGTGAAAAAGAAGGAGGATATACTGTAGATGATACTCCTAATCCAATCAATGAATATGGGAAATCAAAGCTGCAAGGAGAGAAATATATTCAAGATATTTTAGAACGTTATTTTATTATAAGAACATCATGGTTGTATAGTAAGAAATATGGACATAATTTTTACAAGACAATTATAGCAAAAAGTAAGATAGAAAAACAACTTTATATAACAGATTCTCAAAGAGGTTGTCCTACCGATACCATCAGCTTAAGTCGTTTTATTTTTACATTGATAAAAGATAACAATAGGTGTTTTGGCACTTTACATTTTACCGATAAAGAAATAATGACTTGGTATGATTTTGCTAAGAAAATACTTACAGATAACAACAAGCTTGAAGATATAAAACTTGTTAAAGCAAACAATTATCGTACTTTTGCTACTAGACCAAAAAACTCAGTTTTAGCAAATTAATTATTTATTTAAAATATACTATTAAAAAATGCAAAAAAAAGTAGCATTAATTACAGGGGTTACAGGACAGGATGGAGCTTACTTAAGTGAATTCCTATTAAAAAAAGGATATGAAGTTCATGGTGTTAAAAGACGTTCATCATTATTTAATACCGGGCGAATAGATCATTTATATCAAGACCCTCATGTGGAAGATCGTAATTTTTTTCTACATTATGGGGATTTAACAGATAGCACGAACTTAACACGCTTAATAAAAGAAGTTCAGCCAGACGAAATATATAATTTGGCCGCTATGAGTCACGTTCATGTTTCTTTTGAAATGCCTGAATATACTGCTAATGCTGATGGTATCGGTACATTAAGACTTTTGGAGGCTATTCGTTTTTTAGGGATGGAAAAAAAGACAAGAATTTATCAAGCGTCTACCTCAGAATTGTATGGTAAAGTTCAAGAAGTACCGCAAACAGAAAAAACACCTTTTTATCCAAGAAGTCCATATGCAGTTGCAAAAATGTATGCATATTGGATAACTGTTAACTATAGAGAAGCATACGGAATATACGCATGTAATGGTATTTTATTTAATCATGAATCCCCAGTAAGAGGGGAAACATTTGTTACTAGAAAAATTACAAGAGCGACCTCTAAAATAGCTTTAGGATTACAAGATAAAATTTATTTAGGAAATTTAGATGCTCAACGAGATTGGGGACATGCTAAAGATTATGTGAGAATGATGTGGATGATTCTTCAAGCAGATGAAGCTGAAGATTGGGTTATTGCAACGAATAAAACCACTACCGTTAGAGATTTTGTAAAAATGAGCTTTAACGAGGTTGGTATTGAACTAGAATTTAAAGGCACTGGTTCTGATGAAAAAGGCTATGTTAAAGCCTGTAACAACCCTAAATTTCAAGTAGAAATAGGGAAAGAGGTTATTGCTGTAGATGAAAAATATTTTAGACCAACAGAAGTTGATTTGTTAATTGGTGATGCCACAAAAGCAAAAGAAAAATTAGGTTGGGTACCAGAGTACGATTTAGAAGCATTAGTAAAAGACATGATGTCTAGTGATATTATGCTAATGGAGAAACAACAGTATTTATTAGACGGTGGATATCGAATTAAAAATTATTTTGAATAAATTTAATGGATACTAATTCTAAAATTTATATTGCAGGTCACAGAGGTTTAGTTGGGAGTGCGATATTAGAAAACCTGAAATCTAAAGGATATTCAAATATAGTAACAAGAACCCATAAGGAGTTAGATTTGTCTAACCAACAAGCAGTGGCTAACTTTTTTGAAGCGGAAAAGCCAGAATATGTATTTTTAGCTGCAGCAAAAGTTGGAGGTATTGTTGCAAACAATGTTTATAGGGCAGATTTTATTTACGAAAATTTGATGATACAAAACAACGTAATTCATCAAAGCTACGTAAACAAAGTTAAAAAACTATTGTTTTTAGGAAGTACATGTATATACCCTAAAAATGCACCGCAACCTATGCTGGAGAATAGCTTACTAACCGATACATTAGAGTATACTAATGAGCCTTATGCTATTGCTAAAATAGCTGGTATTAAAATGTGCGAGAGCTATAACTTGCAATATGGTACTAATTTTATTTCGGTAATGCCTACGAATTTGTATGGCCCAAATGATAACTTCGATTTAGAAAAATCTCATGTATTACCAGCATTAATACGTAAAATTCATTTAGCTAAACTAATGTCGGAATCTAGGCATGATGAGGTTTTAAAGAATTTAGGAGTAAGTTCTATAGAAGAAGCTAAGGCTTATTTAAGCCAATTTGGAGTTTCTGAAAACAGTGTTGAAATATGGGGGTCAGGAAAGCCAAAACGAGAGTTTTTATGGAGTGAAGATATGGCAGATGCCTGTGTTTTTATTATGGAAAATAGAAGCTTTACCGATACTCATAATAAAGATGATAAAGAAATAAGAAACACCCATATTAATATTGGTACAGGAAAAGATATATCTATTAAAGAATTGGCCGAAACTATTAAACAAATTATTGGTTTTAACGGCGATTTAGTATTTAATGTAGACAAGCCAGATGGTACTATGCGAAAATTAACCGATGTTTCTAAGCTTAATGGTTTAGGTTGGAAGTATAAGGTGGATTTAGAAGCAGGCATAAAAGCTGTTTATAAATGGTATTTAAAGGCTTAAAAAATCAATTTGGATTCTAAAAAAATTATATCAGGAATAAAGTGGACCGGAATCCAGTTTTTTTTAGAATTTTTATTTAAATTTTCTATTAAACTTGTTCTTGCTAAAATACTTTTGCCAAATGAGTTTGGCTTAGTTGGGATGTGTACCGTATTTATTGTAATAGCCGATGGAGCATCAGAGCTAGGTATGAGCGCGGCATTGATACAGCGTAAAGAAGAAGAAGAGGTTAAGGCGATGTATTCAACCGCATTTTGGAGTGGTTTAATTTGGGGCATACTATTGTATGCTATAACAAGCTTTATTATTGGTCCATTTGCAGCGCATTTTTATAATGAACCCATTCTTACCACATTATTTCCTGTTTTAAGTTTAAGCATTTTAATTAGGCCATTAAGTTTAGTTCACGTTGTAATATTAACCCGAGCTATGGATTTTAGGAAAATTGCAAAAATATTCAATATTTCTGCTTTAATAGCTGGTGTGTTAGCACTAATTGCAGCATATTCAGACATGGGTATATGGGCGCTTGTAATAAATAATGTTTTGGCTTTAGGATTAACAATTCCATTTTTATATGTCGCAATTAAATGGAAACCTACATTTGAATGGAATAAAGATTATTTTAAAAGCATATTTGGTTTTGGAGCCTATTCTACCGGAACTAGTATTTTTAGCACCCTAACTTATAATATTGATAATTTAATTGTTGGAAAAATTTTAGGATCCTCCTTACTTGGTGCATATACTTTATCTTTTTCTTTAACAGAGCAACTAAGGCAGATGATAAGTGCTATTTTAGGTAAAGTAATGTTTCCTGTCTATGGAAAATCTCAGGATAATAAAGAGCAGCTTAAAGATTATTTTTTAAAAATAGTAAATTTTAATGCTATTATTATTTATCCTATAATGACTTTTTTGATTGTGTTTTCTAGAGATATCATTGTTGGTTTTTTCGGAGATAAATGGGAGCAAGCGGTAATTCCTCTAAAAATATTATCTTTAGCTGTAATGGTTCATTTATTAGTAAATTCATTTGGAACACTAATAAGAGGTTTAGGAAAGCCAAAGGTTGAAATGAAAATAATTATAGGATTAACTATTTTAATTCTTATTCCATCATTGTATGTAGGAGTTAGTTATTTCGGTCTCGTAGGAGCCGCATATGCCATTGTGTTTAATAAAATAACCTTAGTTGTTACTGCGCTAATCGTGCTTAATAAAGAGGTTGGACTTACTATATTTGATGTTTTTAAAGCTGTTAGAAGTGCTATTGCATCATTGTTATTATCCGTTTGTATAGTTTATATATTAATTAGTTTTAAAATTGAAAATATTTTTATTTTGTCAATCGTCTATGCTATATCTTACCTTGTAAGTGTATATTTTATGGAAAAGAAAAACATTGAAAATATTTTAAAGAACGTACTTTAATTGTTTTATGAAAAAAATATTAGGCAAATTATATTTCAAGGTATTATTATTTAAAAATAATATTTTACCTCGCTATTTTATCGCAACTCCGTTTTTTAGTAAATTATATTATTTTTTATTCTCATCTACTTTTAATAGAGAGCAACATGCTGTTTTAAAAGGTAAAATAAATCATTTAAAAGAGCTAGAAAGAGATAAAGCAAACATTTATACCTTAATACGTAATACTCATAGAATAGAAAAAGGGTTACTAATGCGTCCTAGAAGAGATGTTTTTGCTTTAGACTATATTGAAGAAACTATAGAGGCTTTCTTAAATATATGGGATCCAAAAAAAATAGATATAGACTTGCAATATAAATGGTTTTATGATGTGCTAAGTGAATATTTTTCAACGAGCGGTGATAATGAGCTAATAAGTAAATTGGCTACTAAATTTAATAATAAAGTTATTAATGTAAAAACTAATGAGGCTTCATTTAACGGTATAGAGAAATCAATACCTTATCATAGATTAGAAGAAGAGAAACCAAACATTTCGTATGAAGATTTTTTTAAGTTAATGCGTTTTAGGCGATCTGTTCGTTGGTTTTTAGATAAAAAAGTTCCTAGAACATTAATAGATAAAGCTATACTTGCAGCTGCACAATCGCCTAGCGCATGTAATAGACAGCCTTTTGAGTATAGAGTCATAGACGACCCAGAACTTTTAAAAGGAGTGGTAAACCTTCCTGGAGGCGTTAGAGGGTATGTAGATGGTATTCAGACTATAATTGTTGTTTTAGGTAATCTAGATGCTTATTTTGATGAAAGAGATAGACATGTAATTTATATTGATGCCTCATTAGCCAATATGTCTTTCATGTTAGCATTAGAAACTTTAGGGCTTAGTAGTTGTGCTATAAATTGGCCAGATGTAGAAGTGCTAGAAAAGAAGATGGAACACATATTAAAACTAGAAAAACATCAACGCCCAATAATGTGTATGGCTGTTGGTTATCCTGATCCATTAGGGAAAGTAGCATTTTCAGAAAAAAGAACATTAGAACATATTAGAACTTATAACTATGGTAATTCAAATTGATGGTACAAACACTTTAAATAAAGGTGCCGAGTTAATGCTTGTAGCTTTATTGGAGCAAATAGAAAAACACCATCCGGAAGCAACAGTTTATTATAACACAAATAATATAGGAGAAAAAAGTCAAAAATTTTCAACGAACCTAGCTATACATCAAAGGTTTTGGTTAAGAAATTCAAAATATCCAGTAGGTGTTTTACGCAGACTTAAATTACCTTATACCTTTTTCACCTCTAAGCATCCTGTAAAAGGAGTTAACCTCCTGCTAGATGCTGCAGGGTTTCAGTTTTCCGACCAATGGAATTATACAAAAGAAAGGTTAGATGAGTTAGAAAATTACTATAAAAAACTTAAATCTAAAGGAACTAAAATTATTTTTTTACCTCAGGCATTTGGTCCGTTTAAAACTAATGAAGGAAAAAGAGCTGTTGAGATTATAAACAAGTATGCAGATATTATTTTTGCAAGAGAAGAAATATCATATAATTTTATACTCGAAGCCGGTGCGGATAAAGATAAGGTACAACTATGTACTGATTTTACCTTGTTAGTTAAAGGAGTACTACCAAAACTAGATATTCAACTTAAAGATAAGGTGTGTATTATTCCTAATAAAAAAATGATTACTCACGCCAATAGTAGTAAAAACGAGTATTTAAGCGTTATGGGAGACCTCATATCAATTATACGAGAGTCTGGAAGAGAACCGTTTTTACTTAATCATGAAGGAATAGGAGATCTAGAAATTTGTAACTTAATAAGCAAAAATTCAAATAAACCTTTAGATATACTTAACGGGTTTAATGCAAAAGAGGTTAAAGGTATTATTGGATCTTCGTATATGGTTATTTCTTCAAGATTTCATGGTGTAGCTAGTGCTTTAAATCAAGGAGTTCCATGTTTGTCAACCAGTTGGAATCATAAGTATGAAATGTTATTCAATGATTTTGGATTAAGTAAAGATTATATAATTGGCTTAAAACCTGAAATTGGAGAATTAAACAAAGTTGTTAAAACATTGTTAGATAAGACAGAAAATGAAATTGTGCGAGACAAACTAAAAGAAAGTAGAGTAAAAATAGATAAGAAAGTGAATGAGATGTGGAATTTGATTTGGAATAAAAATATTTAATCAAACCTTTTTATTAAAACTAAAAAGCTATACAACTTACATATTGAAAAAAGAAATTCTATACATACACCACGCAGGAGAATTAGGCGGAGCACCTAAGAGTTTATCTATACTTTTAAATGGGTTAGATAGAAAAACTTACAATGCTACGGTTTTTATGCTTATTGATGGCCCTGCAAAAAGGTTGTTTGATAATGGGTACAATGACGTTATTGTTAGTGAAAAAAGATTGTTCGCTTTTCATGGAACTACAGTGTCTTCAATGAGTTTTAGGTTATTCGTAAAAAATATTCTCTATGTAATCCCTAACGCTATTGCGGCATATAAAATAATTTCTAAAACGAAACCAGATATCGTTCATTTAAACACAACCTGCTTGTTTATATATGCATTTATAAGTAAAGTTTTCTTTAAAGATATAAAGGTAGTAAGTCATGTTAGAGAACCTCTTTTAAATAATTTTTTCGGAAATATTTTAAAGCGATTTAATAATAAATATTGTGATTTTTTTATTCCCATAAATGATTTTGAATCACTACCTTTTAAAAACTCAAAACATCAAGTTGTAAAAAACTCTATAGATACTAATCTCTATAGCTACAACGAGCAAATTAGAAATAACGAGAGAAAAGAATTAGGTTTTAATGATGAAGATTTTGTTATTGGTTATTTTGCACGATTTAATATTGAAAATGGTATAGAAGATATATTAAAAATTGCTCAGGCTTTATACGGTTTAAAAGCATCGGTAAAAATTATAATTTATGGTTTTGAGCCAGAACTATTACCCAAAGAAATAGTAGGAATTGCTAATAAAATGCCTGAAAATGTTATTTTAAAAGGTATGGTATCTAATGTAAACGACAAAATGCAAATGATTGATTTATTATTAAGTCCTTTTAAAGAACCACATTTTTCTAGGTCGATAATTGAAGCTCAATCTTTGTCAATTCCTGTTTTAGTTTCAAATGTTGAATCTCAAAACACTCTTTTATTAAATAATAAAACCGGGTATTTGTACGATTTTGGAAATGTAGAATATGCAGTAGATAAAATACTATACTTAAAATCTAACCAAGACGTTTTAAATCAAATGAAAAAAGATGCCAGAACTTATGCTTTAGATATGTTCTGTGAAAATAATAATAACAAAAAGATTCATGAAATTTATGATGGATTGTTAGCGCTATCAAAATGAAAAAACTTTATGATTTACTAGTAAATCTTTGGTTTCTAAAAAGCAAAGTAACTAACTTTATTAAACTAAGTTTATTTAAGGTAAAAACCGGAAAAAATTTAAAGATAAATGGAGGGCTATTTTTAAAAGGAAGAGGCCTTTTGGAAGTTGGTGATGATGTTACCATTAATTCAAACTATTTTTTTAATCCAATAGGAGGTCAAACTTTTACTAGTATAGTAGTTGGTAAAAATGCCAAATTAAGTATAGGAGATCGTGTGGGCATATCCAATACAGCAATTTATTGTGCACAAGAAATTGTAATTAAAAATAATGTTTTAATAGGTGGCGATTGTAAAATTTATGATACAGATTTTCATTCGGTTAAAATAGAAGATAGGTTAGCAATACCAGAACAAAACATTCAAACTAAACCTGTTTTTATCGCTTCAGGAGTATTCATAGGTACCGGAAGCATTATATTAAAAGGTGTAAAAATTGGCGAAAATTCTGTTGTGGCTGCAGGAAGTGTTGTATCAAAGTCTATTCCAGCAAACGAAATATGGGGAGGTAATCCTATAAAATTTATAAAGAGAATTATATAGAGTATTATAGTGGTATATTATTAAAAATAAAACCATAATAAAATAATCAAGTTAGAATGACAGTACTTTTGAATACAAAATATTTTACAGTGTTATGTCTGTTATGTAGTTGTTTGTTAAACTCCATAGCTACTTTTGGAAATACAACCGCACTGTTTGAGTATAATGGTTATCTGCACATAAGTAGTTTAGTAGGTTTAACTGATAGAAGTGCTGCTTTTTTAGAGACACCAACCTGGGAAATTTATACTACTGAGGCAATTACAAACACGGATTCTTTAAATTTAGAGTCTAAGGTGTTAGAAAGGGGGTATAATGCCCATAACCTTGTTTGGAGTATTGGAAATTTGTATGATGAAACATTAGAATCCTACCCGCCACAACTTAACGATGGGTGGAAAACTTTAGGCCGAGATAAATTAGGTGTACCCGTTGATTCTAAATTTGTAAATACAAAGGAATTAAATAGAGGACGTATTATTAGTGCTGACAATAGTTTTCTTAAAGAATCTTTATCTCCAGGCCAGTATAATGATAGTGACGCAAGAGTGATATACATAAGACTTCCTAGTGATTATATTTCCGATAGTTCCAACCTAATGGGAGGCTTTTGGGTAAATACAGAGGTGTTAAACGGTAATGGAATTTATATAACAGGAGTTAATGGTGTTCCATATAGGTTAACAAATAGCCAACTAAAAACAGTAGGAAGTAAAATGCTTAGATGGGGTGTGCAAAGAGAAGCACCGCCATGTGCCGAAGTAACGGAAGTTTATAAAGATTATAGTTTTTTAACTTTAGATTTTAGTGTATTGCGTTATGTAATCTCTATAGCAATACATCATGAGAGTCCGAATAAGGTAAATACTTTTGAAATTTTTAATCCAGTGCTTATAGAAGGGAAGTATACCTTAGATCCGTTCTATGATTATCAATCTGAAGCTGAAACAAAGAATTCAGATAAAATAGGGAAAACATGTATAATTGTAGGAGATAGCCAACATCAAGATCGTATATTTCAACGTATGATTGCAAGAAAAACAGGTATGAATGTGATTTCAATGGCAAAAGCAGGCCACTCTATTAAATATCAGAGCATAAATTCCAAACTATCAAATATGTTTTGGTTTTATTCGAAAACTTTAAAAGATATTGTACTTTCAAATAAAAATATAGATTATTATATTTTACCTCTTTCAACAAATGATGCCGAAGGCGGAGGAGTGCTTTCCCTAGAAACTATACAAGCTGTTATAGATAATTATCCGTTTTATGGTGACAGTCCTGAAACTGTCTCTAAAAAACTAGCCTTATTTAATGCTATGAATGGTAAAACTAAAGAGGAAATATTTGGTTATAAACAAACGTTTGCTGCATATATTATGCAGTTAAAATTAGTTAATCCAAATGCGAAATTTTTATTAGCATCTATTCCAATTTCACCTACTCATTTAACGGGTGAATTAAATAGCGAAGGGCATGGTGTATGGAAGGATGGTTGGAATGCTAAAAAAGCAAAAGAAGATAGAGAGTGGGTTTTTAATAGTATAAGAAAAGACAGCAAAACTGTAGCCAAATGGTCCATGGCAGATTGGGTTGATTTAATGAATAAGGTTGATTTAAATTTTGAAAATGCACCTCAATTTTGTAGCGATGGAACACATTGGTTTCCTGAAATAAAAAAAAGAATAGGGGAGGTTTTAAGTAATGAATTATTAAAAATATAATACATGCATGTTATCTATAATAACTGCAGCATGAATTCTAAAAAATATTGAAAATGACTATCTAGATAGTGTTGAATAAATATCGTTTAAGTTTAGTACATGAAAGATTAAAGGTAGTAAAACCATAACAAACAGTAATTAACTGTAAACAGAACAGGATAATAATACGCTAAAAATTATTATGGAAAATAAAAAAACAGTAATATCTGATACATTAGTTATAACGGCGACACTTGGTTCTCGTGAGACCCTAGACAGAACTATAAAATCGGTTATATCCCATGGAGGAAATCGAGTAAAACATATTTTAACTTGTCCAAAATCAAAAATAGATGGACTTGCAAAAAAGTATCCGTTTTTAGAAATTATTCCAGAACCAGAAGGAAGAAAGGGTATTTATTCAGCATTAAATAATGCTATTGGTAAATATGCCAAAAACTATAAATATGTTACTTTTATAAATGATGATGATTATTGGTTGCCAGATTTTAAAAAACTGTTTTCGGCAATGGATAATGATGAAGACTTAGATGGCGTTTATGGAAGAACCATGTTTATGTCGGAAGAAGATACAATTATAGGTGAACAAACATCCTCATCAAGATATAAAGCTTTTAAAGCATTATTGTCTAAAAAAATAGTGCTCTTTACACAGCAGTCCACATTGATTAAAAGTGAATTGTTTTATACAATAGGTGGCTTCGACGAAAGTTACAAACTAATTGCCGATTCTAAATTTTGGGTTGAAGCAATTGATCTAAATACTAAATTTAAATACGTTAATGTATTAGCTGCAGCATATACCCTTCAAGAAGGACAATTATCTTCAGATAAAGAAACCCAAGGCGCAGAGTATATTAAATTATTAAATGAATCGAATTTTAAATCGGTTGGTTTTTCTGATATTGTAATTGAAAGTTTTCTTTTTCGAATGGCAAACATTTCGATATACCTAAAACGGTATTTAAAATTGTAATTAAAATTGTTTAAGGTGAAAAAAATATTATCCATCATTATTCTCTTTTTTCCATGGAAAATTAGGCGATTCTTCTTAATAAAAATTTGGAAATATGATATCCATTCTGAAGCTAGAATTGGGTTCTCTTATATATACCCAAGAATGTTAAAAATGGCTAAAGGAAGCGAAATAGGACACTTAAATGTGGCCGTAAACCTAGAACTAATGGTTTTAGGAGAAAATGCATCTATTGCACGATTAAATTGGATTACAGGTTTTCCTGTTAATTCAGAATCTTTACATTTTAAACATCAAAAAGAAAGAAGGAGTGAATTAATTTTGGGAGATAATTCTGCTATAACTAAACATCATCATATAGATTGCACAAATCAAGTAAACATAGGGAGCTATGTAACTATTGCAGGTTATTATTCTCAATTACTTACGCACTCTATAAATATTGAAGATAATAGGCAAGATAGTAAGCCTATAAAAATTGGAGATTATAGTTTTATTGGTACTAATAGTGTTATACTCGGTGGGGCCGTATTACCTTCGTATTCTGTGTTAGGAGCAAAAGCCTTGTTAAATAAGGCCTACGAAGAAGAGTATGTTTTATATGGGGGAATTCCTGCAAAACCTGTTACAGCACTTACTAAAGATGCCAAGTATTTTAAACGAACAGAAGGTTATGTTTATTAATACTAGACTAAAAAGAAAGTAATAAAAAAGAAGAACCCATTATTAAATGATAAATACAGATTTTAAAATTAGAACAAAGTTCTCAATAGACTCTTACCTTGAGTTTACTTCTGTTTTAATGGTTTTTATGCAAGGCTTTGTAATTACAGGCCTACCTATCATTGATTTGAAACTCTATTATCTTTTTTTAATTACTAACAGTTTAATGATATATTTAAAATATGGGGTTAAGCTGAATAAGTATTTATTTTTATTCTTAGGGTTTGCTTTGGTACATGGTTTTATAACTTATGTTTTATTTGGTACGCCATTAATTTATCTTATTAAGCAATTTATTGGAATCTCTTTTGCAGCTGTATATTTTAATAATGTTTTCATTGTTTACGATATAAATAAGCTCTTTAAAATCTATCTGAAATTAACAATAATATTCTGTGTTATAGCAATTATTTTTTACCCAACAGGTTTATTAGATAAAGAAACAAACCGAATGGATGGTTTAATGTCTGAACCTTCTAAGTTTATAATTGTTAATATACCAGCATTGTATTATTTCTTAAAACAAAAAAAATACAGGAATGCTTTTATACTGTTTTTAGGTATTATTTTAGCCAAGTCTTCATTGGGATATATAGGCGTTTTAATTATTTTATTATTTCTATTCTTACGAAAGGAAACGTTAAAATATTTAGGTTTTACCATAATCCCGTTCTTTATAGTTATTCCTTTTTTACAGAACAATGATCATTTTCAATCTAGATTAAACTCAACTTTAGAAAACCTAGAAGTATTTCAAACTCAAACATTTTCTAGGCAGGTTAATATTAGCACTTACGCATTATTAAAAAATGGTTACGTAGCAGTAAATAATTTTGGTGATTATATTATAGGCACTGGGTTAGGCTCGTTTGGTTACAGGCACGATTATTATATAAAAGAATTAAATATACCCGATTTTATTTATATTATAGGAATGGACGACTTAAATAGAGAGGATGCTAACTCGTTGTTTTTAAGGGTTTTGTCGGACTTTGGCCTGTTTGGGTTATTCTTTATAATTATATTTCTGTTTCTTGGTTTAAAAGCACATTTCACAAATTATTCCTCAGAGAAAAAAGCTATATGTACAGGGTTCTTTATTTACTTTTTACTAAAATTGATAAGAATGGGACACTATTTTCCTGAAGAAATGTTTTTTTTCCTATTTATGTTCTTTTTTATGCTGCCAAAATTCAAAATCAAAAGAATCAGTTAATTGTATTTTAGAATGTTAAGAAATCTACCTTATAAAAAGTATTTAACAGTTAGTTTTTTGTTTTTTGCAATATTTCCATTGCTGCCAGTCAAATTATTAGGATTACCGGTTATTATATTTTTTATAGCAACCGTAATAAGCTTTTTTTATAACCATAAAAACAACTTAAATTACAAGGTGTTTTTTATAGCAATTATTCCCTATTTATTGTTTTTAGTATCAGCTTTATATTCAGAAGATGTAGGATATGGGCTGGCTAAAGTTTTTGAAACAAGGCTTTCTTTACTTATTGTACCTCTTAGTTTTTTTTTATTAAACAAAGACTCTATTTCTTTACTCAAGTTAAAATGGTCTAAATTTCAATTAATTTATACGCTAAGTTCATTATTACTATCTATAATATATATACTCTACCTTCCTTTTGTAAAAGTCTCTGCCAACCCCCATTTTAGATTTCCATCAGGGTTTTTTTTTAAATCGGCAGCTTCAAATCTTCCCTATTGGAATTTAGAACCTGTTTATTTTTCGCTTATTATTGTTGTGGCTTTTGTACTTGTGTGCAAGTTATTTCATGAAAATAAAATCAGTAAAATTTATTTCTTTTTATCAAGCTTTATATTCTTAGTTATATTAGTGTTAATGATTAGTAAGGTTGCTGTAGCATTTGTTGGCTTATTTTTACTATGGTTTTTGTTTTACCAAGTGAAAATATTAAAATATAGAATTATTGCAGTATCAGCACTTGCATTAATTGCTATATATTCCTGTTATAAAATTCCGTCTATTAATTATGAAATCCAAGAAATATATTATTCAATAAAAGGCGAAAAAAGAACAAAAGATGATTCAACAGATCAAAGAAAACGAGTTACAGAATCTGCTATTGAATTAGCCTTTAAGGTGAATCCTTTTTTTGGTACAGGTATAGGCGATGTGCAAAATGATCTTAATAAGATTTACGAAGAAAAAAACTACAAGGATCTTCTAATAAAAAAGTACGACGCGCACAATCAATTTATAAGTATGTATTTAGGTGTTGGTGCCATAGGAATAATTGGCTTAACACTATTATTGTTCAGCATTATTAAAACATGTATAAACAATCAACTCATTTTTATTTTATGGATTCAGTGTTTTTTTATTTTACAAATGTTCACCGAAACCCTTTTAGAAAGACAAGTACCAATAATTTTATGGTCTTTTATCACTTCATTTGTTTTATTTTTGTATCCATTTAAAGGTAGAATTTTGTCCTATCAAAATAAATAATATAGAATATAACAAAGGCGTTTTATGAAAATTCTGCACATCATTGAAGATTATAGTGTTAATAGCGGTGGTTTAAGGACTGTTGTAAAAGATTTGAATGAACATTTAAACGAATTAGAGAATATTGAGTCCTTTATACTATCCTCACAAGAAGAAAATGGAGATGGTATTTATTTAGTAGACGATGCTAAAAACAAACCTTGGGTGTACTCTAAAAACTGGAGCCTTAAAATAAATGATATTGTATTAAAAAATAGCATAAACCTAATTCATATTCACGGCGTATGGATGTTTCCTCAATATATTGCGGCTAAGTACGCTTTTAAAAATAATATATCTTACATTATATCTCCTCATGGTATGTTTGAACCATGGCTTTGGACGAAAGGGAAGTATAAAAAGAAAATATATTTTAATTTATTAACTAAAAAATTATACACTAATTCGAATAGAATACACGCTATTACCTTTGATGAACAACAAAACTTAACCAAACTTTTTCCAAAATCTAAATTTGTAGAAATACCCAATTTAGTAGATTTTGAGAAAGAAGATAATCTTGAAGAAAGAGACTCAAATGAGAAATATATTCTGTTTCTAGGAAGGTTACATGAAAAAAAAGGGATTGATTTATTAATTAGTTGTTTTGCAGAGTTAAAAACAGATAACATTGTATTGAAAATTGTTGGTAGCTTTAATGAGTACAAATTGGAATTAGACCAACTCGTAAATAAGTATGGAATTCAAGAAAAAGTTCAATTTTTAGGTTTAATAAAAGGTGAGGAAAAAAAGAAAATTTTTAGAAATGCTTTTGTCTTCATTGCACCATCATACTCTGAAGTCGTAGGAATGGTGAACTTAGAAGCTGCTATGGAAAAAACACCAGTAATAACAACGTTTCAAACAGGCTTAAATAAAGCTTGGAATGAAAATGGAGGCTTGTTAATTAACCCTAACAAATCAGAATTAAAAATAGCTTTAAATAAAGTGCTTAATTGGTCGGATGGAGAAAGGAACAAAAGAGGAAGGTTACTTTTCGATTTTGTTAAAAAGCACTATTCTTGGTCTTTAAGAATGAAAGACTGGGTGGAAATATATCATAGAATGATTAATAAAAAATAAGAATGTATCAACTTAAAAACTTTAAAGTTCCTGATAATTTTCGTGGAAAACCAGGATGGTATGTTCAACTTTGGTGGCTTACCCAATCTCTTTTTTTTAAAACATCTCCTCATGTTTTATATGGATGGCGTAGGTTTTTATTGCGCCTTTTTGGAGCTCAAATCGGTAAGAAAGTAATTATTAGACCAAGTGCCCAAATAACATATCCATGGAAGGTTAAAATTGGCGATTATAGTTGGGTTGGCGATGATGTTGTATTATACAGTTTAGGCGATATTGAAATTGGCGAAAACTCTATTATATCTCAAAAAAGTTATATTTGCACTGGTACGCACGACTATTCTAAATCTGATTTTCCAATATTGGCTAAGAAAATTACCATTGGAAACGGATGTTGGTTAGCTACAGATGTTTTTGTTTCTCCGGGAATAACAATAGCTGATGGTGTTGTTGTTGGAGCAAGAAGTACAGTAATTAAAGATTTAGACGCGGCTTCGGTTTACGTGGGCTCACCGGTAAGGTTTATAAAGAAAAGGAATTTTGAGTAAAAGAATCACAATAATAGGGATAAACTATTACCCAGAGGATAGCGCAATTGGATTGTACACAACCCAAAAAGCTGAATATTTGGTTTCAAAAGGATTGGATGTAACCGTTATTACAGGTTTTCCTTACTATCCACAGTGGGAAATTAGAGAAGATTATAAATCTAAAGGCTACTTTGTAAACGAAACCATAAATGGGGTTAAAGTTTATAGAAGTAAGCAGTATGTGCCTAAAGACCCTACTTTTATTAAACGAATACGTCATTTAATAAGTTTTACTTTCGGAAATTTTTTAAATCTTTTCAAAACAAATAAACCCGATGTGGTTATATCCATTATACCATTTACCACTTCAGCACTATTAGGCTGGTTTTTAAAAATTAGATATAAGTGTAAGCATTGGGTGCATATTCAAGACTTTGAATTCGATGCTGCCATAGATTCTGGATTGCTAAAAGGAAATAAAAAAAGTGTTATTAAATTTTTACAAAGTATTGAAGGCTTTGTTTTAAAAAAAGCAGACATTGTATCTACCATAAGTCATGGTATGATAAAAAAGCTAAAAGCTAAAACGGATACAAAAACATATTATCTTACCAACTGGATAGACGTTAGTAAGTTTAGCTCAACAACATTAGAAACGCACCCATATTTAACATCCAATAAATTCAAAATTTTATACTCTGGTAATATTGGGGCTAAACAAGATTGGGACTTCTTTGTAAACGTTCTAAAAAAGTTAGAGAAATTATCAGATGTCGAGGTTATCTTAGTGGGAGAAGGTGCTGAAAAAGAAAACGTACTAGAAAAAATAAAAGACTTTAACTTTGTAAAGCATTTTAATTTGGTGCCTTATGCCGAATTAGCAAGTTTGCTTTCTAGTGCAGATGTGCATATATTGTTTCAGAAAACAGATGTTATAGATACCGTGATGCCGTCCAAAATACTTGGCATGATGGCTAGTGCGAAACCATCAATTGTAACCGGAAACATAAAGAGTGAAGTTGCTATGGTTTTTGAAGATTCACATGGTGGTTTTTATTTCGATGGAGAGTCCACAAATCAGGTTATAGATCAAATTAAGATTTTAAAAGAAGATAAAGCATTATGTACTAAATTAGGTAAAGGTGCTAAATTGTATGTTGAAGAAAAATTTTCTAAAGATAAAGTTTTGAATGATTTCATCGAAAAACTTTAAATTTCTTATAGTAATTATTATTACTGTTCTAGATTTACAATTATCATTAAACGAATAATATAAATGAATATTAAAAACATATGTTGTATTGGAGCTGGTTACGTTGGAGGTCCAACTATGGCAGTAATAGCCAAACAGTGCCCAAACATTAAAGTAACCATTGTAGATATAAATGAAGCCAGAATTGCGGCGTGGAACTCGAATAATTTTGACGCTTTACCTGTTTTTGAACCAGGTTTGGCAGAAATTGTAAAAGAAACTAGAGGTAGAAATTTATTTTTTTCAACAGATGTAAATAAAGCCATTGATGAGGCTGAAATGATATTTATTTCAGTAAACACCCCTACTAAAACATATGGGAAGGGAAAAGGTATGGCTGCCGATTTAAAATATATTGAATTATGTGCTAGACAAATAGCACAAGTGGCTAAGGAAGATAAAATTGTTGTTGAGAAATCAACATTACCAGTGAGAACAGCATCTGCTATTAAAAGTATTTTAGATAATACAGGTAATGGTGTACAATTTCAAATATTATCAAACCCAGAGTTTTTAGCTGAGGGTACAGCTGTTCAAGATTTGTTATTTCCTGATAGAGTATTAATTGGAGGAGATACTGCTACTAACGAGGGGCAGAAAGCCGTACAGTCTTTAGTTGAAATATATACAAACTGGATTCCAAAAGCACAAGTATTAACCACAAATTTATGGTCTTCCGAGTTATCTAAACTTACAGCAAATGCATTTTTAGCACAACGTGTATCATCTATAAATGCGATGTCTGAAATTTGTGAAAAAACAGGCGCCGATGTTCGCGAGGTTTCAAAAGCCATAGGTATGGATAGTAGGATTGGTTCTAAATTTTTAAATGCCTCTGTTGGTTTTGGTGGTTCATGTTTCCAGAAAGATATTTTAAATTTGGTTTATATAGCTAAAAGTTATGGTTTAGATGAAGTGGCCGATTATTGGGAACAAGTTATTATAATGAATGAGCATCAAAAAAATCGATTTTCTGATAATATTGTAAAAACACTTTATAATACTGTTTCTGGTAAAAATATAGCATTCTTAGGTTGGGCCTTTAAAAAAGATACAAACGATACCAGGGAATCTCCGGCAATTAAAGTTGCTGATAATCTCTTAAACGAACAAGCTTTAATTTCTGTGTTTGACCCTAAAGTTGTAGAAGAACGTATTTATGCCGATTTAGAATATTTAAACAGTCGTGATCCTCAAGAGAATAGAACCTTGTTAAGTGTAAAGAAAGATCAATATCAAGCCTGCCATAACGTACACGCCGTTGCTATTTTAACTGAATGGGATGTTTTTAAAACTTACGATTGGCAAAAAATATATAATGGCATGCAAAAGCCAGCTTTTATATTCGATGGTAGAGGGGTGTTAGATAAAACGCTTATGGAAACTATAGGTTTTACATATTACAAAATAGGTAGCGGAAATTAAATTATGAAAAACGTTTTAATAACAGGAGCAGCAGGATTTTTAGGATCTCACCTCTGCGATCGATTCATAAAAGAAGGCTTCCATGTTATTGGAATGGATAACTATATTACTGGAGATCCTAAAAACCTTGTTCACTTAAAAGAAAATCCAAACTTTGATTTTATAGAGCACGATGTTACCGAGTTTATTAAAATTGAGGGAGGATTAGATTATATATTACATTTTGCCTCTCCAGCAAGTCCAATCGATTACTTAAAAATCCCGATTCAGACGTTAAAAGTAGGATCTTTAGGGACTCATAATTTACTCGGGTTAGCAAAAGCTAAAAAAGCAAGAATATTAATAGCTTCAACATCCGAGGTTTATGGCGATCCATTAGTACATCCACAAACAGAAGAATATTACGGTAACGTAAATACTATTGGTCCGAGAGGAGTGTACGACGAGGCTAAGCGTTTTCAAGAATCGATAACTATGGCTTACCATAGATTTCATGGACTCGAAACTAGAATTGTACGCATATTTAACACTTATGGACCACGAATGCGTTTAAACGATGGTAGAGTTATTCCTGCTTTTATGGGGCAAGCGTTGAGGGGAGAGGACCTTACTGTTTTTGGTGATGGCTCTCAAACTAGATCCTTTTGTTATGTAGACGATCAGGTAGAAGGTATTTATCGATTATTACTAAGTGATTATAGCGAACCTGTTAATATTGGAAACCCTCACGAAATTTCTATTAAAGATTTTGCTGAAGAAATAATAAAATTAACAGGAACCGATCAGAAGGTTATTTATAAAGAATTACCTGTTGACGATCCGTTACAAAGGCAGCCTGATATCTCGTTAGCGAAAAAATTACTAAATTGGTCTCCCAAAATCGATAGAGAAGAAGGGATGAAACTCACTTTTAATTATTTTAAAACCTTATCGGCCGAAGAGTTGTTAAAAAGCGAGCATAAAAATTTTGAAAACCATATAAGGAATTAGTCTAATTAAGTATGTTTAAACAAAGCAGATATTCGGGTTTTATAACGCCTATTTCCTACTTATTAGATTTAAGTATTATTATTGGTTGCGTATTTTTGTTCTCCATAAATATTACGCATATATATGGTTTCTTAAGTTATGTTGGTGTTTTCTGGATTATTATAGCATTTACAAGTCATTTTTATGAAGTACATAGGCATACTAGAATAGTTCAAATAGTTGCTTTGCTTTTTAGGCAAATGTTATTTTTTGCTATAATTCTTTATGCTTTTATTGGCGTTTTTAAACAACCAAACATTAGTAGACTAGAATTAGGTAATTATCTAATATGTGTGTTTTTACTAATTAGTTTTTTTAAGTTTCTTATTTTCTTTTTGTTGAATAAGTATAGGTCAACTTTAGGAGGGAATATTAGGAATGTTATAGTAATTGGAGATAACGAAAAAACACGACAGTTAATTAATATTTTCAACAAACGACAAGATTTTGGATACAAATTCCAAAAACAATTTACAGTTAAGGATGACGATTTCTCACTTCAGAAGTGTTTTAACTATGTTATTGAAAATGATATCAACGAAATATATTCATCAGTAGCTGAATTATCTAATAAGCAGATAAACAGATTAGCCGATTTTGCAGATAATAATCTGCGAGAACTTAAGTTTATACCAGATAATAAAGATATATACTCAAGAAAATTGAAGTATGAATATTACGATTATATTCCAATTTTATCATTTCGTAGTATTCCTATTCAAGAGCCTATAAACAAAGTTGTTAAGCGTGTTTTTGATATATTATTTGCGTCTTCTATAATTGTATTTGTTCTATCTTGGTTAACTCCAATAATAGCTATTTTAATAAAACTAGAATCAAAAGGGCCTGTGTTCTTTAAGCAATCTAGAAATGGTTTTAATTATAAAGAATTCGATTGTTATAAATTTAGGTCTATGACGCCTAATGAAGATGCACATTTGCACCAAGCAACCAAAGGCGATATGCGTATAACAAAAATGGGTGCTTTTATTAGAAAAACGAGTATAGATGAGCTGCCTCAGTTTTTTAACGTGCTCTTTGGAGATATGTCTGTTGTTGGGCCAAGACCTCACATGGTAAGTCATACTAACTTGTATGCCCGTAAAGTTGATAAATTTATGGTGCGCCATTTTGTAAAGCCAGGGATTACAGGTTTAGCTCAGGTAAGTGGTATGCGTGGAGAAATAGAAGAAGATAAGGATATTATAAATCGTGTAAAATATGATATCTTTTATATTGAAAACTGGTCGTTACTACTCGATATTAAAATTGTGATACAAACCTTTGTAAATGCAATAAAAGGCGAAGAGAAGGCTTATTAACGCTAAAAATTTTGACAGCTTCAGTTACTATTATAACGCCCATGTTTAATTCTGAAGATTTTATTTCAGAAACTATAAACAGTGTTATAAGTCAAACCTATAAAAACTGGGAACTTATTTTAATAGATGATTGTTCTAGCGATAGTACTTTAAAAATAATTCAACCCTTTTTAGAAATACATACCAATATAAAACTTCTTAAAAATGAAGTGAATTCTGGTGCTGCTGTATCTCGGAATAAAGGGGGGCAACTTGCAAAGGGCGATTACATTGCGTTTTTAGATGCCGATGATTTATGGCACCCTAAAAAACTTGAAACTCAAATTGCTTTCATGCAAAAAGAAAACTGTCATGTTTCTTTTACTAGTTATCAATTAATTGATCAAGACGGAAAATTACTAAACACAGAAGTGAAAGCGCTAAAGAGTTTAAGTTATCCCAAACTTTTAAAAAGTAATTACGTTGGAAATTTAACAGGTATGTATAACGCTAAAGTTTTAGGTGAAATAACAGCTCCTAATCTAAGAAAACGTCAAGACTGGCTCTTATGGTTGGCTGCAATTAAAAAGTCGGGAAAAGACGCTAGAGGTGTTCAAGAGCCCTTAGCTTATTACCGTGTGCATCAAAATTCTATGTCTGCTAATAAATTGAGCTTAGTAAAACATAATTATTGGGTTTATAAAAAAGGGCTAGGCTTTTCTACTTTAAAATCAACTTGGTGTATGTTGGTGTTTTTGAGAGAACATTTTTTTGTGAAATCGAAGCAAATTGTTAAGCTAAATAAGAGCTGAATTGCTTTAGTTTCCCGCTTTTAGAACGTGTTAGTTTTTCTTTTCTTTCAAAATTTACAACAAGGTTTGGTTCTAAATATTTCGAAATGGCCTTTTTGATTTCAGTAGTATGCTTTTCTGTTAAAGATGTTTTACTAACATAACTAATTTTAAAAGTATCTAATTTCAGTTGCTCAATAATAAACTCTTTTACGTTACCGGAGTTTTCCATAATGGTTTTTGTAACGTAGTAAAATGTAAGTCCCGCAGCTTTTTTTCCGCTAGGGAGTTTAACTAAATCGCTAGTTCGTCCTATTAATTTTTTAAGTATGGGTTTTTGCGGTGTACTTATATTAGATAGCATACCAATATCGCCTAAATCGTACCGAATAAAGGCATGTGCTTTATTGTAAAGCGACGTAATAACAACGCGTCCTTCTTCGCCGTAAGGTAGAGCATTGTTCTTGTCGTCTAGAATTTCAATAAATAAATCTTCGGTATTTACAATCCATTCGTCTTTTTGGTTTTGGAAAGCAATTAAACCAAGTTCTGCAGCACCATATTCGTTAATAACGGGAATGCCAAGTTGTTTTTCTAAAAGGGTTTTGTCTGTAGTAAAAAGCATTTCAGAAGTAACAATGCAAGCTTTTAATGATGGACAAATAGTTTTCAATACAATATGTTTTTGTTCTAAATATTTTGCGAATTGAACAATAGAACTTGTATAACCATTAATATAATCGAAAGATGTGTTTCTGAATTTTTCTACATTCTTTGCTAGTTGCTCATCGCTTAAATCGAAAACCGAAAACCGAAAACGATTACTTAATTCATCCTTGATACGTTCTTTGTAATAGCCTTTTTTATCTAACGGAATGCCATAAAACCTTGCCTGTTTAGATCGATTTAAATCTAAATTAAACCAACTATATCTATCCATAAAATTAGACCAAATTAAAGCATGGCAAAATTTATCTTTAGCAAAAACAAAGGGTGTGCCCGAGGAGCCTGAAGTTTTATTGATAAAAATGTTTTTAGTTGAAAAACCATTAGAAAGCCTTTGTTCTAAAGGTTGCTGTAAGTCATATTTGGTCATAACTGGTAATGTGTCCCAGTCATTCACATCTGCATGTTTTGCTAAGTCTCTATAAAAAGGATTATGTTTTAAATGATGGTTAACAATAACTTGTTTTGATGTTTCAAGATATGCATCAAAATCTAATTCTTGCTTTTTTTTAATCGTTTTCAAAAAGGCTTGAGCTTCCTTTATCGGGAAGCCTTTTAATTTTAAAGACAAGTTGAATAATTTCAAAATAAAAGTAAGTAAAATAGTTTTTGTAAAGTAAATAAAAAATATTCGTGTTTTCGTGGCATTAGTTTTATTTTTGTCTTTTGAAAATTACGAAAAAACAATAATCAATAATTTGTTATTTCCGTGTAAACGGAAGTAGAAAAACATTAAAAATAATGAACATATTAATTCTTGGTTCAGGCGGAAGAGAACATACATTTGCTTGGAAAATTGCTCAAAGTCCTTTATGTAATAATCTGTTTGTTGCTCCTGGGAATTCGGGAACAGCAAATGTGGCAACCAATGTTAATATTGGAGTAACCGATTTTGAAGCTATAAAAGAATTGGTGGTAGACAAAGGAATCGATATGGTTGTTGTTGGTCCTGAAGATCCTTTAGTACAAGGTGTTCACGATTTTTTCTTGAATGATGATGCTATAAAGCATGTCTCTGTTATTGGGCCGCAAAAAGTAGCAGCAGAATTAGAGGGAAGTAAAGAATTTGCAAAAGAATTTTTATACCGCCACAACATTCCAACGGCAGCTTACGAGAGTTTCACAAAAGAAACTGTTGAAAAAGGTTATGATTTTCTAGAAACGTTAAACGCGCCGTACGTATTAAAAGCAGACGGATTGGCTGCAGGAAAAGGTGTTGTTATTCTTAATGATTTAAATGAAGCTAAAGCCGAGCTAAAAAGCATGTTGGTTGATGCTAAATTTGGCCAAGCTAGTAATAAAGTAGTTATCGAAGAATTTTTAGACGGTATAGAATTAAGCTGTTTTGTGTTAACTGATGGTGAAAACTATAAAATTTTACCAACGGCTAAAGATTATAAGCGTATTGGTGAAGGAGATACTGGTTTAAATACTGGTGGTATGGGAGCAGTGTCTCCGGTACCGTTTGCTACCGATGAGTTTTTAAGCAAAATAGAGGAACGTATTGTAAAACCAACAATTGATGGCTTTAAAAAAGATAACTTACCATATGTAGGTTTTGTATTTATCGGCTTAATAAAAGTTGGTGACGACCCAAAAGTTATTGAATATAACGTGCGTATGGGGGATCCGGAAACGGAAGTTGTTTTACCTAGATTAAAGAATGATTTTGTTGAAATTCTACAAGCTATGGCAAACGGTACTTTAGATACTATTAACATTGAAATAGACGAGCGTGCTGCAACAACTATTATGTTAGTATCTGGTGGGTATCCAGAAGCTTATGAGAAGGGTAAGGAAATTATTGGTGTTGATACTATTGAAGATTCTATCGCTTTTCATGCAGGGGCACAACTTCAAGATGGTAAAATTGTAACTTCTGGTGGACGTGTTATGGCTATTACATCGTATGGAGATACGTACCAAGAGGCCATAAAAAAATCTTACCAAAATATAGATAAACTACATTTTGATAAGATGAATTATCGTAAAGATATTGGATTCGATTTATAGGTAAGAATGAGCAGAGATACTTTTATCTTCCTCATTATTATCGCTAAAGCTTTTTAATTGTAACATCCAGTAAACCATAGCTGCAAAGCCAATGATTACAAAAATCCAAGAAATAGTACTTGCTGCGAACCAGTTTTCAAGTTCTAAAGCTTTTAAAGCATCCATAGGAGTTAAAAGAACATTAACAAATAAATCCTGTATTGCGTAAAAGAAATCTTTCATGTGTGGTATATTATTTTCTAACTTGGTTAGATTGTTAGTATATTTACGTAGCAAAAATACAAAAAGAGTTAATGATTACAAGTATTTTTAGTAAATCTCAACCAATAAATTTCATTATCGTATTTTTCATTACGTTATTGGCATTTGTTGTGGGAAGATTAGGTTTGCCAACCGAACACTTCACAGCGCTTTTTATCTTAGAAGAACTGGGGCTGTTTTGTGTATGTTATGCTTCTATTTTACTTGTTAATTTTATAGTTAGTAAAAACAGTTTAAGCAGAAAAAGTAACTACGAAATCTTGTTATTTAGCTTGTTTTTATTCACATTAACACAAACTACAAGTAATATTAATATTCTGTTTTCTAACTTTTTTGTATTGTTGGGTTTGCGACGTGTTATAAGCTTACGCTCTCAAATTGAGGTGAATAAAAAATTATTTGATGCCTCATTTTGGTTTGCTATAGCTGCTTTATTTTACTTTTGGGCCATCTTGTTTTTTCTATTAATTTTAGTGTCTTTAGCGTTTTACAATGATATAAAAATAAACCATTGGGTAATTCCGTTTATTGGAGCAGCAACGGTTTTTATTATTACTTCGGGCATTTCTATTATGCTTTACGATAGTTTTTTCGATACGTTTAAGAGCTTGCCAGAAATAAGTTTAAACTTTAATAGTTATAATTCAGCTGCATATATTGTTGCTATAACCATTCTATTGTCTTTTGGTATTTGGTCGTCTCTGTATTACATAAACAGTATTAAAGAAAAGAAAAAAGCATTTAGAGTTTCCTTTAAATCTATTTTAGTTTCTGCAATAATAGCTGGTGTAATTGTAATATTGGCACCGGTAAAAGATGGTAGCGAATTCTTGTTTGTTTTTGCTCCGTTGACTATAATTATTACCAATTACATCGAGATTATAGAAGACAAATGGTTTAGGGAAATATTCCTTGCTGTTTTATTTATTTTACCTTTTGTACTGCTATTGCTGTAGTTTTTCTCCAAAAGCTAAATCGCCAGCATCACCAAGTCCAGGTATAATGTAGCCTTTATTATTCAGCTTTTCGTCAATTGCAGCAATCCATAAATGAGTGTTTTTGTCAAAATGGTTTTCAACAAAATCGACACCTTCTTGTGCGCCAATTATACAAGCTAAATGTACTTCTTTTGGTGTTCCAAATGGTTGTAAAGCCTCAAAAGTAGCAAGCATAGATTGCCCTGTTGCCAACATGGGATCTGCAAGAATTAGTGTTTTGTTTTCTAAGCTTGGGCACGCTAAATATTCTACTATAATTTCAAAACTTTCCGGCTCATGTTTATGGTGTCGGTAAGCTGAAATAAAGGCGTTTTCGGCAGTGTCAAAATAATTTAGCAAGCCGTTGTGTAAAGGTACGCCCGCTCTTAAAATAGAACAGAGCACAATGTTATTATCAATTTCATTAATAACACAATCTCCCAAAGGTGTTTGTATTGTAGCGACTTTAAAATTGAAAGATTTGCTCATTTCATAACCTAAAATTTCACCTATACGCTCAATATTTCTACGGAAACGCATACTGTCTTTTTGAATGTCAATGTTTCTCATTTCAGAAAGAAACGTGTTGAGTACGGAGTTTTGTTCAGATAAATGATGAATATGCATGATGTTGTTCGAGTTTCTAACAGTAAAGTTAAGTAAATATCAAGTATATTTGTACTTTAAAATTTATACAATATGTTTACAACTAAAGCTAATAAAATTTTTCAAGAGGTTATTGCAAAATACCACATTATTAATACAGTCGATCAGCCTTTTACTAACGCTTACGCGGAAAGTGATTTACTAGAGCATTTGCTATATAGAAAATGTTGGATTGATACAGTGCAATGGCATTATGAAGATATTATTCGTGACCCACAAATAGATCCTGTAGCAGCGTTAACTTTAAAGCGTAAAATTGATGCATCAAACCAAGATAGAACGGATATGGTAGAATATATCGACAGTTATTTTCTTGAGAAATACAAGGATGTTGAGGTTAAGGAAGGTGCAACTATCAATACAGAAAGTCCAGCTTGGGGTGTCGATCGTTTATCGATTTTGGCTTTAAAAGTATACCATATGAATGAGGAGGCAACACGTACAGATGCTACCGATAGTCATAGAGCTGCTTGCCAAACAAAACTAGATATTTTGTTAGAGCAACGTGTAGATTTGTCTACAGCAATTGATACGCTTTTAGCCGATATTGAAAAAGGTGATAAATACATGAAGGTGTACAAACAAATGAAAATGTACAACGACGATGAATTAAACCCTGTATTAAGAGGGCAAAAATAATTAGTGAAATTATAAAACGGACGGTGCTTTATTTTGGCTCAGTCCGTTTTTTTTAGTGCTTAAATTAAATGGTTAAACCAAAACAACACATATTAGTTATTCGCTTGTCTGCTATGGGAGACGTGGCGATGACGGTGCCTGTTTTACGCGCTTTAATTAAAAATTATCCAGACATAAAAATTACGGTTTTAACACGAGAGTTTTTTGCGCCATTTTTTCGAGATTTATCTAATGTTACCGTTTTTCCGGCTGAAGTAAAAAAGAGGCATAAAGGTGTTTTGGGGCTTTGGAAACTTTCAAATGAATTAAAAGTTTTTAAAATTGATGCCATTGCCGATTTGCACAATGTTTTACGAAGTCAAATTCTAAAATTATTTTTCTTCGGAAAGCAGACTATACAGATTGATAAAGGCAGAGCCGAGAAGAAAGCTTTGGTTTCTGGTGAAAATTTTCAGCAACTAAAAACCACGCATCAACGTTACGCTGATGTTTTTAATAAACTAGGTTATAATTTAGATTTGTCTAATCCAACCTTTCCTGAACGCGCCGTTTTAAGCACAGAAATGCAAGTGTTTTTGGGACATAATTTTAAAAAAATAATAGGTATTGCTCCTTTTGCTGCTCATGCAGGTAAAATGTATCCTCTAAACTTAATGAAACAAGTTATTGAGGCTCTTTCTAAAGATTATCAAATTGTTTTATTTGGTGGAGGTAAGCAAGAAATTGAAGCGCTTACTGCTATTGAGAACAGCTTTGATAATGTTGTAAACGCTGCTGGAAAACTTAATTTAAATGAAGAATTAGACCTTATTTCTAATTTAGATGGTATGTTGGCCATGGATTCTGGAAACGCGCATATGGCAGCCATGATGGGCGTAAAAACAATAACTATTTGGGGTGTAACACATCCGTTTGCTGGTTTTGCACCATTTAATCAACCTAACGATTATGCTTTAGTCGCTAATAAAGATGAATTTCCCGAAATACCAACTTCTATTTTCGGTAATAAATATCCAGAAAACTACAAAGAAGCTGCGGGAAGTATTACTCCAGAAACAGTGGTAAGAAAAGTAACGGAGGTTTTTTAATTAAGCTTAGTTGTTAACTTTAAATAAATTGTGTGTATCATTATTGTTGGCAACTATAATAATCTTTTCATTTCCAGTTTTTACTACAATCATATCTCTAATATCTTTATCTACAAAAAAGCCTGTTTTAAGATGTGATATATAATTGAAACCACCTTTATTATTACCTTTTAAGAATGCTCCCGTTCCTGCATCGGCGCGTGTTGTTTCAACCTCAGACTGGTAATTATTTCCAGCAAGCAATAAATCTTTAGATCCATCTTTATCAAAATCTTCATATAAAATACTATTTATTGGGAATGTTTGTACCTGGTTTGAAAATGGCGAAAATGTAAAGTTATTATCTCCTTCATTAATAAAAATACCAGATCTAAATTCAGTTGCTTTATAGTGTAATGCCGATTTTATGCCAGGACCTAAAATACCTTCAAGGTCTCTATTTGCAAAATCTTGATAGCTTTTTATTTTAGATTTTAAATGTGGTACTTGTTGAGCTGTACACCCTTTTCCTCTAACAGGCACTTGTTTGTCTTTATAATATTTTGCTAAAAAGACGTCTTGCGATCCATTATAATCAAAATCTGAAGTGTAAATATGAAATGGTTTTTCTTTGGAAGCATGAAATTTGTAATTTAATCCCAAATTGCCAGCTACAATATCGTTATCTCCATCGTTATCAATATCAGTTATTAGAAGTTTATTCCACCATCCCTTTGTGTTGTTAAGTAATTTATAAGCCTCAGATTTTTCTAATTTTCCGGATGTATTTAGAAATATTTCAATACCCATCCATTCCCCAGTTACAATTAAATCTAAATCATCATCTTTATCAATATCAAACCAATTAGCATCGGTAACCATACCGATAACTTCTAATTCTGGAGCAAGAGTTTTTGTAGCGTTTGTAAACGTACCATTATCATTAATTAATAGATAACTTTCTGGAGAAAACGGATATTTCCCGGGTATAACACGGCCTCCGACAAAGAGATCTATATCACCATCATTGTCATAATCTGAAGGGGTTACTACAGAGCCCGCAGAGTAAATTTCTGGTAAATTAGTAGATTTGGTGAATTTGCCAGTGCCATTGTTAATATACAATCGGTCTTGCAGCATTTTTGGGTTTTTGTCAAATTCATAACTACCACTTACAACGTAAAGGTCTAAATCTCCATCATTATCAGTATCAAAAAACGTAGCGCTAGTATCTTCCTGGTGTTTGTCTTTTGTGAAAATGTGATTGTTCCCATTTTTAAAACTCCCGGAATTCTGGCCCATTAATATGTATCCTGCTTGGTTGTGGCCACCACCTATAAAAACATCTTCATTACCATCGCCGTTAATGTCTCCTTTTGCTAGTGCTGGTCCTGTTTGAGATAATTTATGAGGGAGAAGTACTTGTTTCTCATAATCATTAAAATAAGGGTCTTTATGGCCGTAATTTGATGCCATAGCTTTAAATAGTGTTTTTTGTGTTTCTAGCCCTGTTTCTAAGTTTAAGCTGGCATCCTTATAATTTATTTTTAAGGATTGGTTGGAAGCTACATTTTGCAATTCTTGTCTTCTACCATCTTGCCAAAGTATTTCAACTTTTTCAATAGTATTTAAATGCCCTAAGCCAAGGTGTAACTTATTAGAAACACTAGATAAAAAGCCTCGAGTATTTATAAGTTGTCTAACTATTTTTTTATCTTTTTCTGTGTGTATAATAGCTTTTACGCCTATGCCAAACTTGTTTTTTTCTGGACCAGAAAAAGTTATATTTAAGAAGTTTCCTTTGTTTAAATCGGTAGCATTGTTTTTTAAAATTGTTGCTTCGTCGTTAATATTATTTACAACAATATCTAAATCACCATCGTTATCTAAATCGGCATATACAGCTCCGTTGGAGAAAGTAGGGGTTTGATCTACCCAAGTATTAGAGGCGTCTTCGAAAGTTAAATTGCCATTGTTTTTAAAAAAGTAGTTAACCAATTTTTGTTGAGGTAGCATTTTTGCATAATTAAGAAAATCTTCTTTAGTAGGCTTTCTTCCATTAGCCCTCAATTGTTCTAGTATTTTATTGTTAGAATCTCTATCTATAACATCTCTAAAAACACCGTTGGTAACATAAATATCATTTAATCCATCTAAATCAAAATCTGCCATTAATAATGCCCAACTCCAGTCGGTATCACCAACATCGGCCATTTTAGAAATTTCGCTAAAGGTGCCGTTACCATTATTAAGTTGCAGCATATTATGCATGTATTGGTAATGATATCCACTATTAGTCATTTTTTCAAATTGACTAATAGATGTCATTCCCATAGTTGTTTTAGAGCGTATATAGTCTTTTGGATTCATGTCTAACGTCATCAAATCTAAATAGCCATCATTATTAATATCAGCAACATCTCCGCCCATACTATTAAAAGCCATGTGTTTTACAACATGTTCTCTGTTTTCTGTAAACGTGCCATTACCGTTATTTACATATACAAAGTCTGGCATATTGAAATCGTTATTTACATAGATATCAAGCCAACCATCATTATTTAAATCAAGTACTTGTGGATTAAGCCCAAAGGCTATTTCTGGTAGTATACCTGCTTTTTTTGTTACGTTTGTAAAATGGCCGGTACCATCGTTATTATAGAGCCTATCGCTACCTTTAAGTTGAATAGTTTTAGGGTCTTTTTGAATAGTTTTTAAATCTAAAACTTCAGTTTGGTTTCGGTTTACAACATCGGCTGCGTTAGAAACATAAGCATCTAAATCATTATCATTATCATAATCGAAGAAAATAGTATGAATGGTTCTATTGTTATCTGCTAAGCCCAGTTCTTCTGCTTTTTCGGTAAACGTTAAATCGCCATTGTTAACGTAAAGTAAGTTGGCGAACTTGTTGTCTTCATCAATCCAACCTCCACGGGAAACGTATATATCTAAAAGGCCATCGCTATTAACATCTACAAAGGTAACGCCCGTATCAAAACCTTCTTTGTGTATAATTCCTGCTTGTTTTGAAATATCTTCAAATTGAAAATTGCCTTTGTTGAGGTATAATTTATTACCATTAGAATTTGAAGTGAAAAATAAATCGATTAAACCATCATTATTTATATCTCCACTTGCAACCCCACCTCCAATATACATGTAGTTATATTGAAAGTAATTGGCATCGATGGTTTCATTAAGTTCGTTAATAAAATTTATACCTGTATCTTTTGATAGAAGTTTAGTAAATAGTTGATTTTCAGTGTTTTTTTTTGTTTCTAATGAATCGTCTGGTTCAACATTTTTACAATTAAAGAACGATAAATTAACAAAAAGAAATATTAATAAATATCTAATAATTTTGAGATTTATAGTATGTTTCATTTTTTGAATAAAATTTGTTAATAATTATAAAAACATAATTGGGTAAGTTAGAAAATAAAAAAGCGATAAGGAGTACTAATTTCTTACCGCTTTTTAAACTAAAATAAATAAATAAACTATTTTTTTAAATTAGGATTTAAATCAACCTCATTTTGCGGAATAGGAGCAAAATAATTGTCGGTACCTAAAGATCCTAAAATAGGATTTTGAACGTCTAAAAGGACTCCGCTAGAATTACGGGATACTTGTGGGTCTCTGTTAGACAGGGCTTGTTGAACGCGTTCCGTTCTAACCAAATCGTTCCATCTTATCCATTCGCCTGCAAATTCCCATTTACGTTCCATGAATGCTAATTCTGCGATATCTCCACTAGTTAAATCTACCGAAGCATTTGCTGTGTTGTACGGTAATCCAGCAGCTCTTCTTCTAATTTTGTTAAGGGCTTCCCAAGATGCAGGAGTAACATTTCCAGAACGACCTGATGCTTCAGCATAAATTAATAATACTTCAGCATATCTCATATAAAAATCATTTCTATCCGTATTGAAATCAGATAGTGGGATATCACCTTCTGGACCTGCTATTTTTTTGAATACAGGTGTTGCTTGATCTGTAAAATTTTCCCAATTGCCCCATACGCCATCAGTTCTATATGTTGCTTCTTTACGTGGGCCTTCAGGGAAATCTTCAAAAAATCTAATTTCAGCAAAAGTTTCTTGCCAACCACCAACATCTGATGGGTTACCTAATTTACCATATTTACGGTTATGCAATTCGCTAGCTTTATTATAAGCTATAGTCCAAATACTTTCGTTATTAAATCTATTTGAGAGCAACCATAAGTCTTCTAGATCATCAACTAAAGCAAAACCATGAGAAGATGCATTATTCATTACGGTTTGTGCACTTGTTGCTGCTTGTTCATATTTAGATGTGTCTTTCGCAGGAAACCCAGCCCAGTCAAGGTATAAACGTGCTAGTAAAGCTCTTGCAGATCCGGAATTTGGACGAGGAGCACCAGGCTGTACATTTGGATAAACAGCTGGTAATAGTGTTTCAGCTTGTAATAAATCTGCTTCTATTTGAGCATAAACTTCCTCTTGTGTAGATAGTCCAATTTCGAAATCGGGAATAGAAGTTAATGGTAAAGGAATAGCACCATGTATTCTAGTTAAGTGAAAAAACATAGTTCCTCTTAAAAAATAAATTTCTCCAAGTAATCTATTTTGGGCATCTTGATCGGTTAATTGTAAACCTTCTGAACTTTCAAGTACATTATTTGCGGCCCTAACCATAGCGTAGATATCTCTCCAATTTGAAGAAATTCTTCCATTAGTAGGAGCTATTGAGCGTTGATCGAACTCTCTAAAATCTTCTTTATTACTTACACGATGTGTAGTAATATCATCGCCGGACCAACCGTTAACAAAAAAGGTAGACCATTGTGATGCATTTCTTAAACGAGAATAAATACCGGTTACACCAAGTTCTAATTCTTCTTGAAGCGTGTATTGACCTGGAGCCAACCTCGAAAGGGTTGGGTCTTCATCTAAATCTGCGCAACTTTGTATTGATAATACTGACAATAGAATAAATGCAGATAGCATCTTTGCATTTGTCAGATTGAAAAATTTAATGTTTTTCATAATTTGTAATTTATATTTTTTTGATATTTATTTTTAAAATCCAATTTTCACACCAATAGAGAAGGTGCGTGGGTTTGGATACGCTCCAACATTAATACCTGCAGCAGTATCAACATTACCTCCTGCGTCTGCACTTGCTGGTTTAGATGTATGTTCAGGGTCATAACCCGAATAATCAGTAATTAATAATAAGTTTTGACCAGAAGCGTATAGTTTTAAATAATCAATAGAATCAACCACATTATCGAATGTGTAACCTAATGAAAGGTTGCTTAATCTAATGAAATCTCCTTTTTCAACATATCTAGTAGATCCAATTTCATTTAAACCTCCAGCAGGAATATCTGTTTCGTTTGTAGATGTCCATTGGTTAACTTGGTCAGCGGCTAAGAAACTTCTTTGGTTACCCGTATTACCAACAATAATACCTTGAACGGCGTTTAATACATCAAACCCGCTAACACCTTGAAAAAGTATGTTTAAATCCCAACTTTTGTAAGTAAGCGTATTATTAAATCCCCAAAAAGTGTCTGGTGTTCCATTACCTATATTGCCAAAAACTAAATTATTATCTTCATCTAATAAATATTTGGCATCACCTGGAACAGCAATTGGGTTGCCTGATGAGGCATCCACAGGGATGTTATCGGTAGATTTCCATGTGCCAAGAAAAGTAGTTCCCCAAAATTGTCCAATAGGTTCTCCAACCTGTATTCTGTTCCAGTAGCGTTGTTTTCCATCTACACTTTCAAAAGATCCTTGAATTTCATCAACACCACCTAAGTCTACTATTTTATTTTTAACGTGAGAGAATGTTAAGGTAGAATTCCAATTAAAATTATCATTGTTTATAATAGTGCTAGTAATAGAGATATCGAAACCTTTATTTTCAATTTCGCCAATATTTTGAGTAATGAAACCTCCTCCGTTGGTGTCTGGTACAGGGACATCTAATAGTAGGTCTTCTGTTGTTTTATTGTAGTAATCTAATGATATGTTTGCTCCACCATTAAATAAGCCAAGGTCTACACCTACGTTGGTTTGCGTTGTAGTTTCCCAGGTTAAATCTGGATTTCCATAACCATCAGGAGCAGATCCAGGAACAACATTGGCACCATCAAAAGCATATGTGCTATTTATTGTTATGGTTGGAAATGTGGTATAAGGTGCAACATTCTCGTTACCTACTTGTCCCCATCCAGCACGAAGACTCAACCCGGTTAGTACATTACCATCTTCTAATATATTGTTAAAACTATATTTAGCAGATAAAGAAGGGAAAATACCATTTCGTTTTCCTTCACGGAATTTAGAAGATGAATCGGAGCGTACAGTACCTGTTAGGAAAAACTTTTGATCAAAATTATATTCTACTCTACCCATTAGAGATTCAATGGATGATTTAGTAAAATTATTATTGAAATTTCTTGCTGCGGCAAGTTCTCCCAAGTAGTATCCTAATGGTAATGATAAATCATTCCCGTTATAGGCATTCCATTTATCTTCAAAACCTGAAAATTCATAAACACCAGTTGCTTTCACATCGTGCTTATCAGCAAATACTTTGCTCCATGTAAACACATTACTTATTTGATGTATGGTTCTTTTAGTATTTCCAAAAGACACATCATTTAATGGATGATCTAATTTATAAGATTCAGTTCCAGAATTAATAGTAGTAGCACCTGCGAGTAAAGTATAGCTTAAATTATCAGTTATATCATATGTTAAGTTGAAATTGGCGTTAAGCCTATCATTTACATTTTGAATATCAGCAGTATTTATGTCCTCAACCGGATTTTGATTTAATGAGGCTAACGCATTTAGCGAGAACCTATTGTAATTACCGTTGGCATCAAATATTGGTGTTGTTGGATCCCAAGTAAGTGCTTTAACCACTAAGCTACCTTGAAATCTATTTAAGTCAACAATGTCATTTGTAGTTGTTGCTCTTGTAGTGAAAATGTTTAAACCAACTTTAAGTTTGTCTGATATATTGGTGTTTATATTAGCACGTAAAGCATATCTTTCATAGCCTGTGTTTTTTATTATACCATCTTGGTTAACATAATTTCCAGAAAGGAAGTAGTTCATATTTCCTTCAGAACCACTAGCAGAAAGTTGGATGTTGTTAGAAATCCCTGTTTGGAATATCTCTCTTTGGTAGTCTGTACCTCCCGTAGATTCTAGGTTGCTAATGTCTGCATCTGTAAAGATTCCAGAGCCACCAACACGTATTCTTCTACTGTTTTCAATTCTTGCGAAATCTGCAGCTCCAAGAACAGGCAGGTATTCAGGTACTTTTGAAATAGTTGTGAAATAATCCACATTTATTTTTGATTTTCCTTTACCCTTTTTTGTAGTGACCATAATAACACCGTTGGCACCTCGAGAACCATATATGGCCGTAGCAGAAGCATCTTTTAATACATCCATGGTAGCAATGTCATTCGGGTTAATTGTACTCAAATCACCTCCAATAATACCGTCAATAACAACCAAAGGGCTATTGTCTTGGTTTATGGAGTTAACACCACGAACTCTTACTTTAATGGCGGCTCCAGGAGCTCCACCTTGTTTCGATACGGTTACCCCAGCAGCTCTACCAGACAGGGCGTCTTCTACTCTTGTTAGTGGTTGTTTTTCAAAAGATTTTGCAGATACTTGTGAAACGGCACCTGTTAGATCACTTTTTCTTGCAGTACCATAACCTATAACGACAACTTCATCTAGTTGTGATGAGTCTTCGGCCATAGTAACTTTAATAGACGTTTGGTTTCCTACAGTAACCATTTGCTTTATGTACCCAAGAAATGAAATCTCTAATACATCTGTAGTTTTTGCATTGATAGTGAAATTACCATCAAAATCGGTAACTGCTCCTTTTGAAGTTCCTTTTACTAGAACATTTGCTCCTGGAACACCTATGCCAGATTGATCTACAACAGTACCGGAAATGGTTTGTTGCGCTTTAGCTTCATGAAAGCCCATAAATAAGAGTAAAACCCCGAGTAAGAAGCTTCGTTTAAATAACTTGGTAATTTTGTTTTTCATAATTGTTTAGTTTAGTTATACTATTTTTGGTTCAGTGCATTTTGGTTTAAAAATGAGTGGTTATTTTTTTAATATCACTGATACTATAGTTATACTATGCAAGTACAGAATATCTGACTATTAGGAGTATAACATATGTTTTTTTTCTGGAAACAGATGTTTTTGTATGTATAACTGTTTTTAGGTTAAACTAGGTTGTTTACCGTTTTCTTGAAGAGGAAATGTTAAGCTTTTTTGTAGAACCTGAGTTTGGTATAATATTGTAGAAGAACTTAGAGCGTCTTAATGTTTAATGAGGTTTTTTAAGTTCCTGATTAAAATGAAAAGTGAAGTATGTAAGCATTTGTCTAGTTGAAATTTCCTTCAAAAATAATTTTAAATATCTGTTTATTAGCATATATGTATAAAACGAATATAGTTTTTGTAAGACAAGCGTTGATGTTAATTAAAAACAAAAACTATTAAGGAAGTAGAAGCTAGGATACTATAATCACAAAAATAAAGAATAGTATCTAACCCGTTTTTACCGTTAACCTTTTAATCCTTTACTTTTAAATGCATTTGTTAAGCTACCGTTTGTTGGGTAAGACCTATGTTTAGTCATGTTATTAAATATTAGTGCAACAACTAATGAGGTAAGTGAACCTGATAAAACAGGGGACAAAACATAAAAATATCCTAAGTTTTTTATGTTTTCAGTACCTATAATAGCAATAAGAGCAGTGGCTCCACCTGGAGGATGTAAGGTTTTTGTAAACTGCATGGCAATTATAGATGTTGCTACGGCTAGCGGTGCGGTAAGCCAAATAATATCAGGTATAAACTTAGCTATAGTAACACCAATCAATGCCGAAATTATTTGTCCGCCAATAACGTTTCGGGGTTGTGCTAACGGGCTTTGTATGGCTCCAAACACTAATACGCTCGATGCACCAAATGAGCCAATAAGAAACATGTTTTCAGTTTCTAATAAGTATTTCGATTGAATAAAGGCTATAAGTCCAATACCCGTAAAAGCACCAATAAACGACCAAAATTTCTCTCTGTAATCTACTAGGGTTTCTTTGTAGATTATATATTTCGAAATTCGAGCATTACGTTTAATTTTTTGACCAATGCGTTTTGTTTTACTCATAATGGTTTAAATACCAAAACAGGGGATTCTATTCGTGAATTATAATGCTGTCTTTCAGTTCGATAGTGGTTGGAGTTTCAAACCAAGTTTCCATAAAATCAAAATCAGTTTTGCTTACTTCAAATTCAAAAGTATTTCCTTTTTCGGTATTGCGTTTTAAAACGCGTTCGAGTCTTATGGCTTTGGGAATGTCTAGAAAATGAGTGGTTATTTGATAATTATGTTCAGTACAAAAAACTCTGAATTTTTCGCGGTGTTCAAATTTTGCAAGCCCTAGGTCTAAAATGGAGTCGATTCCTGCTTGTTCTAATTGATGTATTAAATCTAAAATCATAATTTCAGAACGCTCAATACGTTCCAAAAACCAATCTAATCCATCGGTTGCTTTTTTATCAGGAAGAAATAAGGTGTTGTTCCACTTATCAATAGAAAAAACAATAGCGTTTGTTTTTGCTTTTAAATTTTGTGCATAGGTTGTTTTCCCCGATCCTGTATTTCCAACAATTAGGTGAACCATTAATGTGTTCTGTTTTTAAACGTCATCAAAATCTACCGTAATAGAGTTTGTTGTAGGGTGGGCTTGGCACGTTAAAATTAAACCTTCGGCAACTTCACTTTCAGTTAAAATATTGTTTTGGCGCATAGTGGCTTCGCCTTCTGTAATACGTGCTAAGCAACTGCTGCAAATTCCGCCTTGGCAAGAGTAAGGCGCATCTAGATCTTCATCTAAAGCCGCTTCAAGAATAGTTTGTTTCTGCGACATTTCAAAAGTTGTACTTTCGTCGTCAACAGTAACGGTAATTTTCGTTTTTCCGTTAGAAACTGTAGCATCTAATTCAATTTCAGCAGGTTTCGAAGCTTTAAAAAGTTCGAAATGAATGCGGTTTTCATCAATATCATGTTCAGTTAAAACATCTTTCACCATGTGGATCATAGCTTCTGGTCCACAAAGGTAAAAAGCGTCAACTTCAACGTGTTTATGCTTGTTTTTAATAACGTAGTTTACAGTGCTTTTTTCTATTCTTCCAAAAATAGCATCCTCTTCATCTTGTTGGCTAAATACAAATTGAACTGAAAAACGATCTTTGTAAGCATGTTGAAGTTCTAATATTTCATCAAAAAACATCGTGTCTGCGGTAGTTTTATTACCGTAAACTAATATTACTTTGCTTAGTTTTTCTTCTTCTAAAGCACATTTTATAATACTTAAAATAGGGGTTATACCACTACCAGCAGCAAAAACGGCTATGTTTTTAGTTTTACTATCGTTAGGCGTAAACGTAAAACGACCTTTTGGAGGTGCAACTTCTAGAGTGTCACCAACTTTTAACGTGTTATTAGCATAAGCCGAAAAAGTACCATCTTTCACTTCTTTTACAGCAACTTTAAGTTCTCCACTTTTAGGTGAAACACATAACGAATAATCGCGACGTATTTCATTACCGTTAATTTCGGTTTTTAAAGTAATGTACTGTCCTGCAGAAAACGAAAAAGTTTCTTTTAAATTTTCTGGTAAGTTGAAAGCAATGCTAATAGATTTTTCTGTTTCTCTATTTATGCTTTTAACTGAAAGTTTATGAAATGATGACATGGATATTAATTTTTAACAAAAATAGTGAAGCTTTAAGTTTTTGCCGAAAATTTTGGCACAAATTAACACCAAATTTTACATGCATAACTTATTTATGTATATTTGATGTAATCATGGGAAACGCAAAATTATATAAAGGCAGTCTTTCAACTATTATTTTAAAGCTTTTAAACGAGCATGAAAAAATGTATGGTTATGAAATTACTCAAAAGGTAAAAGAGATAACAAAAGGAGAACTTAAAATTACCGAAGGTGCTTTATACCCATCTTTACATAAGCTTGAAGCTGAAGGTTTACTAGAGGTTGAGGTTTTAAAAGTCGATAACAGACTCCGGAAATATTACAAATTAACCGAACAAGGTACTCAAGAAACAGTTAATAAACTTGAGGAACTAGAACGCTACATTAAAACCATGCGTGCATTGGTAAATCCTGAATTTAGATTTGATTAATAACAAAACCTTAGACGTCATGGAACTTAGCGAAAGGAATATAGAAAATTTGTATCAGTTTACAAGAGACCATTTTGTAGAATATTACGATTTGCAAACAGAACTTGTAGATCATTTAGCTAATGATATTGAGGCTATTTGGGAGCAGGAACCTAATCTGTCTTTTGTAAATGCTCGTGAAAAAGCCTTTAAGAAATTTGGTGTTTACGGGTTTAGTGATGTGGTTATCCATCGAGAACGTGCTATGACTAAACGCTATTTTAAATACTTATGGCGCGAGTTAAAAATATGGTTTTCATTGCCTAAGATAATTATAACATTGGCTTTAAGCATTTGCTTTTATACCTTACTTGTTTCTCAGTTTTCTGAATACTTCATCTATATTTTTTACGGAATTCTTGCAGTTTGGTGTACATATAAAAGTTTTATGTTAAATAGAAATTTTAAAAAGAAAAGTAAAGCCTCTAAGCAAAAATGGTTGCTAGAAGATTTAATTTTTAAACAGGCTGGAGGATTTGGAATGGTTTTAATTTATTACAATATTAATTTATTAAACAGTACAACACCATTACATCAAACAAAATATTTGGTTATTGTGATATCTGTATTATTGAGTGTTACCTGCTTATTGGCCTATATTAGTCTAGAATTAATTCCTAAAAAATCTGAAGAATTGCTTGAAGAAACTTATCCGGAATATCACTTACAAACAACTTAGAAGATTATTTTTCTGCATTCTTTGTAACAATTTCCCTAAATTTATTACTAACAATCATAATTCAATATATACAAACTATTAAACTTCAATTAAAATGAAAAAACTACTATGCATTGGCTTATTTATGCTAACACTTGCAATACAAGCTCAAGAACAAAGCGATTTTAAAAAAGAAACTATCGAGTTTATTAAAATTACAGGTGCAGGTTCTGCTTTCGAAACGGCCATTGCACAACTAGGTATGATGGTTCCAGATGAAAAAAAAGACGCTTACACTAAAGAAGCAAATGGCACTTTAGATGGTTTGTACGATAAAATGGCAGATTTGTACATGGGTGAATTTACACAACCAGAAATACAAGAATTAGTTAAATTTTATAATACAGATTTAGGAAAAAAACTAGCATCTAAGCAATTAAACCTAGCACAACGCGGTATGGCTATGGGGCAATCTTGGGGAATAGAAGTGCAAGGTATAGCGGCAAAATATAATTAATTGCTAGCATGATTAAACTATTTTTAAGTTTAGAATGGAAAGCATTTTTTAGATCTGCCGATTTTGGTAAAGGGCTTGCTTTAAAAGTTTTAATGGGCTTTTTTGCACTGTATTTGGTGGGTATGTTTTTGTTAATAGGCATTGCTGTTTACCCTTTTTTGAATGATAAATTTCCAGATCAGAATCCATTTTTAACCGTAAATAGTTTTTTGTTTTACTGGGTGTTGGGCGATTTGGTGTTTCGGTTTTTTATGCAGAAACTACCAGTAATGAGTGTTAAGCCATTACTTACCCTACCTGTTAAACGAAGTCAAATTGTAAATTATGTATTGCGAAAATCGGTGTTTTCATTTTTTAATGCATTGCCGCTTTTCGCAATTATTCCTTTCGGAATTACTTTAATATTCAACGACTATCCAACAACGTCTGTTTTGTTTTGGATGCTTGCATTGATTATTACAACCTTAATAATTAATTTTTTAAACTTCATTATTGAAAGCTTTTCTACACAATACGAGCTTTCGTTTTTACCAATAATAGCTTTGGTTGTCGCTTTATATGCCTTAGACTATTTTCAAATTATTTCTTTAAGCATTTTAGTTTCTAGTGGGTTTCAAGCTATTTATAACACGCCTTGTTTTATTGTAATACTCATTGCGGTTTTAGTTGGGCTTTATTTTTTCAATTTTAAATTACTGAAACAAAAACTGTTTTTGGATAGTGGTTTAAAAACTAAAATTAAGGAAGTACAAACCTCAAATTTAGACTGGACAAGAAACTTTGGAGATGTGGCGCCTTTTATGCAATTAGATTTAAAATTGTTATGGCGAAATAAACGTACCAGATCTTCATTATGGATGCTAGCCATGGGGTTATTATACGGTTTGATGTTTTATCCAGATCAGAAATATATGGAAATGCCTTGGATGTATGCCTTTGTTGGCATTTTTGTAACAGGTATCTTTTTAATTAATTTCGGACAATTTATTCCGGCCTGGGATAGTGGATATTACAAACTCTTAATGAGTCAAAATATTAAGTACGAAAATTATTTAAAGTCCAAATTTACCTTAATGACGTTAAGTGTTATTATCCTCTTCGTGCTAAGTATTCCGTATGTGTATTTTGGATGGAGAATTTTATTAGCACAATTTGTAGCGGCCATTTATAACATTGGTGTAAATACCCATGTTATTTTAATTGGAGGCTCATACAATAGAAAAAAAATTAACCTCGATCAAAAAGCGGCTTTTAATTTCCAAGGAACTGGGGCTGTGCAATGGTTAATTGGTATACCGCTTATGTTTGTGCCTTTGGCCATATTCGGTATCACGTATGCTATTAGTAGTTTTGAAATAGCATGTTTGGTGTTGGGCTTATTAGGTGTGATTGGTATTTTGCTTCATCAAAAAATAATGACATTTATTACCAATAAATACGTAAACTCCAAGTATAAAATGATTGATGCTTTCGATCAGGATAATTAAAAATATATTATGATAACAACATTAAATTTATCGAAAACATACAACGGAAATCAGGTTTTAAACATTCAGTCTTTAGATATCCCAAAAGGGCAGAGTTTTGGTTTGGTTGGTAATAATGGAGCTGGTAAAACTACGTATTTTAGCTTGCTTTTAGATTTAATTCAACCGACTACAGGTTTTATTAAAAGTAACGATGTACAGGTGGATAAAAGTGAAGATTGGAAACCGTTTACATCTGCTTTTATAGACGAAACTTTTTTAATTGGGTATCTAACACCCGAAGAGTATTTCTATTTTATAGGAGACCTTCGGAATCAAAATAAGACCGATGTGGATGCGTTGGTTGCACAATTTTCAGATTTTTTTCACGATGAAATTTTAGGGAAAAAGAAGTTTTTACGCGATTTAAGTAAGGGGAATCAAAAGAAAGCCGGTATTGTAGCTGCATTAATTGGCAACCCTGAGGTTATTATTTTAGATGAGCCTTTTGCAAACCTAGATCCAACTACACAAATTAGGCTAAAAGGTATTATTAAAAACCTTGCCGAAAAACAGGGTGTTACTGTTTTAGTCTCTAGTCACGACTTATCGCACGTAACCGATGTTTGCGAGCGCATTGTTGTTTTAGAAAAAGGAAAGATAGTAAAAGATTTACAAACCAGTGAAGCTACCTTAAAAGAGTTAGAACTACATTTTTCGGGTGGGGCAGAGGTGTAGTTTACATTTTATAAATCCAACTCGATGGATTTTGTGTGTCCGTATCTTTCGAAATTACAAAGCTCAAAATGGTTTCTCCTGTTGAAGGGTTGGTAAATACCTCACCAATATCTTGCTTGGTTGTTACTTTATCTCCTGCTTTTACGTAAATTTTAGATAAGTTTTTATAGTATGTAATGTAATTTCCGTGCTGTATAATTACAAACGGATTTACATTTTTGTTGGCCACTACACCAATAACTTCGCCATTAAAAACAGCTCTAGCTTTAGCGCCCTTTTCGGTTGCAATACGTACACCGTTACTGTTTATGGTTAACGATTTTATTACGGGGTGTGGTTGCTTACCGTAGCCCATTTGTACAACACCTTTGCTTACTGGCCAAACTAATTTACCACGGTTGGCTTCAAAGTTTTTGGCTAGGGCTAAACCTTCTGGTGTTAATGCAAATGTTTTTGAACTCGAAGATTTTCCAGCTTTTTTATTAGATTTAGCAATAGCGGCTCTAATAATTTTATTTATTTCGGCGTCAATACGTCGGGCTTCTTTTTCTTTATCTTTAATTTGATTGGCGTAGCGCGAAATATTACTCTGAATTTCTTTCATTAAAGCTTGTTGCTGTTTACGCTCGCTTTCTAAAGATTTTTGAGTAACCTTATTTTCAGCAATTAAATTATTTTTCTCCTCCTTTTGCTTTAATAAGTTGGTATTTATGTCTTGTAGCTCCTTTGTTTTTGCCTTTATAGTCTCACCTTGTTTTTTTTGATGGTCGGCATATTGCTGCATATACTGCACACGCTTGTAGGCTTGCTTAAAATTATTAGACGATAGTAAAAACATAATCCTACTTTGCTGGTTTTTGCTTTTATACGACTTAACAATCATAGCAGCGTATTCTGCCTTCAATTGTTTGAGTTCGTCTCTTAAACTCGTTATTTTGTTCTGATTCGTGTTTATTTCACGTGTTAATAAGTTGGCTTGGCGGTTGGTTACTTTTATCAAATTATCCAACACATTTATTTTGTGATTAAAATCTTCAATTAAAGAAAGTTTCGATTTCGCTATCGTTTTATTTTCGGTACGTAATTCGTTTATTTTCTGAATTTCGCGACGCAGCTCTTGGCGACGCGTTTCTAGCTCTTTTTGTTTATTGTTTTGAGAAAAACTAAGAGAGCTACAAAGCAAAAAGCCTAGTAGAAAAATTATTTTATATGAAGATTTTCCTAAAATCATTCCAATTCAATTTTTTTGAAACCTGAAGGTATCTTAAACGGAAAACGTAAGTCTTCGTTTAATGTAACACTTTTAAATTCTAAATTTATAATGGTTTCTTCGTTGCCTTCTACAGCAATAACTTTTATGTTTTCTGGCAGTATTTGTTTCTCTACTTCCTGATGTGATAAATAATCAATTTGTAGATGTCTCAATTCTTTAGGCTGACTTATTTGTTGCGATTTCACTTTAAAAAGAGAAGGGTCTATTAAAAAGAAAATCTCAAACAAAAGCTGTTGTTTCTTAGGTTGCAGAATATAAGTATCATCGTTAACCGAAGCCGTATAACTTCCATTTTTTAAATCGAAAATAGCATCACCTAAAAGTAAGTTTTGCACCTTTTTAAAATCTAATTCCGTACCCAATAATTTACTTAAATATGAAAAATCGCATTCAAAATAAGTGTTGTCTAGTTTATTATAAAATCCAACTTTTTCTGGAGTTATCATCGCTCTAATAACAGAAAACGGTGCGTTCATCCACAGTACTTCATCTTTTTTCGCTCTAAAGCTAACGCTGTTGGTTTGCGATTTTCCGTTTTTATTAAAGTTAATTCTAAGTTTAGCTTGTAATGTTTTAAAATCCGGACTCTGCTTGCTGTTTTCTTTTATAACCGCTTTGGTAGATAGGCTTAAATTATCAGCGCCACCAGTAACCGTTCGTGCAGATTTACAGCTAAAACTTAAAAGCAGAATAATGCCAAGAACGTAATATATAGGTTTGTTCATTAATTTTTTAATTTTTGTGCCTTATCACTAAACGTTTGTGCTTTGGCAGTATTGTTTAAAAGCGTGTAAGCTTTGCTTAATTGATTGTAAAAATCGGCCTCCATTCTAGCATCATCAATAATATAATCTAATCCAATTTCTAAAGCTTCGATAGCTTCTTTAGGTTGGTTGAGGTTATTTAAAGCCACACCATTTACTAGATATAATAAAGGCTGCGATGGATATTTTTCTAAAGCTATGCTGCTTTCTGCTTCCACGACTTTAAAGTCCTGCAAATCTATTTTAAGCAACAAAATATTTTTTAAAACGGCAAAATTATTACTGTCTTGCTCTAGTGCTTTTTCAAAATATTCTAAAGCTTTAGTTTTGTTATTTTTAGATAAATAATATTGCCCCATTTCTAACAGCGATTTCTCGTTGTCTTCTTCGGTGACCAAAGCTGTAGCTTCTAGTAAATCGGCCTCATATTGTGGATTTTGCTTAACAAAATTAACAAAGTCGGATAATACTTTTACCTTAGCTTCGGGCTTTATTTGCGTGCTTTGCACAACAACCTTCATCGATTCTATAGCTTTATCCGCATTGTTTTCATCTAAATAGAATTTGTACAAAGCCAAATGTACAAGTTGCGATTTTGGGTTGTTTTCAAGAAGTTCCTTTGCGGTTTCAAAAGCTTTTTCTTTATTATTGTTTTCGCTGTAGCGGAAAATTAAAGCTAAATAGTTGGATTCTTTATTCGGATTGTTTTCAACCCGAGATTCTAAATTTTCTATTTGATCCTTTTTTCTACCCGTAGCTTCATATGCTATATTTCGCATGCGATCTCTATCTATAGAAACACCAAACTCGGTATCCAACTCATCTAAAAGCAGCAGGGCTTCATCATAACGCTTTGTTTTTACGTAAAGCGATGCCAAATCCTCTTTATAATCTGGATGATAACTAACTAATTGTTTAACCGTTTTAATGGCATTATCCAAATCGTTTTGCCCAGCATAAAATCCATAAAGCTCATCTAAAAACCACTCATTATCAGGTTCTAAGTCAACTGCTTTTTTTAAAGACTCTTCGGCAGCATTATAATTTTTAAGTTTATAATAACTCTTTCCTAATTCAAAATGTAAAACAGGAATAGATTGGTTTAATGCAATACATTTTTGAAAACCTTCCGCAGCACGATCGAAATTCTCAATACTTTTTTGCTTTAAAGCTTCGTAAAATAACTCCTGAAAAGCATCTTCATTATTTCCTAAATCGTCGTCGGGACGTTTATTTAAATCTACTTGCGCATAGTTTATCTGCGGAAGTAAAACCATTCCGAAGAGAAAAAATAATATGTAGATGTTTCTTTTCATTACTTTTAATTTGGGCGTTACCTAAAGGTCGGGCTTTACGTTACAAGTCCTCGCACCTCCTCACGTCGGGCTGTGGGCTTTTCTCTGCAATCCCTAACGCTAACTAGTCCGCGGTAATTACGCTTTGGTCGTCAGTCAAATAATATCTATGAACATTATTTGATAAGATTCCCCCCTTTCGAGGGAATTAAAATTTATTCTAATACTGAATAATCACCAATACTAATGCTTGTAAAATCCCCATCGTATTTTACGTGATTTCCAATCATAGCATTATCCAAATTCGCATTTTTAATAGTCGAGTTTGTTTGAATTAAACTGTTTTTAATAGTCGAATTTTCTATAACCGTATTGTTTCCGATAGAAACAAAAGGGCCTACAGTCGCATCTTTTAGCACAACATTTTCACCAATAAAACAAGGTTCTATAATGTTAGAGTTTTCTAGTTTAGCCGATGTTGCAACTAATTGCTCTTCGCCATCAGCTTTTAAAAAGCCTAACATACGTTGGTTAGTTTCTATAGTAATGGCTTTGTTTCCACAATCCATCCATTCATCAACAGTTCCGGTTTTAAATACTTTACCGTCTGCCATCATGCGTTTTATACCATCGTTAATTTGGTATTCGCCACCATTCATAATATTTTCATCAAGAATTTCTTGAAGTTTTCCTTTTAAAACAGCAACATCTTTAAAGTAATAAATACCAATTACGGCCTGGTCGCTAACAAAAGATTCTGGTTTTTCAACAAGTTCAACAATCTCTTGGTTATCGTTTAATTTTACCACACCATAAGCCTCTGGGTTTTTTACTTGCTTGGTCCAAATAACACTATCGGCAGCCGGATCTAAATCGAATTCAGCACGAATTAAAGTATCGGCATAAGCAATAACTGCAGGGCCAGAAAGCGAAGGCTCTGCACACATAATAGCGTGGCCAGTACCTAGTGGTTTATCTTGACGGTAAATAGAAGCTTTTGCGCCTAAGTTTTCGGCAAGGGATTTTAAGCTTTCTACAACATCGTCTCCAAACCAAGCAGGATCGCCTAAAACAAAGGCAATTTCTTCTATGGGTTGTTTTAAAACTTTGGCGATATCTTTTACCAAACGGTGTACAATAGGTTGTCCGGCAACTGGAATTAATGGTTTTGGTACTGTTAAACTATGTGGGCGTAAACGCGATCCGCGTCCTGCCATTGGTACTATTATTTTCATATTAAGTAATTTTTTCATTTCTGCGAAGGCGGAAATCTATTTTTTGTTCTTTTTATTTCACACCCGTACTTCCAAACCCACCTTCGCCTCTTGAGGTTTCAGATAATTCTTCAACAGATATCCACTCCGCACGTTCGTGTTTTGCAATAACGAGTTGTGCAATGCGTTCACCGCTTTCGATAACGAAATCTTCATTAGAAATATTAACTAAAATAACTCCAATTTCTCCACGGTAATCTGCATCAATAGTACCTGGAGCGTTTAAAACGGTTACACCTTTTTTTGCGGCCAACCCACTACGTGGACGAACTTGAGCTTCAAAACCTATTGGTAATTCAATAAATAAACCTGTTTTAACAATGGTTCTTGCTAATGGTTTTAAGGTAATAGCTTCTGTTATATTTGCGCGTAAATCCATACCGGCCGATGCTATGGTTTCATAGTGCGGTAACTCGTGGTTAGATTTATTTATTATTTTTATCTGCATCTGTTTTACTTACGTTTTACTTCGTTCTTAAGATTTTTTTGATGTCATCTTTCTCTGAAAAATAAACGATTCCCAAAAATACAATTAACATTGATATGCCTACAACATAATCACCTCTAAATTGATAAAAGGATAATATGGATAGACCAATGGAGAGTATTAGGTACATCAGTATTTTTTTTAGATTGTAGGGTATAGGGTAATATTTTCTTCCGAAGTAATAAGATAAAATCATCATAACAGCATAGGCAGATAGCGTTGCCACTGCTGACGCCTTGTAACTGAATTCTTTGATGAATATAATATTTATTACTAATGTTATTATGGCACCAACAATAGAAATGTATGCTCCAAATTTTGTTTTATCGGTGACTTTATACCAAACAGATAGGTTATGATAGATACCTAAGAAGAAGTTGGCCATTAAAATTATTGGTACTACCCACATAGCCTCCCAATAATCTTCACTTCTAACAATTATAGGTTTCAATATATCAGCAAAAACCACAACGCCTAATAAAATTATAGATCCTAGCGCAATATAGAATTCTAATATTCTGGCGTAATTTTTTTGCGGATTTAGGCTTTTAGCATGGCTAAAAAAATAAGGCTCGATACCCAATCGGTAAGCTGTAGCAAAAAGTGTCATAAACAAGGCGAGTTTGTAACATGCCGAATACATACCGATATCTACATCGGCAATATGTTTAGGAAGAAGTTCTTTTAGAAGAATTCTATCAAATGTTTCGTTAATCGAAAATGCTATTCCGGCAATTAAAACTGGATAGGCGTAACGCATCATACGTTTCCAAAGTTCTATGTTGAACACGTATTTAATTTTCGTGTAAAACGGAAGCATTAAAAGAAGTGTTATACCACTTGATATAAGATTTGCTATGAAAATATAACTGATTTCAAAATTTTCTGTATAGATGCTATTGAAAAAAGAAAAGTTATGTGATAAATCTTTCAAAGCTAAAAGAAAGAAGAGGTTTAAACCTAAGTTTATGGCGACATTTAATATTTTGATAATTGCGTAACGCATGGGTTGTTGTGTGGCACGTAACCAAGCGAAGGGTATAATAACAAGAGCGTCACAAAGTAAAATCCAAATAACGATGTTAATATACTTAACGTCTATATCTATAAATGAAGCGATTTGATTTTGAAAAATAAGCGCAATGATAAAAAAGCTAATAGATGATATAACCAAAGATATGGTAGAGGTGCCTGTAACGCTATTTTTATCATCGTCCTTGTTGAAAAACCTAAAAAAGGCGGTTTCCATACCATAAGCTAAAATAACGTTAAATAGAACAAAGTATGAGAAAATCACCGATACTTCTCCATATTCACTTACGGATGAAAGTACACCATCGCTTGTGTAAAGTGGTACAAGCATAAAACTCATCATTCTTGGTAAAACCGTGGCTAAGCCATAAATGAATGTTTGCTTGAAAAGTGATTTTAGTGCGCTCAATACTAGTTGTTTTATGGTGTTAAAAGTACGTTTTTAGTGAATGCCATGCAAAGATAAGTTATGGCATGTTTGATAATTGGAATAGCTTTTTACTACGTGATGTTGATTAGTTCTAAACGTAGAGGGTGGCTTTAGGCCTCTTAAGTTGCAGAATAAAAAAATCCCCTTTAAGTTTATAACTTGAAGGGGATTTTAATTTTATTAAAATATCTTGTTTAATTGTTCAATACTGTTGCTATTGAGATTTAACTTCGCTAAAGCTTCAGTCTAATTATTTAATGCTTCTGCACCACCTACAATTTCTAAAATCTCGTTAGTAATAGCTGCTTGACGCGCTTTGTTGTAAGTTAATTTAAGCTGATCTCTTAATTCAGTTGCATTATCAGTTGCTTTGTGCATAGCCGTCATACGTGCACCATGTTCACTTGCAAAAGAATCACGGATGCCTTTGTATAATTGTGTTTTTAAAGACTTAGGAATTAACTCCTCTACAATCTCTAACTTCGAAGGTTCAAAAACGTAATCGGAATTATTAGCAGCTTCTCCTTCCACAGGAACAATTGGTAAAAATTGCTCTTTAGTAACGATTTGCGTTGCCGCGTTTTTAAATTTATTATACACAATATCGATTTTATCGAAGTCCGCGTTAATAAATTTAGCCATTAACATCTCAGCAATTTCAGCAGCATTCTCGAAAGTTAAATTATCGTAAATATCACTGTTATTAGCTATAACATTATTGGTTTTAACAAAAGCATCGTTTCCTTTTTTACCTATAGCAAGATAAGATACTTCTTGGTTTGCATAAGTTTCAGAAGTCATTCTTGTAACTTCTTTAATAACGTTAGAGTTAAAAGCACCTGCTAACCCTCTATTAGAGGTTATAATTACAATAAGTACTTTTTTCACCTCACGTTGTGTGGCGTATGCGCTTCCAGAATCAGCATCTAAAGTGGCACTCAAACTTTGTAAAAGTTCGGTTAACTTATCTGAATAAGGACGCATTGCTGTTATAGCATCTTGTGCCTTTTTCAACTTTGCAGCAGATACCATTTTCATGGCACTGGTAATTTGCATCGTTGAAGATACTGATGATATTCTGTTACGTATTTCTTTAAGATTAGCCATTCTTTATTTTATAAAGACTCTGTGATTGCCCTCAGAGTGACATTAATTTTATAATTTAAATTTGAAGTTATAAGCTTGTGTAAGCTTATAACTTCAAACTGTTTTATGCTTTGTATTTAGCTGAAAGTTCTTTACAAACAGAAATTAATGTGTCTGTAACAGTATCAGTTAATTTACCTGCTTTTAAAGTTGCTAATACATCACTATGTTTAGCGTTTAAGAATTCAATGAAATCTCTTTCAAATTCTTTTACTTTTTCAACAGGAACATCTTTTAATAAGTTTTTAGAACCAGCGTAGATAATTGCTACTTGATCTTCTACTTTAAAAGGATCGTTTTGAGCTTGCTTTAAGATCTCTACGTTACGTTTACCTTTGTTAATTACATTTAAAGTAACAGCATCTAAATCTGAACCAAACTTAGCGAAAGCTTCTAACTCACGGTATTGTGCTTGATCTAATTTTAAAGTACCAGATACTTTTTTCATAGATTTAATTTGTGCATTACCACCAACACGAGATACAGAGATACCTACGTTAATTGCTGGACGAACACCAGAGTTAAATAAATCTCCATCTAAGAAAATTTGCCCATCAGTAATAGAAATTACGTTTGTTGGGATATAAGCAGAAACATCACCTGCTTGAGTTTCAATAATTGGCAATGCTGTTAAAGATCCTCCACCTTTTACGATTGATTTTAACGACTCTGGTAAGTCATTCATCTCTTTAGCAATAGCATCGTTATTAATAACTTTTGCAGAACGCTCTAATAAACGAGAGTGTAAGTAAAATACATCTCCAGGATATGCCTCACGTCCCGGTGGACGTCTTAATAATAAAGATACCTCACGGTAAGCAACGGCTTGTTTTGATAAATCATCAAAAACAATTAAAGCTGGTCTACCAGTATCTCTAAAATACTCTCCAATAGATGCTCCAGTAAATGGTGCATATACTTGCATTGCAGCAGGATCTGATGCATTTGCAGCTACTATAGTAGTATAAGCTAAAGCTCCTTTTTCTTCTAATGTTTTAGCAATAAGTGCCACTGTTGAAGCCTTTTGACCTACAGCAACATATATACAATAAACAGGTTCCCCTGCATCGTAAAATTCTTTTTGATTTAAGATAGCATCAATACAAACTGCAGTTTTACCTGTTTGTCTGTCACCAATTACTAACTCACGTTGACCTCTACCAACTGGGATCATAGCATCAATTGCTTTAATACCTGTTTGTAATGGTTCTGTTACTGGCTCTCTATAGATAACACCTGGCGCTTTACGCTCTAAAGGCATCTCATAAGTTTGTCCAGAAATTGGTCCTTTACCATCAATTGGGTTACCTAAAGTATCAACAACACGGCCAACAATACCTTCTCCTACGTTTATAGAAGCAATACGATTAGTACGTTTTACTGTAGAACCTTCTCTAACTCCTACTGAAGTTCCTAAAAGTACAATACCTACATTATCCTCTTCAAGGTTAAGTACGATACCTTCTAATCCGCCTTCGAATTCTACTAATTCACCATATTGTGCATTAGCTAATCCGTAAGCACGAACAATACCGTCACCTACTGTTAATACAGTTCCTACTTCGTCTAATGAAGCGCTTGCCTCAAAACCCGAAAGTTGTTGTTTTAAGATTGCTGATATTTCAGCTGGTTTTACTTCTGCCATCTTATTGTTTATTTAGATCTAAAGACCTTAGTTTAATGTAAATTCTCTTTTTAATTTGTTAAGCTGATTGGCAACACTTGCGTTGTATTGCAAATCTCCAATACGTAAAATGAAACCACCTAAAATGTCTTCATCTATAATGTTTTCTACTTCAACATCTTTTCCTGTAAGGGTTTTAGCTTTTTCTAAAACACGCTTCTTTAAATCGTCTGTTAACGCTACTGCTGTAGTAACGGTAGCAACTTCAACACCTTTAGATTTATCTAATAACTCACCATATTTTACTGCGATATCGCCTAAAATATTAATTCGGTTGTTAGTCACTAAAGTATCAATTAAGTTATTTGTTGATTTATCAGCGTTTTTAAAAACTTCTAATAAAGTCGATTTTTTAATTGAAGAAGGAATTACAGGGCTTTGAAGTGCTTCGCTTAAATCTTTACTTGTTGCCAAAGTATTAGCGATTAGCTTCATATCATTACCAACAACTTCTGTTGTGTTTTGATCTGATGCTAAACTTAATAATGCTTTAGCGTAACGTATTGCTGCTCTTGCTCCCGCCATTATAATTTAGTTTAATGATTTTTCAGCTAACATAGTTTCAACCAATTGTAATTGCTTGTCTTTGTTAGATAATTCAGTACGCATTACTTTTTCGGCAATTTCTAAAGAAATACCAGCAACGTGATTTTTAAGTTCGGCTAAGGCGGCTTTCTTTTCACCTTCGATAGCAGCTTGTGCTTGAGCTATCATTTTGTTAGCTTGACCTTCTGCTTCAGATTTAGCGTCCTCAATCATTTTGTTTTTCATTTCGCGTGCTTCTTTAAGCATCTCTTCGCGTTCTGCTCTAGCTTCTTGCAATAATTTTTGGTTATCGGCTTGAAGGTTTTGCATTTCTAATTTTGCTTTTTCGGCAGAATCTAATGCGTTTTGGATACCATCTTCTCTAGACTGTAAAGAGTCTAAAATTGGTTTCCAAGCAAATTTTCTCATTAATACTATTAATATTAATAAGATAATGGCTTGCATAAAAAATAAGCCTGGCGAAAAATCATGTAATAACTGATCCATGTAAAACTATAAATTAGTTGTTATTTGTTTTTGTTTAATTTTAAAAAACAGGTCCTGTAACCAACCGTTACAGGAATCTGTTCTTTTTTGTTTTTTAGGAAATTCTTATTTCCCTAAGATTAATGCACCGAATGCTAAACCTTCTAATAAGGCTCCAATGATGATCATTGCAGTTTGGATTTTTCCAGCTGCTTCAGGTTGACGAGCAATACCTTCCATTGCTTTTCCACCAATTTGACCTAATCCGATACCACCACCGATAACGATTAATCCTGCTCCAATTAAATTGTACATACTAATTTGATTTTTATAAATATTAATTAAACAAATTCTGTTTTGGATTTCAACTTTCATTGAAATCATTTCATTTTACTTATTAGTGATGATCGTCGTGTTCTTCGACAGCCATACCAATAAATAACGATGATAACATCGTGAAAATAAACGCTTGTAAAAACGCTACTAATATCTCAATTACCATTATAAATAATGATAATGCTAACGACATTCCTGTAGAAACCACAGGTCCGAAAGATGCTTTTAATGTAATTGTTAATGCAATTAAGCTCATTACAACAAAGTGACCCGCAGTAATGTTTGCGAATAAACGTATTAATAATGAAAATGGCTTAATAATTACAAAACCAACTAGCTCAATAACTGCTAATATAGGGCGTAATATATAAGGAACTCCTGGCATCCATAAGGTGTGTGCCCAAAAATCTTTAGTACCACTAAACATATAGATAACAACTGTAAATAATGCTAAACAAGCTGTTACAGCTATTTGCCCTGTTACGTTAAAACCAAGTGGCGTTAAACCTAATAAATTTAATATCCAGATAAAGAAGAATACGGTTAGCAAGAAGCCCATAAATTTACGGTACTTTTTTTCTCCAATATTTGGTTTTGCTATTTCGTCACGAACGTAAATTACTAATGGTTCTAATACTCTAGAAAATCCTTTTGGAATCGTTTTTCCTTTTTTATAACCTCTAGCTAATGCGCCAAAACCTAATAACATAAGGATACCTGTTAATAACATTCCGAAAACAGATTTTGTTATCGAGAAATCTAAAACCTTGTGTGCGTTAGTCGCGTGGTGATCTTCATCAAAATTAATTGAAGAAGCTCCGCTTTCTAATTCGTATATTTTACTGTGTAGTTTTACAAGTTTAGTGTCGTCTTTGTTAACGATTACTTTCCCAGCATCATCATGATGAAATTCAGACGACATAAATGTTTTTAAACCATTGCTGGTCCAAACAATTACTGGTAAAGGAAAACTGTAATGTGTTCCAGATTCGTTGTGCGTGTAGAAATGAAAATCGTGCGAATCCTTTAAGTGATGTGCAATATATTCATTAATTTCTTCTGCTGTATCTACTTTGTTTCCAGGTTTATGCTGTGCATCATCTCCATAAGAAGATATAGAAAACAACGCTAAAACTAAAACTGCTATAAAATTGATAGATTTTTTTGCCACCACCATACTTTTTCTAACTAATAAATTTATGCTCTGTAAATTTTGTGCAAATGTAAGTAATAATTTAAAAAAGTAAAGCCTTTTTTTTATTAGATTTTCTAAGAATAGAAAATTCTTAAAGAATTCTTAAAAAGTTAGTAATTACTTACTGTTTAAGAGCTTTGAAACAGCTATGGCTTCGGTAATTAAAAACAGAAATAATGGAATGACTAATCCAATACGTTCCATTTGCGTCAAATTATCGTTCACAAAAACCGATGATTGAAAAATTAATACAAAAGCCCCAATTTTGAAAAACATTAAAGTTAAGTAGGCGTAACCTGCCTGGTTCGGTAATTTTTCTGCAACAAATTCTACAGTAGCGTAAACTATAATGGCTGCTATTAAATGAAAGAGATATACAGAAAGCAACGAGAACGAAAGTGTTTCGGTGGTTAAGTAATTTTGAATATTGAAGGCTATTAGGAATAAAACTAAAAGAATAGCGGCTACAATTAAAATACGCTTAATCATTAAGGTTTGTTTTTGGTTTGATCGCTGTTTGTTAAATTAAGTACTTGCTTTATAACCGTATACATGGCAATAAAAACAGCAATTAAGGTCACTATTTTGTAATAGCGTTGGTTGGTGTTATTGAATTTTACATCTAGCCATTCGCCTAATTTGCTACCTAAATAAATGGTTAAACCCATTTGGAGCGCAATAGATGAAAACTTGATAAACGGATTAAGTCGTTTATCCGATGGCTTTTTGTTGTCCGGCATCTTTCAATTGTTTTTTATGCCCTTGCATAGCACATGATACATTAAAGCTTGCACCAGGTTCTACAGCTAATTTTCCAACAACAACATCACCTTCAATATTTGCAGTAGATTTTAATGTTAGTGTACCTGATAAAGTGAGTTTGCCTAAAAAAGCACCTTCAAAATGAGCATCTGTGCCTTCTAAAGATCCTTTTATAGATCCCGATTTTCCAACAACTACTTTACCTGGAGTTTTAATGTTACCTTCTACGGTACCATCGATTCTAAAATCGCCTTCGCTTTTTAAATCGCCAACTATAGTGGTTCCTTTAGCTATTATATTTTGGTTGGATGTTGCTTCTGCCATGGTTTTATTTTTTTTATTATCTGAAAACATAGTGGTATGGGTTATTGGTTATTTGGGTTTAAGTAGGCCTCTAAATTTTTATGAATTTGAATGGTTTGATAATTTGCCGATGAAATTACGAAGAATGGTTTAATAATCTTCTTTTTATTTTTATCGGTTAATAATTGTTTAAATGTTTTGGCAACGGCTTCGTTTTTTATGCCATGCACTAAAACAAAGGTTGTTTGTGGATTATACAAATCTACAGACGATGATAATCGGTAATATTTAACCTCTTTTAAAACACTGTCTAGCTCTTTTTTGAAGGTAGGAATATTGTTTCGTTCCGTATCTTTAAACTGAAAAACCACTTTATAGTGTGTAGTGACACTATCTATGGCTTCAACAAAATCGGTATTTGCAATTTTTGGAAGCACTTCGTTAATTATCTTTTGGGCTTGTTTACCTTCATTGGTATTGGCATAGGTAACCGATAAGTGGTTAACGCCAGTTTTGAAGGCTTCAAAACCATTTAAACGACCGTTTGCAGTAGCTTTTAAAAGTTCTAACTTCGGGATAATAGGTTCGCCATCAAAACGTTTAATATAATCTTCACTTTTAGAAATAACCTCGGCATATTTTTGTTGTTCATGTAAGTTGTATAGCGCTTCGTATAAACTTTCTGGGCTATTTTCGTCTTTGTCTGAAACCAATTCTGGGTGTTCCAAAATATTAGCATAACGCGATTCTGGATAGTTTTTAATAATTTCAGCTTTTGCAATTGAAGCTTCGTCATTTTCTCCTAAAAGCTCATATATTTTATATAAATTATATTTAGAAGGAAGAATTAATCGTTCTTCAGGGTTACTTTCTAGTAAATTTTGAAACTTACTTTTTGATAATTGATATTCCTTAAATTTCTCTTTGTAGATTAATCCGAGTTGATAGTAAGCGTAGTTTCTTTCTTTTGAAATACTGTCAATTTCTTTTTCTTCCGAAGGAATTTTAGAAATATAAAATTGTGGATCAAATCGTTCTTCATCTGATGCTAAAGCAGACAGGTCGTTAGTAGATCCAGTAGCATTTGTACTAGTTGCTACACTACCTTTGCTAGACCATCTCCAATTATCTTCTAAAGCACGGTTGCCCCAAACTTTTACAAATTCATTTTTACCATAAGCTACGGTAGTTGGGTTGTAAAAATAGAATAAAGCGGCTTGCCCAGGTAAACCGCCTCTAGCGCCAACAGCATTGGTTGCGCTGGGTATGTTGTTAGCGGTAACTAAACCCGTGTTTGCATTACGTTCGGCAGCTTCGGCTTGTTCTTTTTCTTCTTCGGCTTGTTCTTTTAAATTGCTTACATAGCTTTCAAACAGGGATAATCTTTCAGCTTCTGGTAAGTGTACTAAATGTAAAATACTATCGTTTGTTTTCGCGATAGCTTCATAATAAATAACATCTTCTAGGTTGTCGCGCTTACGTTTTATAACTCTAAATGGTTTAGAATTTAGCTTTAAGTTACTCATGGTGCTATCGAAATAAGCACCGGCTGTAGCGTATTCCGAGTTATCGAAAAACATATCGCCAATGGTTTCGTAGTTTTTTGCCTTTAATAATCTGTCTGGTGAATTGGTACGTAACGACTTATTGTAATAAGCCATTGCTGAAGAATCGGAACCATTATTTAAATGAAATTCGCCAATTTGATGATAGATTTTATCTAAAAACGGACGATTCTCACGGTTTTCTTCTAGTTTAGTAAGCAATTCTTGAGCTTCTAATTTATTGCCATTTTCAAAATCGAAATTTTTAAATTTTTCGAGATAAGCGGTAATCATGTAGATTCTTGGCGTTCTGCGATTCAGGTCAATCACCTTATCGAAGGCTAAGTTTGCACTATCTTTTTTACCTAATTTATTATAGAGTTGCCCTTGAATAAAGCGGTAACGGCCACGCTCGTCATTATTTTTTGTTGATGTCGATGCAATTTGTAATTGTGTAATAGCACTGTCTACAGATTTTGTGTTTAAATAAGCCTGCGCTAGCATAGATGTAGCATCGGCTAAATCTTGACCTTCAAGTTGCTCTTGTTTTAAAAGGCGTTTTAGGTTTTTTATAGCCAACTCATTATTGTCTAAACGCATGTTGGTTTTCTCGCGCCATACTTTGGCTTGGTTTATTTTATCGCTGGCTGGGTATTTGTAAAGTATGTAGTTAAAAGCTTCTATGGCTGGTACAAAACGTTGATCGAAATAACGCGCTTTACCAAGTAGCAAATAAGCTTCGTCCATTTGTGGGTTAATTTCTTTCCCCTTAATATTCATGCTATGCTTTTGTATCGCTTTAACAGCTTTTTCTTCGGCACGCGAAAAATTTTCGTTTTTAGATTGGCCAGGCAGCATCACTTCTTCCGAAATTTGCATGCGCTCTATGGGTAAAACATCCCAGTAATTATCAAAATAAGCATCGTTTAAACTTATTCGTCCTTCTTCTAAAGCATTATAACCATTGTAAAGCGAGTTGAATTCTGCGGTAACTGCGTGAAAATTTCGATTAATAAATTTGTCTTTTTTTCGCGAGCAGCTTACTACGAGAATAGTTGCTATTAATAGTGATAATATAGTTTTAAAAGATGTTTTCAATGCTGGTGTTTTTAGTCTAAAATAATAACAAGAAACTCAGGCTATTATTATATAGCGAGGTAAAAATAAGCATCTTTTTGGATTTAAACCTTTTATCTATTAAAATGAATTTGGTTTTATAAAAAAAATGAGTTTAAATTAAATTTCTAAAAACACCCGATTAACTTGAGTTGCATGTACAGCAAATACTCGCGTTAGGGATTGAACGGCGTGTTTGAGCTCCCGACCTTAGGAGGAGCGAGTAGTGAAAGCCCGACCCTTTTGGGTAACGCCCTAAATATTATCGGAAGCAAACCATTGCGCAAAAGAGCTATCGGTTTCTTGTAATTTTAATGAATGTAAACTGATGTGTTTTGGTAAACGGTTCTTGATTTTTTTTGCAAAATCCAGAACCATCATTTCACTTGTTGGTTGGTAATCTACCAATAAAACGTTGTGATCGCGAGCTTCAAGTTCTTTTGCTAGCTCTACGTGTGGTGTGTTTTTATTAAAAACGGTAGCATGATCAAAAACATCTACAATTTCTTCTTTTACAATTTTTTTAAGATCGCCAAAATCGATAACCATACCGTATTTTACGTTGGTGCTATCTGAAATAGGTTGGCCAATTACGGTTACAGATAGTTTGTAACTATGGCCGTGTACGTTTTTGCATTTTCCGTCGTAACCATATAAAGCATGACCAGTTTCGAAAGCGAATTTTTTTGTAATACGAATGTTATTGCCCATTATCTTCTTTTTCTACGGTTTACTACGTAAACAACGATTAATACTATGGCTAATAGCAGAAATAATCCGTTTCCGCTTATAAATGAGAGAATATCCATGGTGTTTGCTTCGTTTTAAATTTTGACCAAAGTTAAGATTTTTGTGACAGCGGAATAAATATTTTCCGAAATTTTATAATTAAAGGAATCCCTCGAGCTATAATCCAAAAGGTTAACGCAATAAAAATAGCATGAAGTTTATAGCCTAGTGCATCTAACCAAAATAAAACGGGAAGAAAAACAAGTGATGTGGCGCATAAAAGTACGTTTCTTAAAAATTTCATTTTACCTAAACCTTTAAACATACCATCAAAAATGAAAGCTAAAGCACAAAAGGGTTGCATAATTAATACAAGCCAAAAGCTATTGTAAAATAAAGATAAAACCTCAGGGTCTTTAGAAAATAGACGACCTAACGGATAATAAAAAAGAGCTCCAAATACAGCTAGCATAATACCTACAATTATACCGTAACGAATAAGTTTGTTACTTAGTTTTAATAGCGTTGCATAAGCCGTTTCTCCATATAATTTACCCGATAGTATATTGCCTGCACTGGCATAACCATCGACAAAAAAGGCGGCAAAAAACCATAAATTGATACAAATAGTATAAGCTGCTATGTGCGCTGGTCCGTAACCTGTGGCAAAACGTGTTGCAAAATACAAGGTAACATTTAACGCCAAGGTGCGGACAAATAGGTTAAGAATCATGATAACCAATTTATCGATTTCTTTATTTAAAGGGAAAGTGGGTATTAACGGAATATTGGTTTTTTTTACGAGGTAAATAGTTGCTAAAATGGCCATGGTAATTTGAGCAACTAAACTACCGTAAGCCGCGCCTTTAATATCCATGGCTGGTATGTAATTGTCTATACCAAACACAAAAGCATAATCTAAAGCAATATTTAGAAACGCGCCAATAGTGGCAATAATCATGGGGTAAAATGTGTTTTGTAAACCTCGGAAAACACCAAAAACGGCCATTGTAAATAGTGTAAAAGGAAAGCCAAAAACACGAATTCTGTAATACTCTACGCTATAATCTAAAATAATGTTTGTGGCATTATATAGCTTAAAAATAGATCTGGCAAAAGGGTAGGTGCCAAATATAATAAGCACACTTAGTAAGGTGATTATAAAAATGGCTTGGGCTGGTAAATTTTTAATTTTATCTAATTTGTTAGCGCCTAAATGTTGCGATACTATGGAGGAAATAGCACTTCTAGTTTGTCCTAAAACCCAAATAAGCATTGAAATAAATGTGCCAACAATACCAACGGCAGCCAAAGACTCTGTGGCGTTACCATCGATGTTACCAATAATAGCCGTATCGGTAATTGATAAAATAGGTTCGGCTATACCTGCAATTAATGCTGGTACGGCTAACTTGTTGATGTGCTTAAAACTAATGTTTGTATTCACAGAGGAGAGGTATCTTGGTTTTCGTATATTTACCATGCAATTTTGTTTTTGCACTTACACGAATCATTTTTAATGTTTACTTTTGTTTCTTTAAAGCAGCAAATTTAATATATAATATCAGTTTATTATGAAGAATATTTTAGTTCCTGTTGGATCGTCTAAAAATGCACAAAGCCATTTACAGTACGCTGTAGATTTTGCTGAAGCCGTAGGCGCCAAACTTTTTGTAGTACAAGTTTATAATGTGTATACCAAAGCCGGAACTATGATTAGGGTAGACGATGTTATACAACGTGAAAGTAAAGCGTTTTTAGATAACTTGGTATCGCAAATTGATACTAAAAATGTTGAAGTTATTGTAAAGGTTTTAAAAGGAAAATTAATTAATACTTTAGAGTTAGCCTGTAAAACGGCCGAGGTAGATTTAATTTTAGTTGAACCTAGAACTAACTCTATTAAAGATGAAGTTTATTTAGGAAAAACATCGGGTAAAATTATAAAACAAACCAATATACCGGCACTTATTGTTCCGGAAGGTTATGTGTTTAAACCTGTTACCAATGTTTTATTAGCTATGAAATCGGCTATTATTAAAAAGAAAAGGGCTTTAAATCCGTTAAAATCTATAAAAGACACGTTTAAAGCAGATGTACATTTGCTATTAGTAAAAACGCCACATTATAACGATGGTGATTTTGATGTTAACGAAGTTCTAGAAGATTTATCTAGTAGTGTTACTAAAAGTGGAAATGCTACAACGTTTCAAGGGGTGTTAGAACATTACCGTTCACACAACCCAGATATGCTTTGTGTTGTGCGCCGTAAGCGTGGTTTCTTTGCTAAAAAATGGGAGAAAAATACCATTCTTAAAAAAGATTTCCATAGTAACTTACCTGTTTTAGTATTACGCGGATTAAAATAATATTTCGGGGATGTAGCTCAGTTGGCTAGAGCGCTTGACTGGCAGTCAAGAGGTCGTCGGTTCGAATCCGATCTTCTCCACATTAAAAAGCTTCTCAGAAATGAGGAGCTTTTTTGTTTTTCAACGCTGTTTTACTCCATATATTAAAGGCGTTTTAAGTTTTTGTAAACATCTTTAAATTGGTTAGTAAAACTTGTAGCTTAACGTTTTGAACTAATAAATATATCGAATCATGAAACTTTATTCACTTAGAATTTGTCTTTTATTTATAATTTTTCAAAGTTGTAATAATATAACTAAAGATAAAACGACGAGTGAAACTATTAAGGTTATGACTTACAACATCCGTCTAGATGTGGCTTCGGATGGTGAGAACGCTTGGCCAAACCGAAAAACTTTTTTGTGTTCGCAGGTGTTGTTTAATGCACCAGATATTATGGGTGTTCAGGAGGCGAAACCAAATCAAATGTTAGATTTAAAGCAGGCATTAAAAAACTATAAAACCATTGGAATTGGGCGTTATGGCTTAAATAAAGGTGAGTTTTCGGCTATATTTTATAATTCAGAAAAAGTAAAAGTTGAAAATGAAAATACTTTTTGGCTTTCTGAAACTCCAGATCAGGTTTCTAAAGGTTGGGATGCAGCACATCCAAGAATTTGCACTTACGGGTTATTTACAAATCGTGAAACTCAGAAACAATTTTGGGTGTTTAATACCCATTTAGACCATAAAGGGCACGAAGCGCAATTGCAGGGTGTTGCTCTAATTCAGGATAAGATAAAAGCGCTTAACACGAATAATTTGCCTGTTGTTTTAATGGGAGATTTTAATGCCGAACCTAACACTGAGTTAATTACCAAACTTAGCCAAAGTATGGACGATTCTAAAGGCTTAGCAAAAGTAGTTTTTGGCTCTAATGGTACTTTTAGTGGTTTTAAGACTGAAAAACTAGTTACTCGTAGAATTGATTATATTTTTGTTTCTAAAACTAATATTGAAGTTGAAAAATATGGTGTTTTATCGAGTTTGGTGGATTTGAAATACCCTTCGGATCACTTTCCTGTTTTAACCGAATTAATCATTAAATAACTTCCCAAAAGAAGCATGTTTTCAGAATAGTCAACTTAATAAGAAACACTTTGAAGCTTGATATAAATTATCACCAAGTTTCAAAGTGTTTTTTTTAGGTGAATTTATTGAACGGTAAACTCAAAAACTTGAGATTCCGAAGTATTGTTATTAGTATCTTTAGTAATAACACGCCAAAAATAAGTATTGCCAGAAGTCACGGTTACTGAAACATTATTTGCTGTAGTAGTTGATTCTGTTTGTGTTGGTGGATTTACGGTTCCGAAAAGGATTTCATATTCTGTAATATCATTATCAACATCTTCGCCTAACCATTCTAAGGATAAATTTACTGTTGAAGCCGCTAAGGAAGCCGATAGAGCAGGGCTAACCAATTCCGCTGGAAATGGAGCGTAAGATGATGTTGCTTCGCCTGCATTATAAAATTTCCAAGTATTACTTTGTGCTGTTTCTGTTCCCGAGTTTTTAGAAACCACATACCATGAATATGGCGTGCCTCTTAAAATAGTAACACTTTTTTCTGAAACCGAACTTGTGTAATTGCTTGTAGTTTGCGTGTCTAAATTTTTAACGAATAATTGATATGATGTTACATTTTGAGCATCATTCCAGTTGAATAAAATAGTACTTTCTGTACTTGTTAGGCTAGAACCTTCGGTGCATTCTGAATTTTCTTCAGGGAATGATAAAGTTGCTGCAGTTGGTGTTTTTACTTCATTGACTGGATCCGGATCAACATCGTCATCGCTATTGCCTCCACAGTTAAAAATGAAAAGACATAAAACGAAACTTCCGAAGATATATTTAAGTGAATTTTTCATTAGTTCTTAATTATTTTAAAACTTTTGTTTGCTGTTTTTGTAACCACTTTTAATAAGTAAACGCCTTTTTCTAATGGTGTTGCATCTATTTTTAGTGTGTTGGTGGTTGTCTCAGTGTTGTAAACACGTTTTCCTAAAATAGAATAGAGTTCTACTATAGCTTTATCGTTGTTTAATTCGCCCAAGTAAACATTTAATTCGTTGTTTGAAATTGGATTAGGAAACATCGTTAATTCGTCTCCATAAAAAATAGATTCTTCAAATTTACCTTGACAAATTTTATCGGTTTCTACGGTAATCTTGTTTTCTCCATTTTGTAAAGTAAGTTCAATTTCAGAATTCGAAGTTTCCATAGTAATACCATTAAGCGTAATTTTATAAAGAGAACCACCACTCATGTTAAGTGAAACTAATTTCTTGCCATTTGCAGATTTTGATAGTACCGATAAATTTTCTGGCTCCGTTATAGTAATGTTGTAGCATTGCTCGTAATCTGGTTGATTTTCAACAGTAATACAAACATTATAATGACCAGAAGCTAAATTGTTTTTAATAAAACTACTTGTAAAAGCATCGTCACTATTTAGGTTGTCGCCCGTAATTTTAACGCTATAGTTTAGATTCTTTTCTGCGGAAATATCAATAAAACCATTATTGCTATTTCTGCAAGTTTCGTTACCAATTTGTAGTTTAAAGTTGTTGGCCGGTAAACTAAATATTTCACAACCGTTAGCATCTACTGTAGCTCCAATTGGAGTGTTGCTACACGTATCATTTGTGTTTAAAACACCGTCGCTATCAAGATCTTCTGGATTAATAAAGGTTTTGTCTCCAAAAATAATAAACTCGCCAGCTTTTAATGTTATCGATGCCGTGGTGCTGGTAACTTCCATAGGCATGTTTCTGTCTAGCAAATTATACCAAGTACCTGTTTGCTGAAAATTAGGCGTAATATTTTGTGCTGTAATACCAAAGTTACCAAGTATGGTAATGTATTTAATATCGTTTTCTGTAGCGCTATCCAGTGTTAAATGGATGGTTTTTAATCCTGAAGATTTGTTAGTGTCAACCTCGAAATTAGTGGTTTTGAATATAGGTTCTTCAAGTTTTAAACGAATTAAATTACGCCAAGTATCATGAACAGATTTTCGGTTAGCATCATTTAAGTATTCCCAAAGGATAGGTTTGTTGCCAACTCTGCCGTTTTGGTCTATAGAAATATCATAACCCAATTCTCCAAATTGCCAAATCATTTTTGGTCCTGGTACCGTAAAGAAAAATGCGCCAGCGGTTTCTACACGTTTTAAGGCTGTGTTTAAATCTTTAACATTGTAATTAGTGTTGGTTGCTCCAAAATTAAGGTTTCTGTACATCATGCGTTCTTCATCATGACTTTCCATGTAGCTTACGGATGATGTGGCTTGTGCAAATCCTTTTTGTTTATATGAAACGTTTCCGAAGTTAGATTTTCCATCAGTGAAAAATCCCATAGCTGCATCGCTATAAGTTCCGTTTAAATTGTTCCAAAGCATGATACCTTTCCCTTCATTTATGCGATAGTTCGCCCATTCGTTCTCCTCAGTAATACCACCAAGATGCTCAAAAATAATATAGAAATCATCTTTTTTATCCCATTGGTAATCTGCATATTCTTTTAAAACGTCTACACGGTCTTGCTGATAGCTTCCAGTACAACTCTCGTTGTTTTCAGTACAATTTTGAGTAAATCCTTTGGTTAAATCCCATCGGAAACCATCAATTTTATATTCGTCAATCCAAAATTGAGTAACACGCTTTACATAATCACGAGTTGCTGTTTTACTATGGTTAAAATCGTTAAAAACACTATAGGCATGTTTTGCTGTTTGGTTAAAAAACGGATTATCTGCAGAGGCTGTTCCTCCGTAATTACCGTTATCGGTGTTCCAAAGTCTGTAATATGGATTTTGTCCAGAAGCATGATTAAAAACAACATCTACAATAATAGCTATGCCACGACGGTGGCATTCGTCTACCAAAGCTTTAAAAGCATTTTGTGTACCGTAATATTTATCGAGCGCCATGTGAAATGAAGGGTTGTAGCCCCAACTTTCGTTACCATCAAATTCATTTAATGGCATTAGTTCTATGGCGTTTATACCTAGGTTTTCTATATAATCTAGTCTGCTTTTTAAAGCATCAAAACTGTGTAGAGCATCAAAGTCGCGAAGTAGTAATTCGTAAATTACTAAATCGGTTTTTTCGGGAGCTGTAAAATTGGTTACTTGCCAATTATAGTCTGCATCACCTGTTCTTAATAAAGTAATATTGTGGTTTGTTTTTCCTGTTGGATATGCTGGTAAATCGGGATAAGTTATTGCGTTGATATATTGATCGTTCGATTCTGTTAAAATAACTGGAGAATATGGATCTGCTATTTTTATAGAAGCATCAACGATATATTGGTACATGTGGTTGGTTTGTGGTGTTAACCCTGTTAGTTCTATCCAAAAACGATCTTTACTGTTGTCTTTCTTCATTAAAAAAGCATCATCTATCGTCCAATTATTAAAGTCGCCAATAACATGTACAAACTCTTTTAGCGGGGCATAAAGCACTAAAGTAGCTTTAGTGTTGTCGGTTTCATTATAATTAATACCATCTAATAGCCCATTTGGTAAAGTGGCTTCTGTAGTGGCCGGAATTACAATAGCTTCGAATGTTTTAGATTCTGTTTGTGTGCCATCCGTAATTTGTAATTCGAATGTTGTGGTTTCGTTTACCGGGTAATTGTTAGTATATGTTGTAGTTTGAATAGCTGTATCTACTGTGTTATTGTTGGCCAGAAGTGTAAAGTTGGCCACAGTACTAGAAGTCGCATTAATAGGAAGCGTTTCGCCAGCATTCAAAATAGTTGTTGTTTTTGTAGGCATGTTTAAAAATAGTTGAAAAGAACCAATATCGAAAAAGAAATCGGCACAACCTGATGCTTTTAATTCTTGATTTCCAGATGCATTTCTAAAAACCATACCCATTTTGGTAGATTCGCTTTGTTGCTCGCTTGTTAAACTATAATAAACGGATGGTGTTATAGTGATGCTCCAAGTGCCATCGTTATTGTTTGTCATTTCGCCAATGCCATCATCAGCGCCCCAATTTCCTATGGTTTTAATGCCCCAAGCATCGGTGTCGTTACCTATGCCAGAGTGCATGTAGACTTTGCTTGGTGCAGATATACTATTGCAATCTGTTGCCGTGCTGCTGAGGTTTACCGTAATGGTTATTTGGCTTGTAACTTCGAAAGCGCTAGGTGAAATAGTAACTTGCGAGATAGTGGTTAGGCTAAATAACAAGAACGTAAATAGTAACAGTTTTTTCATCTGTTTTGGTGTTTAGTTAAGTTGTAGTGTGGTAAAAGAAGGTTTTAGTTAAAAATATACGAACGCGTCGTTTTTATAATAACTTCTTTTTTAAGAAAAAAAAGGCTGATATAAATCAGCCTCTTTTATAGATTTAATATTTTAGTTTGGTATAATGTTGTAACTACCATCTAAGTCATTGAACCAGAAATCGTAACTGCCTGTTTCTGCGTTGAACGGAATGTTGTCTCCGTCACCAGATAAATTAGCTTTACCATAAAGTTGATTAGATCCTGAATATCTCCAAACATCTGCCCAATCATCATTTGCTCTAATTAAGATGAAACCTCCATTTGTTAATGTTACACCATTAATGTACCATAAGTGTGGATTGTTAGTGTCCTGAGTAAAATTAGTGTCGTTATCACCGTCCCAACCGTTTGGTGTAGCATCTCCAATAATAGCCATAGAAGTATATGTTGGTGCTGCAGAAGCATCGTATGCTTCTACTGTAAAGCTACCAGATTCTCCGACTGTAGTGAAATTATACGAGTAGTATCCTGCAGTAGCAACATTAAATGTTGCTGGGTCTGAACCGCTACCAGTATTTACTGCTAGAGCAGCGCCATCATTTGTTCCCCATTGTGGTTGCCATGCGCCTTTAGTTTCTAATAATTTAAAAGCTCCTGCTCCAAAATACCCAACATAAACATAGTTGTTTGGTACATCTTGGTTTCTAAATAATGGTGTGTTATTGTTATCGTTACTCCATCCTGGTGATGTTGCATCTCCAACAACATATAAGTTAGGGAATGCAGAAAGGTAAGGTGTAACAGAAATGGTTAAAGCATCGGAAATTCTAGTTAATTCACTACCACCAGAATTTGTGTTTTTTGCCACAATTCTAATATCCATGTTGCCAGCAACTTCAGGAGTTAAACCAATGCCAATAGCAACTGCGTTTAATTCTGAATGTGTTGATGATACTGTACTTGCGTTAGTTGTTGTTCCAATAGAAACAGGACTTGCAAAATCAGTTCCTGCTGTAGCGGCTTCAATAATGTAATTGATGTCGGTGCCTAAAGAAGATTCTAGAACAGCGTCTGTCCAATTTACAGTTAAAACCGTGTCGTCAACAGATCCAATAGATAAAACAAAAGTATCGCCAGCCAAAGGGCTAGAAATTACAGGAGCATCGGTTGGATATCTAGTTGCTAGTAATAAAATACTATTAGAAATTTCGCTTCCCGCGGAAACTCTAATGTAAACGGGCACATCTCTAAATGTTGTTGCACCTGAATTTGCAATGGCATTGTTGAACTCAGCAACAGTCATTGAGAAGTTTTTCGCTTCGGTTGTACCTAGAGTGAACGGCGACGTGAATTCGGCGTCGGCCGCCATTTCAACAGTGTAAGAACTGCTTCCGGTTACCTCGTCTTCCCATGACAATGTAAATGCAGGGTTATCTGGCAATGCAAAATTTAAAAACACAGTGCTAATACCTGGTGTGTTTAGAACAAACTCAGCTTCTGGAGCTGTAATTGTTAGGCTTTCTTCTGTTTCGCAAGACGCGAAAAGCATTGTTGACAAAAGCAACAGAAAGCTTATTTTGGTTATATAAAATTTCATATTTTTTCTATTAAAAGGATTAATATTATAAGTTTAAAGGCACAAGAATGTAACGGCCAGTAAGGTCATTAAACCAAACATCGTAATCGTCTTCTACAATTACAGGGATTGATTCGCCACCATCTGTAGCAACTCCAGAAAATCCTGTTGAACCACCCCAAGCAGATCCCGTGTTTGTTACAAACGTAAGGTCTCCAGGTGTTAAATGTAAAGCTGCTGCATACCACATATGTGTGTCTATAGCTAATGCTGTTAAAGCTGTAGTTGTGGTACTTGAGCCTTGAACTTCAATACTAGAAAAACTTGTTGCTCCTGTAGTGCTGTAAGGTGTTAAAGTGTATTTTTTAGTAGAAAAATCTATGCTGAATTGATAGTAACCAGCTGTTTCTACTCCAAAACGTCCTGGGTCTCCAGATTGTGTTGTTGGGTTTCCGGCAATATCGCCAGCTGTTGCTGGTACATCGTCACCTTCATTTGGGGTAACACCCCATTGTGGTTGCCATAAACCTCTACTTTCTAAAATTTTAAATCGACCCTCATCAAATCCTCCAGGTGTTGTAAAATATCCTGTGTAATAGTAAAGGTTTTGGTTGGCAGCGTCTCTAAATAATGGTGGGTTATTCGCGTTGTTATTCCATCCTGCAGATGTACCGTTTCCTACTAAATAGTAATCATCAAATACATAGTTATAATATGGGTATACATCAAATTGTACTGTATTTGATGCTATAGATTCACTGCTTTGTGAACCTAAAGATGCTACAACTCTAGCGTATAAAGTACCCCAAGTAAAAGGGTCTAAACCTGCGCTACCTGCAGCGGCATTTATTTCACTAGTAGATAATGTTAGGTTGTTACGGCCTGTAACGGTAGATGCTGTAACAGGAGTTGTAAAAGCATCGTCGTTCGCAAATTGCACAGCATAATTAATAGCTGTTTGCTGTCCGTAATTAGATTCTACCCAGTTTAATGATAAAGCTGGGTTGTTTGTATTGTTTGCATCGAGTTCAATTTGGCTGAAGTTTAAATCGGCTAAAATTGGTGACGATGGTTCTGAAACAGAATATATATCAGTGGTGTCTTCGCAAGAACTCAGGCATAGTAAAACTAAACCAATAATGCTAAACACTGAAATGTTTTTAAATTTTTTCATGGTCTTAATTTGTTTTTAATTTTAGTACCCTGTGTTTTGAGTAAGGTTAGGGTTTGCTGCAATACTTCCGGTTGGAATTGGATATACATTAAAGTGTGATGGTAAAGAGATACCATTGCTTCCATTACCTTTCCATGCCCAGTTGTAGTTTCCACCAGTAAATTTATTGTAACGAATTAAATCTTGTCTTCGGTGTGCTTCCCAGTGTAATTCACGAGCGCGCTCATCTAAAATAAAATCTAAAGTTAAATCTCCAGAAGAAATAGTATTTGGGTTGTGTGCTCTAGTTCTTAAAGCATTTACATAACCAACAGCATCACTAATAGTACCGCCACCGCCTCTTAAATGTGCTTCTGCATACATTAAGTATACATCGGCCAATCTAAATAAAGGGAAATCGGTATCAACAAAAGTTTGATCGGCACCAGCGCTTCCTGTTGAGGTTGCGTTTGAATATTTTTCAATAATGTATCCAGTATCTTTATCGGATATTTCTGTAATATCAATTGGTCTATCTGCAGAGATAATAGTATTTCTATCATCGTCAGCAAAAGAAGCATCAAATAGATTAGCTAATTGTTTTCTAATTCTAAGTGCACCACCCCAACCAGGTTTACTAACACCAAGTTCTAGTCCGTTTTCTTCTAAACTTCCTACTTGGCCATTAACCATAACCGTTGTTGGTCCGTAATTTTGCGTTGTTGTACCATCTGAAACTATCGGGAAAATAATTTCGTTTACAGCAGAGTTTGTGTTGTTGTCTGCCATAAAATTGTGTAAATAATTAGGTGCTAATGTGTAACCACCGTCCATTATTTTTTCGCAATAGGTTAAGCATTCCGTGTAATGGTTCTCACCAATATAAACTTCAGCATTTAAATACATTTTAGCCAAAACCATATAAGCAACCGATTTATCGGCACGACCATATTCGTTTTGTCTAGAATCTATTAAATCAGTATCGATTGCTATTAATTCCGATTCAATAAAATCGAATAATTGACCTCTTTCATATACAGGAGGAAACGAGTTAAGATTATCATTTTCTGTAACGAAATTTGCTTTTCCAAAAATATCCATCATGTAGTAATAAGCCATGGCGCGCATTAAGCGAGCTTCAGCTCTATAAGCTACAATGTCGGTTCTTGTAGTTGTCGATACGTTTCTTGCATCTAGTTTAGCGTCTGTAGTTTCTCTTAAAAAATTGTTTGCTAAAGCAATAGAAAGGTGTGCTCTACTAAACATACCAAGTAATAATGGGTTTTGAGCTGTCCATGTATTTCTTTGAATTTCTCTAGCTCCAGGATCATTCTCGTAAGACCAAATCATTTGATCTGCCGATAATGTTTGTACATATAAAAGTACACGTCCAAATTGGCTAGTTCCAGCATCAATGTTTTTAAGGTTTGAATTCTCTGCTCCGTCGGTTCCTGTAAGTGCTAAGTTGGCATAAATACCTGCTAACACTTGTTTGTAAGCTGCTTCGTTAGTAAAAAGCTCTTCGCTTAATACTGTTTGATCGTCATTAGGAACAATATCTAAATCATCGGTACACGAAGTTAGTGTAGCGAATAAAAGTAGAGCGATCCCAATGGTATTTTGTATTTTAAATCTTGGTTTCATAGTTGTGTTTTTTAAAATTTAAAATTAGCTCCTGCCAAAATAGTTCTTGGCCTTGGGTATATATTATTGTCTATGCCTTGGTCTGTACCAACCGATACTTCTGGATCTAATCCGCTATAATTTGTAATAGTGAATACGTTTTGAATTCCGGCCCATAAACGAATGCTTTTTAATTTTTTAGAAACATTAGGAAAAGTGTAACCTAAAGTAATGTTATCCATTTTTAAGAATGAAGCATCTTCTACATAAATATCAGAAATGATAACATCTGCCGTACGTTGAAAGTTATTATCTAAAACCGATGTTGGTAGGTTGCCTAACACCGCATTATCTTGAAGTAATTGGTATTGTGATCGCGATGAGTTTACGTTATTATAAACGTAGTTTCCTAAATTAGCTCTCATATTGAAAGAGAAATCGAAATTTTTATAATTCACGTTAGATTGAAAACCTAAAATAGCGTCTGCACCTGGGTTTTCTTTTAAATAACGGTCGTCTTCATTAATTACGTTATCACCATTTAAATCTACATAAGCACCTTCAATTGGATTTCCAGATGTGTCGTAAAGTTGTTTATAAACATTAAATGAGTTAGGCGAAAATCCTTCGCTTAAGATTTGAATGTTGTTACCTGTACCGCCAGAAATACCACCGGTTTTAACATCCTGGCCTTGGGCAAGTTCTTTAATTTCTCTGTCTAAAAATGTTGCATTAAAATTGAAGTCTATAGTGAAGTCTTTTTGTTTAACCACATCGGCATTAACCGAGAATTCTATACCACGAGTTTGTAATTCGCCAATATTTTGGATGATGTTGTTTGAAAAGTTTGTACCATCGGCAACAGCAGCAGAGAATAATAAATCGGTAGAGTTTTTCTGAAAGAAGTTTAACGAACCAGAAACGCGATTGTCAAAAACACCATAATCAATACCAAACTCTATAGTTGCTGTTTCTTCCCACTTAATATCTGGGTTTATTTCTGAAGCAATAAGCGATTGGATCACTTGGTTCCCAAACTGGTATTGAGAGTTAGCATCGCCGCCTCTATACCTGTTTAAGAAAATATCTTTTTCGCTAATAGATTGTTGACCTGTAATACCATATCCTGCTCTTAATTTTAAGTTTGAAATGGTTTTAGAATCTTTCAAAAAATCTTCATCACTAATATTCCAAGCTACAGCAGCAGCAGGAAAGTTGCCCCAACGATTTTCTTCGCTAAAACGAGATGTTCCATCGCGTCTGTAAGTTAGTGTTACTAAGTATTTTTCTGAAAATGTTAAGTTGGCTCTACCAAAAAAGCCAATTAAAACCACATCTGGATCTGCGTAAGTGTTAGCAAAAGTTTGTGGATCTCTTAAGTTACCTGTATCGTTTCCGTTAAAGGTGAATTTTTGATAAGAGTAACCTGCCATTAATTCGGTACGGAAGTTTTCAAATTCTTTTTTATAGTTTAAGTAACCATCTAGTAATTTGTTGGTTCTGTTTTCAAAACGACGTAAAGTATTTCCTTTTACTGGGTCGTTTGTTGGTACATTGTACGATGTAGATTGAATTTCTTTTGCCTTAGTTTCATCGTAACCAATATTTATTACCGCTCTTAAGTCTGGTAAAAAATGGAATTTATAATCGAAGTTTAAGTTACCATAAACTCTATTAGAATCTCCTGAATTATTAGTTTGAAGTAATGATGCTACTGGGTTTGTCGTTCCGTTTAAAACCGTTGTACCGTTGCGGTGTTGGTAATAACCATCAAAAGGAGATGTTGTATCGTAAACCGGTTGTGTAGGGTCGTAAGATAATGCAGCGCCTATTTGACCAGAATCTGCAAAGCGGTTATCTTCAAAACTCATGTTTGCATTTAAATTAATTTTTAAATGATCTTTAAAAAGTGAAGGGTTTAAGGCTAAGCCTAAGTTTCTACGTTCAAATTCCGAAGTCATTAAAGCGCCTTCTTGGTTGGTTAATCCAAAAGAGAAACGTGTTGGAATGGCTTGAAATAAAGAACCTTGCATAGAGATGTTGTGTTGAGATGATACGGTGTTTCTAAAAATCTCATCTTGCCAATCTGTGCTTGTTGCGCCTAATAAACTCTCGTCTAAAGTGGTTCCGTTAAGAGGTTGCGATGCAACAAGGTTTCTGTATTCATCTCCAGAAAACACATCAATACGGTTAGCGATTTCACCAAAACTGTATTGCGTATCATAAGTAGCGCTAAATGAAGATTTACCTTTTTTAGTTACAATAATAATAACCCCGTTTGATGCTCTAGAACCATAAATAGCGGTTGCCGAAGCATCCTTCAATACAGAGAAAGAATCAATATCATTTGGGTTAATACTAGCTAAAACTCCACGAGATCCTTTTACACTATTGTTATCTATTGGTAAACCATCGATAATAATAAGTGGGTCGTTAGATCCGTTTATAGACGAGCCCCCACGAATTCTAATTTGAGAGCCAGAACCTGGAGCGCCACTTGTAGTAACACTTACACCTGATACGCGGCCGCTTAATAAGTTTTCTGGAGTTACAATGTTTCCTCTTGTAAAGCCTTCCGAAGTAATAGCTTCTACGGAACCTGTGGCATCTTTTTTAGTTGTAGATCCGTACCCAATAACTACTATTTCGTTAAGTAGTGCAGCATCTTCATTAAGTTGAATATTTAATGTTGTTTGTCCTGAATAGGTGATTTCTTGTGATTGGAAGCCTATGTAAGTAACAACAAATATGTCGCCATTTTTGGCTTCAATTTGAAAATTACCGTCAAAATCTGTTGCTGTTCCTGTTGCAGTGCCTTTAATTACGACATTTACTCCGGGAAGCGGAATAGAAGTTGCTTTTTCTGTTACTGTCCCTTTTACTCTATTTTGCGCGAATATTAATGTAGGTGCAAATAGCAAAAAGAACAACAATCTTTTAATAGTTGTCTTCATACAAATTAGTTTAAATAATGTCTAAATTAGTTGTTTATACTTTCACTTCTCGTGTTAAAATTATGTAAAAGAAATTGTTAAACAGTGATTGTGGGTTACGAAATTCTTAACGAAAACGTTTTCGTGTTGATAAGTTTTCATTATTTAAGTCTTAAATTATCAATTTCACATAATTGAGCCGTGATAAATTATGTCGTAACTTTATGGTGTTAAGTATATTTTTTGTTAATTTACTTCAATGAAAAGAAAAATAACCCTTAAGCAAATTGCCCGCGAATTAGAGGTCTCCATATCTACGGTGTCCAAAGCTTTAAGCGGAAGCAAAGAGATTAGTGAAGATACCACGCAAAAAATACAAGCATTTGCTAAACTTTATAACTACCGGCCCAATAATATTGCGCTGAGTTTAAAAAATAGAAAAACAAAAACCATAGGGATTTTAATACCTGAGATTGTGCATCATTTTTTCTCAACCGTTATTTTTGGTATTGAGCGTGTGGCCAATAAACGAGGTTATAATGTAATTGTAGGGTTATCTAACGAGTCGTTTACCAAAGAAATTATAAACATGGAAATGCTTGCCAATGGTAGTATTGATGGGTTTATTCTTTCTATTTCTAAAGAAACATTACTTAAACAAGATTATCACCATTTTCATGCTACCATTAACCAAGGCATGCCTATTGTTATGTTCGATAGGGTGGTGAGTGAGGTGGATTGTGATAAGGTTATTGTTGATGATTTTAACGGTGCAGTAAAAGCGGTAAACATGCTTATTAATAAAGGTTGCGAGAATATAGCGCTTTTAACAACTATGGATTATGTAAGTGTTGGCCGACTTAGAACACAAGGATATTTAGAGGCTTTGGAGCGTAATAATATTGAGCCGAATTCCGATTTAATTTTAAAAATTAACGATAGTTTGAATTCTGCAGATCATCTGGAGTTTTTAGAGAATGAAATTAATAAGTTTTTCGAATTAAACCCTAATATTGATGGTGTTTTTGCAGTAAACGAACTGTATGCTATTACAGCCATGAAGGTGGCAAAAAAAATAGGATTGAAAATCCCGGAAGATATTCAGGTTATTGGTTTTACCGATGGTGTACTTTCTAAACACGCCACACCAACTTTAACAACAGTGAGTCAACATGGACAAAGAATAGGGGAGCAAGCCGCTAATTTACTGATAGATAGATTGGAATCTGAAGATGTAGAACCAGACTCGTTTATTGTAAATAGTAACCCTAAATCGGACTTTATAAAACTAGTAATTGAGACCGAAATAATTGAAAGAGAATCTACTAAATAATTTTTTTTCTTTGAAAATTTAAAATCTTTCATATCTTTACACCGAAATCAAAACTTATATTTTCACTTCTCACTTAAGTTTTGATAAGTTATATCGATATTCTTTTTTATTGAAATTGGTATAAAACCGCTTATCAAATAGTATTAACTTTAATATACTATTTAATGGAAAAGCGTAAATTAAGTTTCTGGCAAATTTGGAACATGAGTTTCGGATTTCTAGGGATACAATTTGGATTTGCACTTCAGGGAGGCTTTATGTCTCGAATTTTTCAAACATTAGGCGCTAGTCATGATGACATTCCGTTGTTATGGATTGCTGCACCTTTAACGGGTTTACTTGTACAACCAATTATTGGTTATATGAGTGACAGAACATGGCATTCAAAATTAGGCCGCCGACGCCCTTACTTTTTAGTAGGTGCTGTGTTAAGTTCTATTGCTTTATTTTTTGTGCCACATTCTTCTGCGCTATGGATGGCTGCCGGATTTTTATGGATTTTAGATGCTTCCATTAATATTTCAATGGAACCCTTTCGTGCTTTAGTAGCCGATAAATTACCGGAATCTCAACGATCTTATGGTTTTGTAGTACAAACGCTTGTTATAGGTATTGGTACTTGGGTAGCTAGTAATTTACCTTGGATGGTTTCTCAGTTAGGAGTTTCCGATGCTGCGCCACAAGGTGTTGTGCCTATGTCGGTGAAAGTTGCTTTTGCTATTGGTGCTATTATCTTTTTGTTGAGTGTTTTGTATACCATTTTTACAACTTCAGAATATCCTCCTGAAGACATGGAAGCCTTTGAAAAAGAGAAGCAAAAGAAAAACCGGTTTATTCCAGACATTGTAAACAATATTGGTAACATGCCATTAACTATGAAGAAGTTGGGTGTTATCCAGTTTTTTTCTTGGTTTGCGTTTTTTACCATGTGGAGTATGGCAAACCCGGCATTAACCGAGCATATTTTTAATGCACCTGCTCCTATTGAAGCGAGTTATGATATGAGTGTTCTTGCTCAAGAAGAAGCTTTTAATGTCGCAAACACAACATTTCAAAAAGCATCGAATTTAGTAGGTTCCGCCATGGGGATTTACGGATTAACTTCTATGGTTTTTGCTTTGCTTTTAACGTTTTACACATCAAAAAGAAATATTAACCGAAAGTACGTGCACATGGGGTCTCTTATCTTGGGAGGTCTCGGTTTTATTGGTATGTATTATATTTCGAGTCCCGAAAATTTAAAGTATTGTTTCGCTTTAGTAGGTATTGCTTGGGGTAGTATTCTCTCCATGCCTTATGCTATGCTGTCTAGTTCGGTAGATCCAAAAAAAATGGGAGTGTTCATGGGGATTTTCAATATGTTTATTGTTATCCCACAAATAATTGCAGCTCTTGGAGGCATCAATTATGTGTCGAGTTTAATTGGCGATCAAGCCATAAATGCCATGCTTGTGGCAGGAGGAAGTTTAATAATTGCAGGCTTATGTAATTTTCTAATTACAAACAAATCGGCCATTTCATATCAATCTTAAATATAAAAATGAATACAGTAGGAGTAATATTCGATTTAGACGGTGTTATTGTAGATACCGCGAAATATCACTATTTAGCATGGAAAAGCCTTGCCGATAGTTTGGGGTTTGAGTTTACAGAAGCAAATAATGAACTGCTAAAAGGTGTGAGCCGCGTACGTTCTTTAGAAATTTTATTAGGACTTGGAAACGTTACGCTTTCCGAAGAAAAAAAACAAGAAGTTTTATTAAGTAAGAATGAGCATTATCTCAAGTATATCCATAAAATGGGAGCTGATGAAATTTTACCAGGTGCCGAAAAATTATTGGATAGTTTAGATGAACTAGGTGTTAAATACGTGCTAGGTTCTGCAAGTAAAAATGCACCATTAATTTTAAAACAAGTTGGCTTGTTTGATCGCTTTAAAGGTATTGTTGATGGAAATAGTGTTTCTAAAGCCAAACCAGATCCTGAAGTATTTTTAATTGGAGCCGAAAAACTAAACCTAAAGCCAGAGCAATGTATTGTTTTTGAAGATGCCATTGCAGGAGTAGAGGCAGCAAATAGAGCGCAAATGGTTTCTGTTGGTATTGGTGATAAAGACACGTTAAGTGAGGCCGATTATAGCTTTAATGATCTTACGGAAATCCCTGCAGATTTTATTGAAAGTATAAGCAATAAGTAGTAAAATATAATTTAGAAAGAAGACAAAACAGAAAGGTGATACATTGCGGTTAAGCCTTTCTCTCAAAATATAAAACAGATGAATCAAGATTATATAAAACCAGATAATTGGTCCGTTATAGAAGAAGGTTTCAATGCCGAGCGCGTAAAATCTTCAGAAAGTTTATTCAGCATTGGCAACGGTGCTATGGGGCAACGTGCTAATTTTGAAGAGCAATATTCTGGACCAACGTTTCAGGGAAGTTATATTGCTGGCGTGTATTATCCAGATAAAACGCGTGTGGGTTGGTGGAAAAATGGATACCCCGAATATTTCGCAAAAGTATTAAACGCACCAAACTGGATTGGTATTAATGTTTCTGTAAATGGAGAACAATTGGATTTACATACTTGTAAAGTTGTTGATAATTTCAGGAGAGAGCTTAACATGAAAGCTGGTTGGTTGTCGCGTAGTTTTACAGCAACACTACAAAATAATGTGGTAATTGAGGTGGAAGCCAAACGTTTTTTAAGTTTGGAATTAGACGAAGTTGGAGCAATTGAATATAGTGTAAAACCAATAAGTACTGATGCAGAAGTGGTGTTTCAACCTTATTTAGATTCTGGAATTACAAATGAAGATACCAACTGGGATGATGAATTTTGGGATACTTTAAAGGTTTGTAATGAAAACAATCAGGCTTTTATCGAGGCTAAAACCATGAAAACCGAATTTCATACCTGTACTTTTATGGAATCGGAGGTTTTTGTTAATGGAACTGCTGTTGCTATAAAACCAGTAATTGAAAGTGATTCTAATAGTATTTCTTTTAGTTATTCTAATCAGGTTAAACAAGGTGAAACCTACGCTATCAATAAGTTTGGTGGTTATGTTGTAGATACTAATCACGATAAAAATGAACTTATTTCTGCTGCAAAAAACGTATTGAATTTAGCAACAGAAAAAGGGTTTGATGTTTTGTTAGACGAACAAAAACAAGCTTGGGAGCGTATTTGGAGCATGTCTGATATTTCAATCTCCGGAGATGTGAAAGCGCAGCAAGGTATTCGTTTTAATATTTTTCAACTAAATCAAACTTACTTAGGTGAAGATTCTCGATTAAATATTGGACCAAAAGGTTTTACCGGCGAAAAATATGGTGGTAGCACGTATTGGGACACCGAGGCGTATTGCATTCCGTTTTATATGGCTACCAAAGATCAAAACGTGGCGAGAAGCTTGTTAGAATACCGTTACAATCATTTGGAAAAAGCGATTGAAAACGCCGGAAAATTAGGTTTTACAAACGGGGCGGCTTTATACCCAATGGTAACCATGAATGGTGAAGAATGCCATAATGAATGGGAAATTACTTTTGAAGAAATACATAGAAATGGTGCCATAGCATTTGCTATTTTTAATTACCATCGTTACACGGGCGATTATAGCTATATCCCAGAAAAAGGTTTAGAAGTTTTAATTGGAATTGCTCGTTTTTGGCAGCAACGCGCTACGTTTTCTTCAGCTAAAAACAAATATGTTATTTTAGGAGTAACAGGTCCGAATGAGTACGAAAACAACGTAAATAATAATTTTTACACCAATTATTTAGCGCAATGGTGTATTAATTATGCTTTAGAAAATATATCAAAAATTGAAAGTGAATATCCTTCAGATTTTGCTAGAGTAATGAATAAAGTAAAACTAGAAGAAGCGGAATTAAACAAATGGAAAGCGGTTGCTGAAAATATGTATTTTCCTTTTTCAGAAGAAAAACAAATATACTTACAGCAAGATGGTTTTCTAGATAAAGAATTAATTACTGTAGATCACTTAGAGAAAGCACAACGACCAATAAATCAAAAATGGAGTTGGGATCGTATTCTGCGTTCACCATACATTAAGCAAGCCGATACCTTACAAGGTTTTTACTTTTTTGAAGATCAGTTTTCTAACGAAGAGTTGGAGCGTCATTTCGATTTTTACGAACCTTTTACGGTTCACGAAAGTTCATTATCACCTTGTGTACACAGTATTCAAGCCGCAAAGTTAGATCGTATGGAGCAGGCGTACACGTTTTATTTAAGAACGTCTCGTTTGGATTTAGATGATTATAATAATGAAGTTCACGAAGGTTTACATATTACATCTATGGCTGGTACATGGATGAGTATTGTAGAAGGTTTTGGCGGTATGCGTGTTAAAGATGACATGCTTTCTTTCACTCCAAAAATCCCTAAGGAATGGGATGAATATTCATTTAAAGTGAATTTTAGACACCATATTTTAAAAGTGAATGTTAATCAATCGGGTGCTAAATTCGAATTAGAAGGCGATTCAGATTTACAAATTTTAGTAAATAATTCACCGGTAACCATTTCTCGAAATAGTTTGTTAACAGTTTAATTGAATAAAGAAATTATGAAGTTATTTATATTGATATATGCTGTTTTGTTTTCAGTAATAGAAGGGAATTCTCAAGAACTTAAATCGCCAAATGGAGATTTAGTGATGCAGTTTTCTTTAGAATTAAATGGTGTGCCAACTTATAAGTTAGCATACAAAAATAAAGCAGTAATAAAGCCAAGCCACTTAGGATTGGAGTTAAAAAATGATGAAAAATCGTTATTAAATAGCTTCGAAATTTCGAATACAGAAACAGTAACTTTCGATGAGACTTGGCAGCCTGTTTGGGGAGAAACCAAAGATATTCGCAATCATTATAACGAATTGGCGGTAGAATTAACTCAAATAGAAACGAAGCGTAAAATAGTTATTCGTTTTAGGTTGTTTAATGATGGTTTAGGTTTTCGTTACGAGTTTCCTTCGCAAGAAAATCTGGTTTATTTTGTAATAAAAGAAGAGCGAACTCAATTTGCTATGGTTGGCGATCATAAAGCCTTTTGGATTCCTGGGGATTACGATTCTCAGGAATACGATTTTACGGAATCTAAATTATCAGAAATTAGAAGTTTGTTTGATACGGCTTTAACCGATAATGCTTCACAAGAACAGTATTCTAAAACAGGAGTTCAAACATCTTTAATGATGAAAACAGCCGATGGTTTGTATATTAATTTACACGAAGCTGCGCTTGTTAATTATTCTTGTATGAATCTTAATCTAGATGATGAAAACATGATTTTCGAGTCTTGGTTAACACCCGATGCTAAAGGTGATAAAGGTTATATGCAGGCGCCATGCACTTCACCCTGGAGAACCGTTATGGTAAGTGATGATGCTCGCGATATACTAGCGTCTAACATAACATTAAATTTAAATGAACCTTGTGCCATTGAAGATACATCTTGGATTAAGCCAGTAAAATATATTGGTGTTTGGTGGGAAATGATTACCGGAAAAAGTTCTTGGCAATACACCGATGAATTACCAAGTGTAGAGCTCGGAATTACAGATTATACTCAGGTTAAACCAAATAAAACGCATGCAGCAAACAACACCAAAGTAAAACGATATATAGATTTTGCTTCGGAACATGGTTTTGATGGTGTTTTAGTTGAAGGTTGGAATGAAGGTTGGGAAGATTGGTTTGGAAAATCGAAAGATTATGTCTTTGATTTTGTAACACCATATCCAGATTTTGATGTAGAGGCTATACATAGTTATGCGAAATCTAAAGGAGTTAAAATAATAATGCATCATGAAACTTCTGGCTCGGCACGAAATTACGAACGTCATCTTGATCAGGCTTATCAATTTATGAAAGATCATGGTTACGATGCCGTTAAAAGTGGATATGTTGGTGATATGTTACCAAGAGGAGAACACCATTACGGACAATGGACGGTAAATCATTTTCAATATTGTGTAGAAAAAGCTGTAGATTATGAAATTATGGTTAACGCTCATGAAGCTGTAAGGCCAACTGGAATTAGTAGAACTTATCCTAATTTAATAGGAAACGAGTCTGCACGTGGAACCGAGTTTCAGGCCTTTGGAGGCTCTAAGCCAAACCATGTTACAGTTTTACCGTTTACACGTTTAATTGGTGGTCCTATGGATTATACGCCTGGTATTTTTGAAATGGATATTAGTAAGCTTAACCCTGATAATAATTCGCATGTAAATAGCACTATTGCTAATCAATTAGCGCTTTATGTTACTATGTATTCACCGTTGCAAATGGCGGCAGATTTACCGGAACATTACGAGCAATTTATGGATGCTTTTCAGTTTATAAAAGATGTCGCTTTAGATTGGGATGAAAGCACGTATTTAGAAGCTGAACCAGGTTATTATGTTACTATTGCTCGAAAAGAAAAAGGAACAAACAATTGGTTTGTTGGTAATGTAAATGGTAACGAATCTAGAGTTTCAACCATTAAATTCGATTTCTTAGAAAAAGGAAAAAAGTATAAAGCTACTATTTATGCCGATGCTAAAGATGCGCACTACAAAACTAATCCGCAGGCATATAAAATAACTACAAAAACAGTAACAAGTAAGTCTAAATTATCGCAGTTATCTGTTCCTGGTGGTGGTTACGCTATTAGTATTATGGAAATTAAATAATTTGAAAATACATGTTATTATGAATTGTCTAAATATTAATAAATGGTGTTTTGCACTTTTAGTGGTTTCTTTTTTTGTTTTAAATACATCGTGTAAACAAAATAGTGAGGCTTCTGTTTTAGAAGCAGATGTGGTTTCTAGTATTGAAATTAAAAACGAAATTGAACGGGTTGAACCAATGCATTGGTGGGTCGGTTTTAAAAATACCGAGTTGCAATTGTTAGTTAAACATCCAAATATTTCGGCTGCTACTCCAAAAATCTCATATAAAGGAGTTTCAATAAAAAAAGTAAATAAAGCCGATAGTCCAAACTATCTTTTTATCGATTTAGATATTTCAAAAGAAACCAAAGCAGGACAATTTAATATTGTTTTTAAGTTTAAAGACGGGAATGAATTAACTCAAACCTATCAATTAAAAACTCGTGAAACTCCAGCGGCAGATTTTGTTGGTTTTGATAGTAGCGATGCGGTTTATTTAATAACGCCAGATCGTTTTGTAAATGGTGATACGAGCAATGATATTGATGAAACGCTAAACGAGAAAACAATTAATAGAGAAGATAATTATGCGCGCCACGGTGGTGATATAAAAGGCATAACGCAACGTTTAGATTACATAAGCGATATGGGTTTTACGGCCATTTGGCCTTGTCCGTTACTTACCAATGATATGGCAAACTCGTCGTATCACGGTTATGCAATGACCGATTTTTATCAAATAGATCCGCGATTTGGGACCTTAGACGATTATCGAGAATTGGCTGATAAAAGTAGAGCGCGTGGTATAAAGTTGATAATGGACCAAGTTGCTAATCACTGCGGAAGCGCGCATTGGTGGATGAAAGATTTACCTTTTAAAGATTGGCTTAACTATCAAGAAAATTTTGAAAATGGAGGCAAATTAAAAACATCTAATCATAGACGTACTAGTAATCAAGATATATACGCTTCTAAAATTGATAAAGAAGAAATGGCGAATGGTTGGTTTGTGTCGGCTATGCCAGATCTTAATCAGCGTAATCCATTTATGGCAAAATACATTATTCAAAATAGTATTTGGTGGGTAGAAACAGTTGGTTTGGGCGGTATTCGTCAAGATACTTATCCATATCCGGACAAAGCGTTTATGAGTGAGTGGGCTGGAAGTATTATGACGGAATATCCTAATTTTTCAATAGTTGGCGAAGAATGGAGTACAAATCCATTACTTATAGGTTATTGGCAAGATGGTGCTAATAATCGTGATGGATACGATTCTAATTTAAAATCACCAATGGATTTTGCTATGCAGAGTTCTATTGTGAAGGCTTTAAATGAAGAAGAAACCTGGGATGAAGGTTTAGTAAAAATGTATGAAGGTTTGGCGAACGATTTCTATTATGCGTCACCTAAAGATTTAATGGTGTTTCCAGATAATCATGATATGAGCCGCATTTTTACACAGCTTAAAGGCGATATTCCAAACACAAAAATAGCACTGAGTTATATTTTAACTATGCCTAGAATTCCGCAAATTTATTACGGTACCGAGATTTTAATGAATGATTTCCAAAAGCCTGGCGATCATGGTTTAATCCGTACCGATTTTCCTGGTGGTTGGCAAAATGATGCCGTGAATGCCTTTACAGGAAAAGGCCTAAGTAACGAGCAAAAGGATATGCAATTGTATTTAAAAAAGTTGCTTAATTTCAGGAAAGACAGTGAAGCAATTCATAACGGAGAAACGTTGCATTTTGCACCTTTTAAAGGAACTTATGTTTTGTTTAGAACGCTTAATGATGAGGTTGTTGTGCATATTATAAATAAAAACAACACACCAATAACATTAGATTTAACTCGCTATGCGGAAGTGGGCTTAAAAGGAAAAACCTTAAAAAACATTATCACTAACGAAACATTTGTTTGGGGAGATCGTATAATTTTAAAAGAAAAAGGAAGTCTTGTTTATACCACGAAATTATAATTTAAAAAACATTTAAAATGAAGTTTAGCATTATTGTAGTTTCGGTTTTACTATTTATTTCCTGTAAAGAAATGGCAGAATCCGATGGTTTTGTTAAAGAAGAACTAATTACTAAACCTATGATTAGAACCTTAGAAAATGCACAGTTGGCTGGTGGCATATTGCTTAGAATGGATAGCTTGGCTTCAAAATATATTACACCACGACCTGTAGATGTTTGGTTACCCGAAAACTATTCAGAAAATAAAAAATACGCTGTACTTTACATGCACGATGGTCAAAATTTATTCGATTCTACAACCACATGGAACCAACAAGAATGGAAAGTAGACGAGTGGGGGTTAAAATTAGTAGAGGAAGATATTATCAAAGATTTTATAGTGGTTGGAATTCATAATATTCCAGAAATTCGTTGGCAAGATTTGTTTCCTGAAAAAGCAATCAATTATTTATCAGAAGCAGATAAGAAAGCGATTATAAGCGAAGCTGAATCTCGAGATTTTAGTTTGAAATTTAAAGGCGATAATTATTTGAAATTTTTAGTTGAAGAATTAAAGCCGTTAATCGATTCTCAATTTTCAGTATATATAAACCAAGAGAACACAGTCGTTTCAGGCTCGAGTATGGGTGGTCTTATGAGTATGTATGCGTTGTGTGAGTATCCTGATGTTTTTGGTGGAGCAGCTTGTTTATCTACCCATTGGGAAGGTGCTGAGCCAAAAGAAAACAATCCTATAGCCCAAGCTATTTTAGATTACATGGAATTGAATTTGCCTAATCCGGAATCTCATCGAATATATTTCGATTATGGAACAGAAACATTAGATGCCTATTACCCTAAATTTACACTCGAAATAAATAGAATTTTAAAAGCTCGTGGTTATACTAGTGATAATTCGGCGAATTTAGAATTTAAAGGAGCAGATCATTCAGAAAATTCATGGAATAAGCGTTTAGATATTCCTTTAACTTTTTTATTGAAAAAATAACATTAGAAAATCTTGTATAATAGTCCGTTTTATTCAAAAAAAAACATTGAAATGAAAGCCATAAAACATATCATATTTGTACTTTTATTACTCGTAATGAGTTGTAAAAAGGAAGAGAAAATGGATGTTGAGACCATGGAGCCACAAGAAGTTGTAACGAGTGGAAAACAAGTGGTTTATCAAGTGTTTACGCGTTTGTTTGGTAATACAAATACAAATAATAAACCTTGGGGAACTATTGAAGAAAATGGAGTTGGTAAGTTTAACGATTTTACGGATAAAGCTTTATCTGAAATTAAAAAGTTGGGTGTTACTCATATTTGGTACACAGGTGTGCCACATCATGATGTAATTACCGATTATACTGAATATGGTATTTCTAACGACGATCCCGATGTTGTAAAAGGAAGAGCCGGTTCTCCATACGCTGTTAAGGATTATTATAATGTTAATCCAGATTTGGCGGTAAATGTAGAAAATAGATTAGAGGAATTTCAAGCTTTAATTAAGCGCACCCACGCTGCAGGTTTAAAGGTCATTATCGATATAGTACCTAACCACGTAGCTAGAAATTATAAAAGTATTTCTAAACCAGAAGGTGTGCAAGATTTTGGGGAAACCGATAATAAAACGGTAGTTTACGATGTAAATAACAATTTTTATTATAACCCAAAGGAAAACTTTGAGGTTCCTAATTGGGAGCATCATTATGTGCCTTTAGGTGGCCGCAGTACGGAATTGGTCGATGGTGCGTTTTTAGAGTTTCCTGCAAAATGGACTGGTAACGGAACGAGTGCATCTAGACCAAATATGAATGATTGGTACGAGACTGTAAAAGTTAATTATGGTATTTCGCCAGAAGGCGTAAAAGGTTTTGATGAATTGCCTAATGGTTTCGAGAATGAAACATACAAAAAACACTTTGAGTTTTGGCAAGATAAAACGGTGCCAAACTCGTGGATGAAATTTAGAGATATTGCCTTATATTGGTTAGGTTTCGGAGTCGATGGATTCCGGTATGATATGGCCGAAATGGTGCCTGTGGAATTTTGGAGTTTTATGAATTCGTCTATAAAAATGAAAAATCCTGAGGCGTTTCTATTGGCTGAGGTTTATAACCCGAGTTTATATCGCGATTATATTAAAAAAGGAAAAATGGATTATCTGTATGATAAAGTACAGTTCTATGATACCTTAAAACATGTGGTGCAAGGATATGGCAAAACGGATTATATCCCACAAATTTTAGACGATTTGAAAGATATTGAGCATCATATGCTTCACTTTTTAGAGAATCATGATGAGCAACGTTTGGCGAGTCCGGATTTTGCTGGTAATGCTGAAAAGGGACGACCTGCAATGGTGATTTCTGCAACATCAACTACAGCGCCAACCATGATTTATTTTGGACAAGAAGTAGGTGAAGATGGTTCTGAAAACCCGGGATTTGGTGATCCTACCCGAACATCTATTTTTGATTATGTTGGCGTACCTGCACATCAACGTTGGGTAAATAACAAGCAATTTGATGGTGGACAATTAACAGATTCCGAAAGGGAATTAAGAGATTTTTATAAACGCCTTTTAAATTTTACAATACACAGCTCTGCATTAATGGGCGATTATGGCGATATTCATCAATATAATCGTGAGCATACTGAAAACTATACAGATAAAGTCTTCTCTTTTGTGCGTTGGAGTACTTCTGAAAAGCTTATTGTGATTTCAAACTTCGATGCTGAAAACAGTTTTGAATTTCAATTAAAAATTCCAGAGAATATATTGAAGCATTTGGATTTAGAAGACGGAACGTATCTGTTAAAAGATCAATTATACAATGAGTTTTTATCACAATTAATAGTTGAAAACAGAACCGGTTCTGTCGAAATTAAGTTGAAACCGCTAGAGTCTTTCTTATTAAAAATGGAATAAATATCAGTAGAAAATAATTTGTAATTCATATAAAATAAATAGGTTTAAAATTAAAACATCAACTAAAATGAAACATATTCTTGCCAGCATTATAGTCCTATTTATTTTAACAAGTTGCAATAAAACTGTAAAAATGGAAGCTGTTACATCTAAAGAAAAAGCACCGTTTGTATGGGAAGGTGCAAACGTTTATTTTTTACTTACCGACCGTTTTAATAACGGAGATGCTAGTAATGATGTTAATTTTGAAAGGACGGAGCAAGCGAGTAAGCTTCGTGGTTTCGAAGGTGGAGATCTAAAGGGTGTTACTCAAAAAATTAAAGATGGTTATTTTACTGATTTAGGTATTAATGCCATCTGGATGACGCCTATTGTTGAGCAAATTCATGGTGGTACAGATGAGGGTACGGGTTTAACTTATGGATATCATGGGTATTGGACACGTGATTGGACGGCTATAGATCCTAATTTTGGAACTAAAGCAGATTTGCATGAGTTGGTTGAAACGGCTCATAAAAACGGAATTCGTATTCTATTGGATGCTGTAATAAATCATACAGGGCCTGTGACCGATAAAGATCCGGTTTGGCCAGAAGATTGGGTGCGTACCGGTCCGCAATGTAGTTACGATAATTACGAGCATACTGTGGCTTGCACGCTCGTTAAAAACTTACCAGATCTTAAAACGGAAAATAATAATAGTGTAGATTTGCCACCGCTTTTAACTCAGAAATGGAAAGATGAAGGGCGTTATGATGAAGAAATAGCCGAGTTAGATGCGTTTTTTGAACGCACAGGACACCCAAGAGCGCCTAGATTTTATATTATGAAATGGCTAACCGATTATATTACCGAATATGGTATTGATGGTTACCGCGTAGATACCGTAAAACATACCGAGGAATATGTTTGGCAAGAATATAAGGCAGAGTGCGATTACGCTTTTGCGGAATATAAAAAGCAAAATCCAGAAAAAGTATTAGATGATAATCGGTTTTACTTAGTTGGGGAGGTTTATAATTATGGTATATCTAACGGAAAAGCATTTGATTTTGGTGATAGAAAAGTAAATTATTTTGATAACGCGTTCGAGGCTTTAATTAATTTTGAAGCCAAATGGAACTTAGGTCAAAGACCAATGGAGCAGGTTTTTAAGCGTTATTCCGATGTGTTGAATGGGGATTTAAAAGGTTATGGCGTTTTAAATTATTTAACCTCTCACGACGACGGACAACCATTTGATGCTAATCGTAAAAAATGTTTTGAAACGGCAACCAAATTATTATTATGTCCTGGTGCATCGCAGGTTTACTATGGAGATGAATTGGCAAGACCACTCGTTATAGAAAACACAGTAGGCGATGCTACATTGCGTTCTTTTATGAATTGGAATGATTATGAAAACAATACAGAAACGCAATCTATTTTAAAGCATTGGCAAAAATTGGGTCGCTTTAGAGCTAATCATCCTGCTATTGGTGCAGGTGTGCATAACATGATATTAGAGACGCCTTATTTGTTTACTCGTAGTTTTGAAAAAGGCGATTTTAAAGATGTTGTTATGGTAGGTTTAAACTATCCAGAAGGAGAAAAAACTATTGATGTTTCGGGTGTTTTTTCAAATGGCGCTAAAATCCGTGATGCTTATTCTGGAGTTTTATCTGAAGTAATTAATGGTGAAATTTCTATTAAATCTAGTGATTCCGTATTGCTTCTAGAGCAGATTTAGTAGTTTTTACCTATACCAAAAGTTATATTGTTTATTTTTTTTTATTTATATTGAAAAGCAATTTTTGTTTTATTTATAAGGTGTTTAAGCGGTTTTGTTGTCTTGGTAAGGGTGCTTAGATACCTATACAATATTATTTAAAAGTCTTTATTTAGTAGATATTTATTACCTTGTTAACCCAACACTAGTACTAAAAATGAAAAAGGGTTATCATTTCCTATTTTATGTCTTCTTAAGCTTCGTTTTTACATCGAATTCCCAAGAATTCCCACCAATACAAACATACACCCCCGAAGATTATGGTGGAGAAAACCAAAACTGGTCTATTTCTCAATCTTCAGATCGATATATTTATGTTGCCAATAATAAAGGGTTGTTGGAATTTAATGGTGCTAAATGGAATTTGTATCACTCACCAAAAGAAACCATTATCCGGTCGGTGAAAGTTATAGATTCTTTAGTTTATACAGGTAGTTTTCGTGGTTTTGGTTCATGGAAAAGAGATCGTTTAGGGTTATTGAAATACACCTCACTTTCCGAAGCGCTTCAGGTTGAATTTTTAGAAGATGAAGAGGTTTGGAATATTTTAAGATTAGAAGATTGGATTCTATTTCAATCTTTAGATCGTATTCATATTTACGATCAAGTTAAAAAAACATATAGTGTAGTCGACTCTAAATCGAAAATGTCCAAGTTGTTTAAGGTTGGTAAGCGTTTATATTTTCAGAATGTAAATAAAGGCTTGTATCAAATTGAAAATGGGGTTGATGTTTTGGTTTCTAGTGATGTTATTCTTCAAGATAATTTAATTGTAAATGTTTTTAGGCAAGACGAAGCGTTACTCATTCTTACACAAGATCGTGGTTTTTTCAAATATAGTAATGGTGAATTAGAACCATGGACCATTCCGTCGGAACATGTTTTAGATGGTGTAAGTGTATTTAGTGGTATCCAACTTCGGGATCAAAGTTTTGTGCTTGGTACTATTTCTAACGGTTTAATACATTTAACAAATGAAGGGCATGTAAAATATAGTATTAACCAGTCTAATGGGTTAAGTAATAATACCGTATTGTCTCTCTTTGAGGATGAAGATCAAAATATTTGGCTGGGTTTAGATAATGGCATTAACTGTATAAATAGTAAATCGCCTTACCTGCAATATTTTGATAATGATGGGATGATAGGGAGTGTTTATGCTTCTAAGGTTTACAAGGGTATGTTGTACCTCGGTTCTAACCAAGGTTTGTTTTGTAAGCCTGTTAATAGTATTGATAAATTTGAGTTTGTCCCTAAAACGCAAGGACAAGTATGGTGTTTAGAGGTGGTTGATGGTAAGTTGTTTTGTGGTCATAATTCTGGTACGTTTCTAGTTGAAGATAAGCAGGTAGAAAAAATATCTAATGCGCAAGGAACCTGGCAAATTAAAACGGTACCAGGTCGGAAAGATTTGTTGATGCAAGGGAATTATGATGGTTTCAATATTTTAGAGAAAGTTGATGGAAATTGGACGTTTAGGAACAAAATCGAAGGTTTTGATATTTCTAGTCGCTATTTTGAGTTTATCGATTTACAACATATTTTAGTTAGTCATGAATACAAAGGTGTTTTTAAGGTTGAAGTTGATAGTGCGTTACATAATGCCTTAAGTTTTAAGAAGGATGAATTAGTCGAAAAAGGATTAACCTCTAGTTTTGTAAAGTTTAATAACGAATTGTTGTACACTACAAAAAATGGTGTTTTTAAATATCATAATACGAGTAATGCATTTAAAAAAGACACGCTTTTAAGTCGGTTAATTCATTTTGATAGTTATTCTTCTGGTAAGTTAATTCCGGACTTAGAAACCAATAAATTATGGAGTTTATCAACCACAGGGTTAGATTATTTAACAGTATCAAAATTAACTGGAGAGCAGAAAATAGAAAGCATAATATTTCCTTCAGAAGTTAGAAAAGACATTACAGGTTTTGAGAATATTACCCATATTGCCGAGGAGCAGTTTTTAATAGGTTCGGCTACAGGTTATTTTATTTTCGACTTAAAGAAAATTGAAAGTTATCCTTCTGAAATAAGCATAAATCAAGTTGAAGTGAGTTCTTCTAAAGATGAAAACACCTTTAGGTTTGTTGATTTAAATAGCTCGCAATCTTTTTTAAACAACGATAATAATTTAAAATTTAGCTATAGTATTCCTCAGTATTTAAAAATACAAAAGCCCGAATATCAATATAAGTTAGATGGGTTTTATGATACATGGAGTAACTGGAGTAGTAGTGGAGAGGTGTTGTTTGAAAACCTGCCTTATGGCGATTATACCTTTGTGGTTAATGGCAGAGTGGGGAAATCTGAAACGCAAAATTCGGCATCGTATACATTTAGGATAGAGCGTCCATTGTTTCTCTCCAATATGGCTTTATTAGGCTATGTTGTACTCATAATGTTGTTCTCCTTTTTCATGCATATGGTTTATAAGCGTTATTATAAAAAACAGCGTGAACGCTTATTGAGAAAAAAGACGAGAGAATTTGAGTTGAAAGAACTCGAAAACAACCAGAAACTTATGCGTTTTAAAAATGATAAATTACGTGAAGATATTGAGGCTAAAAATCGAGAGCTAGGCATGTCTACAATGAATTTAATAAAAAAGAATGAGTTTTTAAACAGTTTAAAGAAGGAACTTACTAGTGTTGAAGATGGAAAAGCACTAAAACACGTTATAAAAATTATTGATAAAAACATTAATAATACTGACGATTGGAATCTGTTCCAAGAAGCTTTTAATAACGCAGATAAAGATTTCTTAAAAAAAATAAAGCAACTACACCCGAGTTTAACCGCCAACGATTTACGTTTATGTGCTTATTTAAGGCTAAACTTATCTTCTAAAGAAATTGCTCCTTTATTAAATATCTCACCGCGTAGCGTTGAGGTAAAGCGATATCGATTAAGAAAGAAAATGGAACTCGCTCACGAAACAAGTTTAACAAATTATATTTTAGAGCTGTAGTTTTATAGTGTTTTGTTTATGTTGATTAAAGGTTATTGGCTAGTGTTATTCATATAATATCAAGAGAAAATGCTACATCTTTTTAGTTAAAAATACGTTTGTACTCTAAATTCCACGAAAATCTCATTTTTTTAGTCTAAAAATAGCACAACATTTTAGTTTATCACCTATACATTACCACAACATCGTTGAATTTAGCATGGTTTTAACAGTTTATATCAAAAGAGAGGTTGAACTTTAAAAGCTTGTGTTTATTGGTGATTTAGTAAAATTAACGACCTTTTTTTACGATGTATGTTTTTTGTTGAGGTGATTTTTATTAATACGTTAATTTGTTAACTTAACTTTATGATAAACAAAAACTAAACAAATTTATGAGACACACGCTATTCAAAATTTTAGCTTTATTCTTCATGGCATACTCAGGTGCACAGAATATAGATATAAGCGGAAATGTACAGGACGGATCTGGATTTCCAATTCCTGGAGCGAACATCATTGTTAATAATTCCACTAAAGGAACTACAACAGATTTTGATGGTAACTTCGTATTATCAGGAGTGAAAAACGGAGCAACTATTTCAGTTAGTTATATAGGATATATAACGCAGGAACTAGTAATTACAAGCAACAAAAGTTTAACCATTCAATTAAAAGAAGATTTAGCACAACTAGATGAGGTAGTTGTTGTGGGGTATGGTACGCAGAAAAAGAAAGATGTAACGGGAGCAGTTTCTATTGTAAGCGCTGCCACTTTAGAAGATTTACGCCCAGTAGATGCTGCACAAGCTTTACAAGGCACTTCGGCCGGGGTTTCGGTAACATCACCTTCTGGCTCACCAGGTGGAAATTTTAATATTTTAATCCGTGGTGTAAGTTCTAACGGAGATAATGGTCCATTAGTGATTATCGATGGTTATAAGGGGGATTTAAACTCTATTAATCCAAGCGATATTGAAACGTTCTCTATTTTAAAAGATGCTCAAGCCGCCATTTATGGTATTCAGGGAGCAAATGGGGTGGTTTTAGTAACTACAAAACAAGGAAAGAAAAACTCTGCAGCTAAAATTAGCTATAACGGTTACACAGGAATTCAAGAAACCACGCGCGAATTACCTTATTTGAATGCTACAGAATATGCTTTAATTTTAAACGAAAGTTATGCAGCCAATGGCCAAGCATTGCCTTATCCAAATATTAGTGGTTTAGGTACAGGTATTAACTGGCAAAGTGAGCTTTTCGATCAAGCACCAATAACAAGTCATAATTTATCTGTTACGGGTGGAGGAGAAAAGAGTACGTATTATTTTGGTGGTTCGGTTTTAGAACAAGATGGTATTATTGCTAGCGATAAATCAAATTTTAGTCGTGCAAATGCTAAAATTAAATTAGGTTTCGATATTACTGAAAAATTGAAATTCACCACGTCGGCTAACTATTTCAATAATAACAGAAAAACAATTGGCGAAAACGCTTTGGGTACACCACTATTTAATGCTCTTAATTATGCGCCAACATATAGCATAGATCAACAAGATACTTCTGGATTTTTAGGGAATGAGGTTGTGAATCCAATTTCTCAAATATCAAATACTTTTAATAAGTATTCTGGAAATTCTATTGAGGGTACATTTCAGTTAGAATATGAAGCTTTCGAAGGTTTTAAAGTAACATCTCGTATTGGTTTAAAATCTTATAATGATAACAAAAAAGAATTTTTTCCAATTGTAGGTTATGGTTCTGGTAAGGTTTTTAATAACGACAGAAGTAGTGTAATACAAACTCAAAACACCAACAACTCTTATACTTGGGATACTTTTGCGACTTACAATAAAGTATTTAACGAAAAGCACAATACAACTTTTACATTGGGTACTAGTGCGCAACGTGCATGGGGAGATAATTTGCAAGGTACAGGTTTCGATGTGCCAAACAATTCTTGGGAATTTGCCGATATTTCTTTAGCCAATGGTTTAAGTGAAGCAAAATCTACAAGCTCTTATATTTACGATTCTAGATTATCATCTTACTTCGGAAGATTGCAATATGATTATGATTCTAAATATTTACTATCTGCTATGGTACGTCGTGATGGTTCTTCAGATTTTTCACCAGAAAACAGAATTGATTACTTCTATTCGGCTACCGGTGGTTGGAAAATTTCTGATGAAGATTTCTTAAAAGATTCCGAAGTTATAAACTTCTTAAAACTTAGAGCAAGTTACGGTACATTAGGTAATAATGTTGGAGACGATTTATACCGCGCTTTATTAAGTGGTGAGGCTACTTATGTTCTGGATGGAACTTTAGTAACTGGTACGGCTAATGGTAGAATACCTAATCCAGAAGCTTCTTGGGAAACTGCAGAGAAACTGGATATTGGTTTAGATATGAATTTGTTTAATAACAAGCTTGAAATTGTAGCCGATTATTTTATTGAAGACAGAAATGATTTATTAATAGAAAACTTCCCTATTTCAGGAATTTTAGGAGGAGGTGCGCCAGGAGCAGGTTTGCCAACAGTTAATGCTGGTACAACACGTAATAGAGGTGTTGAGTTATTTTTAAACTATAAAGAATCTGTATCTGATGATTTTTCATATGGTGTGAGCTATAATGTTACTAAAATTAATGGAGAAGTAACAGCAGTTAGTAATGGCGTTGTTTCCGAAGGAGGTTCTTTTAGTGTAGGGCAACCATCAATTGCTAGAATGGAAGTAGGGCAGCCAATTGGTTATTTCTACGGACTTAAATCTGACGGTATTTTTCAAAATCAAGCAGAAGTAGATGCAGCACCTTCGCAAGTTGGTTTAGGGTCTGCAGCAGCTCCAGGAGATATTCGTTTTGTAGATGTTAATGAAGATGGAGAAATTACAATAGACGATCGAACTTATATAGGTAAGCCTCAAGCAGATTATATTATGGGTTTAAACTTTAATTTCAACTATAAAAATTTCGATTTCAGTGCATATATGTATGCTGAGCTAGGTAAAGAAACAGTGCGTAACTACGAGCGTGACCAACCTAACGTAAACCGCTTAAGTTTATATTTAGACCGCTGGACTGGCGAAGGAACAAGTAATTCTGTGCCAAGAGCTACTACTGGGGCAACAACTAATAAATTGTTTTCAGATTTCTATGTCGAAGATTCTTCATTCTTAAGAATGCAAAATATACAATTAGGCTACTCGTTACCGCAAGATGTTATCGATAAATTAGGGATTAGCAAATTCCGTATTTATACTAAAGTAAACAACGCTTTTACGTTAACTAAATACCGCGGTTACGATCCTGCTGCAACTAATGGCGACGCTATTGGTGGTGGTATCGATTATGGTTTCTACCCAATTTCAAGACAATTCATTTTAGGCTTAAACCTATCTATATAAAATATTTAAAAGATGAAAAAATATATAAATAAACTTAAAGGATTCTTCTTGTTGGTTTTAGTGTTAGGCGCTAATTCTTGTGGAGATTCTTACTTAGAAGAAGTTGATAGATACAGCATAGATTCTGAAAGCTATTTCAACTCCGAGACCGATTATTACAACGCCCTTGTTGGTGCTTACGATTTATTGCAATCTACTTACTTAAATGTTGTTTTAGGTGAAATAGCTTCAGATAACACCCTTTGTGGTGGAGAAAGTGCAACTGATGTTGTGGCTTGGCAGCAAATTGATGATATGATACATACACCAGTTAATGCTGAATTAAAAAAGCTTTGGGAATGGATGTACGCAGGTGTAAACCGTGCTAACTTTATTTTGGAGTTTCAAGATAAAACAGATTTTGAAGGCAAAGAAATTATTTTAGGTGAAGCTCACTTTTTAAGAGCTTACTATTATTTCGAATTAGTAAAATGGTTTGGTGATGTGCCGTTAAAAGAAACACGTTTTGTTTTAGGTGATGAAACAAGTGTTCCACGTTCGCCAGCTGCAGATGTGTATGCTTTAATTGAAGCCGATTTAAAATATGCAGTTAATAATTTAAACTATATAGCTCCACAAGTAGGTAGAGCAACAAAAGGTTCTGCACAAGCTTTGTTAGGTAAAGCGTATTTATACCAAAATAAATTTACTGAGGCTACAACAGTTTTAGATCAATTAATTACAGAAGGTCCTTATGATTTAGTTAGTGATTACGATACAATTTTCGAAACCGATGGAGAGAATAATATAGAATCTGTTTTTGAGGTTCAATATTCCGATGCTGAAGGAGCTGGTTTTGAGTGTTTACAATGTAGTGAAGGTAATGTGGCTGTTGGATTTAATGGTATTAGAAATTACACCGGACCAACTTTCGATTCTGGTTTTAGTTTTAACGTGCCAACACAAGAAGTTGTAGACGAGTTTGAAGCTGGAGATTTACGTAAAGATGTTGCTATTTTAGATATTGAAGCTTGGGCAACAGCAAATAATGCAACTTATGGAGAAGGAAATGAGCATACTGGATATTTCAATAGAAAATATATTGCACGTAAAGGAGATTTAAACACAGGCGATCAAAACTTAACAAATCCAAATAATTATCGTGCTATTCGTTTTGCAGATGTGCTATTAATGGCTGCTGAGGCTTATAACCGTGGAGAAATTAGTGATAGTAAGGCGCAAGGTTATTTAAACCGTGTGCGTGAAAGAGCGTTTGGAACAGCAAACGATGTAACATCTACTGGAGCAACACTTACCGATGCTATTGCTCATGAACGTCGTGTAGAATTGGTAGGTGAAGGTCATCGCTTTTTCGATTTAGTGCGTACAGGTAGAGGTGCAGAAATCGACGGGTTTACAGCAGGTAAAAACGAAGTATTTCCTATTCCTATTGAAGAAATCCAATTTTCAAACGGAAACTGGGTGCAAAACGATAATTATTAATAAAAACAGAACATGATGAGATTTATAAAATATGCATTCAGTTTATGTCTTTTTACACTAGTAGCTATTAGTTGTGCAGAAGATGATAATTTAGATTATGCCGATAAAATCACCGCTCCAACAAACGTTACGGCAGCAGTAAGCGTAACACAAGATAACACGGGTATGGTAACTATTACGCCATTGGCGGAAGGAGCTGTAAGTTATAACGTTAATTTTGGCGATGGTTCGGAAGAAGTAACTGAAATTACACCAGGAAATGGTATCGAACACGTTTACGAAGAAGGAACTTACGAGGCTACAATTACAGCAGTAAGTCTAAACGGATTAACTACAATTGTTACACAAAGTGTTGTGGTGTCTTTTAAGGCTCCAGAAAATTTAGTGGTAACTATTGAAAACGATGCGGCTATTTCTAAACAAGTAAACCTTTCTGCTGTAGCAGATTTTGCTACCATGTACGAAGTTTATTTTGGAGAGTCTACAGATGAAACTCCAATGGCTTTAAATTTAGAAGAAACCATTTCATATCAATACGCAGAGGCAGGAACTTATACTATTAAAGTTGTTGCAAAAAGTGCGGCTATTGAAACTACAGAATATAGCGAAGAGTTTGTGGTTACAGCAATATTACAGCCTTTAGAAGGTGCTCCAACGCCAATTAGATCAGAAGCCGATGTTCTTTCAGTTTTTAGTGATTCTTATACAGATCCTAGTCCAATAGATTATTATCCTAATTGGGGGCAAACTACAACGTACACACAAATTGAAGTAGGTGGTGATAACATTATTCAATACGGAGATATTACTTACCAAGGAATTGATTTTAGCAGTGTGCCTTTAGATGCTTCTGCAATGGAATTTATACATGTAGATGTTTGGACAGCAAATGCAGATTTTGATGCTAAAATGTCACCTATTAGCGCAGGGCCTAATGAAACTGCTGTGACTTTAGAGTTGAATCAGGATCAATGGACTTCTTTTGATATTCCATTATCTACCTTTACAGATCAAAATCCAGCAGTTGATTTTTCTAATATTATTCAATTTAAATTTGAAGGTGTAAATTCAGGAGAGGGCACTATTTTTATAGATAACCTATATTTCTACAAAGTACCTTCGGATGTTGAAACAGGAATTGTGGGTACATGGAAGGTAGCTTCAACAGCTGGCGCTTTAGGCGTAGGTCCAGCCGCAGGAGATATTTCTTGGTGGAGTTGTGATGACGCTTGCGTTGCGGAAAGAGCATGTTATTATGATGATACTTATGTGTTTAATGAAGATGGTTCATTTGAAAACGTTTTAGGTTCAGAAACTTGGGTAGAAGGCTGGCAGAATGGATCCGACGGTTGTGCTGCTCCGGTTGCACCACATGATGGTTCTAATGCTGCTACTTATGTTTATAATGCAGATGAAAATACAATTACCCTTAATGGTATTGGAGCTTTTATTGGGCTTCCAAAAGGTACAAATACTGGTGAGATTTCAAATCCTGCGGATGCGCCAGAATCAATTGTTTATAGTGCAACATTTATAGATCCGAACACAATATCAGTTGTTATAGAGACAGGAACAGGTTCTGGAACATTTTGGCAATTTACTTTAGTTAGAGAAGGCGTTGTAGCGTCACCATTAACGGGAACATGGCAATTGGCTCAAGAAGCTGGTGCTTTAGGTGTTGGTCCATCAGTTGGCGATATTTCTTGGTGGAACTGTGATGATGCTTGTGTTACCGACAGAGCTTGTTATTATGATGATGCTTATATTTTTGGGGCTGATGGTTCTTTTAAAAATGTTTTAGGTTCAGAAACTTGGGTTGAGAGTTGGCAAAATGGAGCCGATGGCTGTGCAACACCTGTTGCGCCTCACGATGGTTCAAATCCTGCAACATTTACATACGATAATAATGTTTTAACCTTAAACGGTTTAGGAGCTTATATTGGTTTGCCTAAAGGCACAAATACAGGAGAACTTTCTAATCCTGCAGATGCACCAGATTTTGTTACATACAATGTATCTTTTATAGATAATAATACAATAAGTGTAAGTATTGAAACAGGTACTGGATCAGGAACATTTTGGCAATTTAAACTGGAAAGAATTTAAAACTTAAGATATATGAAAAACTTAAAATATTATATAGGATTTATTCTGTCGCTAACATTTCTCTTTACAAGTTGTCAAGACGACGATGCAGCGATAGGTAATATTGTAGCTCCAACAGGGGTAACAATATCTGCGGAAATTGTTGGGCAAGATGCCGATAATCCTTACGGAGATGGTAGCGGAATTGTGAATTTTACATCTACTGCAGATAACGAAATTACATACCAATTTAATTTTGGTGATGGTAAAACAGGCGTTGCTCCATCTGGAGAAACGGTGCACAGGTTTACACAAACAGGTATAAATACATATACGGTTGTAGCTAGTGCTGTTGGTACTGGAGGTGTAATGTCTAGTACGTCTATGGAAGTTGAAGTGTTTAGTTCATTCTCTGATGTAGAAGCTGAAAACTTTTTAGCAGGCGAATTAGTGGGCGATTCTAAAACTTGGTATTGGGCAGCAAATATTCCGCTTCATGTTGGTTTAGGTCCAGTTGAAGATGATTATGGAAATGGTGAGTTTGCTTATGAGGCTTGGTGGAATGGAATTCAGCCTTGGGATGAAGAGAAATATTGTATGTACGCTAATGAATTTGTATTTACTCGTGGTGAAAATGGCTTAACCTTTGAACAAACTGTTGGTCCTGCTTTTGTGCCAGGAACTTATGCCGATGATTTAGGGGTAGATGGCGATACTTGTCACGATGAAACGGTTGCAACAACTATGTTTGGTGTCAAAAATGTATCATTTTTACCGTCAACATCAAAAGCAGCTTTAGAAGGTAGTTATAATGATGAGCCTTATAGACAATCAGCTTTCGAAATTTCGGATGGTGGTTTTATGGGATGGTATGTTGGTGCTAGTACTTACGATATTATTTCTATAAGTGAAGATGAGTTACGTGTTAGAATTATTCAAGTAGGTGGTGGTGAAGCATGGTATCATGTATTTACATCTAGTAAACCGGTAGAAGGAGAAGCCGATTTCGAATCGGAATTTAATACACTAGCATGGTCTGATGAGTTTGATACTGATGGAGCGCCAGATGCTGCTAACTGGACTTATGATTTAGGTGCAGGAGGCTGGGGAAACCAAGAAGTACAAACATATACTGAAGATGCTAGTAATGTCATTGTTGAAGATGGTATGCTTAAAATTACTGCCAAAAAAGATGGTACAGATTACACATCTGCACGTTTAAAATCTATCGACTTATACGAGTTTAAATATGGTCGTGTTGAGGTAAAAGCTAAACTTCCAGCAGCACAAGGTACATGGCCTGCTATTTGGATGTTGGGTGCTAATTTTCCAGAAGTTGGTTGGCCAATGTGTGGAGAAATTGATATTATGGAACAAACTGGTGCTGATAAGAACACATCTTTAGGTACATACCATTGGTTCGATACGGGCACAAATGCTAATGCGAGTTACGGAGAAACAGTTTCTGTAGAAAATGCGTCTTCAGAATTTCATCTATACACTTTGGAGTGGACAGAGGCAAAAATCACTGTTTTATTAGATAACGTTGTGGTTGTTGCCATGGATAACAATGCCGATTTACCATTTTACGATAAAGATTTCTTCTTAATCTTAAATGTTGCTATGGGCGGTACATTAGGTGGCGATATTGATCCGGCATTTACTGAAGATACAATGGAAATCGATTATGTAAGAGTTTACGAATAATAATATGAGAGCACATAAATTAATTTTTTTAACGATAGTTTCAGTCGTTTTTATGTCGAGTAGCGCCATTGGTCAAAATAAAACTTTGGCGCAAAAGTTAACAAGCAAAGAAACCACTGTAGACCAAAAAGTTGTCGAATTACTTTTAAAAATGACTTTGGAAGAAAAAATTGGGCAAATGAATCAGTACAACGGATTTTGGAATGTTACCGGTCCAACGCCATCTTCTGGCGATGCGGCCCATAAATATGAACATTTAAGAAAAGGCTATGTTGGTTCTATGCTTAATGTTCGTGGAGTAGAAGAGGTACGTGCCGTTCAGAAAATTGCGGTTGAAGAAACGCGTTTGGGTATTCCGTTAATTATTGGTTTCGATGTTATTCACGGTTATAAAACATTGAGTCCAATTCCATTAGCTGAAGCGGCGAGTTGGGATTTAGAAGCTATTAAAAAATCGGCAGAAATTGCAGCTTTAGAAGCTTCTGCAGCCGGTATTAACTGGACGTTCGCTCCTATGGTAGATATTTCTAGAGATGCTCGTTGGGGGCGTGTTATGGAAGGTGCAGGAGAAGATACTTATTTAGGTTCTAAAATAGCGATAGCTAGAGTCCAAGGTTTTCAAGGTGAAGATTTATCTCAACCAAATACCATTGCAGCCTGCGCCAAACATTGGGCAGGTTATGGTTTTACCGAATCTGGAAAAGATTATAATACGGTAGATGTTGGAACTTCAACCTTAAATAATATTATTTTTCCACCATTCAAAGCAACCGTAGATGCTGGCGTAAAAACCTTTATGAATTCCTTTAACGAGTTAAACGGAATTCCTGCTACAGCGAATGCATTTTTACAACGTGATGTTTTAAAAGATAAATGGAAATTCGATGGGTTTGTAGTATCCGATTGGGGGTCTATGTCTGAAATGATAAACCATGGTTATGCCGAAAATGTAAAACATTCTGCCGAACTTTCAGTAAAAGCGGGTTCGGATATGGATATGGAATCTTATGCGTATGTCAATGAGTTGGCTAATTTGGTAAAAGAAGGAAAAGTTAATGAAGATCTAATTAATGATGCAGCTTCTCGTATTTTAAAAGTGAAGTTTGAATTAGGGCTTTTCGATAACCCTTATAAATATTGTGATGAAAAAAGGGAGAAAGATATTATTGGAAGTCAGAAAATAAATGATGCCGTTTTAGATGTTGCAAAAAAATCTATTGTACTTCTTAAAAACGAAAATAACGTATTGCCTTTAAAAAAGAAAGGACAGAATATTGCTGTTATTGGTGTTTTGGCTAACGATAAAACAAGTCCGCTCGGAAGTTGGAGAATTGCTGCAGACGATAATACAGCGGTTTCTGTTTTAGAAGGCTTAGCTAAATATTCTGGTAACAAGGTTACATATGCAAAAGGAGCCGATGTGGCACTTGGAGAGGCTTCTTTTCCTTTTGAATTAGAAATTAACACCACAGATAAAAGTGGTTTTGAAGAAGCTAAGGAAGTTGCTAAAAACGCCGATGTTGTAATAATGGTGTTAGGTGAACACGGTTTTCAGAGTGGAGAAGCTCGAAGCCGATCCAAAATAGGTTTACCTGGCGTTCAACAAGGGTTATTAGAAGCTGTTTACGCTGTTAATAAAAATATTGTTTTAGTATTGAACAATGGAAGGCCGTTAACTATTTCTTGGGCAGACGCACATATTCCTGCTATTGTAGAAGGATGGCAATTGGGTACGCAAAGTGGTCATGCAATTGCACAGGTATTGTATGGTGATTATAACCCGAGTGGTAAATTACCAATGACATTTCCTAGAAGTGTTGGACAAGTGCCTATTTATTACAATTATAAAAACACAGGACGTCCAGCGGCAAACGAGCCAAACAGCGTATTTTGGTCGCATTATATAGACGAAAGTAATACGCCTCTTTATGCTTTTGGACACGGATTAAGTTATACCTCGTTTTCTTATAGTGATTTAAAAGTTAACAAAATTTCAGATAACCATGTTGAGGTTTCCGTTGAGTTAAAAAACACTGGAAAGTATAAAGGTAAAGAAGTTGCGCAATTATATATTCGTGATTTATTTGCTAGCGTTACACGCCCAGTAAAGGAATTAAAAGGTTTTGAGTTGGTAGAGTTAGAACCTAATGAGGCTAAAACGATAACATTTCAATTAACAGATAAAGAACTTGGGTTCTATAATAATAGTGGTGATTTTATTGTAGAATCGGGCGATTTTAAAGTCTTTGTAGGTGGAAGTTCAGTTACTGAGCTAGAAGCTAAATTTAAATTATAGATATTGAGGTATTAGATTAATAGTAACTATAATAACGAAGACTAAAAACTGTGTTCATTAGTTTAGATTATTTAAAAGAGTTAAGTTTTTTACTTAGCTCTTTTTCATTTTAAAGTGGTTAGTTTTTAAACAGTGAAAAATTAAATCCCTTTTCTTCTAGTCTTTTATATTTTTTGTAATCGAATTTATATAAGAAAGCACCTTTTTTAGAGCCCGATTTATCCTTTTCATTTAATGGTATAAGTAACTTTAAAGACATTAATTTTTTTCTGAAATTTCTAGTATCAAGAGTTTTCTGGAAAATCGCTTCATATAAATTTTGAAACTGTGGGATAGTAAATTTTTTAGGAAGTAACTCAAATCCAATAGGGTAAAATCTAGCTTTTCTGCGTAATCTATTTAATGCATCTTCAATCATTAAATCATGATCTAAAACAAGTTTAGGAAGCTTATCAACTTCACACCAAATGGCATCATGTTTTGCAACCAATTCCTTATCATAATCATCAATACGAATTAAGGCGTAGTGGGCTATGGAAATGCATCGTGCACCAGGATCTCGGTCGATATTAGAGTAGGTTTTTAACTCTTCCATAAAGATGTTCTCTAAACCTGTAATTTCTTTTAAAACCCGTCTAGCGGCTTCATTTGCGGCTTCATTAGGTTTTACAAAACTTCCAATTAAAGATAAAGTACCTTTAAAAGGTTCTACACGTCTTTCAAAAACTAATAATTTTAAAATACCTTTATCAAAACCAAAAATGATACAATCTGTAGCCACATAGATGCGGTTTTCAGGCGCATAAATATCATTTAATGGTAAGTTATTATGATCCATAAAAACAAATTTAAAAAATACCTTTAACTAAATAAGCCTAAATGAAGTATTTAAAAGTTTTTAATTGATTAGGGTATACTTTATGTGCTCTATTAGTTTTTTATAAATGAAACAGAACAATCTATAACCTTTTGAAGTTCTTTAGGTAGTGTATATGAATCCCAAGGGTGTTTGGCATTAAATACATGATTTGCATCTGGTATAATTTCAAGTTGGCTTTGCGGATTCCATTCATGAAGTTGATTAGCCTCATCAATAAGGACGCTGGTATCGCTACCACCATGAATAATTAAGTGAGGTGTTTTTAAGTTAGAAACCGCACGTTTTATGGTTAATCTTTCTTCATTTTTAATGAAATCTTCATAAAACTGATAAAAATGTGGCATTTGTTGTTTTGTTCGTCCGTTTAAAACATATTTTACTCCGGTATTTTTCCAATCATTCAAACCGCCAGTTGTTGCTGTTCTTTTTCCAAAATCACAAACACCAGCTAAGCTTATTACAGTTGTAACTCGTTCATCTTCTTCAGCTTTAATTAATACAATACCACCCCCTCTACTGTGGCCTATTAAATGTAGACTGTTTAAATTTACTATAGGTTTAAGTTCTTTATTATCTGAAATCCAATCGATAACTGATTCTAAATCATCTAATTCTTTTGTGTAATTATTGTTCCCGAAGGCATCTAAATCAGGGAAATCAATGGGGTGTTCCATAGTGCCACCATTATGCGAAAAATTGAATTTTATAAAGCAAAATCCTGCTTCCGCGAAGGTGTTTGCCATTAAATTCCAAGCACCCCAATCTTTAAAGCCTTTGTAACCATGGCAAAAAATAATAATAGGAAGATTTGTTTTTTCGGCAACAAAACTAACATCAATTAAAATCGATTTTTTGTGCTTTCCGTTTATAATATAGCTTTCTTTGGATATCATATTATACTTCCTTTTCGGTGAATGGTATGTTAGGATTACAGATTTCTAAAATTAGTGTTTTTAATTCAACATAGAAATCATCTAGTGTTTCTTGAGTAATTAGAGCATCTTTTTTAGCGCCATTGCCAGCTTTATCTTTTTTAGAAAACTTTAAAAATCCTGCTTTTAAGTTTTTGAATGAAATAATGCCAGCTTCTACCGGAAGCGTAATTTCATTAGATAATAACATCATGTAAGCATAGGTTAACACCTGAAAGCTTTTGCTGTATTTGGTGTAGTCGGTCGTGATATCTTCCCAACTTACAATTTCAACTTTATTGGCATCAACACGGCCTGTTTTGTAATCTACAATTCTAGTTACACCGTTATATTCGTCTACACGATCTACTTTTCCTGTAAGTTTTACAGGGAAATCTAGTTCTGGAATTTCGATTAAAACATTATTGTTTGATTCTATTTTGATTATTTTTATTTCATTCCCGGCCTTTAAATTTTCAATTTCTAAATCTAAAAAGTTTGAAACATAACGTTTTGCAATTTCATAAATAATAAGATTTTTGCCTTTTGTAATATCACCCTCTTTAAATTCATTTTTAAAATGAAAAGTAACTTTTTCGTTAATTTGGGTTTTAAGCTTTTTAACAATATCAACCGATAAAAAAGAGTTTTCTAATGGTTTGTAAAAATCCTCTAGCGTATTATGGACAACAGTTCCTAGAGTGTTTGCTGCAACGGTTTCTTCAACTTCATCATGCTCCTTAATTTTTAAAATTTTTTGATAATAAAAATCTATCGGGTTTCTAACATAGTTGGTAAGGGACGATGGAGAAAATCCTTTCGAGGCTATCTCTTTTAATCTGGTTTGCGAATCTTCAGTTTTTTGTACCACTTTTAATTCGGGAGTAATTACAGGTACATGTGGCGCTATAATTTCGTGGTGTATGTTATGGATGTTTTCTAATTCTAGTTGTGTAATAAAACGGCTTTTTTCGCCACCTGTTAGCACATCTGCTTCTGTGTTATAAAGTATGTAAACATTTTTTGCACGTTGTAGTAACCTATAGAAGTGATAGGTGTAAACGGCATCTTTTTCTTTATAAGTGGGAAGTTTGTTTTCTATTTTAACATCAAAAGGGATGAATGAATTATTGCTTTTTCCTGAAGGAAGAATACCTTCATTTACTGAAGAAATAATTACGGTTTCAAAATCTAAAACACGGGATTCTAACATTCCCATAATTTGTAAACCTTGCAAAGGTTCACCTTGGAAATCTAAGGTTTCCGAACTCAGTAATTCTTTGTAAACACCAAATAGGGTTGAGATATCTTTGATGTGATTGTATTGTGAGTTTAACAAGGAAAGTGCATTGAACAGTTCGTTAAAACGATACAGGTATTCTAAGGAAAGTAAATTTGCATCTTTGTTTTGGTCTAAATGGATTTTTATTTTTGAAATGATTAGAGCGCAATTCTTTAATGCTAAATCTATAGATGTATTCCAGTTTGAAAATAGTAAGTCTAAAATCTTGTTGGAGTGTTTGTCTATTTCTTTTAAACGGTTTAGAGTAAGATATACTAGGTTATTACTGTCTATGGTTTCAATAATTTTGGAGGCGTAATCAATGTCGTCTATGTAAAATAACGGACGAACAAATTGATGTGATAAAACCTTAACAACGTCTTTAAAATAAAAGGCATTGCCCGATGTTTTATGAATATGAAATAAGCTTTCAAAAAGGGATGCTAATGGAATGGATTTTAATGGAAATCCCATGGTGATATTAAGTGCTTCTACCGAGGGTGGTATGGAGTTTAATACCGGAATCAATAGATTTTCGTCACCTAGAACCACAGCAGTACTTTGTAGTGATTTGGTTTCTGCTTCTATATTTTTTAAAAGGGTACCAATATATTTGGCTTGTCCGATGTTTTTAGGAACACCGTAAATGTTTATGTTTTTTTCTTTGGAATAGTTTTCGGTTACCCATTCAAATGGGTGTTTTTCAAAATGTTTCCAGTTTTTTTTGTGCTGCCTTGTAAAGAGCGCAGCATCATGTTTCGGATTGTTTATAAAAACACTATCAATATCCCAATAAACCTTCGCTAAGCCACTTTTTAAAAATTGTTGAATAATGTTCTCTTCAGCAGTGTTTAAGGCGTTAAAACCTAAGAAAACATGTTGCTTGTCGGTAAGGTTGTTTATGTAAGTATCACAATGTTCTGCAGCCTTTCTGTAAATTAAACCTTGGTAGCCAATGCTTTTGTCTAACAGTTGTTTGGTAAAGTGTTTGTAGTAGGTATAAAGCTTATTCCAAAACTGTAAATATTTTTTAACAAATTCGGTTTGGTTGGCTTCAACAGACCAATGTGTTAATTCTTGAATGTCGCTTAAATAGTTAAATATGTTTTCCTGAGGAATCAGGTAACGATCAATTTCGTTAAAATCTTGAAGTAATATTTGGGCCCATTTAGAAAAAGATTCAAAAGTATCTTGATCTTCCTTTTTTGTAAGTGCTAAATAGCTATTGTAGAATTCGAAAATTAATTCCGTATTCGATGTGGTTTTAAGTCCAGAGAGATCTTCGACAAACTCCTCGATACTTATAATGTCGGGAACAAAGATTGTGTCTTGAATAACATGAACTAATTGATGTTTTAAAAAGAGACCGGCTCTTTTACTAGGTAATACAAAAGTGACTTTAGAAAGATTGTAGTTGTTCTTTTTTAAATCGTTTAAAACATCTAAAATGAAAGTTGTTATCATTTTATAAAAATAAAAAACGCTTCGGATATCCGAAGCGTTTTTTGTAAACTTATTTTATTTAAAGTTAACTTTATCTAATTACTTAGCTAAGTTAATTTCAACACGTCTGTTGTTTGCTCTACCAGCTCTAGTTTTGTTAGAGTCGATTGGTTTAGATTCACCGTAACCAAGTGCAGATAATCTAAATGCATCAATACCGTTTTCAATTAAGTATTCTTTTACAGAATTAGCTCTTGAATCAGATAATCTTTGGTTAAGTTTTTCGCTACCAATACTATCAGTGTGCCCTTCAACTGTAAATTTAGAAGTTGGGTATTCTTTTAAGATATTGATGATATCACTCAATACAGTAGCAGATTGTGCTTTGATTGTAGATTTACCAGTATCAAATAAGATAGTTTTAGCATACTCGTTTAATTGTTTTTGAACAGCAGCAGTAACTTCTGGACAACCAGCGTTTGCTACAGTACCTTTTACTTTAGGACATTTGTCATCTTTGTCTAAAACACCATCACCATCAGTATCAGGGTAAGGACAACCTTTGTTAGCAGCAGGACCTGCAACATTAGGACATTTATCATCAGCATCAGTTACACCGTCACCATCAGCATCAGGACAACCAGCTAAAGATTTTAAACCTGCAACAGTTGGGCAGTTATCATCTTTATCAGCTACACCATCACCATCAGAATCAGGACAACCGTTAAATTCAGCAGTACCAGCTTCGTTTGGACAAGTATCTTTGCTATCTTCGATTCCGTCACCATCAGTATCAGGACAACCGTTGAATGCAGCTAAACCAGCAACATCTGGACAAGCATCATCTTTATCAAATATACCATCACCGTCAGTGTCAGTTCCACCAAATTTGATAGAAATACCAGCAGAATGTTGGAAGTGAGTATCTAAGTAATCTTCAAACGCATGTTTGTAAGAAGTTTGTAATGTTAAACCGATGTTGTCGTTAAACCAAACGTTTAAACCAACAGTACCATTTACAGTACCAGCACCAATTTCATCAATCCAAGTGTAACCACCACCAAGTCCTACGAAAGGATCAATTGTAGTTCCATCTAAAAAGTTGTACTTAATTGTACCATCAACACCGTAGTATGATAAATCATCAACGCTGTTCTCTACATCTGGGTTAGAGCTAATATCTCCCCATTTCTCGATTTTATTTAAAGATCCAGTTACTCCAAAAGAGAAACCATCGCTTAAATATTTCGATACAGAAATAGTTGATAAAGAAGGTAAAATGTTCCAGTGATCAGAAGCATTTCCGAATTCATCTCCAAAAGAGTCACTCGCGAAACCGCCTCCAGCAAAAAGACTACCGTCTCCAGAAGGATAAGCATCAACTGCGTTTACACCAATGGTAATTTGCCAAGGATTGTTTTTGTCTTGCGCATTAGCGTTGCTATAACCAAGTACAAGCAACATAGCGAACAATAATCTGCTAAGATTTTTCATATTCAAAATTTTAAATTTTAAGTGTTAATTGTGAACAAAAGTAAGTTGTTATATGTTATTAACAAAGACAAATATATAAAAAATACATGGAGAAGGGTAATTCGTCGGCACTACAGGTATGTTTTGGTTAAATTTTAACAATTTTCTATCGCTTGCGATTGCTGTATTAACATTGTCTCGCCTTGTTTTGGTAACTAAAATTTCATATTTTTTATAAATGCATACTTTTTTTTGTGGTATCTCAAAAAAAGTAGCAAAAAGTGGTGAATTTTAATTTTTTATAGCAAAATGAGATAGTTTGAGGTCTTTTCAAGATGCATAACATCAATTAAAACATGCTGTTATTTTCCTCTATCTGAATAAAATAAGTATTAAGATGCTAAAGTGTGTTTTGATTATACTAAATAAATAGGACTTGTTAAATTAACATAAATAGTCCATTTATTAATTTAACATTTGTACCTTAAAAAGGTAAGGATCGGACTTCAATTCCTTCATTAATGTATATTAGGTATTTCTGTTTTACTGTAAAATTCATACTCTTTAATACGTCTTGATAAACCTGTAATTGTTGTGCGTGTTTTTTGTCTTCCAAACCAGTTTTGTAATCTAAAATCACAGCATCGTTATTTGGGGTAATTACAACTCGATCTGGTCTTAAAATCACACCTTCTTTGGTTATAATATCGCGCTCGTTGTATATAGTGTTTTCCTTTGTGAAAAAGGTTTTTAGCGCCGTGTGGTTTACTATTTGTAAAACAAGTTGTTTTAATTCTATGGCTTGCTCGGGGTTTATGGTTGATGATGAAATAAAATCCTGAATTACCTCGTTAACATCATTTTTTGTTTCAATATGCGACATAATATCGTGAATTAAATTTCCTTTTTCAATAGCTTCTTCTTGTGTAGTATCCCATAAAAAACCAGATTTTGTTACCACCTTTATATTATGGTGTTCCTTTGAAGTTGAAATGAATTCATGCTGAATATTGGTTTCTTTTAAAGATGTAGTTTCTTTAGAAGTCTTTTTGCTATCTCCAAAACTATAGGTTAATTCGCTATCACTCCAAAGGTTGTTGTGTTCTAAATAGTTAATGAGTAGCCCAGAATATTTTTTGGATTTGGTGTCTTCTTTTAAAGCACTGTCATTTTTAGATATAATATAGAGCTGCTCTACAGGGCGTGTAAGTGCTACATACAATAAGTTAATATTATCTAACTCTTGTTCCGCTTTATGATTTTCAAATATATGCTGGCCCTGTTCTCCAAAAAACTCAAAATCTTTATTGAAATTTAAAAGTGTATGCGAGAAGCCGTTATATTTTTCCTTGTCAATTTCGAGCCATTCTTTAGGTTCTATTTCTTTGTAGATGTCTAAATCGGCATAAGGGAAAATAACCACCGGAAATTCTAAACCTTTAGATTTATGGATAGTCATGATCTGTACGGCATCTTGCCCTTTCGGGGAAATAATACTGAGGTTTTCTTTTTTCTTGTCGAAATATTCTAAGAAAGCCGGGATGTCCGAGCCTTTTTTATGTGAAAAGTCGAGAACGATATCTAAATAGAACTGAACATAAGCGTTAGATGTTTTTACTAAATTGAAATTTCTAACAATAGTTTCTGCTAAATCATAAAGCGGTAATTGTAATAGGGTATCGCCGTTTATAAAGATATTAAAGGCTTCAAAACTTTTAAAGAAATCTGAAACACTTAGTTTAATGTGCTTAGAGAAAAATCCGTGTTTATCATCAACTTTAAAAAGCTTGGCCAAATAGTCTAAAATTTCAATTTTGAGCTCATCGTTTTTAGGTTGCATTAAATAGCCTAAAACTGCATTAACAAAAACAACTTCTGGCGCATTATTAATAAGTAACGTTTCCGAAGAAATAATAGGAATGTTGTGCTGGCTTAAATAGTTTGCAACGGCAACACCTTCTTTTTTCTTTCTAACTAAAACACAAATATCCTCTAGTTTGTAACCGTTATCTAGGCAGTTGTTTATGTTTTCTAGAACTTTTTCTGGAAACACTTCATCTTTATCGTCTTCCTTGTCGAGATCAAGAAAAGAAAGTTCTACATAGCCAGTTTCGTCTTTTTTGATGTTTTGACTAGCGTTTTCATATAGATCTTTATAATCTTCCTTCTTAAAAATTTGATTAGAAAGAAATTTAAAGAAGCTATTATTAAAATCAACAATGGCTTGGAAACTTCGGTAATTATCGGGTAAATTGTCAACAAATTGCTCTATTGGAAATGGATGATCTTTCTTGTTAAATAAATCTATAAATTGCTCTGCTTTACCTCCGCGCCAGCGATAAATTGCTTGTTTAGCATCACCTACAAGCATAGTGCTTCCGTTTTCTGATGCTACTGAGTTTTCTAATAGCGGAATTAAATTATTCCATTGACTTTCCGATGTGTCTTGAAATTCATCAATAAAATAATGATTAAATTTTTCTCCAATACGTTCGTAAATAAAAGGTGTAGGTTGGTTTTTTATTTCCTTACTTATAATGCTGTTAAATTCAGAAATCAACATTTTGTTTTGATCTTCTTTTAGTAAAGTAAGCTCTGTGTTAATGGCATTTAAAACCGATAAAGGTGTAATGTTTTTATAAAACGCATTTAGAAATTTATGATTAAATATAGCTTGCTTTGTTTCATTAAAAACTAAAAATATTTGTGGTTGCAAACTGTCAATGGTTCCGGCTGTTTCTGGGGTAACCCTTTTTGGGTACAAGGTGCCATTTTCTATATTGTCTTGCCATTTACTTCCGAAGGCAACGTTAAAATTATTGTTAGATAGTTTTTCAAAATGTTTTGGTAAATATGCTCCAGAAAAATCTTTAAATTCTAATCCCGATGTTTCAAATTGAGTTAAAAGTTGTTTAGCTTTTTCTGCAATTATGGCCTCTTCGTTATTAATATCTTTTTTTAGCTTACTTTTTAGTGCTTTAAAATCGTCTAATGTTTTGTCTTTTATTTTTTCAAAAAAAGGAATATCGTTTTCGTTAACAAGGAGTTTTGCTATTTTGTTAAAATCGAAGGCTACATCGTAACTCTTATCATCATCTGCTTTTTCAATAGCAAAATCTACCAATACTTTGGTAAGTACGGCATCGGTTCCTGCTTTAGAAATTAAACTATCTACAGCTTCGCGTAAAAGAGATTCTTGGTCTAATTCTACTTCAAAATTTAACGGTAATTTTAAATCGTGTGCAAAAGTTCTTATTAATTTATGTGTAAAACCATCAATAGTAGAAATATCAAAGGCTGCATAGTTGTGTATAATACTTTCTAGTAGCGTTATGGCTTTTTTATGTAGTTGCTCTGGGCGAAGGTTTAATTCATCACAAATGGATAAAAACATCGGGTTGTCTAACTTCAGGATGTCTTTGTCCGAAAATTGCTTTAAAGTATCTATAATACGGCCTTTCATCTCGGCAACCGCTTTATTGGTAAATGTAATTGCTAAAATATTCTTAAATAAATAAGGTTTGTTTGAGCTAAATAAAATTTTTAAATAAGCTTTTACTAGAGTAAAGGTTTTTCCGCTGCCCGCTGAGGCATTGTAAATAGTAAAAGGTTGGTTGCTTTGCATGAATTTAAATTTGCATACAAGATAAAAACTATCAATGAGTTGATAACAATTTATTATTTTTAATTGACCCGATTTATGTGTAAATTTGAATTAAATTAAATATTAATTAAATAAAAATAAAAATTATGGCTTTTGAATTACCAGAATTAGGGTACGCTTACGACGCTTTAGAACCACATATGGATGCACGTACTATGGAAATACACCATACAAAGCACCACCAAGGATATACAAACAATTTGAATAACGCTATTGCTGGAACCAATTTAGAAGGGAAATCTATTGAGGATATTCTTGCAAATTTAGATATGGATAATGGCGCTGTTAGAAATAATGGAGGAGGATTTTTTAATCACTCTTTATTTTGGAGCGTAATGAACCCAGAAGGAAAAGGATATTTATCTGGAGAGTTAAAAGATGCTATTGAGGCCGCTTACGGATCTGTAGACGATTTTAAAGATGCTTTTGCTAAAGCAGCAGCAACTCGTTTTGGATCTGGATGGGCATGGTTATGTGTACATAAAGGTGGTAAAGTAGAAATTTGTTCTACTCCAAACCAAGATAACCCATTAATGCCAGGTGTAACTTGTGGAGGAACACCAATTTTAGGTTTAGATGTTTGGGAACACGCATATTACTTAAACTACCAAAACCGTCGTCCAGATTACATTAAAGCATTTTTTAGTGTAATTAACTGGAATGAAGTTGAAAAACGTTATGCTGAAGCGAAGTAAGTAGACAACATTAAATATTTTAAAAGCCGTTTCTGTTTAGCAGAAACGGCTTTTTTATTTATATAAATAAAGTTAATTAGGCACTGATGTTGATAACGATATCACGTGGTTTAATTATGGTGAATGAATGAGAATTATTGAGAGGCTTAATTAAGAAAAGCTGTTTAAGGAAATACGAAATGTTATAAAATGAAAAAGGTGAACAGATGTTCACCTTTTTGCCCCAAATCTACCATGAACTTAACCTACTTATGTTATGGTGAGACAAATATATGTTTGTTAGTCAGTTTGTTAAAATTTTTTAGTTAAACGACTTATATCTTGGTTTAAGCGGAGTCTTGATTATTTGTGGGGTTTAATTGCTGTTTAATAAAGAAAAATGAAAATAATACGCATAAAAAAAGGCGAACAGAAGTTCACCTTTTTTTGCCCCAAATCTACCATGAACTTAACCTACTTATGTTATGGTGAGACTAATTTATGTGTATTTACTTTAAAGTTGTTATATTTTAGATGAAATACATTTTTTTAAGATGAAATACATTTTTACTAATTAAACCCCTGAAAAATAGCAATTTCAAAATTAATATGCACGTTCATTATTGCCTTCATAAAAATTGATGAAAGCACGATTTACAACGCGATTTCCTCCGTTAGTTGGATAATTTCCTGTAAAATACCAATCACCTAAATGTTCTGGGCAAGCTTTGTGTAAGCAGTCAACTCCTTGAAAAATAACCTTAACCTCAGTTTTAATAGTTTCATCGCTTAATAATTCTGAAATTTTATCTGAAATTTGCTCGTCTGTAAACGGATCGTAAACTTCTTTTACAAAGTTTTGTACATGTTTATCTTTTAATTCAGTTTGCTCAATACATTTTTTGTAAACATCATCAATAATATGATACATGTTGTTTTCTTTCAATAGTGCTAAAGCTGCTTGAAAAGCAACTAAGCTCTCTAAGTTTGCCATATCGATTCCGTAGCAATCTGGATAACGAATTTGCGGTGCAGATGATACAACTATAATCTTTTTAGGATTTAAACGATCAAGCATTTTTAAGATACTTTTCTTCAATGTAGTACCTCTTACAATACTATCATCAATAATTACTAAGTTATCTGTAGGTTTAATAACGCCGTAAGTAACATCGTAAACGTGTGCAACTAAATCATCACGACTACTATCTTCTGTAATAAACGTTCTTAGTTTTACATCTTTAATAGCTATTTTTTCTACACGAGCACGTTCCGATAAAATTTCGGTAACATCTTCAGCAGATATTGATCGTTGTCCGTTTAGAATAGCTTCTGTTTTCTTTTTGTTAATAAAGTCTTCTACAGTTTCAATCATACCAAAAAACGAAGTTTCGGCTGTGTTTGGAATAAAAGAGAATACCGTATTTTTTGTATCGTTATTGATAGCTTTTAAAACTTTTGGCATAAGTAATCTACCAAGCATTTTACGCTCTTGGTAAATTTCTGCATCACTTCCTCTTGAGAAGTAAATACGCTCGAATGAACAAGATTTACGTTCTAAAGGTTCTAATATTTGTTTTAATCGAACTTCACCAGATTTTTTAGTGATAATAGCTTGTCCTGGTTCTAATTCTTTAACATCTTCAAATTTTACATTGAAAACAGTTTGAATTACCGGACGTTCTGATGCAACCACCACAATTTCGTCATCTTTATAATAGTATGCTGGTCTAATTCCTGCAGGATCGCGTAAAACAAAAGCATCACCATGACCAATTAAGCCTGCCATAGCATAACCACCATCCCAGTTTTTTGCAGCGCGTTTTAAAATTTTACCAACTTTTAAACGTTCGGCTATTAATGGAGAAGCTTGTTGTTTGTTGTAGCCTTCTTTCTTTAAATCACGGTATATTTTACTAACCGCATCGTCAAGGAAATGACCAATTTTTTCCATTATAGTAATGGTGTCTGTATACTCTTTTGGATGTTGCCCTAGTTCAATTAAGTTTGAAAATAGTTCTTTAACGTTTGTCATGTTAAAGTTTCCAGCCATAATAAGGTTACGGTGCATCCAGTTGTTTTGTCTTAAAAATGGGTGTACACTCTCTACACTATTTTTTCCAAAAGTTCCATATCGTACGTGCCCAAGTAACACTTCTCCAATGTATGGAATGTTCTTTTTTTGCGCAGCCACATCATCCATATATTCTGGATGCTCTTTGAATTCTTTATTAACGCGGTCGTTAATTTGTGCAAAAATATCCTGAATAGGTTGTTGTGCTATAGAACGTACTCTACTAATGTAACGTTCTCCAGGTTTTGTATCTAATTTAATACTTGCAAGACCAGCACCGTCTTGACCACGATTGTGCTGCTTCTCCATCATTAAATACATTTTGTTTACGCCATAAAATGCGCTACCGTATTTTTCTTTGTAAAATTCTAACGGTTTTAATAGTCTAATAACTGCTATTCCACATTCGTGTTTTAGGGCATCACTCATAGTCTAAATTATTTTATGCTTTGCGGTGTTTCTTTTTTTAAACCCCTTGGTTTCCAAAGGAATTATATTTTAATGGTGGTCTCGAGATTTGGTCTCAAGAAAATATATTCAATTAAAAACGCGCCCAAATTGTGGGCGCGTTAGTTTATGTTAATTCTATTTCAAATTGCGTTAAGTGTTTAAACTGCATCAGTCGTTGTTGCACTTCGCTGTGCGACAAATTCTCCATGCGCTCGGTGCCAAATTTTTCAACACAAAAGGATGCTAAAGCAGAACCGTAAACTACAGCGTTTTTCATGTTCTCGAAAGATACATCGCCTGTTTTTGCTAAATAGCCAGCAAAGCCACCAGCAAAGGTGTCTCCTGCACCAGTTGGGTCAAAAACTTCTGCTAGAGGTAAGGCTGGTGCGTAAAACATTTGTTCGTTATGGAACAATAATGCGCCGTGCTCTCCTTTTTTAATAACAACGTACTTTGGTCCCATTTCATGAATTTTTTTCGCAGCAACAACTAGCGAGTATTCGCCGGTTAATTGTCTTGCTTCTTCATCATTTATGGTAATCACATCAATACGTTTTATAACGTTTTTTAAATCTTCTAAAGCGATATCCATCCAGAAATTCATAGTATCTAAAACTACTAATTTCGGTTTAACCGTCATTTGATCTAAAACACTAGATTGGACGAGTGGATGTAAGTTTCCTAACATAACCACTTCTGCATCTTTATAATTTTCTGGTACAACTGGGTTAAAATCTTCTAAAGTATTTAGCTCTGTTATTAAGGTATCGCGAGAATTCATATCATTATGATATTTTCCGCTCCAAAAAAACGTTTTACCTTCTTTAACGATTTCAATACCTGAAATGTCGATGTTTTTACTAGAAAGTAAGTCTAAATATTTTTGTTCAAAATCGCCGCCAACAATAGAAACAATGGCAGAGTCTACATCGAAATTAGATGCAGAAAGACCGATATAAGTACCTGCTCCACCTAAAATTTTATCGGTTTTACCGAATGGTGTTTCAATAGCATCATAAGCTACTGTACCAACTATTACTAATTTACCCATGAAAGTTCTTGATAATTTTCTGCAAATATAGGTTATTTATATGCTTAATCCTTATTATTTTTAATGTTCAATTTGAATGAAAATTGCTAAGATAAATGTTTTAAAAGAAGAATAATTGCTTTTACTTACGTCCAAAATCGGCTGGAATTTCTCCCCAAGCCTTCGTTTCCCATTTTACAATTACGGTGTTGTAACTGTTGTTTTTAAGCCAGTCTACGGCGCGATCTACCAAATCGAAAACCGGTTTGTTTTTAGCATTACGCTCTAATTTAGTGTTGCACGTTTTTTTACGCACCCAACTCATTGCTGTTCGCGAATCGGTATATAAAATACGATCGCTATTATTTTTTTTAAGAATAGCCAAGCCGTGAACAAGGGCCAAAAATTCGCCTATATTATTGGTGCCTTCCGGAAAAGGACCTTGTATAAAGAGTTGCTTTTTTGTTTTAGTGTCTACACCGCGGTATTCCATAATGCCTGGGTTTCCGCTAGAGGCAGCATCTACCGAAATAGAGTTATAGTTTGGTTTGCCTATTTTTTTTAGTTGCTCGTGCGAGAGTTCGCTTTTAAAAGCTTTGCTTTTCCCAATGTAATCAAAATAATTGCCTTCCAAAGCTTCTTGAGCGGCTTCTAAGGTTGGGAACGATTTATATTGTGCGCCGGGATAGTCCGTTATTTGTTTTTTACAAGCATTCCATTTTTCGAAAACCCCTGTTTTATGACCTTTCCAAACGGTGTAAAATTTCTTTTTTTTCGACATACTTTGGCATTTTTCACGAAAGTGGTAATTGTTTAAAATTGAGTTTTTAAAGTTATTTAGATAATATATCGTTAACAACCTGTGGAAAGTGCTCCATTTCTAATTGGTGAATTTTTGCAGCAACATCATTGGCTGTGTCGGTTTCCGTTATATTACATTTTGCCTGAAAAATAACAGTGCCTTCATCATAATGTTCATTTACATAATGTATGGTAATACCCGTTTCTTTCTCTTTATTAGCTATAACAGCATTGTGCACGTGCATGCCGTACATACCTTTTCCTCCGTAATTTGGCAGTAAAGCTGGGTGCACGTTAATTACCTTATTAGGGAAGGCTGCTAATATATTGTCTGGGAATTTCCATAAATAACCTGCTAGTACAATTAGGTCGGGTTTGGCGGCTTTTAATATGTTTAAAACGTCTTCGGTCTCAGATATTGCTATTTTGTTAAAAGAAAGTGCGCTAACCTTTAGCTTTTTTGCACGATCTAAAACTTTGGCATGAGGATTGTTAGTTAACACTTGAATAACAGAAGCATTTTCTCTGTTGTGAAAAAACTTAATTAGATTTTCAGCATTAGTACCACTCCCGGACGCAAAAATTACAATTCGTTTCATTTACAGACAATGTGTTTAATAATTATTCAAACAAAAAAAAGAATAAATATTAACAATTAGAAGGTAAAAGAGAAATACTTAAAACTATTTTTAGTAAATTACACACACATTTTTAAGGTAAAGGTGTGTTTTAAAAATAAAGTTTTTTATTTTTGCCAACTAATTAAAACTTAAAATTAAAAATTATGTCAGACATTGCATCAAGAGTAAAAGCTATTATCGTTGATAAATTAGGAGTAGACGAGAATGAAGTTGTAACTGAAGCTAGCTTCACAAACGATTTAGGAGCAGACTCTTTAGACACTGTGGAATTAATAATGGAATTCGAAAAAGAATTCGATATCCAAATTCCAGATGATCAAGCTGAAAACATTGCAACAGTAGGTCAAGCTATATCATACATCGAAGCAGCAAAATAAGCAAAATATTTTATGGAATTAAAGCGAGTTGTAGTCACAGGATTAGGGGCTTTAACACCAATTGGCAATACCAAAGACGAATTTTGGGAAGGTTTAATTAGTGGTAAAAGTGGTGCTGCGCCTATAACATATTATGACGCCGAAAAGTTTAAAACAAAGTTCGCTTGCGAATTGAAAAACTTTAACGCAACAGATTTTTTTGATAGAAAGGAAGCTCGAAAAATGGATCGATTTGCACAATACGCTATGGTAGCTGCAGATGAAGCCATTGAAGATGCTAAATTGAATCTAGATGAAGTTGACAAATTAAGAGTAGGCGTTATATGGGGAGCAGGCATCGGTGGATTGGAAACCTTCCAGAACGAAGTATTAAACTTTGCTGCTGGAGATGGAACGCCACGTTTTAACCCTTTCTTTATTCCTAAAATGATTGCTGATATTGCACCAGGAAACATCTCTATAAAACATGGTTTTATGGGGCCAAACTATACAACGGTTTCGGCATGTGCATCTTCGGCTAACGCTATGTTTGATGCTTTAAACATTATTCGTTTAGGGCATTGTGATGTGGTTGTTACAGGCGGAAGTGAAGCAGCAGTTACTATTGCAGGTATGGGCGGGTTTAACGCTATGCACGCACTATCGACTAGAAATGAAAGTCCAGAAACAGCCTCACGTCCATTTGATGGAACGCGTGATGGTTTTGTTTTGGGAGAAGGTGCTGGCGCACTGATTCTAGAAGAATATGAGCATGCAAAAGCTAGAGGCGCAAAAATTTATGCGGAATTTGTTGGAGGAGGTTTATCTTCTGATGCTTACCACATGACGGCGCCACATCCTGATGGTATTGGTGTTGTAGCGGTTATGAAAAATTGCTTGCAAAATGCAGGACTTAAACCGGAAGATATAGACCATATTAATACTCATGGTACATCTACGCCTTTAGGTGATGTTGCAGAATTAAAAGCAATTTCAGAGATCTTTGGAAGTCACGCTAAAAACATAAATATTAATTCAACAAAATCTATGACTGGGCACTTATTAGGTGCAGCAGGTGCTATTGAAGCAATTTCGGTTATTTTGGCAATGGAAAACGGAGTTATACCTCCAACCATTAACCATACTACTGTAGACGAAAGTATAGATCCTGAATTAAATTTAACCTTAAACAAGGCACAAAAGCGGGACATAAAAGTAGGAATGAGTAATACATTTGGATTTGGCGGTCACAACGCCTGTGTAGTATTCAAAAAATTAGATTAAATCCCGAATGAAATACATTCGTAACATATTAAATTCCCGTTTTAAACGCAGCGGGAATTTTTTTATGGAAATAAATCAAATCCTTGGTTTTAAACCTAAGGATATAAAATATTTTAGAAAGGCTTTTACCCACCGTTCTATGAACATAAAAGATAGCGAAGGCAATGCTATTAATTATGAACGATTAGAATTTCTGGGAGACGCTATGCTAAGTGCTGTTATAGCATCTCATTTATATCTTGAAGTTCCAAGTGGTGATGAAGGATATTTAACCAAAATGCGCTCTAAAATTGTAAGTAGAGAGCATTTAAATGAGTTGGGTAAAGATTTAGGGTTAATTACTTTAGTTGAAAGTAAAATACCTAAAGGCCAATTTGGCGATAATATTCATGGTAACTTATTTGAAGCTTTAGTTGGCGCTATTTTTTTAGATAGAGGTTATAAGTATTGTGAAAAGTTTATCTACACTCGAGTTATTCTACCTTATGTAGATATTGCAACCTTAGAAGGGAAAGTAATAAGCTATAAAAGTTTACTGATAGAGTGGTGCCAAAAAGAAAAGAAAACTTTTGGGTATAATGTTTATGAAGATACTGGAAATGATGATGTTAGGCATTTCTCGGTAAAACTATCTATAGACGATAAAGTCGTTGCGAAAGCACGAGGGACTTCAAAGAAAAAAGCAGAAGAGAAAGCTTCTAAACGTGCTTTTTTTGTGTTTCAGAGTAAAATTTCAAAATCAGTTTAGCGAAACTTCAGCTTAACTGAAAAAAACAATTAACTATAACGTTTTAGTATCGATTCTTATTAAGATTCGTTAAAACATGTATTTAGTAATTGTTATAAATACTATATTTACAAATAATAATAGGAAGTTATGGCTGTTCATAAACTGATGCTTGATGATGTTTTTGACGATGTGGCATACACATTAGTAGCAATGCATTGTACACTTGAGGACTACAGATTGGTCTTTCTTCTTAATAAACATTTAAAGATCAAGCTTGCTAGGAGATCTAAAGATTTAGATTTTAACAAGGGAAAATCTAACTATTCTATATTTGAATGGGAAGATGAAAAGCAACTAACTACTTGGAGTTTAGTTTCTAATACTTGTAAAACAGAGAGTTTACAAGAAATTAGTTTTGGGTCTTTATTTGAAAATCAAGAAAAAATAACAAAAACAACTCATTTAATACCAGAATATAAGCGTGTTAACTACTTTTTGAAAATAGAAAACGAGTTCAGTTCGAGTAAAGAAAAATATATTTTAGACACTATATTGGAAATTCCTCAAATTGCAACAGCTTATAGTATTGATACATTTCAATTAAAATCAAAAGACAATTTAATTTTTAGCTAATGGCAACAAGAAAAAAAACCAAAATAGTAGCAACTCTAGGACCAGCTACAAGCACAAAAGAAGTATTAAAAGGCATGCTTGAGGAAGGTGTTAATGTATTTAGAATTAACTTTTCTCATGCCGATTATAAGGATGTAGCCGAGCGTATCACCATGATTCGTGAGTTAAACGAAGAGTTTGGTTTTACTGCCGCTATTTTAGCAGATTTACAAGGTCCAAAACTTCGTGTAGGAGTTATGGAGGAAGATGTTGTTGTAAATCCGGGTGATGAAATTATTTTTGCTACAGGCGAACGTTTTGTTGGAAATAAGGAACGTGTTTACATGACTTATGATAGATTTCCACAAGATGCAAAACCAGGAGAGCGTATTCTTTTAGATGATGGAAAATTACTTTTTACAGTAGTTTCTACAAATGGAAAAAACGAGGTTTTAGCCAAAGTTGTTCAAGGTGGACCATTAAAATCTAAAAAAGGGGTAAACTTACCTAACACAAATATATCTCAGCCTGCACTTACAGAAAAAGATATCGAAGATGCTATTTTTGCCATTGGGCAAGATGTAGATTGGATGGCCTTATCTTTTGTGCGTCATGCTGAAGATTTAATGCAATTACGTGATTTAATCGCGGAACACGGAACTCATAAAATTCCAATTATAGCTAAAATAGAAAAGCCAGAGGCTGTTGAGAATATCGATAAAATTGTTACACATTGTGATGGTATTATGGTTGCTCGTGGTGATCTAGGTGTAGAAGTTCCTGCTGAAGAAGTTCCGTTAATCCAAAAACAATTGGTTTTGCGTGCTAAAAAAGCTAGAATTCCGGTAATTATTGCGACGCAAATGATGGAGACTATGATTGATAGTTTAACACCAACAAGAGCTGAAGTAAATGATGTTGCCAATTCTGTTATGGATGGTGCCGATGCTGTAATGCTTTCTGGTGAAACTTCAGTTGGTAAATATCCTGTGGAAGTGATTAGACAAATGAGTAACATTTTAAAGAATGTTGAAGATTCTGATTTAATTCAAGTACCACAATTACCTCCGCATATTAGAACTAATAGATATATTACTAAATCAATTTGTTATCATGCTGCACTTATGGCAAACGAAATTGATGCAAGTGCTATTTCTACGTTAACAAATAGTGGGTATACAGCGTTTCAAATTTCGGCTTGGAGACCTTCATGTCATATTTTAGTATTTACATCAAATAAGCGAATCTTAACGCGTTTAAGTTTACTTTGGGGTGTTCGTGCTTTTTATTATGATAAGTTTGTTAGCACCGACGAAACTATCGAAGATGTTAATGCTATAGCTTGTAAGCAAGGTTATTTAGAAGTTGGAGATATGTTAGTGAGTTTAGCTGCTATGCCAATTCAAGATAAAGGAATGGTTAATACGTTAAGAGTTTCAGAAATTACAACTTGTAGTCTTTAAAAACTTAAGTTTTATATATTAAAAACGGCCAATAGATTTAAATCTATTGGCCGTTTTTGTTTGTAAATATGTGTTTTGTTTATTAGAACGTTCCAATAAAGTGACTTCCTTCTACATTAACTAATTCTGCACCTTTTGTTACAACACCTGTTTCGGTATCTACAACGTAGATGTTTCCATTTTGTCCAACAGGGGCTTGAGTTAGGTATATTTCTGTTCCATCCACTACAAAACCTTGGTATTGGAATAAGTAGAAATCTTCGTGATATGGAATGTCTTCAATTTTTTGAGCCGTTTTAGCATCTAAATCAACAAGAGCAAAAAATCCTTGAGCTCCAGCAACACCTTCGGCAGAACCGTTGTGACGATAGGCTACTACAGCTTTTCCGTTAGATGCTGGTCTCCATGCAAGAATGTAAGCGCCTTCAACACCAAGAGCATCATCTAAATTAAAATCGTAAGAGTTATCATATTCATTATCCGAATTAATTTTTAAAATATGAGAACCTTCTGGGTCACTTTGGTTAGCTTGATAAACACTTCCGTCATAAAGAAAAGCATTAATACTACGGTATCCGTTAGTATTACCGTGTCCTACAGTCGATGTAATAACTGATGGATTTAAAAGTGATGGATAATCTAAGACAATAGTTTTCGATCCTAAAATTTCATAATCGCTATCGCCTTCAGTAGTGGCAGGGTCAACTTTACTTAAACGTGCACCAATATATAATTTATCGCCAGCAGCATTTAAAGTTGGCATATCAATTCTAGAAATATAGTATCCTAGAGCTTCTTCTTCATCAGTTAATGCCACATCGTGCTCTTGGAAGTTATTAATTAAAGAGTTTTCTAAATCTAAAGTTACCACACCAATGGTAGCGTTAGTTCTAGTATAGTTACCATCAGCATCAGCTTCATGTTCTGTAGAAACGTAAACGGCAGCACCTGTTTGATCGCCATCGAATAATTTAATCCATCTTGGAGCCGTTCCTACGTAAGGCGCAATACTAATTTCTGTTCCGGTTTGTGTAAAGGTTTGTCCGCCTTCTACAAGGTATTTGGTATAGTTGCCACCAGTGTCACCGGCGTAGCTAATGTTAAAAATAGTACTACCATCTTCAGATGATTGTAAACGTGCCGTTCTATTTGATGGTGCAATAAATCCATTTTCAAAAGCTTCAATAGAAACGGTTGGGTCTTTAGCATCTTCACTGCTAATAGAGTAAATTAAAGTTCCACCATTTCCATCGCCTGGGTTTTCTCCCATTCTTGCGGCAGCAACAGTTATCCATCTGCTAACGTCTTCAGTTTCTTCATCTACAACTTCTTTTGGAGCATCATCATCACTACAACTAAAGGCTAGTAATAAAACACTAAATAGCAAGGCTAAGGTTTTAAGGTTTAAAATTTGTTTTTTCATGTTTTTAGAGTTAATTAAAATTTATTGATTGTATAATTCAGTTTAAGATAAAAAGCACGTCCTGGTTTTTGTACCGAAAGGTTGTCGTAAACGGGTTCGTCGAAAATGTTTTTAATATCGAAGCTCATCGCTAATCTTCTATTAGGAAAAGAGTAGGTAAGGCCTAAATCGTGAACTAATTGCTCCGGTACTTTAAAGAAATCGTCGCCAACGGTGTTAGAGCCTTGAGACACTAAGTATGAAAACTCGTCTGTGAAATACACGGAGTAGAAAAGGTTTAATAAAGATTTTTTCTGAATAAGCTCTTTGAATGAATATCTCAAACTACCATTCATTGTGAAAAATGGTGTGTTCGGAATATCGAACTCTGTTCCGTTGGTAGTTTCGCTTGTTAAATCGAAACGAGATATATTAAAATTAAAACCTAAGTTTTTATTGTACGTATAGTTAAGCTGTGCGTCTATACCTTTAGATTTTGCATTACCCTGATTAACATATAGAATTAATTCGTCATCCACGTTTAAAGATGTTTCTATAGGTAATCCAATTCTATCTTTTATATCTCTTATAAAAGCATTGGTTGAAATGGTAAAAGCATGTTTTTTTATTTTGAATCTACCAAATCTAAAACCTATATTGAAATTATTACTAACCTCTGGGTTTAAGCTTGGGTTTGCAACAACATTATCACCATCGTTACCAAAAACTTCCGTTTCGTTAGGTAATCTAATCGCTTTTTCGGCCGATGTTAATAAGCTAACTGTTGGTGTAATGGCATAAGAGGCTGCAAAACCAAAACCTTCGTATTTGTTGTTGGCCTTTACAGTTTCATCAACTACGGTATCATTTCCTTCACTATCTGTTGCAATGGCAGGATCGATACTCAAAGTTTTTTGGCTATAGTATTTACCAAATATGCTCGTTTTTAATTGGTTGTTAATAGCAGATAACTCGTAGGTTAAAGCAAAAATATTTTTATATAAATCTCTAGTACCCATGAAGGTGTTTTCTAAAACCGTCCTTAAGGCATCGCTATCTTCTCTTTCAATACTAGAGTATGCATGGTTGAATAATACTTTGTGATGTTCGTTTATGGTATAAGATAGTCCGGTTCTAACAGCAGCGACGTTCCTTTCTATTTTTGCTAGAGTTGGTCCTCCTTCTTGTTGAGAGCCCCAAGTATATTCGTATTCATCTCCTCTAAAATCTATGGCTCTTTCTCCATTCCAACTGTATGCAGCCGCTACAGTATCATTCACAATTCTATTTCGTTTACCGTACAAAGCATTTACATTTACATCAAAGCCTTCAGTAAATAGGTCTCTTTTTTTGTAGATTAAATTACCAAGTAGAGCATCAGACTCTAAAAAACGATCTTTGTATGGTGTAATAGTCATAAAAGCGCCGTGTTGAACTTCTTTATAGTCATCGGAACTTGTAACTCCAACAAAAAATTGATCGGCCCATTTTACGTTTGTAAAACCAATTTGTGCCATGCCACCTGTAGATCTGTAGGCATCATTAAATCGTCTTGCAGTAATTGGGGTTTGTGCACCACCTAAACCAGTAACAACAACGCTTCGTCCTGAAACTTTATAATCATTATCAGAATAATTATGAAACATCGACGCCTTAACCGTAAAACCAGATTTTTCGAATCTATATAAGCCGTTTACATTGGTTTGAAAAGTATTAAATGATCCATAAGAAGCTGAAGCGTTTAAGTAATTTTTAGTTGAATTATGAAGTACTATATTAATGGCTCCACCCAAAGCATCGTCTGCTAAATGCCCAGGAACAACACCTTTGTAAACCTCTATGTTTTTTATCATTGAAGCCGGAATGCTGTTTAAACTATAAGAAGAACCATACATAGTGATTGGAACACCATCAATAAAAATTCTAACCGAACTACCCGATAAGCCGTTTAAGCTATATTCTACGTTAGAACCTAAACCACCATTTTGACGAATTTTTACACCAGCCGTAGTGTTTAGTAAATCGTTTGTTTGAATATTTCTAATACTGGCTTCTTTTGTTTTAATAACATTTACAGCAAAGCCTTTATCTTCAATCTGTCTTTTTAAGGTTTTACCCGCAATTTGTATTTCTTTTAAATCTTGATACGAGGAAAAAGTTAATGTAACATCAAGGTTTTTTTCTGAAGTATTTATGGTAATATCAATAGTTTTAACTTCGGCATTTAAAGAATGCAACTGGAGTGTATAATTTCCGTAAGGAATATTTTCAAAGTAAAAATCACCATTAATATCAGAGTTTGCTTCCTTTTGAAAACTAGAACTTTTTAAAATAATATAGGCTCCTAAAACAGGCTCTTTGGTATCAAATTTAACGTTACCATATAAATCTCCGTTTTGACTAAAAGCCAAAATGCTTAAGAAAAACAATGAGAAAGTTGAAAATATTTTTACTGATGGCATGAGTAATTTTTTTACAAAATTACTCTTATTTGTATTCAGTCCAAATAAAGATAACGGATTTGATGATAATTTAAGGTAAAGGCAGATTTGCTTTTTATTTGCAAAAAAATCGATACTCTCATTAAGAATATTTAAGTTTTTTGTATTTATTTTTAATTATTCTAAATAGTGAAGTGTCCTGAATTTATACAATTAGATGAGTGGATAAGCAAAAAAATGGATAGAAGTTGTTGAATAAAGTTAAGTTTTAGTGATTTTTAATAAATATCTTAAACTTTTAAAATCCAAATTTTAGCTGTGCGCTAACACTTTTTGGTTCTGGTGCTTTTTTAGTATCTGTATTTAAATTGGAAAGAGAAATGCCTAGTAATCTCACCGAGTTACTCATTTTTTCTTGATAAAGTAAATCTTTTGCTGTTTCTAGAATAATGTCTTTATCACTTATGTAGTAGGGTAGTGTTTTGCTGCGCGTTTGTAAACTAAAGTCGCTGTACTTTATTTTTAAAGTTACTGTTTTTCCTGCAACTTTGCTTTTTAATAAGCGTTTGGTAACTTCTTCAGAAATCTGTTCTAGTTTCTCCATCATAAAAACTTCCGAAGATAAATTTTCACTAAAAGTACGTTCTGCAGCTAAACTTTTTCTAATCCGGTTTGGTTTCACTTCACTAGTATGTATACCACGAACTACGTTGTAATAATAGCTACCCGATTTCCCAAAGTGTTCATCTAGAAACTCTATCGATTTCTGTTTTAAATCCATGCCTGTAAAAATGCCTTTTTGATACATTTTCTCCGCAGTAACCTTACCTACACCATAAAACTTCCTAATATCTAGCGTTTCTAAAAACGGAATAACCTCTTCTGGATTTACTGTTTTTTGTCCGTTAGGTTTATTGTAATCGCTGGCAATTTTTGCTATAAATTTATTAATCGAAATTCCTGCGGAAGCTGTTAAACCTACTTCATTAAAAATGCGTGCTCTTATTTCTTCGGCAATCATAGAGGCACTTGGGTTTCCTTTTTTGTTTTGCGTAACATCGAGGTAAGCTTCATCTAAAGAAAGTGGTTCTACCAAATCGGTATAATCTAGAAATATTTTTCTAATCTTTTTAGATATAGAGGTATAGCGTTCAAAATCGGTTTTTACAAAAATTAATTCCGGACAAAGTTTAACGGCCAGATTTCCAGACATGGCACTTTTTACACCAAACTTTCTAGCTTCGTAACTGGCGGCACTAATTACGCCACGCCTTCCGCTTCCGCCAACAGCAATGGCTTTACCAATTAAATCAGGATTATCCAATTGCGCAACAGACGCATAAAAGGCGTCCATATCCACATGAATAATTTTTCTTATTGGTAAATCGGTTAACATAGCGTAAATTTATCAATTCATATTTAAGGGCAATTCCTAAACTTAATATTTTTAAAATATTTTCGCTTTCGCGGAATTTTATATGATAGAAATAGAACGTAAATTTTTAGTAAAATCTGAAGCTTTTAAAAAAGAAGCTTTTAAGCAAACTCGAATTAGCCAAGGGTTTTTAAATACCGATAAAGCACGTACGGTTAGAGTGAGGTTAAAAGGGGAGCAAGGCTTTATAACGATTAAAGGCGCAAGTTCTAAAAGCGGCCTATCTCGTTTTGAATGGGAAAAGGAGATTCCAAAGCAAGAAGCCGAAGCTTTATTGGAGCTATGCGAGCCTTCCATTATTGATAAAACTCGTTATGAAATAAAACAAGGACAGCATATTTATGAAGTCGATGAGTTTTATGGAGATAATTCTGGATTAATTGTTGCCGAAATAGAACTAAATACCGAAACCGAAACGTATATAAAACCGGACTGGTTAGGTAACGAAGTTACTGGAGATGTGAAATATTACAATTCGCAGTTAAGTAAACACCCTTTTAAATCTTGGATTAAATAACTTAATATTTATTTGTTATGAAAAAAATAATACTACCGTTTTTATGTGTTTTATTGTTAGTATCGTGTAAAAATGAGACAAAGCAAGGAGATTCTAACAGTGAAGATCCAGGGAAAACTGTTACAGATACTATTATAGTTGAAGTACCAGCAGAGCCTGTTAAAAAAACATTGAAAGAAATAAAAGAAGAATTAACGGCTAAGGGGTTTAAAACCTATGTACATGTTAATGAAACAACACAGGATACTGTATTAATGCAGCAATATTTTATGGCCTTTTTAAAAAAGAGCGCTATTAAAATGCAAAACGAAGAAGAGAGTGAGCGTTTACAAAAATTACATTTAGAGTATTTATCAAAAATGTACGAGTTAGGTTATGCAGATATTTCGGGACCTTTTGGTGACGATGGAGATATTAGTGGTATAACCATATATAATGTGCCAACTTTAAAAATGGCCGATAGTTTAGCTAAAGCCGACCCTATGGTTGAGGCGGAACGTTTAGAAATAGAAATACATCCATGGTGGGCAGCAAAAGGCGTTGGTTTAAGATAATACTTAAGGTATTAAGTACGGGCATATTTATAGTAAACCTAATATGTGTTCTTGCTTTATTAGTACTCCATTTTTTAGTAAAAGATGCATCGTTTAAATTCGCCTACTGGTTTTATTTATTTCCTTTACCCATTATAATTACTTTAGTTTTGGTGTTTTCTGTTTTTCTTGGAAAGCGTAGAAAATACAATCTTATTCTTGCTGGTATTTTATTATTTGTATGGTTTTTTAGAAGTTTTAGTATCAGTTTTACAGAAGAAGTAAAAGATACCGATGTTGAAGTTGTATTTTGGAATGCCTCTAGAGACGATGGGTTTGAGTCGGCTTTTAAAGAGAACGAATCTATTCCGGATATTATGGTTTTAAGTGAGCCTAAAAAACGCAGTTTCGATAGGATTAAAGCAAAATATCCTCAATATTACTTTTATAAATCGAATGGCGAAATTGAAATTTTTTCAAAAACACCGCTTCATATTGAAGAGGAGCAACGTTCTAAGTATAGTTCTACAATAGTGAAGTTTAGTTCTGCAGGTATTCAATTTTATGCTGTAGATATGCAAGGTAGTTTTGATGTGCCTAAAGCTTGGGAATTTAAATTTGCGAACGATATTATTAAAAACACCAACAATACCGTTGTATTAGGTGATTTTAATGCGCCTTACGAGTCTGTGTTTTTAGATCGTTTAGAGCAAAATTACAATCACTTCTTTTCAAAAAAAGGTAATGGTTTTAGAGAAACTTGGCCATGGAATTTTCCGTTGTTGTCTATAGACCATATTTGGGTGTCTAAAGATTTAACTATGGTAAATTCGGAAAAAATAGCCACAAGAGATTCCGATCATAGTATGATTAAAACTGTGATTAGAAAATAAGGTGTTTCAAATTAAAACTTAAAGATTTCCTTTAGCAGATTCTACTGTTTTCTTAGAGTTTCCAATAAAAATAGCATCGCCATTTATTATTACAGGTCTGCTTAAAAATGTATAATGCTCTAAAATGTACTGCTTGTAATCACGCTCTGTTAAGTCTTGGTTTTTTAAATCCATTTCTTTGTAAAGTTTGGCGCGTTTGCTAAAAAGGGCTTCGTAACTGCCCGAAAGAGCTTGCATTTCTTCTATTTGAGCTACAGTTATAGGTTCTGTTTTAATATCTTGAAGTATATAATCGGCAGGAATATTAAGCTCTTTTAAAATTCTAATACAAGTGCTACACGTTTTTAAATAATATACTTTTTTCATGACTTTTTGTTTGAAGCAAAATAACGTTAATTTTCAGTTTTAAACCAATTCATTTTAGAATTTATTAGAGAATATGCTTTAATTGTTTAGACTGTTTTTGGTTTTAGAAGTATATTTATGCAAAAATTAAAAACATGCAATTTACATTCGACGTTTTAGCTAATATTCGTGCCATGGCACAAAAACATATTGAAAATAATACTTTAGAGGATTTAAATAAAATTCCAGAAGGATTCAATAATAATATTATTTGGAATATAGCTCACATGGTAGTTACTACACAGGTTTTGGCTTATAAGTTATCTGGCTTACCAATGGTTGTTAGTGATGAGATGATTGTTAAATACAAAAAAGATAGTAAACCAGAAGGTGATGTTACTCAAGCTGAAGTTGATGAAATTAATGGTTTATTAATTTCTACCATAAAGCAATTAGAAGCAGATTATAAAGCAGGTGTTTTTAAAAATTATACTGAATATACGGTGTCTACTACAGGAAATACATTAAGAAGTATTGATGATGTATTACCGTTCGATTTAGTTCACGAAGGGATGCATTATGGTTATATTCTTGCCTTATCGCGCGCTGTTAAAGGCTAGGTAGCTCTCAATTTTATTAAAAGGAATTTCAAATTCTATAATACCTGTTGAATATGGGGCAATTTCGTATGCGTTATAAAGTAGAACAATGCCTTCGTCGTTATAACCTATATTTTCGGGTAATTTAAAGGCGTCTAATTCTGGTTCAAAAATGTCTTTATCTTTTGTGGCTTCTTTAAAATAAGGTAAGGCTATTTGTTTAAAAACTTCAGTATCATTTATTAAGTTTTTATTCGGAATTGTTTTTCCGGTAGTTGCATCAAAGTTTAAGAAAGAAACTTTAAGCATGCCATGTGCACCACCTGTATTCATATACGATGTTAGTGCCAAGCTTATAATTTCGGGAGAAGAGAACATAATTTCGCCATCAATTTGAGCTTCCCATGGTTGAGAAATTTCAGGAAAATCGGTTTGGAAAGTTTCAAATTCTTTATTAAAGTTATTAATACTTTCTTCTATAGATTTAGCATTAATTGCATTAGGTTCTCCAAGATGTAAATTGGCTATCACCTCTTTTTCTATTTCAGAATTAATAACACTAGAAACTGTTTTGTTACCAACCGCTTTAGGTATGTTAACTTCAACAACGCTATTGTTTTCGGTCGTGATATTTATATCTTCAAAAGTGGTGTTTACATCATCTTTACAACTAAAAAATAGAGTGAAACAACAAATTGTAAGTAGCGTGTTTATTTTAAGCATGGATTGTATTATTTAGCAACATTAAAGATAATTATTGCATTTGAATACACCATATTAAAAGCTATTAATATTTATAAAAACATAATGGTAAATGTTTTGTAATATGAGTGAAGCTTATGTTGAGGATTTAAATTGAAAAAGGCTTATATCTCCGTGAAATATAAGCCTTTTTAATATTTTATAAATTGAGTTTTATTAATCTAAGTAATAAATATAGCCAACGTTAAACCACATAAGCCAATCGTTATTTTTATTATAGTCTAATTGGTGATTAAGCCCATCAACCCAATCACTAAAGTAAAATTGGCCTCTAAAATCAATCATTAAATCTGAAACGCGATCTAATTTGTAACGCATACCAAGACTCATTACAGTAGAAAAAGTACTGCCTGGTGTTGCATCTACAGATCCTGGGTCCCAAAGAGAGTAAAAATTACTAGCATCGGTTACATCTCCAACTGCTGTTGGATTTGGATTAGCGTAAGTTGTAGTCACGCTTGGTGTAAAGGCTGTGTAGTGAATTCCTAAACTAACAAAAGGTGCTACTCTTGGACTAAAAGATTGAAAATCGCGAATGCTTAGTGGGTAAAATTCAAGTTGTGTACCGATATCAAAATTTTCGGCAACACCTTTGTGTCCTCTAAGTCTGTTCGTATCATCAGAGTTTTTATTGACATCAACCCATCTGCCAACATGTTCTAGATTACTTTTGTTGTATGATATTTCGTTTCTTAATTTAAAATGATCGTTAAAGTAAGATTCTGTGGTATAGCAATTACAGTCGGCTCGGTATGCAAAATTTAAATAGTGCACAATACCGATTCCAAAACCTGAATTTTCAAAATTTGTACTAGAGTTATCTCTTTGGCCGTAATCTGCTCGAAATTGAACAGGGCCCGCTATAACGCCAATTTCATGTGAAAATCCCAATTGGGAAAATGCTGTTTGATAGGTAGCAAACAAGCAAATAAAACAAGCTAAACGCTTTAAGTTAAGCATAATTAAGATACTGTTTTTGAGGCATTAATAAAAGCAAATATAGAAAATCTGATGGAACTAGCAAATGTTTGTAGCATGTGGACTAGCGTAATTGAATATTCTATTGCGAATTTTTAAAAAATTAAGCTATATTTTTAAAGATAACGTATATTTGTACTCTATAATTGTATATTATATAATTTTTAATACATTTTATAATAAATGAAAAATAACATTAAAGCGTTTTTAGACCTGGTAAAAGAACGAAATGGTGATGAGCCTGAGTTTTTACAAGCAGTAGAAGAAGTTGCGGAAACTGTAATTCCGTACATTGTTAAACACGATATATACTACGGTAAAAATATTTTATTAAGGATGGTTGAGCCTGAACGTGTTATCACGTTTAGAGTTTGTTGGGTAGATGATGATGGTGAGATTCAAGTAAACCGTGGATATAGAATTCAAATGAATTCTGCTATCGGACCTTATAAAGGCGGATTGCGTTTTCATCCAACGGTAAATATGAGTATTTTAAAGTTTTTAGCTTTCGAGCAAGTCTTTAAAAATAGTTTAACCACTTTACCAATGGGTGGTGGAAAAGGTGGAAGTGATTTTGATCCTAAAGGAAAAAGTGATAACGAAATTATGCGTTTCTGTCACGCTTTTATGGGTGAGTTATTTAGGCATATTGGCCCAAATACCGATGTTCCTGCGGGAGATATTGGTGTTGGCTCAAGAGAAATTGGCTTTTTATTCGGGATGTACAAAAAACTTAGAAATGAGTTTACTGGTGTATTAACCGGAAAAGGAATGTCTTGGGGTGGATCTTTAATTAGACCAGAAGCAACAGGGTATGGTAATGTGTATTTTGCACAAAAAATGCTTGAAACTAAAAATGATAGTTTTGATGGTAAAGCTGTTGTAATATCAGGTTCTGGTAATGTTGCACAATATGCAGCCGAAAAAGTTTTACAATTAGGCGGGAAAGTGCTTACGCTTTCTGATTCTTCTGGATATATTTATGATGAAGAAGGTATCGATGAAGAAAAACTAGCTTTCGTTATGAATTTGAAAAACGTTAAGCGTGGTAGAATTAGCGAGTATTTAGAAAGCTACCCGAATGCAACTTTTGTAAAAGGAAAAACACCTTGGGGTGTTAAATGTGATATAGCATTACCATGTGCAACACAGAATGAATTAAATGAAGATGATGCAAATACTCTAGTTAAAAATGGTTGTATTTGTGTTAGTGAAGGTGCTAATATGCCATCAACTAAAGAAGCTATAACTGTATTTCACAAAGCAAAAATATTATTTGCACCAGGAAAAGCATCTAATGCTGGAGGTGTAGCAACTTCAGGTTTAGAGATGACGCAAAACTCATTGCGTTTTAAATGGACTCGAGAAGAAGTGGATACCAAGTTAAAGGATATTATGTCTGATATTCATAAATCTTGTTTAGAGTTTGGCGAAGATGAAGATGGTTATGTAGATTACGTTCGTGGCGCAAACATTGCTGGCTTTGTAAAAGTGGCCGATGCTATGTTAGCACAAGGTGTAGTTTAAAATATAAAAGCATAATTATTAATATAGAGCCTTCTGTTTTGCAGAAGGCTTTTTTATTTATTAATATGAAAGAATCACGGCTATAATATATTTTTTTGAAGCTTAATTCGTTAGTTATAAATATATTTGAATCGAAATGAGTTCTAAATTGTTTTTTATAGATCAATTTTAAAGTAAATATGGGTTTTAAGTAAGTTGCTTAGCTCTTTATGATACAGGTTAATGATGTTTAAGAAAGTTATAAGTTTTTTTATTTATATGTTGCCTCTTGTGCAGTTTGCACAAGATTTCTCCAATCTCTGGGAGGGTTACTTTTCATACAATCAGGTAAACGAGGTTGTCACCGGAAGAAACAAAATCTATGCAGCTTCAGAAAATGCTATCTTTAGTTTTGACAGTCAAACCAAAACTTTAGAAGAAATTACCACAATACAAGGTTTGTCTGGTGAAACTATTTCAACTATATACTATAGTGAAGCTTACGAGCTATTGGTTGTTGGTTATGAAAATGGATTAATTGAAATTGTTTTCGATGAAGATGATGATATATTAACTGTTGTAGATATTGTGAATAAATCAACAATTCTAGATGGTGATAAAAAAATTAATCATATTAACGCCAATGAAAATAATGTATATCTATCTACGGGTTATGGTATATCTGTATTCGATTTAGAGCGTTTGGAGTTTGGTGACACTTATTTTATTGGTGATGGAGGGATTCAAATAGAAGTAAGTCAAACAACTATTTTTGGTGATTATATTTATGCGGCATGTCTTGATGGTGGTGGACTTAAAAAAGCACCTATTGCAAGTCCTAATTTAATCGATTATAAAAACTGGGAGCAAGTAAGTAATGGAGATTTTTTGTCTGTGCAAACAAACGAAAGCAAATTATATACAATAAATACAGGTAAAAGACTATACGAGATTAATAACGATGTATTAACCAGTTTATTGGTGTTTGCCGATACGCCGCTTAAAACAACTAGTTTAAATGAGAAGTTAATAGTAACCACAAAAAACGATGTTTTTGTTTACGATGTAGATTTTAATTTACTCGCAAAAGCATCGGATAATGCAGATTTTAATACAAACTTTAATGCGGCAACCATAGATGCTGATAATATCTATATTGGTACAGATAACTTTGGTGTGTTATCGACTTCAATTTTAAATCCTTTAAATTATGAAGAAATTCACCCAGACGGACCATTGTTAAATACCCCATTTTCAATTCAGGCAGATGTAAATGGTGTTTGGGTTACCTATGGTGATTATACATTAGATTACAACCCTTACCCTTTAAATGCACGTGGAGTTAGTCATTTAACTAAGGGATTTTGGATAAACACAGATTATAGTGATTTATTTGGAGCAAGATCTTTAAATGCAATATCAGTAAATCCGTCTAATATAAATCAAGCTTTTGTTAGTTCTTTTTTTAGTGGTTTATTGGAATTTAATAATAATGAACCGACAGTTTTATATAATCAAACTAATAGCGGACTAGAGTCTTTGGTTATTCCTACTAACCCAAGTTATGTAGATATAAGAGTTGGAGAGTCAATATTTGATAATACAGGTTTGTTGTGGACTATTACAAGTAGAGTCGAAAAGCCATTAAAATCTTATAATCCTACAAATAATCAATGGGTTTCTTATAGTTTTGAATCTTTAATTGAAGATGCTTTAAACGATAATTTAGGGTTTGATAAGTTGGTTATAGATAGAAATAATACAAAATGGATAGCTAGTTATTCTAAAGGTGTAATTGGTTTTAATGAGAATAATGGAAGTCCATTGTTAAAGAATATAGATGAAGTAGATGGTAACCTACCTGTTAATTCGGTAAGAGCTTTGGCGGCAGATGACAGAAATCAATTATGGATTGGTACAGATAAAGGTTTAAGGGTTTTGTATAATACATCTGGTTTTTTTACAGATGATAACTCTACTGCAGAAGAGGTTATAATTCTTGAAGATGGTATAGCTCGGGAACTTCTCTCAGAACAGTATATTACAGATATAAAGGTCGATGGCGCAAATAATAAATGGATTGGTACCATTGATGCTGGTGTGTTTTACTTATCATCCGATGGTCAAGAAACTATTTATCATTTCACAACCGATAATTCACCGTTACCCTCAAATGCTATAAGTGAAATATCTATAGAAGAAACAAATAGTATTATTTATTTAGCAACCGATAGAGGTTTAGTGTCTTTTAAATCTGGAGGTTCGGGTTCGTCAGAAGATTTAGAAACCGTTTATGCTTATCCAAATCCGGTGCGACCAAATTTTGATATCGTCGAAAAAAAGGTAAAAATTAAAAACATTTCCGATAACGTAAATATCAAAATCACTGATATTGAAGGAAACTTGGTAGCCGAGGCGCAATCGCGAATTAATTTAAGATATAATAATTACAACCTTGAAATAGATGGAGGGACTGTATTTTGGAACGGAAGAAATATGGCGAATAATGTTGTGTCTTCTGGTGTGTATTTAATTATGATTTCCGATTTAGATACCTTCGAAACTAAGGTTGTAAAATTAATGGTAGTTAGGTAATGTTAGTTAAAACCAATGCCATTGTGCTCTCTAAGCTAAAATATAGAGACAACGATTTAATAGTTAAATGTTATACCGAAGAACTTGGTGTGGTTAGTTTTTTACTTCGCGGTATTTTAAAAAGCAAAAAAGGAGGGGCTAAAATCGCATACTTTCAATTATTATCTCAGTTACATATTACAGTAAATTATAAAGATAGTCGTTCGTTACAAAGCTTAAGCGAGGTGCGTTTAAATCATTTGTATAGTAGTTTGCATACCAATGTTTTAAAAAGTGCTATCGTGATGTTTTTATCCGAGGTTTTAAGCAGTGCTTTGCGCGAAGAGGAGCAAAACGAAACGCTTTTTAGATATTTAGAAACAGCACTATTATGGTTAGATGAGCAAAGTGACTATGCTAATTTCCATTTGTTATTTCTACTCAATCTCACAAAGTACCTTGGTTTTTATCCTGATAGTTTGGATAGAGAGTTAGATCATTTTAATTTAATTGAAGGTAAATTTCAAGTAAGACAAGATATTCGAAATACCATTGCAGGTGAAGATTTAAATCTCCTTAAAAAACTATTAGAAACAACCTTTAACGACTTGCAAAATGTGAAAATTAACGGAAGGCAAAGGCAATCGTTTTTAAATATGATTTTGCTATATTTTGAACTACATTTGGGGAGTTTTAAAACACCAAAATCCTTAAAAATTTTTAATCAAGTTTTTAGTTAAGCATGAAGTCTTTTTACATTATATTTTTCGTTCTATTTACCTGTGTAAGCTTTGCTCAAAACGTAAAAGTGCTTAACAAAACTACGCAAGAACCAATTTTTGGTGTCGCTATATATAATGTTGATAAATCGAAATCTGAGATTACAAACTTTAGAGGCGAAGCTTCCTTAAGTGAGTTTGATGAAGGTGAAGACATTTATTTTAAACACTTATCGCATGTTTTAAAACAAACCACTAAGTTTATCATTGGTTCTAGAAACAAAATATATCTAGAATCTAACACTGAAGGCCTTCAGGAAATTGTAATATCAGCTTCAAAATTTCAGCAAAACAAAAGAGATATTCCTCAAAAAATAGTAAGTCTAAACAGTAAAAATATACAGTTTACTAATCCGCAAACAAGTGCCGATTTATTAGAAACTACAGGCCAAGTTTATGTGCAAAAAAGTCAAATGGGTGGTGGTAGTCCAATGATACGTGGATTTTCAACCAATAGGTTGCTTATCACGGTAGATGGCGTGCGCATGAATAATGCCATTTTTAGAGGAGGAAACCTTCAAAATGTAATAGCTATCGACCCATTTTCAATTCAAAATACCGAGGTAACACTTGGTGCAGGTTCGGTAATTTATGGTAGTGATGCCGTAGGTGGTGTTATGAGTTTCTATACGCAAAAACCGCAATTGTCTTATACAGATTCACTTTTAGTAAAATCGAATGTTGTAGCGAGGTATGCTTCTGCAAGTAACGAAAAAACAGGGCATTTCGATTTGAATTTAGGTTACAAAAATTGGGGTTTTGTTACTAGTGCGAGTTATACTGATTTTGGAGATTTAAAAATGGGAAAAAATGGACCTGATGATTATTTAAGACCCGAATATGTTGTTACAACTGCAGAAGGAGATATTGTTCAAGGAAATAGCGATCCTTTGGTTCAAAAATATTCTGGTTACAATCAGCTTAATTTAATGCAAAAAGTGAGGTATGAGCCTTTAGAAAATTTAAGTTTCGATTTAGGTTTGTTTTACACCACATCATCAAATATTCCAAGATACGATCGTTTAATCAGATATCGTAGTGGTACGCTGCGTTCTGCAGGATGGAATTATGGTCCACAAAACTGGTTTATGTCTAATTTACAGGTTACTAAATTAAGCAGTAATTCGAATTTGTATGATAAAATTAAAGCAACCATAGCTTATCAGAATTTTGAAGAAAGCAGAATGGATCGTGATTTTCAATCGTCTATCAGGAGTATTCGAGAAGAAGCTGTAGATGCTTACTCCTTTAATTTAGATTTAGAAAAAACTTTAGATTCCAAAACACAATTTTTTTATGGTTTTGAGTACGTTTATAATAAAGTAACTTCTAGTGGAGAGGATGAAAATATCGATAGTAATACATTAGAACTAACTGTTTCGCGTTATCCAAATGGAGCAACATGGCAATCTACTGCTGTGTATTCTAGTATAAAATATAAGCCGAATACTAAATTTGTATTTCAGTCAGGTTTACGTTTTAACCATGTGGTTTCTAAGGCCGATTTCACCGAAAATAATGTCTATTTAAATTTACCTTTTACGGTTTCTAATAATGAAGCAGGTGCACTTACCGGAACCGCTGGAGTGAGTTGGACTCCAAACAAGATGATGCAATGGAAATTAAATGCATCGTCTGCTTTTAGAGCTCCAAATATTGATGATATTGGTAAGGTTTTCGATTCTGAACCAGGATCTGTTGTAGTGCCTAATGATAATTTAAAGCCTGAATATGCTTATGGTGGTGAAGTGGGACTGAAGTTGAATTTTAACGAAAGCCTTATTTTAGATTTAAACACGTATTACACGTATCTGGATAACGCCTTAGTGCGTCGCGATTATAGTTTAAATGGTGAAACTGAAATTATGTACGATGGTGAGTTAAGTAACGTACAAGCTATTCAAAATGCATCTAAAGCTTGGATTTACGGGTTTGAAGTTGGGTTGAAGTATAAACTATCTAAACAACTCGAGCTTACTTCGCAATACAACATTATAGGTGGTACAGAAGAAGATGAAGGCATTGAAGTTCCAATTAGGCATGTTGCACCATATTTTGGAAACACACACATTACATGGGCTAAAAACAAGTTGAAAGTTGATGCTTTTGCAAATTATAATAACGAATTATCTTTTAATCAATTAGCGCCTTCGGAAATTGAAAAAGATTATATCTATGCTTTAGATGCAGATGGCAATCCCTACTCGCCAGCTTGGTATACGCTTAATTTAAGAACGCAATATCAATGGCGTAAATCAACATCAATTTCGGCAAGTATAGAAAACATAACTAACCAGCGTTACAAAACCTATTCGTCTGGAATTGCAGCCGCTGGAATAAATGTTATTTTAGCATTAAAGTATAGCTTGTAATTTCGGTGTAAACCTAATTATCTTTTTATAGCTTTTTTAGTGATTATTACTCCTGTAGATAATTCCGCTTTAGCGAGATAAATACCTGTTTTTATATTTGGAATATTAAATGTTTCCGAACTATTTCCGCCTTTAAATTGATATACTTTTCTACCAAACAAGTCGTAAATAGCAATCGATTTTAAAGTAGCACTCGTTCCTGTTTTAAAGGTAACACGGTCGCTGTCATGTTGAATAATTTGGAAAGCACTTTCGTTATTAATAATATCATCAACTGTTAGTGTGTTTTCTTCTTTGAACACTACTTCAAAACGATCTGTAAATGCTCCTGTTTCTGAGGTGAAGTTGTAATTGCCATCCGATAGGTTATGGGTAATGTTTAGTAAATTATCTTTTAAATAAACCGTGTTATTGTTTAGAAAATCACCTTGTAGTTTATCGATAGATAAGGTATATGGTATTTCATTATTAATATAATTAGTAAAGCCGAGATTTATAACCTCTTCTTCATTAATACTTTCAACAGCTTTACCTTGTATGGCAAACTTTTTATTAGAGTTACCGATAGTAGAATATAAAGCTGCACCCGAATTGGTTGGGTATTTGGTAGCATCAAAAGTTAACCCATCATCTTCATTAGTTGCTCCATTTACATAGGCTATTAAAATTTGATTATATACTCCAACTTCTGATGTTAAGTTAATCCATAGCTTATCTGCAATATTTGTGTTTTTAGATGATGTTCCTTTGAAAAAGACACTATTAGCTGCTACATCGGTTACGCGCATTGAGTTATTGAATGTGATAACGCCTTCCGATATATCTCCAGTAGTAGAAATGGGTATCGCCCCATCTGAAAAAGCTACAAAGAAACCTTGCCCCGAAGAAATTGCTCTGTTTGAATTAGATAATGTAGCAGCAGTTGTGCCATCGCCACCTGTAGTTTCGCCAGATGCATTTATAATAGAGTAATCATCATTAGAAAAGTTTAATGGTTCGTTGCCATTAGTGGTAGCCGAAGGTAGTGTGTTTTGAGACCATAAAAATATAGCGCCATTTATGTATCCTGATCCGGCAACACTAGTAGAAATATTACTATTGGCTGCTAAAAACAAATCGGCATCAATCGCTGATGGGTATGGGTTCCCAATAAAGTTCCAGTTAATATCGTTAGTTTCGGAGTCGTTTCTGTGAATAGGCACAGATATTACACCATTGTTAAATGGCCCACTAAAAATATAATCAAATTGATAAGAAGGCCCTCCTGGACCCGCAAAACCAGCAGGGTCGTGCATTGCTGCGTATCCAACGCCGGGTTGCATAACGGTTGTCCCATTTACGTTAAACCAATCGTCTCCATTGTCGTCAATATCATCTTGTCCGGCAACAGTTGCATTGTTGTTGTTTGTTTCTGCAGTAGCATCCAGAAAATTTTGCGCATTGAATGAGTAGCGTCTGTTCGATTTAGCCTCACTCAAACCATTATCAATATCGGCATTGGCTACAGGCGAACTCCAGTACGTGTATTCGTACCAATTGTTTAATGGTGCTGTTGTTTTAGTGACTTCAACCGTACCCAAAACATCGACTAAACCGGCATCGCTATTTTGAACAAAGGCACCTTGAGAAGCCACATATATAAATGCTGTTGCTTCTACTGTTAAGTCGTTTTCTACTTCAACAAAAGTACCATCACCAATAGTTAAAGTATTTCCAGAACTAACAGTTAAACTGCAGGCTTGAAAGCTTGGTAAACTATTTGTGTCATAATCGTCGTTTAAAATAACTTCAGTGGTTAGGTCTGGTGTGGAACTCCAGCTACTTCCATTCCATGTTACAGTTGAAGCACATGGCGAACAAGAGAAAGTACAATCTCCTAACGTTAATAAACTATTCGAGGTATTCCAGTTTAAGTTATCCGATACGGCTGATAAAATAAGAGCAGGATTAGATTCTATTGAGCAATCATATTTTGCATTTCTGGTTTCTCCCAGAGCGACTGCATTTACACCATTACTTAAGCCTGGTGGTAATGCCGAAGTGTTAGAGCTAGTGGAGTTAGACCAACCAGTTGAATCAGATATAATGGCATAGATGAAAGTTGGGCTTGAATCAACACCTTGATATGCTAAAATTTGATCTCCGGCTGTCGCTAAAGCAAAGCTGCCGGATGTTGTTAATGATCCAGTGGAAGGTGTAAGGCTTCCATTATTAATTATGGTTACTGTGGTTCCGCAAGGTAAATCGGTATTTGCTACCCAAGTAATTGTGCCCTCATTGGAGCGAAATGCAGGGGCTGGAAAAGCAGAAGTGTCCCATCCGTTATCAGTAAATTTAATAGTTGTTGTATTCGTAATATCTGTGAGTAAAACAAATGTAAATTCATCTGGCGTATCAGAATTAAAACCAGTAATTACAATATCGCCAGCACTTAATGTTGTTTGCCCAAAGCCAAAATCAAAGGCTAAAAGCATTAATATTAAAAGGAATAATTTTTTCAAAATTCTTAGGGATTAAAAGGTTCTCTTCATTGCTTTTTAGGCAATTAAATCGAACTAAAATAAAGAATTATTAGTTAATAAGGTTTTTTATCTAGATGTAACAGCTGTTTTTTAGGTTGATTTGCAAATAGCTGTCGATGAGTGATTTGATGTTTTTGATAAAAATAAAAATTTAGTTGCTTGTTTTCCTTAAGGCTAGAAAGTTTAAAGCTGGGTGTGGCGATTATTAAAACTGTTCTAAAAGCCACGTTTATTTAATCTAATTGTTATTTTTGTTACCTATGCAACGTTCCACAAAATCTTATACTTTAGAAGAAGCTACCAGAAAAATGGAGCATTATTGCGCATACCAAGAACGTAGTCATTACGAGGTTAGGCAAAAGCTAATTAGCATGAATATGATTCCTGAAGTTATCGATGTGGTTGCCGTACACCTTATAGAACACAACTTCCTTAACGAAGAACGATTTGCAATGGCTTTTGCACGCGGAAAGTTCCGTATTAAGCGTTGGGGTAGAGTGCGCATATCTATGGAACTCAAGAAAAAGCATATTAGTAAAGTAAATATAAATAGAGCACTTTTAGAAATTGAAAACGAGGATTACATTGAGACTTTCAATGAGTTAGCCGAAAAAAAAGTAGAAACTCTAAAAGAGAGCGACGTTTACAAAAAGCGTAAAAAGTTTGTCGATTATTTTCTTTATCGTGGTTGGGAGTCTCATTTGGTTTACGAGAAAGCACACGAAATCATTAAATAAAAGCATAAAAAAAAGCTGATAGAAATTATTTCTATCAGCTTTTTTTATAAAAGTTATCCTTAAAAAAGTAAGGGTAAACTATATATTATAAGTTGAAAACAGCACCTAAGTTAACTGTAAATTGATTGTGTAAAGTTTCAGAAGCTGTTAACGTTCCAGATTTATATTTAGCGAAAGGCGCATTAAATTCTGTATAAACACCAAAGCCATCAGAGAAAAAATAACGAGCACCTAAGTGACCACCAAAGTTTTTAAGTCCAAGACTTAAACCAGGATAAACATCAAAGTTTTCATCAACATTAATAACATTACCAAGGTTAGCATTAAAACGAGCTCTTAAGTCAAAACGTGTATCAAAAGCATCATCCAAAATAACATCGTTAACGCTTAAAAGGTATGAAGTAGAAAAACCAACTGAAATGTTTTCGCCAACACCAAAATCGTAACTTAAATTAAGTCCAGTGCCATTATCTTGTAAGTTAGCACCAACTTGGAATTTATTATCACCTTTACCTTCAAATGCTTGCGAATGTGCAAACGATACGCTAAGTACAACTAATACTAATAAAATTAAATTTTTATTCATGATTTGAGTTTTATTTAAGTCGGCAAAGATATTACAACTTTTTTAAAATCAAAGGTTTAATTTACAAATGCTTGTTTGTGCGTAGTATGGCCTGTTCATTTTTCCAATCAATCCATTTTTGCCCTTTAATTCTACGCATTAAATTATCGTAATTACGCATAATAAATACATTGTAAATCGCTTTGCCAAAGTGTTTTGGGTTTCTAGCAATAGCACGCAAACTCATAGAAAAACCAGGGGTTATGTAGCGCATATAATGCCAATAACCTTCGGGCATATAGAGTACTTCGCCATGGTTAAGTTCCGTTTTGTAACCATTTGCTTTTTTTAACGCAGGCCATTTTTCAAAATCCGGATTATTAAAGTCTATATCCTCGCGAGTAATTAAAGCGTGAGGCACTTTGTATAAAAACTTATTCTGCTTTTGGTCAAACAAAATACACTGCTTTTTACCCTCAAAATGAAAGTGAAAAATGTTAGCCAAATCAATATCATAGTGCATAAACGTATGCGAGTTCTCACCGCCAAAAAACAACATCGGTATACCTTTCATTAAACGTAAACCAAAATCAGGAAACGTAAAATCTTTCTGTAAAACAGGAATCTCCTTTAAGGCATTCCACAAGAATATCCTGAATTTAGTGGGCTCGCGCTTCAATAAATCAATGTAATCGGCAAGTTTCATTTTGGCATGTGGCTCATTAAAACCATCTTTAAAATCCACAGGCCTATCATCGTAAAGTGGCACGGTAATATTGCCACCCACTTGCTTCATGTACTCCAAACTCCATTTAGAATACGCAGGCCAGTCATCGATAAAATGCTCGATAACCACAGGCTTTTGCGGTGTAAAATAGTGTTTTATAAAATCCGATTTCGTAATATGTTTTACGCGCGGAATATCCTGTAAGTTCAACGTCAAAGCTTGTTTGTATTCGGGGTCAAAGTTAACAAAACGTTACCAATTTAAAAATACTAATTTGGGCGTTACCCGAAAAGGGTCGCGCTTTCACTACTCGCTCCTCCTAAGGTCGGGAGCTCAAACAGGCCGTTCAATCGCTAACGCAAAAGAAAACCCGTCTTGTTTTTCTAGAAAGAGACGGGTTTTAAAAATATTAAATAATAACAAACGTTGTATGGTTGAGGTTAAAATTAAAGTGTGCCTCTTTTAGCTTGTTCACGCTCAATAGATTCAAAAAGTGCTTTAAAATTACCAGCACCAAAGCCTTTAGCTCCCATACGTTGTATAATTTCAAAAAATAAGGTCGGTCTATCTTCCACGGGTTTTGTAAAAATTTGAAGCAAATACCCTTCTTCATCAGCATCAATCATGATACCTAGTTTTTTTAGGCCTTCAATATCTTCACGAAGTTCGTGGCTGTAAGCCTCTAATCTACCTGGTACGGCTCTATAATATTCCTCTGGCGGAATCGATAAAAATTCCACACCATTAGCTTTTAGTTGGCTTACTGTTTTTATAATATCATCTGTAGCAACGGCAATGTGCTGCACGCCTGCACCTTCATAAAAATCTAGATATTCCTCAATTTGCGAGCGTTTTTTACCTTCCGCAGGTTCGTTTATCGGGAATTTTATACGGCCGTTACCGTTACTCATTACCTTACTCATTAAGGCCGAATATTCGGTATGAATTTGCTTATCATCAAACGATAAAAAGTTTACAAAGCCCATAACATCTTCGTAAAATTTAACCCAAGTATCCATTTGGTTCCAGCCTACATTGCCCACCATGTGGTCTATGTATTTAAGTCCGGCAGGTTTTGGGTTGTAGTCAGAATTCCATGCTTTAAATCCTGGTAAAAAAGTACCGTTATAGTTTTTGCGTTCTACAAACATGTGTACCGTTTCTCCGTAAGTATAAATACCGGCCCTAACAACTTCGCCATGTTCGTCGGTTTCAACGGTTGGTTCCATATACGATTTTGCTCCTCGACTGGTAGTTTCTTGGTAAGCTTTTCGGGCATCTTCTACCCAAAGAGCAACTACTTTTACGCCATCGCCATGTTTAACAATGTGTTCGTTTATTGGCGATTTACTGTTTAAAGGTGTGGTTAGAACTAGTTTGATTTTATCTTGGGTAAGCACGTAGCTTACGGAATCTGTAGATCCGGTTTCTAAACCTTTATAAGCATGCGATTGAAAACCGAATGCTGTTTTATAAAAATGAGCTGATTGTTTCGCGTTACCAACGTAGAATTCTACATAATCGGTACCAAGAAGTGGTAAGAAATCTTGTGCGCCTTCAAATATTTTTTCTAATCCGTAGTTTACTGATTCTATATCTTTACTCATGATATCTTATTTATTAGTTGTGGATTTGTGTTTTATTCACCGCTATCGTTGGGTTCTATGAGTTCTTCAACCTCTATGCTGTCTATAGTAGTTTCAGATTCGTAGTATTCGGTATCACTAAAAATAGTATCCGATTCATATTCGTAAATTTCCTCTGTCTCGAAGTTGTCAAAGTTTTTAAATTCATCAAAAACACCTGTAGACCACATGGTGCCGTAGAATATAAGTGCACCTATAAACATAAGCACTATAATACCGTTAAAAACAATGGCAATTATGTTTAGCACGCGTGCCGTTGAGACGTTACTTCTAGTTTGTGGTGTATAGACATCTGGATTGTTGCCAAATTCTTTTAAACTTCTATTGGCGCTCATTAAACCAATAATGGCTATTATTAATGGGATAATGGCAAAAATGCCATAACAACAACAGCCTGCAAAACCTAATACTAAGGCTACAATACCTAATACTAATGAACTTGGATCGGCTGGTAATTTACTGTAATTCATAATAATTTACCCATAATTAAACTTCTTGTTTAGAAGGTGCTCAAACAGGGGATTTGAGTGTTTTTAGGTTAAGCCTTTTTATTGGCGGTTAGGTTAGCCCTGATTGCAGCGACATCCTTTTTACAAAGCATTATAATGTTCTAAACTTTGTGTTTTACTAAATTTTTAATGAAAGTAATAAAACTTAAATAATAGACAAGTGGCTTTGTTAAAAGATATAGCGGAAAGCAGGATTAGCTTCTTATTATTTTATTCTAACCAGGATTTATAATAGTTCTCGTCGGCAATTTTCATGGCTTCTTCGGTTAGCATGAGTGGTTTAAAGGTGTCTACCATTACAGCGAGTTCGTTGGTTTTGGTTTTGCCAATACTACGCTCGGTGGCTCCTGGGTGTGGACCGTGTGGAATACCTGCAGGATGCAGAGAAATATGACCTTGATCGATATCGTTACGACTCATAAAATCGCCGTCTACGTAATATAAAACTTCATCGGAATCGATGTTGCTATGGTTGTATGGCGCCGGAATAGATTGCGGATGGTAGTCGTAAAGTCGCGGCACAAAACTGCATATTACAAAGGCATCGGTTTCAAAAGTTTGGTGCACCGGTGGCGGTTGGTGTATGCGGCCTGTTATGGGTTCGAAATCGTGTATGGAAAAGGCGTACGGATAATTGTAGCCGTCGTAGCCCACAACATCAAAAGGATGAGAGGCGTAAACCATTTCTATAATATCGTCTTGTTTTTTTACTTTTATTAAAAAATCTCCATTTTCGTTATGGGTTTCTAATTCTACCGGACGGCGAATATCACGTTCACAAAATGGAGCGTGTTCCAAAAGTTGCCCAAACCAATTGCGGTAACGTTTTGGTGTGTAAATTGGGCGACGCGATTCTACTATAAAAAGCCTGTTGTCTTCGGTGTCGAAATCTATTTTATAAATAATACCACGCGGAATTAAAAGATAATCACCGTATTTAAAATCCAGGTTTCCTAAGTGTGTGCGCAGTTTTCCGGTGCCTTTGTGCACAAAAATAAGCTCGTCGGCATCGGTATTTTTATAAAAATAGTTTTCTGTAGATTGTTTTGGTGCTGCTAGAATAATAGCGCAATCGCTATTTATTAAAACGGTTTTACGACTTTCTAGATAATCGTTTTCTGGTTTTACTTGAAAGCCTTTTAATCTATAAGATTTTATATTGTTTTTTAATGCAATTTTTGGAGCAACACTGTATTGGTTTTTTATTGCTTTTACTTGTGTTGGTCGTTGTTCGTGGTAGCTATTGGTTGCCATACCATCGAAACCAATGGTGCCAAAAAGTTGTTCGGCGTACAAACTGCCGTCTGGTTTTCTAAATTGTGTGTGTCGTTTAGGAGGAATGTTTCCTAGTTTATGATAAATAGGCATACTTTTTAGAATTATAAGTTAATAATTAAACGTTTTAAAGCGTGTGGCTTTAAACTTTAAAAAAGTGATTTAAATATACAATAATGCCTGCTTATTCAGGATTTCTCTTGATAATAAAATTAAGGTGCTGAAGTAAATTTGCCCAAAACAGTGTCATATTACCACAAATATCGTAAAATTTTAAATTATAACTCGTAAAATAGAATTTATTTTGAATAAATCGTAATCGTTGGTTTAGAACCAAAAACCTAAATTAAAGAACCAGATGCTTTGGCCTAACTCGGGCGCATAACTGTATTTTACTTGTAGCGGACCTATAAGGGTTTCCATGGCGTAACCTAAGCCGTAACCGCGATTGTCTGGAAGTGAGAACCATTCGCCAGAGTCGAAAATATCGTCGTCTATGTTGGCCCAGTTGCCTTCTAGCGTAATGTGATGTTTTTTGAAAATTTCATAATCGGCAATAAAAGATGCCTTTACGTAGCTATTCCCCGTAAGGGAAATAAAATCGTGACCAATAAATGGTATGAAGTTGTTTATTAGGTTGTTACCGTATCCTCCAAGTGCGAAATCTAAGGTTTTGGTCGATTTGTTACCGGTTTTAAAACCACCACTTGTTTTTATATTGAATGCTAAATTGTGTGATGCGCTAAAGGCATAGCCTAAATCTGCTTTAGCAATAGAGAAGTTATCGAAATCTTTATTGAAGTTAGAGGCAAATAAGTAGGTGTGTAAATCGCCATTAAAATACACGCCTTTTTTAGGGAAATATTTGTTATCGTAGGTGTCTAATTTAAGGTTTCCGAAAACACTTAGATAATCTGTTTTTTCGAATACATATTCTTCGTCTGGACTATCTGTTAAAAAAGTTTCTGAGCTTAGTTCTAAACGCTTGTGTTCTGCTCCTATACTGAATGCAAAATCTTTTCTGAACAATGTTTGTAGATAAAATTGATTGGTTTGATCATCCAATTCTGTTGCTATTTTGTTTAACCCGGTGGCGTCTATTTCACTGTCTTCCAATAATAAACTTGCGCTTACGTTTTTATTAAATGTATTGAAACTAGAACGGAAACCAACACTCCAGTAAAAACCTTTGTCTATTAAATAATCGAAATTATAACGCACATTATCGCCTAGAATAAAATCGAAAGAAGCGATATCATTTTTAAATAGTAATCGTTTTTTAGTGATGTTTACTAGAATGGCGCTTTTGTATAAATCATCAAAATGGATACCAAGTTTTAAAAACGTTGTGTTTTTAGTTTCGGTTAAATGCGTTTCTAAATCGTAAGTTTCAGAAGCTCCTGTATGTTTTAATTTATATTGAAAGGAATCGAAGTTATTGGTTGCTACTAAATTGTTCACTCCTTCTATAAAATCTGTGTAGCTTATTTTTCCGCTTTGCTTTAATTTTAACTTTCCTAAAACATAGGCGCGTGTGTAGCTTTTATTGCCTTTTATTGATAGGTTGTTTATGGTAATACTATCTGGTACTCTTTCTTTAAGTTTTTGTTCTTTTTTTCTTAGAGGTAAGTTTTTAAAGTCTTCTAGGTTTGCTAATGTGGCTATTTTTCCACTTTCAATAATTTCTCGACCTTCATTAAAAGATACCACGTTGTATTCTTTAATATTTGGTTTTATGTAAATATCGGTAAGCTTGGCTTTTAATTTCATGTCGTTTACCGTTCTGAAATTATTTATTTGAAGCAAAACATCGGGAGCCGAGGTGAGTTCGTCGCGTTTTAAAAGATCGTCTTGTACATCTACACCAATAATTTTATCCATGCCTTTAGCACGTAATTCTCCAATAGGGTAGTTGTTAATTACACCACCATCTACAAGTACATCGCCATTAATTATAACCGGCTGGTAAAGTGATGGAAGCGCGCTACTCGCCATAATAGATTGTGTTAAATCGCCCGATTCTAAAACCACTTGGTTACCCGTTTCTACGTTTGTGCCAATACAAAAAAACGGAATAGGTAATTTGCTAAAATCGCTAGTTTCGTTTATAGATAGCGTTAAGGTTGAAAATAAATTATAAGTGTTTTGACCACGAGAAAGTGCAGATGGTAATTTAATTTTAAAATCGTCGAAGGGTAATCTTACCGCATATCTTTCGGCATTATCACGTTCGTAAAAGGCCTTAGAAGCTCTTGGCAAATCATCGTTTATAAGTTTATCAAAATTTACTTGATGAAAAATAGAATCTAGTTGATTACCCGAATATCCCGAGGCATAAAGTCCGCCAATTACGGCGCCCATACTTGTGCCTGCAATATAATCTATCTTAATACCTAAACTGTCTATAACTTTTAAAACACCAATGTGGGCAAGCCCTTTTGCTCCACCACCACTTAATACCAAGCCTACTTTTGGAGTCTTTTTTTCTGTTTTGTTTTGCGCTTTCGCGGAAAGGCCAACGAACAGAATTAGGAGTAATATGGTGGTTTTTTTTATCAATGTTTTTTATTTTAACGGGTGTATGTTTAATAATAATATTTTACTGATAATTGGTATTCTATTTAAGTCTCCTTTTCGTGATAAAAGGTGTAAATTTTTGAGGCTCTCGATACGCCAACAACATCTTCTAGTTCGTCTAGTTTAGCATTTGCTACACGTTTTGCCGATTTAAAATGTTTCAATAATTCTACAATGGTTTTATCGCCAATACCCGGAATGGTTTCAAGCTCGGTATTTAAAGCTGACTTACTACGTTTATTACGGTGATGCTCAATACCAAAACGGTGGGCTTCATTTCGTAATTGCTGAATTATCTTTAGAGTTTCACTTTTTTTATCTAAATATAAGGGAATTGGATCGTCTGGATAGAATAATTCTTCTAAACGTTTTGCGATTCCTATAATAGCAATAGTATTTCGTAAGCCTAATGCGTCTAAACTTTTTAATGCTGAAGATAGTTGTCCTTTTCCACCATCTATTATTATTAGTTGTGGTAAAGGTTGTTCTTCTTCAACTAAACGTTTGTAACGACGGTATACAACCTCTTCCATAGAAGCAAAATCGTCTGGACCAACTACGGTTTTTATATTAAAGTGGCGATAGTCTTTTTTACTGGGTTTGCCATTTTTAAATACAACGCAAGCGGCTACAGGGTTTGTGCCTTGGATATTCGAGTTATCGAAACATTCAATGTGGCGAGGTTCTTCAGAAAGGCGTAAATCGGCTTTCATTTGTGCCATAACTCTGTTGGCATGCCTATCTGGATCTACTATTTTTATTTGTTTAAAACGTTCCATACGGAAATACTTAGCATTCCGAAGTGATAGATCTAAAATATGTTTTTTATCGCCCAATTGTGGTACTGTAACTTTTAAGTTTTCGCCTATATTAACTTTAAAGGGAACGTAAATTTCTTTAGAATTAGAATCGAAACGTTGTCTGATTTCTGTAATCGCGAGTTCTAGTAATTCTTGGTCGGTTTCGTCTAGCTTCTTTTTAATTTCTAAAGTATGCGAACGAATTATGGAGCCGTAGGATAATTGTAAAAAATTGATGTAACCATAGCCTTCGTCGCTCATGATAGAGAATACATCTACATTACTAATTTTTGGATTTACAATGGTAGATTTAGCTTGGTAATTTTCTAAAACCTGAATTTTCTCCTTCATTTTATGGGCTTCTTCAAACTGCATGTTGTCTGCTAAATCGCGCATTTGCTGTTTAAATTGCTGTAAGGAGTCTTTAAAATTTCCTTTTAAAATTTCTTTTATTGCTACTATGTTTTTGTTGTATTCTGCTTCGGTTTCGCGGTTTTCACAAGGGCCTTTGCAGTTGCCTAAATGGTATTCTAAGCAGACTTTATATTTGCCTGAATTTACTTTATCTTGAGATAAGTTAAAGTTACAGGTACGTAAACTGTACAAGCCTTTTATTAAATCTAAAAGCGTATAAACGGTTTTACCACTGGTGTATGGTCCAAAATAATCGCTACCGTCTTTAAAAACACGTCGTGTAGAAAACACGCGTGGGAAACGTTCGTTTTTTATGCAAATCCATGGGTACGATTTATCATCTTTTAATAAAACATTGTATCGCGGCTTGTACTTTTTTATCAGGTTGTTTTCCAGTAGAAGTGCATCGGTTTCGGTATCGACCACAATGTGCTTTATGTTGGCTATTTTTTTTACCAACACGCGAGTTTTACCGTTATCGTGGGTTTTAGTGAAATAGGAGGTGACCCTTTTTTTAAGGTTTTTGGCTTTACCAACGTAAATTATGGTATCATCTTTATCAAAATATTGATAAACACCAGGTTGATTTGGCAGGGTCTTTAATTGTATGTCTAAATCAGGGGTATCCATTGTTTCAAAGGTAATTATTTTATTGATGTTTTTTAGATAGTAATCTCACGAATTTATACGAATAGATGTTATAACTTATGCTTGTTAATTTATAGGTAGAAATTATTTTTTAAAAATGTTTTTTGAATTGACTAATTGTATATTTTCGCCACTTTTAAAAACGCTTCTAGTTTGCTAGGATGTGTTTTGTTTATTGACGAAAATTGATGTTTGCAGATGGGCTTGCGTTAGGGATTGCAGCATTGTTGGAGCTCTTTTTGTGTGGTTGCACCTATGCAACACAAAAAAGCGACTGCGGAAAGCCCGACCCTTGTGGTAACGCCCAAAGAAATAATTGAAAAATGAGTAAAAAGATTTTAGGTAGAACCGATGTTTTAGATTTTCCTGCATTAGGTTTGTTTAATATTGATGTAAAAATGGATACTGGTGCTTATACATCGGCAATACATTGTACGGAAATAATTGAAGAAAATAATGTGCTAAAATGTGGTTTTAGTAGTGATGTACATCAAAATTTTGGTGATACGGAAATTGTGTTTACCGAATTTTCACGAACTAATGTGAAAAGTAGTAACGGTTTTAAGGAAAATAGATATAAAGTAAAATCTGAGGTGGTAATCTTTGGTAAAACATACAAGATTAACTTAACTTTAAGCACGAGAAGCGATATGAAATATCCGGTGTTGATTGGAAGACAATTTTTAAAACAAAAATTTTTGATCGATGTGGATTTGGAACAAGTTTCTTTTAAAATGAAAAAACAATAACAATGAACATAGTAATTTTATCGCGTAATGCGGAACTGTATTCGACTGATCGCTTGGTGGAAGAAGGGAAAAAAAGAGGTCATAAAATCGAGGTTATAGACCCGTTGAAGTGTGACCTTATTATTGAAAAGGAAAACCCAACGATTTTTTATAAAGATCGATATTTAGACTATGTTGATGCTATTATACCTAGAATTGGAACTTCGGTTACCTTTTTTGGTTGTGCTGTAGTGCGCCAGTTTGAAATGATGGGGGTTTTTACCACAGTAACATCGGATGCGATTATTCGTTCTCGTGATAAACTGCGTAGTTTTCAGCGTTTGTCTAAAGCAGGAATTGGTATGCCTAAAACGGTGTTTACTAATTATTCTCGCGATGTAGAACGTGTTATTGAGCATGTTGGTGGTACACCGGTTATTATTAAACTTTTAGAAGGTACTCAAGGTTTAGGAGTGGTTTTAGCTGAAACTAAAAATGCTGCAGAATCTGTTTTAGAGGCTTTTAATGGTTTACAGGCTCGTGCATTGGTGCAAGAATATATATCGGAAGCTAAAGGTGCAGATTTACGTGCCTTGGTTGTAGATGGCCAAGTGGTTGGTGCTATGAAACGCCAAGGAAAAGAGGGGGAGTTTAGATCTAATTTACACCGTGGCGGATCGGCCGAAATTGTAAAACTTAATCATGATGAGTTAAAGGTGGCTATGAATGCCGCTACAGCTTTAAAGCTGCCTGTTTGCGGTGTAGATATGTTACAGTCGGAACGTGGCCCGTTATTGTTAGAGGTGAATTCTACACCTGGTTTAGAGGGTATTGAAGCTGCTACAGGACGAAATATTGCAAAGAATATTATTGTTTATATTGAAAAAAACACGAAATAAATGCCAGAATTACGCAACAACATTTTAACTATTTTAGGAGAAGATATAGGTCCGGGAGAGAGTAGAGAGGTTAATTTTGATGTGGCTAATTTACATACCTCAACACCAGTAAATGTACCGGTTATAATTTCGCGTGCTAAAAAGCCTGGTCCAATTGTGCTTTTTACAGCAGGAATTCATGGAGATGAAGTTAATGGTGTTGAAATTGTTAGGCAACTTATTGCTAAAGGTATTAATAAACCTAAAATAGGAACCATAATTTGTATTCCGGTTATTAATGTTTTTGGGTTTATAAACTTAAAACGAGAATTTCCTGATGGTCGCGATTTAAACCGAGTATTCCCTGGTAGTCCAACAGGTTCGTTGGCGGCTCGCGTTGCTTTTAAGTTGGTAAACGAAATTTTACCACATGTAGATATTATTTTAGATTTTCATACGGGTGGGTCTGGTCGTTTTAATGCACCGCAACTGCGTTATACAAAGGAAGATGTTGAACTTAATAATTTAGCGAAAGCTTTTGGAGCACCTTTTGTTTTGTATTCTAAAAACTTATCGAAATCGTTTAGAACAACTTGCTATAAATTAGGGAAGCCTCTTTTGCTTTTTGAAGGTGGAAAATCTAACCATATTGATGATGCTGTAACCAGTTCTGGAGTAAATGGATCTAAACGTGTATTGAAATATTTAGGTATGCTTGGGGTTAATTTTAAAAGTGCAACACCTAGAAAAAGCACCATTTTTATAGATGATAGTAAATGGCAACGTGCTAAATATTCAGGTATGTTTAAACCTGAGGTTACCATAGGTTCTTATGTTGATAGGCGTGATGTATTGGGTAATATTACAGATCCTTATGGCAAGTTTGAATATGTTGTGAAAGCACCAAATTCTGGATATATTATTAATGTAAACGAATCGCCTATTGTATATCAGGGGGATGCCTTATTTCACATCTCTACAACCTTGAAACATTAAGTTTTGATAATATGATTTTAGAATGACTAAAAACGAATTGCGAAAAACATATAAAAAACTTAGAAGCGAATTATCTGTAAATCAAATAGACGATTTTAGCTTGGCTATTGCTAATCAGCTTTTAAAATTGCCAGTTTGGAATGCTTCTTTTTATCATGTTTTTCTAGCTATTGAAGAACATAAGGAGGTAAACACCGATTATATTCTGAACATTTTATCAGGAAAGGATAAAAATATTTTAATTTCTAAAAGCGATTTTAAAACGGGTGGGATGCAGCATTTTTTATTAACCGATAATATGGTTATTAAAAAAAACAACTATAATATTCCTGAACCTATTGATGGTATCGAGATTTTAGATGATAAGGTTGAAGTAGTGTTTATTCCGCTCTTAGCCTTTGATACACTTGGTAACCGTGTTGGTTATGGTAAAGGTTTTTACGATCGGTTTTTAGTCAAATGTAAACCTGAAACTATTAAAATAGGCTTGTCTTTTTTTGAAGCTTCCGCCGAAATTACCGATGTTTTTGAAAGTGATGTGCGCCTAGATTATTGCGTAACGCCAGAGCGTGTTTATGAGTTTTCGTAAAGCATTATAAACTTAATCTTTACTGAACGCTTTCTTATTAAATACAATTAACATTAGAAAACCTGTGCTTATAGCCATATCGGCTACATTGAATACAGGTTCGAAGAAGTTAAAGCGTTGTCCGCCATATAAAGGTAGCCATTGCGGTAAATTTATTTGAAATAAAGGAAAATAAAGCATGTCTACTACTTTGCCATGTAATAAGCTATCATATCCTCCTGCTTCCGGTAAAAAGCTTGCTACTTGGTTCATGCTATCTTCAAATAAAACTCCATAAAATACTGAATCTATAATATTACCTAAAGCACCGGAAAATATTAAAGCAATAGCTGTAATTAATATTTTAGAACTTTGCTTTTTAGTTGCATCTACAAGCCAATAACCAATACCAAAAATAGCAAAAACTCTAAATAGGGTTAAAGCGATTTTTGCAGATCTATCGTCTATAAAGGAAATAAAATCACTAATTTTTGTACCCCAAGCCATGCCATCATTTTCTATAAAATATATTTTGAACCAACTAAATACCTCAACATTTTCATGAAGTGCGAAATTGGTTTTAATGTATATTTTACTAATCTGGTCGATTAATAATAAGATAACAATAAGTAGAATAGATTTTTTTAAAGACATATTAAAAACTAAAAACGCCTCATAAAAGTATGAGACGTTTCAAATATAAAATTTTAATTGCGATTATTGCATGTTTTTAGCCTCGATACTTAATGTAGCGTGTGGCACAAGCTCTAAACGTTTTTTGTTTATCAGTTTTCCTGTAACTCTGCAAATACCGTAAGTTTTGTTTTCAATACGGATTAAAGCATTTTTTAAATCGCGTATAAATTTTTCTTGACGGATAGCTAATTGTGAGTTAGATTCCTTACTCATTACAGCACTACCTTCATCAAAGGCTTTAAATTGAGGCGATGTATCTTCAGTTCCGTTGCTATGGTCGTTCATATACGCACTTTGTATAAGTGCTAAGTCGTGTTGTGCTTTTTTTATTTTTTCGGCTATTAGCACTTTAAACTCTGCTAAATCAGCATCCGAATATCTTACAGTATTTTCTGCCATAGTTTTAGTTTTTTTGGATAGACAATTTGGTATTTACTTCATCAAAAGCAATTTCTATACCATCTTCTAATTTATCAATAATTTTTAATTCGTTAGTTAGTGTTTCAGACTTAATATACGCAAGATTTGCTTCCACAGCCTTTACGATATTTTCGTCTTTTTGAAAAGTAACATCTATACGGTCGGTTACTTCAAAACCTGAATCTTTTCGTAAATTTTGTATACGATTGATTAACTCTCTCGCAATACCTTCTTTACGTAATTCTTCAGTAATGGTTACATCTAAAGCTACCGTTAAGGCACCGTCGTTTGCAACTAGCCACCCTTCGATATCTTGAGATGTTATTTCAACATCTGTGCGTTCTAAGGTAATATTTTTTCCGTTTACTTCGACTTCCAAAATACCATTTTGCTCAATGTTTTTTATGTCGCTAGCAGTGAAGTTATTAACTATTTGTGCAATGGCTTTCATGTCTTTTCCAAAACGAGGGCCAAGTACTTTAAAGTTTGGTTTTATTTGTTTTACCAAAATATCCGAAGCATCTTCAAGAACTTCAACCTCTTTTACATTAACCTCAGATTTTATAAGGTCTGCAACGGCTAGTATTTCATTTTTTTGAGATTCACTATCAATAGGAATCATTATTTTTTGTAATGGTTGTCTTACTTTTATTTTTTCTTTTGCACGTAATGAAAGTACTAATGATGAAATAATTTGAGCGCTTTCCATCTTGTTCTCTAGAGACTTATCAACAAAGTTCTCATCGAATACCGGGAAGTTTGATAGGTGTACACTCTCAAAAGATTCTTTTTTAGTAACTGAATTTAAATCTAAATACAATTTATCCATAAAGAACGGTGCAATTGGTGCTCCTAGTTTCGCGATAGTTTCCATGCAGGTGTAAAGTGTTTGGTATGCCGAAATTTTATCTTGTTGGTAATCACCTTTCCAGTAGCGTCTTCTACTTAAACGTACAAACCAGTTACTTACGTAATCTTGAGTAAAATCTGAAATTGCCCTAGCTGCTTTTGTTGGTTCGTAATCGGCATAAAAAGCATCTACTTTCTGAATTAAAGTGTGTAATTCTGAAAGAATCCACCTGTCTATTTCCGGACGTTCGTTTAACGGAATATCGTCTTCGCTGTAGTTAAAGTTATCAAGATTAGCATAAAGTTGAAAGAAAGAATAGGTGTTGTAAAGTGTTCCGAAGAATTTACGTTTTACTTCTTCTATACCTTCTAAATCGAATTTTAAATTATCCCAAGGGTTTGCATTAGCAATCATATACCAACGCGTAGCATCAGCACCATATTTTCCTAAAGTTTCAAATGGATCTACGGCGTTACCTAAACGTTTAGACATTTTTTGACCGTTTTTGTCTAATACCAATCCATTAGATACTACATTTTTATAGGCTACAGAATCGAAAACCATAGTGGCTATAGCGTGAAGCGTATAAAACCATCCACGAGTTTGATCGACACCTTCTGCTATAAAATCTGCTGGAAACGATTTGTTTTCGTCAATTTTATCTTTGTTTTCAAAAGGGTAGTGCCATTGTGCATATGGCATAGAACCAGAATCGAACCAAACATCGATTAAATCGCTTTCGCGTTTCATTGGTTGGCCGTTTGCTGAAACTAAAGTAATTTCGTCAACTATATTTTTATGTAAATCTATTTTCGCGTAGTTTTCTTCGGAATTGTTTCCAACTTCAAACTCTTCAAAAATATCTTTTGCTAGTACGCCTGCCGCAACTGCTTTTTGCATTTCTACTTTAAGTTCTTCAACAGAACCTATACAGGTTTCTTCTTTACCATCTTCTGTTCTCCAGATTGGTAACGGAATTCCCCAGTAGCGAGAACGCGATAAATTCCAGTCGTTTGCATTTGCTAACCAGTTTCCAAAACGGCCTGTTCCGGTTGCTTTTGGTTTCCAATTAATGCCTGTGTTTAACTCGTGCATGCGCCCTTTAATATCGGTTACTTTGATAAACCAAGAATCTAATGGGTAATATAGAATTGGTTTATCGGTACGCCAACAATGTGGGTAACTGTGCTTATATTTTTCAACCTTAAAGGCCTTGTTTTCTTCTTTTAATTTAATAGCTAATTCAACGTCTATTGAGCGTTCTGGTGCTTCACCATCTGCATAATATTCGTTCTTAACATACTTGCCGCCAAACTCTTTCATCTCTGGCCTAAAACGACCTTGTAAATCTACAAGTGGTACTAAGTTGTCGTTTTCATCTTTTACCAACATTGGCGGAATTTCAGGTACGGCTTGCTTTGCAACCAAGGCATCGTCTGCACCAAAAGTAGGTGCTGTATGTACTATTCCTGTACCGTCTTCTGTGGTTACAAAATCTCCAGCAATAACTCTAAAAGCATTTTCTGGGTTATCGTTTGGTAAAGTATATGGTAATAATTGTTCGTATTTAATACCAACAAGATCTTTTCCTTTAAACTCTTTTACAACGAAGTATGGTATTTTTTTGTCGCCATCTTTATATTCTAAAAGTGCTGGTTTTTCTTCAACTCTTTTAAATTTGCCGTCAAATTGTTTGTTAACTAAAGCTTTTGCCAAAATAACATTCATAGGTTTGAATGTATATTGGTTATACGTTTCAACTAAAACGTAATCTATTTTTGGACCAACTGTTAACGCTGTATTAGACGGTAAAGTCCAAGGTGTTGTAGTCCATGCTGTAAAATGGATATCACCTTCGTTTTGTAAAAAATCTGGCAATGTACTTTCTACGGCTTTAAACTGAGCGACAATAGTTGTGTCTGTTACATCTTGGTAAGCGCCCGGTTGGTTAACCTCGTGCGAGCTTAAACCTGTGCCTGCTTTAGGCGAATAAGGCTGAATAGTGTAGCCTTTGTACATTAAATTTTTGGTATATATTTCTTTCAATAGCCACCAAACTGTTTCCATGTATTTTGGTTCGTAGGTTACGTATGGATCGTCCATATCTACCCAATACCCCATTTTTTGAGTGAGGTCGTTCCAAACATCTGTATAGCGCATTACTGCTTTTCTACAGGCTGCATTATAATCTTCTACAGAAATAGTTTTACCAATATCTTCTTTGGTAATTCCTAATTCTTTTTCTACACCTAATTCAATAGGTAAACCATGTGTGTCCCAACCAGCTTTACGCTTAACTTGGTAACCTTTCATGGTTTTATATCGTGGAAAAATATCTTTAATAGCACGTGCTAAAACATGGTGTACACCAGGTAATCCGTTTGCTGAAGGTGGACCTTCAAAAAACACAAAAGGTTTTTTGCCTTCTCTTGTGGTTACACTTTTTTCAAATATGTTATTTTCTTGCCAATAGTTTAAGATCTGGTCTGCAACATTTGGTAAGTCAAGTCCTTTGTATTCAGGAAATTTAGCGCTCATGTATCATCAATTCTAGTAAGGTTGCGAATTTAAGGAATAATACTTAAAACATTAATTTTTTGAAATAAAAAAAGACCACTAGAGTTGTGGTCTTTTTAAAAATCGTGTATGTGTTTAATTTTTAGTTGATTACTATCTTTTTAGTAAGCACTTCATTTATGTCTGTTCTTAAACATACAATATAGGTTCCGGTTGCTAAATTATTAAATTGGATACCGTTGCTTAATTCTGAAGACGACAGGTTTTGTTGTTCTAAAACGGTTTGTCCTCTCATGTTTATCAATGCTAATTTATTAACGTCGCTATTTAATTTTTTTGCATAAAATGTATTTACCTTGTTTTGGAAATACATAAAGTTTTCGGTAGCTGTAACCTCTTCGTTGCTTAGGGTTTGTACTTCATTTTGAAATACAATTTCGAACCTTTTATTAAAGATACCTTGTGTAGACGTGAAGTTGTAGGCAGCATCTTGTTTTAAATCGAAATAGGTTCCTAATAAATTATCGCGTAAATAAACGTTTTGGTTTTCATCTAAGTTAACTTCTTCAGTGATTTTAATTTCGAAAGCATTATCTCCAGACGATCTAAAATTTAATGATACAACCTTATCATCGGTAATTTCACCGTAGGCTTGTAAATTCATATTTTTACCATCCAAATCAAGGTTTAAATCATTGTTGTTTGTGTCGTCAGATTCAGCATCGTAACCATAATCATAAGCATCTGAAGTTTGTTCGCTAAAGCCTAATAAAAGTTCGCGTTTGGCTTGAGGACCTGTTATAGAGTTGAATTCTAATCTGATTTTTTGAATGCTGTTTTCTTCGGAAGGGGTTTCGTTTGTTGTGTAATTTTTTCCTTGAACACCTTTAAAGAATACAGAGCCACTAGCCTCTGTTCCGTCTGCATCAGCTTCTTTAATAAAAATACGCTGGCTATTATTAAACTCCACTTGGCCGGTTGATGTAATTTCTGTGATAAATCCTTGTCCAACAGGCAAGTATCTTGTTGGTAAAAGTGTGCCGGCTTCTCCTCCTGTAGTTTCATCAGCAAGACCTACAAACTGGCGCGCTCTAGTTGATCCTAATTTGTTTACTTGTGCGTAACCGCCATTGTAATCTGCTAGGTTATGGGAAGATCCGCTCCATTGCTGCCAAATTTGCAAAGTGCCATCTATTAATCCTACATTGTCATCAATAAATTTATGAATATCAATTGCTGATGGGTAAGGATTTCCAAGAAGATATTCTGTCTTGGATACCGTTGCTACGGACCCTTCTCCTCCTTTATCAATAACATCAATTAAAATAGTGCCATTATTGGGTTTTCCTTCAAACGTATATTCTTGCTTATCTTCTGGTGTACCTGTTCCTTTTTGGGTATATCCTACACCGGGTTGTATAGGGGTTGATAGTGATAGTTTTCTCCAATCCCAATAAGTTAATGCGTTTGTGAAAGTGTAAAGCCAGAAGGTGCTAATGCTTCCTGATCCGCTGTAACTTGATGTAAATCTTCCTTCTAATCCAGGATTAAATTTAATCATGTCTAGATTAAAGGTTGAATTATTACTGTTATTTTCTGAGGCGTTATTATTGGTTAAAGGGGTGATACTTGTAGCTCCTACAGGAGAAGACCAATAGTTGTACCAGTATACATTTGATGTACCTTCTTGTCTCCTTAATATTCTACCGTTTTCTGATGTTACTAAGTCACTAATTTCGGTTTGTATTAATTGGGAATCATTCATTAAATCTAATGCTCCATTTAATTCTAGGTACCAATTGTTTTTTACAAGATTATCGCCATTTATAGTTAACGTTTTGTCTGTGTCAATTATTAACCCAAGATTTTCAGTTGAAAGGTTTCCTTCAATATTGTGTTCAATTTTTATAATACTCCACGGGCTATTTCCGTTGGTGTCTGTTATATCCCAAACATCACCGTGTAGCCAGTTTGTTTCGTTGGTCCAATCTCCATCACTATTTGTAACAAAAGGCATTGGAGCTGTTTGCTCGAGTATTGTTGAAATGTTATGTAATGTTAAATCGTGACCGCTTGCTGAGTAATCTGTTACAGTATTTGTAGCGTAATAGATATCCGTCATAGGGTAATATCCTTGTAAAGTAGACCAAGGTACTGTTGATAAATTAGGATCTTCAATATTTTTTGGTATAACACTACCGCGTATAACACCGGTGTTTTCTTCTATTTCTTGGTAAACCATTTGTTGTACTTGTACATCGCTTAATGCGGTATTGAATACACGCACCTCATCTATGTCTCCGTTAAAATGTTTCGAAGGACCAGTGTTGGTCGGGTATCTACCTATTGTAAAGTTTCTTGTAGAGTAAATATGTGGAGTACCATTATAATTTTTAGTTATTAATTCTGAATTTAATTTTGAGTTTGTTGTTGTGCCTACTAATTCGCCGTTTAGATACAGTTTGATGGATTCATTACTTGAGTCAAACACTCCGGCCACATGATACCATAGGTTATTTTCTAGTTTAACACCTGAAGATGGATCTGGTTGTACTTGAATATTATTTGGATAGTTTGATGATGCCGTGACCTCGCCTTGCATAGTTACCGAAAAGGCAGGTGTGCGACCGTTAGTTACAAAAATTCGCATATTTTCTTGCCCAGCAATACTGTAAGAATCAGGTAAATTACCGTCATTATCATGATCAATTTTTATCCAACCCATTATTGTAGCATTGTCCCAATCAGTTATAAATGGTGTGCCATCTAAATAATCATCAGCTCCATCAAAATCTATAGAAGCCTTGCTTACAAAATTGTAAATGTAAATATCAGCAGAAGGACTATCGGGAGTGATGTTATCATCTGTTTGATCTTGATAATTAAATGCTGTATTTGTGAGAGCTGTAGCCATGGTATTTATGTCATCGGCCATTACTTCTAACTCAATAGTTTCCTTGTCTCCGCTATTTAAAGTACCTATTGTCCAAGTGTTACCACTCCAAGTTCCTACAGAAGTATTAGAGCTTATTAAAGTTAACCCGTTAGGGATGTTATCTTCAACTTTTAAGTTTGTAACAGGGTTTAAACCAGAGTTTTCTACTTCAATTGTAAATATTGCTGTTTCACCTTCAATAACTTGGTCTTTATCAACCGTTTTGGTTAGCACAATATCTGGGTTGCAATAGTATGCGGAAAGTGGTTGAGAATCATAAGTACATCCGCCTTTTACAACTCTTACATAATAATCTGCAGATGTTGTTGGTGAATAGGTTGCGTGTGTTGCTCCTGCTATTAAGACTCCATCTTCAAACCATTGGTAGGAATCGAATGTTTCATCTATAACTTCTACTATAGCTCCTGGCAAACAGCCTCCACCTGCAACTTGTAAAGTTACTTCGGGAACAGTATCAAATCCAGAAAAATATCCAGCAATACCACGCGCGCCATTGTATCCTAAGTATCCAACAGCAATAGGACCAGAAGATTGAACAGAAATATCTCCTGTAAGCCCTGAAATATAAAATGTTTTCCAGTCTGAAGAACCTGCTACAGCTTTTGCTGCAGGAAGCGCGACTTCAGTGGCACCATCTTTAACTTTAATGTTTGAGTCGTCTGTAGAGGTAGAGGCTATGATGAAAACTCCGCCATTAGCAGTGACTCCTGATATATCCTTAATATTAGGAATAAAATCCATGGTGTCTGGTAATAGGCAGCTTACTGGTGCTACAAAATTAAGACTTACGGTATGTATGCCGGTATCTCCTGAAATAACTTGATAAGCATAGGTGTCTTTAGAAGTGGTGATTAACATGTTATCTCCAACTGAATTTCCTGAAAAATATGAACTAGGTATTTCTGCGTACTCTCCTTCATCTATATTTGCAAAAGGTGTTGTATTACCGTTAACATAGACGTTTGTATTTGCTTGAGTTCCTATGATGATTACAAACTCATTCGAGCTGCCTCCGCGACCTCTTACAAAAACATAATCTTTACCTAACTTATCTTCTGGAACGGGCTGGTCGGCTCCGGCATCTCTACTAGCGCTAGAAGGGTTTACTCCGAAATTTAACATACCATTACTAATAGCAATATCTTTGTCTGAATTTATTGAAGCGCCTATCCAGCCATCTACGTTTGCCGATGCAGCATCTTTGGCAGCTTCCAAAACATAAGACTGTCCTTTTTGCAAGGTGATATTAATTGTATTGGCCGTAAGTCCGTCTAAATCGTTTTGAAGTCTAAACTCGCAATTAGGATTGTAACCTGAGATAGTAATATTGGTATCGTCTTCTGAAGCCATAATACCTAAAGTTGCACTCATTGTATTATGGTTAGCCTCAATGGGTGCACCTCCCCATTTAAATTTTTGTCCCAAAGCAGCCCTTCCTTTTGTTGTTATTGAAGCTGCTTGTGATCCTGATCTACCTCTGTAGTTTACATAAAAATTATCGCCCGAAGGAGCCTCAAACCTTAAGCCTGCGGTGCTTAAAACAACGCCAGTATTATTGTTGCTTACCAAGGTAATGTTGTTGTCTCCATTACTTAAACTATAAGTTACAGGGGTTGCTTTAGATAAAGCAAAACTGGTTAGGGGTGTTGTACTTGTGCCTTGATAAACATTTACAGTAAAAGTATTTACGGTAGGTGTTGATAGATAAATGGTTTGTTGCTGTATAGCTTGGTTGTTAGCATCTTGTTTTAATGGAGGTAGGAAATGCAAGTCGCTTAACTGGGCATTTGCCATATTGAAAAAAATAAAACAAAAAAACAGAATGAATTTAAACTTGAAATTATTGAGGCGCATTGTTTAATTAATTTGAGAGATTATATTTTAGGGAGAAAAGCGTATTAAAGCTAATTTGTATAAATGTTGTGAATTATTGGATAATGAAAAATCAGTATTTCTATTCCTGAATTTTTACATTGGTGCCGTATGGATTTCTTGTGCTTAAGTTTAGCGAGGCTAAATTAAGTGCATGTAATAACTTTAAGAATGTATAAAATGTATGTGTTAAGCAAAGTGCTATAACAGGGTATAGGTTGGCGTAATTTATACTCATAGATTAAAATTTTAATTAGTTTGGGACTATTAAATTTTTGTCTATAACTATTTTTTTGATTAATGGATATATTAAAATGTATTTACGAGGGAAGTAAACGTGCACCAATTTAAATTTTATTTCGGTGTTTAAAACTGAAATGAGATTTAAATTGGTGGTAATATTAATGTTTTTTTATCGTTAAAACAACTAAAAAACTCGTTTAAAGACATCTTTTTTATAATTAATGCTTAAAAAACCGTTAAAATACATCGCTGTGATATGTTTTTTTTTATTTTCTAAACGAATTTTAGTAAGTCGAATTGTGCTGAGGGAACAAAATTCAATTATTTCACGTAATTTGTTATACAAAACTATACAAATCATTGTCAGATTATAAAGAGAATCGTTCGGGTAGTGAGCTAGTGTCGTTCAATTGCAGTTTTCTGTAGATTAGTGGTTTTTAGGTTAAGCTTGATACTAGATCTTCAATTTTAGAAATTAATTGAATTTTAATGTTAGTATCTCTCAAAGAGATTTTATTGTATTTAGACACAAAAATTGTTGAGAAGCCAAGTTTTTCGGCTTCAAGTATGCGTTGCTCTACACGTTGCACAGGGCGGATTTCTCCTGATAACCCAACCTCTGCAGCAAAACAATAATTTGCAGGGAGAGCTTCATCTTCATTTGAAGATAAAATAGCCGCAACAACAGCTAAATCTATAGCTGGATCATCAACATTTATGCCTCCCGTAATATTTAAAAAGACATCTTTTGCACCTAGTCTAAATCCTGCGCGTTTTTCTAAAACGGCTAATAACATGTTAAGACGTTTAGCGTTAAAGCCTGTGGCGCTACGTTGTGGTGTGCCATATACAGCTGTGCTTACTAAGGCTTGAACTTCTATCATTAAAGGTCGCATACCTTCTAGTGTTGCCGCAATGGCGTTACCCGAAAGTTCTTCGTCTTTTTTTGAAATTAAAATTTCGCTAGGGTTAGAGACTTCTCTTAATCCTGAACCTAACATTTCGTAAATACCAAGTTCGTGAGTTGAACCAAAACGGTTTTTTTGTGCGCGTAAAATTCTAAATACATGGTTACGGTCGCCTTCAAATTGGAGCACGGTATCCACCATATGCTCTAGTATTTTTGGTCCTGCAATGTTTCCGTCTTTAGTAATGTGCCCAATTAAAATAACTGGTGTGTTGGTTTCTTTTGCGAATTTGATAAGCTCGGTTGTGCATTCTTTTACTTGAGAGATGCTCCCGCTTGATGATTCTATATAATCGGAATGTAGCGTTTGTATAGAATCTATAATAACGATGTCTGGTTCTAAGGCTTCAATTTGCTTAAAAATATTTTGCGTTTTTGTTTCTGTTAGAATGTAACAGCTCTCGTTGTTTGGGTTAATGCGTTCCGCACGCATTTTTATTTGTTTTTGACTTTCTTCACCAGAAACATATAGTGTTCTGTATGGTAGTTTTAATGATATTTGAAGTAGTAGTGTACTTTTGCCAATACCAGGTTCTCCTCCTAAAAGTGTTAAAGAGCCAGGGACAATGCCACCTCCTAAAACGCGATTAAATTCAGCATCTGAAGTGTCTAAGCGAGCTTCTTTCGATGAGTCAATTTCTTTTAATCGTAGAGGTTTAGAAACTCGTTTGGCATTATTGCTTGGGGTTTTCCAATCGCTTTTTTCTGGTTTCTGTATCACCTCTTCAACTATAGTGTTCCAATTTTTACAAGCATTACATTGCCCTTGCCATTTGGCATATTGCGTGCCACAGTTTTGGCAAAAAAAAGTGGTTTTTACTTTGGCCATTTTTTCAAATTTGGAATTTAGTATTGTGTTTAGATTTTAGTAACCGAAATCCTCTTTAATTAAGTTGGCTTTTTCTAGCATTTCATCTTTAGTAACACCTGCAATTTCTTTTAAGGTGTAAGCCGATTGGTAGGTGCGCATTGCTTTTTTAGGTTCGCCTGTTTCTTCGTAAAAACGTGCCATGTAATATGTGCCTAAAAGCGTTTCAGGATATGCTTTTCGGGCTAATTTTCCTAGGTCTTCATAATATTCGTAAAGCTCATTTTTTTCAATAGCGGCAGAGATAGCTTTAAAGTCATTAATCAGAATTTTTTTATCAATTCCGAATAGTTGATTAATACTTTCATATTTTTCTTGAAGATATAAAACAGGTGAAATTTGCAATTCGAGTATGGTTTCTTTGTATTCTTTTTTTGATATGGGCTGGAAAACATGAAACATCTTTTCAATTGCATTTGGAATAGCATGTGTTGGTACAGAATAATGAGATGGTCCTTCAAAACTATCAAAATTATATACTAGGTTTTTATTATCTAGTGCGGCAATATCGGTATTTAAAGTATTGGTCATTTTTTTTATGGAAGATCCATCGTTGTCTGTGTTGGCTAAATAGTAGAAAATTTTAGATTCTGCTTTAGATAAACCTTCTGGAATATAATCTAACATACCTGGGGCTAATTCTGGACTCACCGCTATGTAGCCCTGAAATAGTGGTTGAGGTTTTAGTAAGTAGTAGTTTATTAAGTTTGCTGTTAGTCCATGGCCAACGGCTACCCTAAAGTTTACTGTTCTAAAGGTTTTTTCTATATACGGAACAAGTTCTTGACCTATAAATTCAAAAAAAGCAGCGCCAGTTTCAACGGGTAGCGAGTTTTGTTCAGAGTATAAGCAATCATCATATCTTGTATCCATTTGGTTTACGCCAACTACAATAGATTCTGGCATATCTTCCCAATATGAATAATAATCTACATTTCCGGCAACGGCTTCAAATAAATAGTCGCCATCTAAAACTATAAAAATAGGATAGCTTTTATCGTTGTTAGAGTCGTAGCCACGGGGTAATTGAATTTTTATTTGCCGTGTTTCTCCTAGTTTAGAAGATTCGAAAGTTTCATATTTTACTTGAGCTTCAATGTTTACAAAAGTAAGGCTAAACAGGAAAACGAAAAGGATGAGTTTCTTCATTTTAAAAAACGATTTGAGATTTAATTATGGCAAGGTATGAAATAAGAGATTACAATTCAAAAAAGAAAAGTGTTGGGCTTTGAGAAACGAAATCTTAATTTGCTGGTTGTTTCGTTTCTTCGGTTTTCTTCCTGTTATAAATTGGTAAATAAATTAGAGAAATACCTCCGAAAATAATAACCATTAATGTTTGAGATGCCCACATAATCCAGCCAAAAGCGATACTTGGTTCTTCTGCGATACCGAAAATTGAAAAGGCCGCAAAAATAGCCAAAGGGTAGGAGCCGATACCACCGTTGGTTGCGGCAATGCTAAAACTAGCTGATATAAACCCTATTAAAATAGCTCCAGCAGAAATGCCATGTAATTCTGTTATGGAAAACGAAGTGACGTAGAACATGAGTAGGTACATGCCCCAAATGAAAAGGGTGTGAAAAATAAACGCCCATTTTTTCTTCATTTTAAAAATACTTAAGGCGCCTTCAATAAGTCCGTTGGCGAAATTTCTAATTTTTAAAGCAAGTTTGGATTTACTTCGTTTTATTAATCTTAGAAATAATAAACCAAGAAAAACACATAGAGCTAGGGCAATTCCGATTTTTACAGGATTAAACTTTTCAGCTAAAAAACTATATATAAAATCGAATTGTAGAAAAAGCGTAATCGCAATAATGCCTAGCATAACGAGCATATCTGCAATACGCTCGGCAACAATGGTTCCGAAACCTTTTTCGAACGGGACACCCTCATAGTTTGTTAATATAGAGGCTCTGGCAACTTCGCCTGCGCGAGGTATGGTGTAGTTTATTAAGTAGGTTGCAAAAACAGCCATAACGCTATTGCCGAATTTTATTTTATAGCCCATAGGTTCTAACATAAAAATCCAGCGGTAAGAGCGTGATAAATGACTTAAAAGTCCTAAAAAAACACCTAGAATAATATAGGTGTAATCGGCATTTTGGGCGTATTCAACAATTTTGCTAATCGATACTTTCGATAGTGAATACCAGACCAAAAAAACTCCCAGTAATAATGGGAGTGTAATTTTAAGTATATTTTTTTCTTGTTTATTCAAACGGCTTATTTAAGTAAGTTGGTCGCTTCATCAGGGAAAACTAACGACGGTTTAAAAACTTTAGCTTCTTCTATATCCATAAAAGCATAAGTTATTAAAATAAGTACATCGCCAGGAGCAACTAAACGTGCTGCTGCACCGTTAAGGGTGATCTCACCACTGTTTCTTGGTCCGGGAATGGCATAGGTTTCTAGTCTAGCTCCGTTATTGTTGTTTACAATTTGAACCTTTTCACCTTGAATAATATTAGCGGCTTCCATTAAATCTTCATCAATAGTGATACTACCAATATAATTTAAGTCGGCACCCGTTACTTTTACTCTGTGTATTTTAGATTTTACTACTTGAATTTGCATGCGACAAAGATAATTAATTTAGTGCGATATTATCAATAAGTCTAATATCGTCTGCATATACTGCTATAAATGCTCTATATGCTTTGTTGTTTGATTTTCGTTTTAAAGGTTTTAAGGTTTCAACCTCAGAAATTATGAAATATTCTAATTCTAATAAATCATGATTTTTAAATTGTTTCTCAACCCATTCCTTTACTTCATTAGCACTTTTTGTGCCAAATTTTATTTTGGCAGTTTTTAGTGTTTCATATATGAAGGGGGCAGCGATGCTAAATTCTGGTTTTAACCTCGTGTTTCTTGAACTCATTGCTAAGCCGTTAGCTTCACGATGAATTTTGCAACCTACTATTTCTAAAGGCATATGATGTTTTTCAACTAATTTTTTAATAATTTGAAGTTGTTGAAAATCTTTCTCACCAAAATATGCTTTGTGTGGTTTAACTATCTCGAAAAGGCGTTTTACAATGGTGCCTACACCATCGAAATGACCATCTCTAAACTTGCCTTCCATTTCATGTTCTAAACCATCGAAATCGAAGGTTTCTGAAACGGTATTACCTTCATAAACATCATCTACAGTAGGGGCGTAGACCATAATTTTGGTTGCGCTTACTGTTTTTAATAATGCGATGTCGTTTTCTAAAGTTCTCGGGTATTTATCGAGATCGTCAGGGTTATCAAACTGAGTTGGATTAACAAAAATGCTAACCGCAACTAGATCGTTTTCTTCTAAAGCCTTTATTACTAATTGTAAATGTCCTTCGTGTAAAGCACCCATGGTAGGTACTAATCCTAAAGTTAGTTTTTTAGCTTTTGCGGCATCGATTGCAGCCGTAATTTGTTGTTTTTCCGAGTAAACTTCCACCTTTTATTTAAAATTTAACGCTTGCAAACTTAAGATTTTACGAGCAATCTGCATAAAATTTTGTACTTTTGCGTGTTTTTTAACGAGAATTTGCAACAAACTAAGGGTTTTTGCTACTATTTTTTGTTAAAAAATAAGTTAAAAGTCATCAAAAATAAACATATGAAAGATAAGAGGGTATTATACGTATCATCTGAAGTAGTTCCTTATTTACCGGAAACAGAGATTTCGTCAATGTCGTTCGAAGCGCCAAGATTAGTAAATCAACAAGGAGGGCAAATAAGAATCTTCATGCCTCGATACGGGAATATTAATGAAAGAAGACATCAGTTACACGAAGTTATCAGGTTATCAGGTATCAATTTAGTGATTAACGATTTAGATATGCCGTTAATTATTAAAGTGGCTTCTATTCCAAAAGAACGTATTCAGGTTTATTTTATTGATAATGATGAGTATTTTAAAAGGAAGGCAACCTTAACAGATGAAGCTGGAAAGTTATTCTCTGATAATGATGAACGTGCTATTTTCTTTGCAAAAGGTGTTATAGAAACCGTTAAAAAACTTAACTGGTCTCCAGATATTATACATGTACATGGTTGGTTAGCTTCTTTACTACCAGTTTATTTAAAAGAATATTACAAAGACGAGCCTTTATTTAACCAAAGTAAAATTGTGACTTCGATATACAATCAAAGTTTTAACAATACGTTAAATAAAGATATGATTAATAAAGTTAAATTTGACAATATTAATGAAGATGCTATAAAGGTGCTCGAAGAACCAACGTACAACAACTTAATGAAAGTTGCTATTGATTACTCCGATGCGCTAATAGTAGGGTCTGAAGATATCACAGAAGAAGTAGATGCTTATATAAAAGCATCTAATAAACCTATTTTAGAGTATAAAAGCAAAGATGAATTTGGTGAAGCTTATACAAACTTCTTTAATAACGAAGTTTTAGGCTAGCCTTCTCAAAATTCATTTAAAACAACTTATGAAAAAGACATTTAAAGCCCTTAAATTATCTGCAGCATTTCTATTTGTATTAACCGGTTTTGTTGGTTGCGATAAAGAATTTACGGAATTAGAAAGTGCAGTTTTAGGAAAAGATAATGCTAACTTTAGCACAGATTCTTACGAAATTCCTATTGTAGCTTATAATAAAACAACAGAATCTGTACAGGTCAATGGTTTAGCATCTTATTTGTTAGGTGTGTTTAACGATCCAGTTTATGGACAAACAACGGCTAGTATTGTTACACAGGTAACACCGTCTAGTTATGATCCAGATTTTGGAGATAATCCGGAGATAACATCAGTTGTGCTTACAATTCCTTACTTCAGTCGTGTTATTGATTTTGATGAGGAAGGTAATGCGGAATATACTATTCAAGATTCTCTATACGGTGACTATACAGGCGCTATAAAGCCTTTTAAATTATCTATTTACAAAAACGAATATTTTTTAAGAGACTTTGATCCGTTTGCAGATGCTGATGATACAGCGCAAAAGTATTATTCATATTCAGATGGAAGCTCTGATAATATGGCTTATAATGGAACTTCTGTTATTAATTTTGATAACTTAAAGGAGCAGTTGGTTTTTGAACAAGAAAGTGTAACCCCTAGTAGTGCTGCTATAGTAACGGTTACAGATGCGGGAACTGATGATGAGGTAACAACTAGAAGCGCACCTGCTTTTACCGCAGAATTAGATGCTGCTTTTTGGAAATCGCTTATCATAGATAAAGAGGGTGGAGCTGAATTAAGTAATGCCAATAATTTTGCTAACTATTTTAGAGGTTTATTTTTTAAAGCTGAAGCAATTGGTGATGACGGAAGTATGGTTTTACTCGATATGGCATCTACAGATGCTAATATAGTTATTAACTATAGTTACGATTCTACCACTGCCGGGGAAACAGTTGAGGGTACATACACGTTATCTTTTACAGGAAATACATTAAATACTTTTGTAAATAAAATTACAGAAGTTGCACTAGCAGACGGAGATGAAACTAATGGAGATCAATCTTTGTATTTAAAAGGTTCTGGTAATTCTATGGCTGTGGTTGATTTGTTTGAAAATGATGAAGCTAAAAAGGATTTCTTAGATAGTTTTAGAATACCTAGTGGAGATGATGATTACGAAAAAGATGAAGATGGTAATTATATTTTAAGTAGGTTAGTTAACGATGCGCAACTTGTTATCTCTGAAGATGAGGTAATGCAAGCACTTCCAGACGATTCTAATGGTAATAATTATAGTCATTTCAATAGGGTTTATGCTTACGACATCAATAATATTATGTCTACTTACGACTATCAAATTGATCCAGTGGAATCCAGTACGGATCCATTTAATTCTAAGATAATTAGTTTAGGTCAACGTGTTGTCGATGAAAATGGTGTTTATAAATATAAAATTCGTTTAACCGAACATTTAAATAATATCTTGGTCAACGATTCAACAAATACAAAAATTGGTTTAGTTTTATCTACCAATGTGAATTATACAAATATTTCTGCAATTGCGGATAGTGATGATGAGGATGTTACGGGGTTACCAGCAGCATCGGTTATTACGCCAAGAGGAACAGTATTGTATGGTTCAAATGCAAATGTTGATGATGAGAAAAGAATGAAATTTAAAGTGTTTTACACAGAACCAAATAATTAAAAACATCAACTTATGTGCGGAATTGTAGGTTATATTGGGTATAGAGAAGCGTATCCAATAGTAATTGAAGGCTTAAAACGATTAGAATATAGAGGGTACGATAGTGCTGGAATTGCTCTTTTTGATGGTAAAGACCTAAAAGTATCTAAAACAAAAGGTAAAGTAGCCGATTTAGAAGAATGCGCCACTGCAGAAATAACTAAAACAGGTAGTGTTGGTATAGGGCATACACGTTGGGCAACACATGGTGTGCCAAACGATGTTAACTCTCACCCTCACCTTTCAAACTCTGGAGAATTAGTAATAATCCATAACGGAATTATTGAAAACTACGATTCACTTAAGCAAGAATTAATTACAAGAGGATATACATTTCAATCAGATACAGATACAGAAGTTCTTATTAATTTAATTGAAGATGTAAAAAAGAAGGAAAAAGTAAAGTTAGGAAAAGCAGTTCAAATTGCATTAAACCAAGTTATTGGAGCCTATGCTATTGCTGTTTTCGATAAAAATAAGCCAGAAGAAGTTGTTGTGGCTCGTTTAGGAAGTCCGTTAGCTATCGGTATTGGTGAAAATGAAGATGAATTCTTTATCGCTAGTGATGCTTCTCCTTTTTTAGAGTATACTAAAAACGCTGTTTATTTAGAAGATGAAGAAATGGCAGTTATTAGATTCCATAAAGGAATTAAAGTAAGAAAAATAAAAGATGATTCTATTGTTGACACATACGTTCAAGAGCTTCAATTAAATTTAGAGCAAATTGAAAAGGGGGGATACGATCATTTCATGCTTAAAGAAATTCACGAACAACCAAAAGCAATTACCGATACTTACAGAGGTAGATTGTTACGTAACGAAGCTATTATTAAAATGGCTGGTGTTGAAGATAACATGAAAAGGTTTTTAAATGCCAATCGTATTATCATTGTTGCTTGTGGAACGTCTTGGCATGCCGGATTAGTTGCAGAATATATTTTTGAAGATTTAGCTAGAATACCTGTAGAGGTTGAATACGCTTCAGAATTTAGATATAGAAATCCTATAATTACAGAAAACGATATTGTTATCGCTATTTCACAATCTGGTGAAACTGCAGATACTTTAGCTGCTATTAAATTAGCAAAATCTAAAGGAGCATTTGTTTTTGGAGTTTGTAATGTAGTTGGTTCATCTATCGCTAGAGAGTCTGATGCAGGAGCTTATACGCATGCTGGTCCAGAAATTGGAGTAGCATCTACAAAAGCTTTTACAACTCAAATTACAGTTTTAACGCTTATGGCTTTAAGACTTGCAAGAGCAAAAGGCACCATCAGTAGTTCAGATTTTCGTCAGCACTTATTAGAATTAGAAATGATTCCTAGTAAAGTTGAAGAGGCGTTAAAGTCTGATGCACATATTAAAATGATTGCCGATATTTATAAAGATGTTAGAAATATTCTTTATTTAGGTAGAGGCTTTAATTTCCCTGTAGCTTTAGAAGGTGCGCTAAAATTAAAGGAGATTTCATATATTCATGCTGAAGGATATCCTGCTGCAGAAATGAAGCACGGACCTATTGCTTTAATTGATGAGAATATGCCAATTGTAGTTATTGCAACTAAAAAAGGCCACTACGAAAAAGTAGTAAGTAATATTCAAGAAATTAAATCTAGAAAAGGTAAAATTATTGGTATAGTTACCGAAGGCGATGTGCAAGTTAAAGAGTTAGCCGATCATGTTATTGAAGTTCCAGAAACTTTAGAGTCGCTTACTCCTTTGTTAACAACTATTCCACTTCAATTATTATCTTATCATATTGCTGTGTTGTTAGACAAAAATGTCGACCAACCACGTAACTTAGCAAAATCTGTTACGGTAGAGTAATATTTTATATAAAAATTAAAATTAAAATTAAATCAGCCTGATTTCAAAACTTGAAATCAGGCTGATTTGCATTTATAGCACTCTTTTTTTGTCAAAATCACAATTTTAACCATGGTTTTTTATCAATAAGTGCTATGCGCGCATAATTTTTTTGCTTTTTTATGTGTAAATAATACTTAATATACATATATTGCTATTCTAAATCTAAATTCGTTCATATAAATGAAAGCAATTCTCCTATTTTTTATGTTGTTTTTTTGCGGAATAACTTTTTCCCAAACAACTATTACTGGTACTGTTGTCGATGACAATAGCCAACCCATTCCTGGAGCCAATATTATTGTAGTTGGCACCTCTACAGGAAACGTTACAGATTTTGATGGTAACTTTTCTTTAACCTACAATCAAAATCCACCCTTCTCAGTTCAAGCCAGTAGTGTAGGCTTTGAAACGGTTACAGTAGAAATAACCAAAAGGAATCAAAAAGTAGATTTTATTTTAAAAGAAGGAACTTCTTTAGATGAAGTTGTAATTTCTGCTTCAAGAACTCCAGAAAGAATATTTGAATCTCCTGTTACAGTAGAGCGCTTTGGATTAAAAGAAATTAAAAACACTGCATCTGCCGATTTTTACGACGGTTTAGAGAACTTAAAAGGTGTAGATGTTAATACCAATAGTTTAACTTTTAAGTCGGTAAATACAAGAGGTTTTGCAACATTTGCTAATAATAGATTCATGCAATTGGTTGATGGTATGGATAATTCAACACCTGCATTAAATTTCCCTATCGGAAACTTGGTAGGTATGACAGAAACAGATGTTTTAAGTGTGGAATTACTTCCTGGAGCATCTTCTGCATTATACGGAGCAAATGCCTTTAATGGTATTTTATTTATGCGAAGTAAAAACCCTTTCGATCACCAAGGTATTAGTGCGTCTGTAAAAAGAGGTCTTACGTCACAAGAAGCTTCTGGAGATAATGAGTATACAGATGTTAGTATTCGTGCAGCTTATAAATTCAGTAATAAATTTGCAGCTAAAGTAAATTTCGGTTACTTAAAAGGAACCGATTGGGCTGCAGTTAATGAAGACGATAAAACGAATATAGGTGGAACAAGAGCAAATATAGATTACGATGGTGTTAATGTTTATGGAGATGAAGTTTCTACGAATTTAAAAAACGTAATAGAAAGTGAAACTTTTTTAGCACAGTTACCAAATCCAGCTTTAGTAAATTTAGTGCCACTTGTTGATGTAAGTAGAACAGGTTACGATGAAAGAGATTTAACGAATTACGATGCTAGTAGTATTAAATCTGATTGGGGGCTATACTACCGTCCATGGGAAAATGATTTCGAAATATCTTATGTTGGTAAGGTTGGAACAGGTTCAACAATTTACCAAGGCACAAACAGATATAACATTAATAACTTTTTTCAAGAACAACATAAAATTGAAATTAGAAACGATAACTTCTTTGTTAGAGGCTACGTAGTATCAGATAAAGCTGGAGATTCTTATGATATGGTTTTTACAGGTATTAATATTAATAGTGCTTGGAAAGATAATAATACATGGTTTGGTGAGTATACTGGAGCCTTTATTTCTGCAACCCTTGGTGGTGCAGATGAAACTCAAGCACACGCTGCAGCAAGAAATGTTGCTGATACAGGAAGATTTCTTCCAGGGTCTGATGAGTTCGTTGCTGCATTTAACAAAAGTATAGCAGATCCGGATTTAACTACGGGTTCTAAATTTCAAGATGCTTCTAAATATTATCATGCGGATGCTAATTATAATTTTAGTCATCTTATCGATTTTGCCGATATTCAAGTTGGTGGTTCTTTTAGAGAATATAGTTTAAATTCTTCAGGTACTATTTATACAGATATTGATGGTCCTATTACATATTCTGAATATGGAATTTATACTCAAATTCAGAAAAACCTTGAGCTTAACGATGAAATGGAATTAAAATTAACGGGGTCTGCTCGTTATGATAAGTCTGAGTTTTTTGATGGTTTTGTGTCTCCAAGAATTTCTGCAGCACTTACACTTAATCAAAACCATAATGTTAGAGCTTCTGTGCAAACAGGATTTAGAAACCCTACAACTCAAGATTTATTTATCGGCCTAAATGCAGGTAGAGCAATTTTAGTAGGTTCTGCTCCTAGTAATTTAGATAGATGGACTAGAAATTACGATTTATCACCTGGAGGTGCTGCTATTGTGCAATCGCCTAGCGTTACTCAAACAGGAGCTGCGGCTTATAATAATTCATATACTGCAAGTTCTGCTTTAGAACTAGCTGCTACAGGAAACCCTGCGGTATTAGAAATTGCAAACCCAGATTTAGTAAAACCAGAACAAGTAACATCTGGAGAAGTTGGGTATAGAGGTAAGTTTAATAAAATTACTGTAGATGTTAGTGCTTATTACAATAGCTATAAAGATTTTATATCTCAAGAAGTTGTGGTTGCTCCTTTTTATGGAACAGTTGGTGATGGTGGTGCATCTATAGCTGCTTTGGCAAATGGAGATAGCCAAGCATATAGTACATATACAAACTCTGAAGCTAATGTAAACTCGTACGGTACATCTGTTGGAGTATCTACTAAAGTATTTGGTGATTTCGATTTAAGCGGAAGTTATACTTATGCTAAATTAGATTTTGATAGCGAAGCATATCCAGATTTTGCAACAAACTTTAATACGCCAGAACATAAATTTAAAGCGTCTTTTGGTAATACGGATTTATTTGAAAACTTCGGATTTAACATAGCTTATAGATTTAGTGACGATTATTATTGGGAAGCAACTTTTGCAAATGGTGTTGTTCCAGAATTCCATGTTGTAGATGCGCAAATTAACTTAAAGGTTCCATCTATGAAATCTATTTTTAAGGCAGGTGCAACTAATCTTTTAGGAGATGAATATTTCACAGCAGTGGGTACAGGTCATATTGGATCAATGTATTATGTTTCATGGACAATTAATAATTTATAAGATGAAAAACACAAAATATATATTAGTATTATCAGCTTTAATTGGTTTTACAAGTTGTAACGAAATTGAAGACGTTAATAGAGATGAAGCCGCTGAGGTTTTGCCAGAACTAACTTCTGGCTCGGCAGATTTTACAACATACGTGTCTCTTGGGGCATCTTTTACGGCAGGATATACAGATGGCGCGCTTTTTATGGCGGGGCAAAATAATTCTTTTCCAAATATATTGGCAAATCAATTTGCTGGTGTAGGCGGTGGAGATTTTACACAACCATTAACCAATGATAATTTTGGTGGCTTGGCAGCAGGAGGTACAAGAATAGCAGAACCAAGACTTGTTTTTGGCGGTTCTACTCCAGTGCCTTTAGAGTCTGTGGTTGGCCCAGTAACGGTGTCTACAGATATTGTTTTAAACAACCCAACCGGGCCTTTTAGTAATTTAGGTGTTCCAGGAGCAAAAAGTTTTCATTTATTATCAGATTCTTACGGTAGTCTTGCAGGAGTAGGTTCTTATGCTAATCCTTACTTTGTAAGAATGGCATCAAGTCCAAGCGCAACTATGTTAGGAGACGCTATGGCGCAAAGTCCTACGTTTTTTACTTTATCAGAAATGGGAGCGAATGATGTTTTAAGTTTTGCGGTTTCTGGTGGAAGTGGTGTAGATCAAAAAGAGAATTTAGATCCTTCTACATACGGAAGTAATGATATTACAGACCCTAATGTTTTTGCTAGTGTTTTTAGTAATTTAGTTACAACACTAACAAGTGGTGGTGCTAAAGGTGTGGTTACAAATGTACCATATATTACAGATTTACCACATTTTACAACAGTGCCTTATAATCCAATTCCATTAGATGCTGGTACTGCTAGTTTTTTAAACAGTGTGGCTGCGTATGGCACATATAATGGTGGTTTACAACAAGCTTACGCTGCATTGCAGGGTTCTGGTTTGTTTACAGCTGAAGAAGTTGCAAAAAGAACTATAAAATTTGTTGAAGGACAAAACGCAGTTGTTATCATAGATGAGGATTTAACCGATTTAGGGGCGATTAATTCTGCTTTCGCTGAAATTCCAAAGTATAGACAAGCTACTGCAGATGATTTACTTGTACTTAGTTCATCTTCTTTTATAGGAACAGAAGCTATCCCTGGAAACGCACAAAGTATAAACGGTGTTGCCGTACCATTAGCAGATCAATGGGTTTTAACACCAGAAGAACAATTAGCTATTAAAGAAGCAACAGATGCGTATAATGTAACAATTAAAGCCGTGTCAGATGCTAATGATAATATTGCTTTAGTAGATTTAAATACTATTTTATCAGAATTAGCTACAACAGGAATTCTTTATGGCGATTACACATTAAATGCTAGTTTAGTAACTGGTGGAGCTGTTAGTCTAGACGGAATTCATTTAACAGCAAGAGGGTATTCATATATGGCATACAAGTTTTTAGAAGCTATAGACACCTCTTTTGGTGCTAATTTTATTGACTCTGGTAATGTTCCAAATCCGGGAGATTACCCAACAAATTATGCGCCTACATTACAATAAAAGCGCAATTATTAAAAATATAAAAAACGTGTTCCAATGGAATGCGTTTTTTTATTATAAAAACGACTTTCATTTTAAATTAAAACCACTATATTTGCACGCGAAAACTCAAAGTGTTTTCACTGAATTAAAACGCATAATATTAAACACATAAGTAATGTCTAAAGTTACAGGTAAAGTTGCACAAATAGTAGGTCCAGTTATCGATGTTGAATTCGGAGCTGGTGCTGAACTTCCAAAAATTTATGATTCATTAGAAATTAAAAAAGCAGATGGATCGCTTTTAGTACTAGAAGTACAATCTCACATTGGTGAAGATACTGTGCGTACTATCGCTATGGATTCTTCTGATGGATTAAGCAGAGGTACAGAGGTTACTGCTACTGGTGCACCTATACAAATGCCGGTTGGTGATGATGTTTACGGACGTTTATTCAACGTAATTGGAGATGCTATCGATGGTCTTGGAGATTTACCTAAAGCTGGAGAAGCTGGGTTACCAATTCACCGTCAAGCACCAAAATTTGAAGATTTATCAACTTCTACTGAAGTTTTATTTACAGGTATTAAAGTAATCGATTTAATTGAGCCTTATGCAAAAGGTGGTAAAATTGGTTTATTTGGTGGTGCTGGAGTAGGTAAAACAGTATTAATTCAGGAGTTGATTAACAATATAGCAAAAGGACACGGTGGTTTATCTGTATTTGCTGGAGTGGGTGAAAGAACTCGTGAAGGAAATGATTTATTACGTGAGATGTTAGAGTCAGGAATTATAAAGTATGGTGATGACTTTATGCATTCTATGGAAGAAGGTGGATGGGATTTATCTAAAGTTGATAAATCTGGAATGAAAGAATCTAAAGCGACTTTCGTATTTGGACAAATGAATGAGCCTCCTGGAGCTCGTGCTCGTGTAGCATTATCTGGTTTAACTATTGCTGAGTATTTCCGTGATGGTGCTGGTGAAGGACAAGGAAAAGATGTATTATTCTTCGTAGATAATATCTTCCGTTTTACACAAGCTGGTTCTGAGGTGTCTGCATTATTAGGTCGTATGCCTTCTGCGGTAGGTTATCAACCAACGTTAGCAACAGAAATGGGTGCTATGCAAGAGCGTATTACTTCAACTAAAAGAGGTTCTATTACATCTGTACAAGCGGTATATGTACCTGCGGATGATTTAACGGATCCTGCACCGGCTACAACCTTTGCTCACTTAGATGCAACAACAGTATTATCTCGTAAAATTGCTGAGTTAGGTATTTATCCTGCGGTAGATCCATTAGATTCTACTTCAAGAATTTTAACTGCTGAAATTTTAGGTGACGATCACTATAACTGTGCACAACGTGTTAAAGAGTTATTACAACGTTACAAAGAATTACAAGATATTATTGCTATCCTTGGTATGGAGGAATTATCTGAAGAAGATAAACTAGCTGTAGGTAGAGCAAGACGTGTACAACGTTTCTTATCTCAACCTTTCCACGTAGCAGAGCAATTTACAGGTCTTAAAGGTGTTTTAGTAGATATTAAAGAAACTATTAAAGGATTTAACATGATTATGGACGGTGAATTAGATCACTTACCAGAAGCAGCGTTTAACCTTAAAGGAACTATTGAAGAAGCTATCGAAGCTGGAGATAAAATGTTAGCTGAAGCGTAAACCTAGTAAGCAGTTATAGGTCAACAGTCAGCATTACGCGACTGAATACTGAATACTGATTACTGAATACTTGAAAATTATGTATTTAGAAATTGTATCACCAGAAGCAACTTTATTTAGTGGAGAAGTAACTAGCGTTGCGGTTCCAGGAGTAAATGGCGAATTTGAAATGTTAAATAATCACGTGCCAATTATATCTATTTTAAAAGAAGGTTTTGTGAAAATTTCAGGGAACGTAGAATTAGATGAAGCGGTTCAAGATAAATTTACCAAAAACGATAAAGGAGCTACATTGTTAAAAATTAACTCTGGAACGTTAGAATTAAAAAACAATAAGTTGATTGTTTTAGCAGACTAAAACATCAATTTTATATTATATAAAAAATGCGAGGCTTTAGCTTCGCATTTTTTTATGCTTTAAATTTAAGTATAATGTGGCTTAATATTTACACCTTTTTAATCACATTAGTTACAATCCCCCAAATAAGAAACTTATTATCACTAGTAATTTTAATAATAGGGTAGTTTGGGTTTTCCGGTTTTAACCACATTTCATCTTTATCCACTTTTAAACGCTTTACAGTAAACTCACCATCTAAAAAGCAAACCGCAATTTTATTATTTGTGGGCTCTATGCTTCTATCTATTACCAATAAATCGTTATCATCTAGTCCTGCACCAATCATAGATTGCCCGCTTACACGTGCATAGAATGTGGTTTCTTTATTTTTAACTAGCTCAGCATCTAGAGAAAGATGCTGCTGGCTAAAATCCTCGGTAGGAGCAGGGTAACCTGCCGAAATACCTGTATCGAAATAAAGCGCACCTGCATTGTCTGTTTCTTCAGGATTAAAAAGCGTTAAAGGAGCAGATTGTTTTAACTGTATAGCCATAGGGTTTGGGTTTTATTTTTAATGATACGTTGGTCTTTTAAAAAATAGAGGCCCTTATCATTATTTCGGTTGGTTAATGTAATATTAAAAATCATAGTTTTCCAAGCCTTTAATCGATTTTAGCTCGACTTTAAGTTCCTGAAACATGTTTACAATGCTGCTTAGTTTTAATTCTTCTTCACTATATTCTTGCGTGTTAATACAACACGTAAACTCCCAAATTTCCATAATATCGGTAGTTTTCACATCGTAAGGTGCGTATAGTTTATTATCAGAATGTAACTCTAAAGAGTCTTTTTCTTCAATTTTATTATAGACTCTTTTATATACTAAACCATCGTCTTTGGTGAGTATAATATAAGTGCGTCCGTTTTTTACATCGGTTATTGTATCGATAAATTTTGCAACAATAAACGAACCGCTTTTTACTGGCAACATAGAATCTCCACTTATCGGAAATGCACGATGCGTTCCTGTTGGTAAAAAGGGGAGTTTTATTTTTTGAAGTTGTTCAATATATTCCGGATCTGCATAGCCTTGTAAATATCCTGCTGAAGCTTTGGTAGGTACAATTTCTATTAAATCTTCGTCCATGTCGTTTACCGTTACCGGAAACAGTACACGCTTGTTTCCTACTTCAATGAAAGAAGTGTTTTTAGTGCGCCTTAAATCGTTTTTAACTAAAATATCTATTGGTATATTGAAATAGGTAGAAAGCTCTATTAAACGATCTATAGGAGGTTCTGAGCGGCCTTCTTCATAAGAACCCACAATGGAGCGTGTCCAACCTAATTCGTCCGCAAAACGTTCCTGAGAAAAACTTTTCAAAGTGCGTAAATGTTTAATGTTGGATTGAATGAATTTCATTACTCGTTTTAATATTTAATTTGGTTTACTACAAATGTAAGCAACAATTACTTTTAAATGTAGCTAATTTTGTAAAACTTATGTATTTAAATTGTCATTCATATTTCAGCCTGCGTTACGGGACAATAAGCCCGGAAAAACTACTTGCCATTTCTGCGGAAAATGGCTTTAAAACGATGGCGCTAACCGATATTAATAATACATCGGCTTGCTTAGATTTTGTTCGGCTATCCAAAAAATATAAAATAAAACCAGTGTTAGGTGTCGATTTTAGAAATGGCGCAGAACAAAAATTTATACTATTAGCTAGAAACAATAAAGGGTTTCATAATATTAATAACTATTTATCTACTTTTTTGCATGATGCTAGTTTAGTAATTCCAGATTGTGCTCCTCAATTAGACGATACATTTGTTATTTATCCTTATAAACAAGATAGAAGTTTTAACTTAAAAAAACATGAGTTTTTAGGTGTAAAGCCACAAGATTTAAATAAACTTAAGTTTTCTAAACAGAAAAAAGACGTCTCTAAATTAGTGGTTTTACAATCGGTTTCTTTTGAAAATAAAAAAGGATTTAACACCCATCGTTTGTTGCGTGCAATCGATAATAATACGTTATTAAGTAAGTTGTTAAAAAGTGAGGAAGGTCTAGAAACAGATGTTATGCTTTCTGCTAATAAATTGTCCAATGTTTATAGTGAATTCCCCGAGATTATAAAAAACACTAAAGCTATTTTAAGCCGATGTTCTATAAATTTCGATTTCTCGAAAAGTACACCTAATAATCAAAAATCGTATACTAAAAGTGAGGAGTTAGATTATAAATTGCTCGAAAGACTTGCCTATAGTGGTTTGGTGTATCGTTATCAAAACCCGGATGATGTTATCTTTAATCGAATAAAAAAAGAGTTAAGTATTATTAAAGAGAAGCAGTTTGTGTCTTATTTTTTAATGAATTGGAAAATTTTAAAATACGCTAGAAGTAAAAATTATTATTATGTAGGTAGAGGTAGTGGCGCCAATAGTATTGTTGCGTATTTATTACGAATTACCGATGTTGATCCCGTAGAACTCGATTTGTACTTCGAACGTTTTATAAATCTATACCGAAAGAATCCGCCGGATTTTGACATTGATTTTTCTTGGACCGATCGGGATGATATTACACAATTTATTTTTAAAACATTTAAAAACACCGCGCTTTTAGCAGTTTATAATACGTTTAAGTTTAAAGCGTCGGTACGCGAATTGGGTAAGGTTTTCGGCTTACCAAAATCAGAAATAGATATGCTCAGCAAAGGCCGCTACAATATTGATGCCTTAGATAAACTATCAAAATTAGTGCTTATTTACAGTGAGTATATTCAGGGGTTTCCTAATTATTTGGGTATTCATGCTAGTGGAATTATTATTTCAGAAAAGCCTATTCATTGTTATACAGCAACATTTTTTCCACCGAAAGGCTTTGCTACCACACATTTTGATATGGTAGTTGCCGAAGATATTGGGCTTTATAAATTCGATATATTGAGTCAGCGTGGTTTAGGAAAAATTAAAGACACCGTAGATATTGTAAAATATAATCATCCAGAAAAGGCATCTATCGATATTCATGATATTAAAGGTTTTAAAACAGATGAAAAGATTAAGCATATTTTGCGACACGCTCAGGCTATTGGTTGTTTTTATGTAGAATCGCCTGCTATGCGCATGTTGCTTAAAAAACTTCAGGTTGATAACTATTTAGGGTTGGTGGCTGCGAGTTCTATTATTCGCCCTGGAGTTGCTAAATCGGGTATGATGCGCGAATATATATTGCGGTATCGCGATCCGGAACGTTGTAAGCAAGCGCACCCAGTTTTACTTAGTATTATGCCCGAAACCTATGGTGTTATGGTGTATCAAGAAGATGTCATTAAAGTGGCGCATTACTTTGGAGGTTTAACTTTAGCTGAAGCTGATAAATTACGACGCGGCATGTCGGGTAAGTTTAGGTCTCGTGATGAATTTCTATCTGTGAAAAATCTTTTTTTTAATAATTGTAGGCAAAAAGGGGAGCCAGAACATTTAATTGAAGAAATTTGGAAGCAAATTGAAAGCTTTGCTGGTTATGCATTTGCAAAGGGACACTCGGCATCTTATGCGGTAGAAAGTTACCAAAGTTTGTTTTTAAAAGCCTATTTCCCGTTGGAATATATGGTGGCTACTATTAATAATTTTGGTGGTTTTTATAGTACAGAACTTTATGTGCACGAGGCTAGAATGCATGGTGGTATTATTGAGGCACCTTGTGTTAACAAAAGTTTTAATGAAACTATTATTATTGGTAAACATATTTATTTAGGTTTTATGTTTTTGCATGGTTTGGAAGTAAAAACTATTAAGAAATTACTTTTAGACCGAGAGGAGCATGGTGCGTTTAAAAGTCTAGACGATTGTATTGAGCGGCTAAGTATATCTGTAGAGCAAATCGCCATTCTGATTAAAATAAATGCGTTTCGATTTACGGGGGTTAATAAGCGCGAATTACTTTGGGAAGCCCATTTAAAAACCAGCAAAACAGTAATTCAAGACCATGTTATTAATTTATTTGAAACTAAACGTATAGATTACAAAACGCCAGAATTGCCAAGTTCAGCTTTGGAAGATGCTTTTGATGCTTTAGAGCTTTTAGGCTTTACGCTTTGCAACCCGTTTAGTTTATTGGAGCAAACAGTTGTACAACCTTTAAGAGCATTGCAACTCCCAAAATTTAAAAATCGTAATATTTCTATTGAGGGTTATTTGGTAACCACAAAAAACACGGTAACATCTAGTGGCAAATACATGCATTTTGGAACGTTTTTAGATTACGATGGGAATTTTATTGACACCGTTCATTTTCCGCCAGTGGCAAGTAAATATCCTTTTAGAGGCAAAGGTATTTATACCATTACAGGTAAGGTAATAGAGGAATTCGATTGTATAACTATTGAAGTTGTTACTATGGAAAAACTTGCTGTTATTCAAGACCCACGTTATAGCGATCCGCCTCCTAAGTTTATAACAAATACTAACCGACGGATAGGTTAGTGTATAAAATAAAAAAAGGCTATTCTTTTTAAGAATAGCCTTAATATTATTAATTAATCTAAAAAATCAGCTTATTGTCCAGCTTCAGTTTTAGCATCATCAATCATTTTTTCATTCGGTAAAATTGCGATATTTACTCTTCTGTTTTTTGCACGACCTTCTGCTGTAGTATTATCATGTGTTGGTTGTGCTTCTCCAAACCAGTTGGTTGTAAAACGACTACGACTTAAACCTTTACTTAAAAAATAATCGGTAACAGCATTTGCTCTGTTTTTAGAAAGCGTCATGTTTAATTCTTCACTACCAACACTATCTGTATGACCTACAACTAACACGTTAGTATCTGGATATTCTTGAAAAACTGCAATTAACTTATTTAAAGTTTCTTGAGAAGCTTCGTTAACATTATACTTTGCTGTTTTAAAATATACACCACTATTCTCATCAAAAGTTACTACAATACCATCGTCTACACGTTCCACTTTAGCGCCAGGAATTTCGTTTTCAATTTGTTGAGCTTGTTTGTCCATTTTGTTACCAATAAGTACACCAGCGCCACCGCCAATAACACCACCAATAACAGCTCCAAGTTCTCCATTACCACCTTTACCAACGTTGTTACCAATAATGGCTCCTAAAAGTGCGCCACCTGCAGCACCAATAGCGCCACCTTTTTGTTTGTTGTTTGCATTTTGTACCGATTTACAGCTTGTTATATTTACTGTAAGTACGAGTGCTAATAGAATTAATCCGATTTTATTAAATATTGTTTTCATCTGTATGTTTTATTGTTTTGTAAAATTCATTGTAATTGTAAATGGTTTACCCTCCACGTTAAGCGTTTGTTGCCACTGCATTGTAGCTTCTGTAAGTTGGGTAAGTTGCATTCTGTAACCGTAGTTGGTTGGCGATTTTCCTTTTTCGTCTGTAGGTTTTAATAAGAAATCATACAGATCGGTAGCAGGATCAACTTCTTGAATGGTAAAAATGAAGTTACGAGCACCAATGCTACAATTAGTATCGTTAATAGTATATATTCCTGAATTATTATTCGGGATAAACTGCCAATCACTACCTTCAAAACATGCTTTTGGAGCATCATCTAAAAGAGATACATTATAGGTGCCTTTTTCACTATAAGAAATAGTACTTAGCGTCCAATTCCCTTTCATTACTTTTTTTGAAGTTCGCACTACTTTTGATGTGCCGCATGAAGCTAAAGTTAATGCTAACACTAATAAAATTGCTATTCTTTTCATTTACATGTATTAATTAGGTTTCTATTTGGGTTTAAAAATTATCACTATTTATTGCTTCTTAAAAAAAAGAAACAATTTGATGTACGCAAGTTAAGACCCCTATGTGATATAGGTAGTCACTATAAATTATTTTTTTAACGTTATCGGGAATTGAACTTGAGTAAACACCAAAAACACAGATGGTTTTCGGAACGAATATTTTTAGGTATTAAGAGTGATTATGCCACTTTTTTAAGCAAGTCGAAACAAGGGCATTTTTTACAACGCTTATTTTCTCCTTTTTTAAATTTTTTACAACAACTACTTTTTACTTTATCAGGAAGTTCTACTCCTAATTCACGTAACATTTTAATTGCCTTTTTTTTCTTTTTTTTGCCCAAAACAGAATCTGAAATTTAAGAGATATCAAATTTATCTTGGGCAAAAATAACTATTTTTATTAAATCTAAATAAGATTAAATGTTAAAATTATTGCAAACCATCTGCAGATGCGGAAGTTACAGTTAGGTTTTCTATATCGCGATCAAAAAGGTACAATCCACCTTTATCATCTCCAATAAGATTTATTTTATCTAAAATGGTGCGCGCTACAGCTTCTTCTTCTATTTGTTCAGCAACATACCACTGTAAAAAGTTGTGTGATGCATAATCTCTTTCTTCTAAACTAATATGGACTAAATCGTTTATACTTTGAGATACAAATACTTCGTGTTCAAACAATTTCTCAAACATTTCTTTAAATGAAGTAAAAGTTACGTTAGGCGCCGATAATTCTGAAATTTTTGCATGACCACCGCGCTCGTTAACAAACTTTACAAGTTTTAGCATGTGTTCACGCTCTTCATCAGATTGTGCATACATAAAGTTTGCAACCCCTTCTAAACCTTTAACTTCGGCCCAACAAGCCATTGCTAAATATATTTGAGAAGATTCTGCTTCTATTTTTATTTGATTGTTTAATGCGGTTTCTATAGCTTTTGATAACATAGGTTTTGTTTTTTATAAAGTTAGTAAATTCTGTTTAACTTATTGTTAATCCGTTAGCAACATTATCTGTGTCCGGATTTACAAATACAAGTTTTCCATCTTCACTTTCTGTCATTAAAATCATGCCTTCACTTTCTACGCCGCGTAAAGCTCTTGGTGCTAGGTTTACTAAAACCGTAACTTTTTTACCAACAACCTCTTCTGGCGTAAAGCTTTCTGCAATACCAGAAACAATAGTTCTAACATCAATACCTGTATCTACTTTTAAAACTAAAAGTTTTTTAGCTTTTGGCATTTTCTCAGCCTCTATAATAGTACCAACACGCATATCGAGTTTAGTAAAATCATCAAAGTTTATAGTATCCTTTTGTGGTTCTACTACTTTATTTGCTGCTTCGTTAGCTTTTTTACTAGCTTCTAATTTATCTAGTTGTTTTTGAATTGTTTCATCTTCTACTTTAGAAAATAATAATTCAGCTTCACCAATTTTATGACCTGCAGGAAGTAACACCTCTTTTATGGCAACTTCTTTCCAAGTGGTTTCTGTACCTAGAGCAGTATGGTTTAATATGTTTTTTAATTTAGTTGAAGTAAACGGTAAAAATGGCTCACTTAAAGTTGCTAATGCCGATGCTATTTGCAACGCCACATACATAATAGTTTTTGTGCGCTCTGTATCTACTTTAATTACTTTCCAAGGTTCAGCATCGGCTAAATATTTATTTCCTAAACGTGCTAAATTCATCATTTCTTGGCTAGCTTCTCTAAAACGGTAACGCTCTATCGAGCTGGCAATAACATCTGGATATGCTTTAACAGTGGCTAAAGTTTCTTCGTCTACTTGTTCAAATGCTGAAGGGGTAGGTACAACACCTTCGTAATATTTGTTAGTTAAAACAACAACACGGTTTATAAAGTTTCCGAAAATGGCAACTAACTCGTTGTTATTTCTTGCCTGAAAATCTTTCCAAGTAAAATCATTATCCTTAGTTTCTGGAGCATTTGCCGTTAATACGTAACGTAAAACATCTTGTTGCCCAGGGAAATCTTCTAAATATTCTGGCAACCAAACAGCCCAGTTTTTAGAGGTTGATAATTTGTTGCCTTCTAAGTTTAAAAACTCGTTTGCGGGTACATTTTCTGGTAAAATATAAGAGCCTTCAGCTTTTAACATCGCTGGGAAAATAATACAGTGAAATACAATATTATCTTTTCCTATAAAGTGTACTAATTTTGTGTCTTTATCTTTCCAGTATGGTTCCCAATCTTTTCCTTCGCGAGCAGCCCATTCTTTGGTAGACGAAATATAACCAATTGGTGCATCAAACCAAACGTAAAGTACTTTGCCTTCTCCACCTTCGGCAGGTACAGGAATTCCCCAATCTAAATCACGGGTTACAGCTCTTGGGCGTAAACCATCGTCTATCCAAGATTTACATTGTCCGTAAACATTAGGTTTCCAGTCTTTTTTATGACCTTCAAGAATCCATTCTCTTAAAAAATCTTCATGTTTATCTAGTGGTAAATACCAGTGTTTTGTTTGTTTTAACGTTGGCACATTACCAGTTATAGCCGATTTAGGATTAATTAAATCGGTAGCATTGTGGCTTGTTCCACAGTTTTCACATTGGTCGCCATAACTTTCTTCATTACCACATTTTGGACACGTTCCAATCACGAATCTATCTGCTAAAAATTGATTTGCAGCGGCATCGTATAATTGTTCCGATGTTTCCTCAATAAATTCACCTTTTGCATCTAAAGTTTTGAAAAACTCCGAAGCTGTTTCATGATGAATTGGAGCAGATGTACGTGAGTAATTATCATAAGTAATTCCAAAATCTACAAACGATTTTTTAATAATGGCATGATATTTATCAACAATATCTTGTGGTGTTACACCTTCGTTTTTAGCTTTAATTGTAATGGGCACACCATGTTCATCACTTCCGCCAATAAATGCAACATCGTTTCCGGTTAATCGTAAATAGCGTACATAAATATCTGCAGGCACATAAACACCAGCTAAATGGCCGATGTGTATTGGACCGTTGGTGTATGGTAAAGCGGTTGTAATGGTATATCGTTTTGGTGTGTTCATCAATTTAAAATTATATTATGAGTGTGTTTTTGAGGTTTAGCTGTACTACAATCAACTGTTTGTGTTGAAAAATACATCTATTTTACTCGTAAACATAAGTGTTTTTCAAGCCGTAAAAGTAATCAATTTAAGCCCTATTTAGAAAAAAAATGTACATTTACATTATGACACGAATTACATTTATTACAATTTTATTTTGTTCCTTTTTTTTCTTCGGAAAAACAACACTATTGGCACAAGAAACAACATTAAAAAACTCTACTAAATTGATACAACCTCCATATTTAAAAGCAGGCGATACGGTTGCTATTGTTGCACCATCTGGTGTTATAAAAAACGGCTTTAAAGAAATTGAAGCAGCTAAAGTGTTGCTTAAAAGTTGGGGCTTGCATACTATTGTTGGCGAACATGTATTTAGTCAAGCCGATCATTTTGCTGGTACCGATGATGAGCGTTGTGCCGATTTTCAAAGCGCTTTAGATAACCCAACCGTTAGTGCTATTTGGTGTGCTAGAGGTGGTTATGGTACGGTTAGAATTTTGGATAAGCTAGATTATACTAAGTTTAAGCAACATCCAAAATGGTTAATAGGCTATAGTGATATTACGGCGTTGCACAATCAATTTAACAATGAAGGCATAGAAAGTATACACGGTATTATGTGTGTTAGCTTGCCTAATGATTTGAGTACTATAGAGAAACCTATAGCGACTTTTAAGGCAGCTATTTTTGGGAAGCCATTAAGTTATACGCTCGAAAGTTCAGCTTATAACCGAGCAGGTTCTGTTTCGGCACCTTTAGTTGGTGGTAATTTAACTTTATTACATACCATGTTAGGTTCTAAAACAAGTATTGATACCAATGGGAAAATTCTTTTTATAGAAGAAGTAGGTGAGTACAAATACCATATAGATCGCATGTTACAAAGTTTAAAACGTGCAGGATATTTTGATAACTGTAAAGGTGTTATTATTGGCGGTATTAGCCGAGTTAGAAAAAACACCACACCTTGGGGAACTTCTATAGAGCAATTGTTTATAGATGCCCTTTCAGATTATAATTTTCCAATAGCTTTTAATGTGCCTGCAGGACATGAAAAAGATAATCGTGCTTTAATTTTAGGGCGAACAATTGATTTGAACGTTTCTAAGGAAAAATCTACTATAGTTTTTAAGTAAAATCACTCTAGTTTATCAAGGTTTTTTATTGCGAATAATAGTGCCCGTTTTTCGTTTTTAGTTACATGATTTAGTTTGACGTTAATAAAGTACAGTCAACTAATATTTTGTTGTAATTGTGTGATACATTGTAGTTTTGCAGACATAATTTTTATGTTTAACCAACAAATTTCTCTCAATGAAAAAATTACAATTATTAAGCGTAGCAGCAATGCTTTTATTTTCTGTTAATATTAATGCAGATACAGTAAAAACAAATTTAAACCTTTTTAATCCTGATGTGCGTAAGTGCTTAATTGAAGCATCTGAAAGTGAAGGATGGAAACTAGAAGCTGTTTATACAGATGAACAAGATAAATTAGTTATGGTTTTTGGAAAAGGAACTGAAACTAAAACTTATATCGATAAATAATACTTATTGATATTATTAAAATTAAAAAGCCAACTATTTAATAGTTGGCTTTTTTTATGGGTTTAAACTCCAAATTGATTTAAGTGATGGTCTAAGTGTTTGTAAAACATGGTATTCCATTCTTTATTATTTAGGTTGCCAAAGGAATGCGATGCTTTATTTTCGAAATGATTTGCGCCTAACTGTTGCGTTCTGTTAATAAAATCAACGAGTCTGCTTTTTTCTAAATCAAAGTTTTTGGTATCGGTAATTACAAATTCTGGAGCGGTACGACTATTCTTTTTATAAGGTTTGTCTCCTACAACTATTGGTTTTACAATGGTTTTTAGCATCCAACGTTTAAAAGCGTTTGGTTTTGGGTGCTTATTGTCATAAACCATTTCGTAAGTTACGTTGCAATGCGCTAGCATTTGGTCTACGCTCATTTTGCCCCAAAGCGGTTGGGCTTGATTGTCTAAGTTTTTAATTCTTTCAACAATAGCTTGTGTGTCTTTGGAATTGAACATGTTTTTCATAAGAAAGAAGGATTAATGTAGTGTTGTGCACTAAATTTATTACTTAAAGTTCTTATTACCAATTATTTTTGAGGTGAAAAATGCTTTTTTTAAAGTAGCGCTTAATCTGTCTAATTAAAATCTACGTTCCTTTTGTATTTGCTCGTAAGCAGCTTGTACTTGTCTGAATTTTTCTTCGGCACCTTGTTGGTGTTCTTTTCCTAGATGAATAACTTTATCTGGATGATATTTTTTAGCCATAGTACGGTAGGCTTTTTTAATTTCGTCTACACTAGCACTTTTAGTGATTTCCAAAACCTTATAAGCGTTGTCACTACTATCGTAAAACATGGCTTTTATACTTTCGTAATCTCGAGAGCTTATGCCTAAATAGCCAGCTATGGTATAAATTTGTTTTACCTCGTCTTCAGTTACAACACCATCGGCTTTGGCTATACCAAAAAGAAAGTGCATAAGTTGTAAACGGGATGGGTGATCCATCATTTGTTTAATTTGCAAACAAACTTGGCGTGTAGAAATATTGTTTTGTTTGTTTATGTTTTTAAAAAGGGCAAAAGCAGTATTTGCACGCTCTTTACCGTACATATTTACAAATTGTTGACGTACGTAATCTAGTTCGCGTTGGTCTTGTTTGCCATCGGCTTTTATAACAATAGAAGCTAGAATAAGTAAGCTTACCTCAAAATCTCCCGATTGTGTTTGTGGGCGTTGTTGTGTGCGTGTGCTATATGTGGTTCTTTGGCCTTGTTGAGGTTGTCCTTGGTTTAAAAAAGGACTTCCTTTTCCGTCGGACATGGCGTCTATAACGCTACCTAATGCTAAGCCTATTATGGCACCTATTGGTCCGCCAAACGACCAACCTAAAGAGGCGCCTATCCATTTTGTAAAACTCATGTACTGTTTGTTTTTTATGGTTCAAATATACTATTGTTAGTTGAATTTTTATGGGTTTTGTTACAACATTGGCGAATTTGTGATGCTTTTAACTTATGATTTATTTTGGCGGATATGTGCGTTAAGGATAGTAGCGGCATCCTTTTTTGTGATTTGCCTATGGTTTAATTTTAGCTCGAACTTTACTTGTGCGCTTAGGTTTAGTATGAAGGATGAAACTTGGTTTGAACAAAAAAGATATAGCGGATAGCCTGACCCGTAGGGAAACGCCCAAAGAATTACACGTAAATTTGTCAGGTTTTGGTGGTTATGAACGACTTAAACATGACAGTTGTCTTAAATCGCATGATTTTTGACTAACTTTGTAACAGAGATTAATTATAAAACATAAAAATTTAAAAGATATGTATCCAGCAGAATTAGTAAAACCTATGCGTGAGGATTTAACCAACGTTGGTTTTGAAGAATTACACACTGCCGAGGCGGTTGAGGCGGCTATTGCAAAACCGGGAACTACACTTGTAGTTGTAAATTCGGTTTGTGGTTGTGCAGCAGCTAATGCGCGTCCAGGTGCGAGAATGAGTTTGCAAAACGCAAAACGTCCAGACCATATTACTACGGTTTTTGCAGGTGTTGATAAGGAGGCTGTTGATGCGGCTCGTGGATTTATGGTTCCGTTTCCTCCAAGTTCACCTTGTATGGCTTTGTTTAAAGATGGCGAATTAGTACACATGTTAGAGCGTCACCACATTGAAGGTCGTCCAGCAGAATTAATTGCTGAAAACCTTGTTGATGCTTACAATGCAAATTGCTAGTCGAGTTTATAAAAACTTGATTTAATTTATATAAAAACCACGATTTATCGTGGTTTTTTGCATTTTTACGCAACCATTTCTTGTGTTCTGCATCTATAAAATAAAAACTGTTTTATGCGGAAATCTATTTTATTGCCAAGCTTATTTTTGTTTAGTATGCTGTTTATGGCTTTTCAGTGTGAGGAAGATGATTATGGCGATATAGAGAGTGATCGATTAGAACTCGCTCAGTTAAAGATTGAAATTGATGAAATTATTTATGCATCTGTTTGTGATGGTACTCACAGTTGCGAGTTTATGGCTTATGGTAGTAAAGCCTGTGGCGGACCGCAAGGGTACTTGGTTTATTCTACTTCTATTAACGTAGAAAACTTAAAGACTTTGGTAGAAAACTATAATCGGGTTGAAGCTGAATTTAATACAAAATGGAATATTTTATCAGATTGTTCTGTGCCAAATCCACCAAGCGACATAATTTGCGAAAATAACAAGTGCGTGCCTGTTTTTTAAGACTAAGTTTTTACTTATTTTTGAGGCATGGTAAAACTGATATCTTATCCGCTAACTATTATATATGCCTTTGCGTTTTTATTAACCATTGTTATATTTCACCCTATTCAAGCATTTTGCTATAGGGTTTTTGGGTATCAAGCGCTTAAAAAAAGTGTGGATGCCTTGCAGTTTTTTTTAATGCGCTGCTTAAATATTTTGGGTACACGTTTTACTTTTGATAACCCACACGATATTCCTACCGATCAACCCATAATTATTGTTTCTAATCACCAAAGTATGTACGATATATCACCACTTATGTGGTATATGCGTAAGCATCATCCTAAATTTATTAGTAAAATTGAATTAGGAAAAGGCATACCAAGTGTATCTTACAACTTGCGACACGGTGGCTCTTGTTTAATAGATCGTAAAAATCCAAGACAATCTTTACCTGCTATTATGAAGTTTGGTGAGTATATAGAAGAAACTAAACGTGCCGCGGTAATTTTTCCGGAAGGCACGCGTAGTGTAGATGGTAAACCAAAGCCTTTTCAAACAAAAGGATTGGAAATTTTACTTAAAAAAATACCCTCTGCATTAGTTGTCCCTATTACCATAAATAACTCTTGGAAAACATTGCGTTATGGCAAATTCCCAATGGGTTTGGGCACTCACATAAAATTTACCGTGCATAAGCCTATAAAAGTTAGTACCTTTGCTAATAGACAAGATTTGATAAATAGTGTGGAAACCACTATTGTAGAACATATAAAAAATTAAAAACACATTCCGATGGCGTTAAAAAACAAACGAATTGAAGTAATGAACTTTTTGGAGAAGGATATTGATGCCTTGGTTCAGAAATATTTAATTCCGATTGAAAAAATATGGCAACCTACCGACTTTTTACCAAATACAGAAGGTAATGATGAAGAATTTTTTGAAGAGGTAAAAGAAATTAGAGAGTTAGCCAAAGAGTTGCCTTACGATTTCTGGGTGGTTTTAGTTGGTGATATGATTACTGAAGAAGCACTGCCAACTTACGAGTCTTGGTTAATGGATGTAGAAGGCGTAGACCAAGTTAATGGTAAAAATGGTTGGTCTAAATGGGTAAGCCAATGGACAGGTGAAGAAAACCGCCATGGTGATGTGCTTAACAAATATCTTTATCTTTCTGGTCGTGTAAATATGCGCGAAATAGAAGTAACTACGCAGCATTTAATTGCTGATGGGTTTGATATTGGAACCGATAGAGATCCTTATAAAAACTTTGTTTATACAAGTTTCCAAGAGTTAGCAACTTACGTATCTCACAACCGTGTGGCTAAAATTGCAAAAGATTTTGGTAACAAGCGTTTAGCTAAAATGTGTAAGATTATTGCTGGTGATGAAATGAGACACCACCATGCGTACTCGGAGTTTGTAGAGCGTATTTTTGAAGTGGATCCAAACCAAATGATGATGGCTTTCCATTACATGATGAAACAAAAAATTACCATGCCTGCTCACTTTTTACGTGAAACTGGCGGTAAAATTGGTTCGGCATTCGAAGAGTTTTCTAATACAGCACAACGTATTGGGGTTTATACTTCTATGGATTATATTGATATTTTAGAGAAATTAACCAAGCGTTGGGAGATTGATAAAATAACCAACCTGAATGATGAAGCTGAAAAAGCTAGAGATTACCTCATGAAACTTCCGTCTAGAATGACGCGTGTTGCCGAGCGTATGAAAGTTCCAGAAAACTCTTTTGAGTTTAAATGGGTACAACCGGCTATTATTAAATAGTTTATTTAGGTTAAATATTTAGACCGAATAAAAACTAATAAAATTCTATGAACCTCTAAAAAATGAATTCCGTTTTTTAGGGGTTTTTTATATCTATGACATTATTTAACCAGGATAAAGATTATATAAAGCGTGTAAACTTAGCGCTATCTTTTATTGATGCACATTTAGACTCCAATGTGTTATCCTTAGAAAGCGTTTCGGAAATAGCTTTGTTTTCTCCCTTTCATTTTCATCGTATTTTTAAAAGTATTGTTGGCGAAACTTTAAATAGTTATATTGGTAGAAAACGTCTAGAGCGTGCTGCTGCTATGTTAATTCATAAAAAAGAATTTACCATTACAGAAATTGCTTTACATGTTGGTTTTAGTACAAACTCTGCTTTTACGCGAGCTTTTAAGAAATTTTACAACCTTAGTCCTTCTGAATTTAAAAATCAACATCCGTATAAATTTAGCAAGATTGGTATAGTTGAAAGCAAGATTGGACAAGAGAATTTTATGCTCGAAAGCTATTTTTGCAATATTAATAATCATTTAAATTGGATTGAAATGAATGCAAACATTGAAGTAAAACAAATACCCGAATTACATTTTGCAAGCCTAACGCATATTGGCGTTGAAAATATTGATAAAGCTTTTGAAAGGATTATAAAATGGGCTATTTCTAAGGGGTTAATGCAAAATTCTGAAACGAGATTAGCTAGAGTTTTTCATGATAGTTTTAAAATTACAGATGCTAATAAAGTACGTATGAGTATTTCGGTGTTAACAAAAGAACCCGTTTTAGTTGAAGGTGATATTCATAATTTATCTACCAAAGCAGGGAAGTATATTGTTGGCCGATTTGAAATCACTCCTCAAGATTTTGAAAAATCGTGGAGCGGTCTCTTTATTTGGATGCACGATAATGGCTATGCAAAAGCAGATAGTAATCCTTTTGAAATATATCAAAACGATATGCGAGAACATCCAGAAGGTAAAGCTATTGTAGATTTTTATATTCCGGTAATTTAAAAGTGATTTAAGTTAAAGCAGATATTTAAGAATGAGTGATAATTTAATTATTGGAATAGTTTTAATTTTATATTTTTCACCTGTATTTTATCAATTGTTTTTTCTTTTAAAAGAGCGTAATGTTGAAAATAAAAGGCTGTTAAAAAGAATTATTAAATTTATAAAGTATAGTGTTTCGATTTTGTTTTTTATTTCTGTTGTTTTTGCTACTTTAAGTCATACAAATTTTTTGGATTATGAAAAACCTCTAACTTATGATAAGTATAATCAAATTACTTTTCAGAATTTTAGAGGCTTTGAGTTTTTTAAAAAGTCTCTTTATGGGAGTACTAGGTTTGCTTATGTTGTAACTTCTATAGAAAGTAATATTGATAGAAATGCTGTTACTATTCAGTCTTTGTTCCATCCTTCACGTTCTTTTGTTTATAAGAAGAACGCATATAGTGAAGAGCTTTTGACTCATGAAAAGTACCATATTAAAATAACAGAATTATTTGTTCGTAAGGCTAAGAAGAAAATTTCTCATTTAAACACTTTTAATAAAGACGAAATTGAAGAGATTCTAGACAATGTTAGAACTGAAGAGTGGACTTTTCAGAAAAAATATGATTATGATACATTTCATAGTTATGTTTTAAGTGAACAAAAAAGATATGAGAAAGAAGTCGATAGTTTATTAACTTCGCTAGCCAAATATCGAAAACCAAAAATTATAATTAATGATAAGAATTAAGTATTTCATTTTAGCATTTATTTGTTTATTGCTAACAGGATGTAAAACAGAAGCAGCACATGAGTTTCCTTTAGAAAAAAGATATTGGGACACGAGTGATTATGATAAAGCTATTCTCGAGTTAAGGTTTGGTTACAAGGATGATGAAAAGAAACCTACATTTGATAACCCTGAACAAATGTTGATTGTAGAAAAATTAACAGATGAGGGAAATTTTAAGATTGTTCTTAAAGATGAGGAATTAGGTATGAAACATAGAAATAGAGTTGCAACTAATTTTTTCAATCATTGGAAAGACATGAATCAAATTTATCAAGCAACCGATCGAAAGGATAAATATGTTTATGATATAGAAATGTTGGCTGTTTGGCAGTTTGGTTTAGGTTTGCAACTTGATTATTTTAAGTTAGGTAATGAGGAAATTATTGAAAGTGCAGATGATCCTAATTCTATAAGGGTTAAAAATAGTGTGAATCTAAATAAAAAAACTTTAATAAGTAATTATACAATTTATTTAGATGAGGTTAATAATGAAGATGCATTTACGGAAGCAGGTAAATCTAAATTTGCAAAAGGTATCGATGTTTATTTCTCACAATTAATACAACTTTACCCAGATGCTAATTATTCAGGAGTGAAAAATAAAGCGGAATTAATGCTTAAAAAAAGTGATCACGAAAAAATCAAATTGTCTTTGGTTAAGTTAATTGAGTTGATTGATTCTAAGAAAAAAGATGTCTAATTTATTTTAAGGTACCATGACAAATCAAGAAAACATCATAAATAAAACAATTGTTTTTGTAAAAGAAAAACTTGAAGGAGCCGAGGGAGGTCACGATTGGTTTCATATAGAACGAGTTTATAAAAATGCGCTTTTAATTTCGAAAACAGAAAAAGTAAATGGGTTTGTTGTTGCTCTTGGTGCTTTGCTTCATGACATTGCAGATAGTAAATTTCATAATGGAGATGAAACTGTGGGGCCAAAAGTAGCTCGTGATTTTCTATCGAGGTTAAATGTTGATAACGAAACAATTCAGCATGTGGTTAATATTATCGAAAACATATCGTTTAAAGGCGGAAATATAGAGCAGAAGTTTACTTCTCCAGAATTAAATGTGGTGCAAGATGCCGATCGTTTAGATGCTATTGGAGCTATTGGTATTGCACGTTGCTTTAATTATGGTGGTTTTAAAAATAGAGCACTTTACGATCCGGAAATAAAACCAGATCTAAATATGAGTAAGGAAGCATATAAAAAATCGACTGCTCCAACAATAAATCATTTCTACGAAAAGTTATTGCTTTTAAAAGATAGAATGAATACAGAAACAGGAAAATTGGTTGCTGGAGAAAGACATGAGTTTATGCTTCAGTTTTTAAATCAGTTTGATAAAGAATGGGAAGGTGTTTTGTAAGTTAACTTGCTAATATTGCTTTTTATACTTTAATCTGTATGACTTTTAATGTTTGTAGGGTGTAATGTGTTCTCTTATGAAAAGTTATTTATATTTTATAATACTTGTCTTGTGTTTTAATCCAAAGGCATACTCTCAAACTGAATCTGTACTAAAGGATTTCGTAAATCCTTCTACGTTTTCGGATTTAACTCTAACTTCTCCTAACGGTGGTGAGTTTTGGCAAGTAGGAAAAATACCGAGTATTTCTTGGGAAAGCAATAATTTGAGTAACGATGTTACTTTAGAATATTCAATTGATGATGGGAGTACATGGACTAATATAGCAACTGTGTCAAATGTAACTAGTAGTTACGCCTGGAGCGTACCTAACGATGTGTCTAAAGCTGGTTTAGTGCGTGTTACATCGGGAACTTTAACAGATGCTAGTGATAGTGTCTTCGAAATTTCAGATGATGATTCAACCTGTAATATTGTTGTTATCGGATCTTCTACTGCGGAAGGGTTAGGAGCGTCTACAATAGAAAACTCGTGGGTGTATAAATATAATGAGGCTTTGTTTCAAAAGAATACAATGCTAAATGTTGTTAATTTGGGTTTAGGAGGGCTTACAACTTACGATTTGTTACCAACTGAATCTTCCACTGTGCTACCTCCTGGAGTAACTATTAAAACAGATAGAAATATTACAAAAGCATTATCGTACAATCCTGTAGCAATCATTTTAAATTTACCGTCTAATGATACATCTAATGGATATTCAACGTCAACGCAACTAGCTAATTTTTCAGAGATCAATTCCGAAGCAACAAATAGTGCTGTTCCTATTTGGATAACAACAACGCAGCCCAGGTATTTTTCTGATCCTGCGGATGTTCAAACACAAAGAGATGTTCGAGATGCTATTTTGAGTACTTATACAGATAAGTCTCTTGATTTTTGGATAGATATAGCGGCAGTCGATGGCACTATTTTGCCAAATTTAGATAGTGGAGATGGTACACATGTTAACGATGCAGGACATAGTATTTTATTAAATAAAGTGATGGATAAAAATATTGATGATCTCACATGTTTAACTAGCACGCTTAATGATAATAGTATAGTTGGAGAAAATTTATCACTTAAATTGTATCCGAACCCTTTAATAGAAGGTGATTTAAATCTTAATTTTCGTGTGTTAAATGCTGGGGTATTAGAAGTAAACTTTTTTAATGCTTTGGGGCAGAAAGTAGCGGCTCAACAAGAGCGATATAATTTTAAAACGGGAAATAATAAGCTTAAAGTAAGTATGGATCACATAAAGCCGCAAGTGCTTTATTGTGTATTTGATTTTATGCTCGACGGAAAAGATACCATAACAAAGAAGTATACGCTCTTTGTAAGATAAAGTCTTTTCTAAAATAGAAGGTTTTTTAGCTTTAGAAATTTGCTAATGCTATATATGTTGAAGTTTTCATCGTTTTATATAGTAATAATTATTTGTATATAAAACGATGTATTTATTTCTACTGAATAATATGCTTAATTTCCTTTCGGTATTGTGAAGCACTTTTTCCGGTAATTTCATTAAACTGCTTATTAAAATGTGAGAAGTTATTAAATCCACACTCAAAACAAACATCAGCAATACTCATTTGGCTTTCGTTTAAAAGCTTCGTGGCGTGCACAACTCTATATTCGTTTACTAGCTGTGTAAATGTTTTTCCTGTAGTTTTTTTAAAATAACGACAAAAAGCAGGAACCGTCATGCTTACTTCATTTGCAATATCATCTAAAGCGATATGCTCATTAAAATTGGCATTGATATACTTATATATAGTATTAATCTTATTACTGTCCTGCGGATTGGTTTCTAAGGCAATTCCGTCGGCATTTAATAAGGTATAATCATCTGTCTTAGATAAGTGGTTTAAAATTTCTAAAAACTTAATCATGCGCTTTAAACCGTCATGCTCTAAAAGTTTTTCAATTTTAAGCCCAATTTTCTTTTTAGTATCTATTTGAAAACGGATACCTTTCTTAGCGCGTTCGAATAAAGCAACAATATTTGCCATTTCTGGCACTGTTAAAAAATCGTCACCTAAAAAATTAGAAGCAAATTGCACTGTAGTTTCTGTTCCGTTGGCTGTTAGCCTATCGGTAAACCCATTGTGTGGTAAATTAGCACCAATTAATATAAGTTGACTATTATTAAAGTAAGATAGGTGATTACCAATATGTGTTTTTCCTTGTCCCTTGTTTACATACACAAGTTCTAATTCAGGGTGAAAGTGCCAAAAAGCGTTGTTTTTATCAGCTTTTTCACCGTGTTGCCTAACTAATATAGAGCTCCCGAAACTTGGGCTAATTTTTTCTAAGGTAGGTTTTTTAATAATCATAGGGGAATATTTGCTGCAAAATTACGACATATTATGCATACATTGTATATTTAATTACCTTTAATATGTGTTAAATTAACTTAACCCACTGTTAACACAGTATTAACAGATAATTTAGCACACAAATAGGTCAAAATTGATGTTTTCTTAAGCGTATTACCCATGTATCTTTGTACCGTTAGTTAGAATGAACGCCCAAATCATGAAAAACGCTATTACCATATCGAAAAAAATTATCTTATCAGCTGTGTTTTGCACAACGCTTTTAAGTAATGCTAGTGCAAGTAATGCTAGTGCAAGTAATAATATGCTTGTAGATAAGGATTTAGTTAAAACGGCGCTAACTATTAATAATGTAAAAGCTGGAAATTTATTATCTATTAAAGATGTAAACGGCATAACATTATATAAAGAGTTCATTGAAGAGTCTGGAGTTTACAGAAAAGGATTTGACTTAACGGCTTTATCAAACGGAAATTATATTTTTGAAGTTGATAAAGATCTTGAAGTAGAAATGATTCCTTTTACAGTTAGTAATAATAAGGTTGTTTTTAATAGAGACGCTGAGGTTACTATTTATAAACCATTTGTTAGACAAGAAAATGATGCTATTTATATCTCTCAGTTTTTGCCAGATTTTTCAAAAGCAAAAATTGAAATATATGCGAATTATAACGGGGAGTTAGAATTGCTACATGCAGATAAAATAGAAAACTCTCAGTTAATTCAAAAAGCATACAGACTTGAAAAAGGAAGTTACAAAATAATAATAAACTCTAATAATAGAGAGTATACAAAATTCATTAATTAGTTTAATGTCTTATTTAGTTTAGTTTAGTTGGTAAAGTGGGCTGTGGTGGCCCACTTTTTTTTGCTTTAAATTTAAACTACTAGATCTCAAGTTGTCTTCTTATTAAAACCAGAGAATCTATATTTTGCAAAAATTATCTTCAATATATTTTTTAAGACCTAAATGGTCTTTTTTTATTTTCAGCATATTTTGAATTTAAATAGTTTCTCTTAATAAGTGATTAATTTCATAATACTTGTATATACTGTTTTGTGCTTTTTTACCCTCAATGTATGCTATTTTAATTAACATTTTGTTGATGTAATAATAATGGTTAAAATAGCACAGAAAGTCATCAAAATCAATGCTTTGCGTTTGGTTGGTCTGTTGTATTTTTGACCTGTTGAACGTTACTAAAACCAATATTATGAAAAACGTAATTAAACATTCCAAAAAAATCCTATTAGCGGTTGCTATGTTAACTGTATTAGTAGGTAATGCAAAAGAAAAATCTTCAGCCTTAAAGAAAGGACTTATAAAAACTGCCTTAACACTTAACAATGTAAAGGAAGGTAATTTGTTATCAATCAAAGATCAGAACGGTATCACTTTATATAAGGAGTTAATTGTAGAATCTGGAACTTACAAAAAAGGATTCGATTTAACAGCTTTGCCAAATGGTGATTATTTCTTTGAAGTAGATAAAGATGTTGAAATTAAAACAATACCTTTTACTGTAAAAGCTAACACAGTGGTATTTAAAAAGAGTGAAGAAGTTACTGTTTTTAAACCATTTGTAAGAGAAAAAGATGGAGTTGTATTTATCTCTAAACTTTCTCCAAATTACGGAGCTTTAAAGGTGAATATTTATGCTAACTATAAAGGTGAGTATCAATTGCTTCAATCTGATAAGTACGAAAATTTACAAACTATTGAAAAAGCTTATAAACTTGAAAAAGGTAGCTACAAAATAGTTATGAGCTCGGATAATAACGAGTATATAAAATTCATTAATAATTAGTTTAATGTCTTATTTAGTTTAGTTTAGTTGACAAAGTGGGCCGTGGTAGCCCACTTTTTTTTGCTCTAAATTTAACTGGATTATAGTTAGGGTGTTCTAGGTTTTGTTTATTTCCTGTTTAGTTTTCTTTTTTATGAGGTGTGTTTTAGTTTTTAAAAATTCAGCCTCTTTTACTTCTCAATAATTATTTGTTTTAAGCATAATTAGGTTAAGGTTTTATAATTTTTAAAAGAGGCATATATGCGTGTTTAAGCTCGATATGTAGTATTTTAATTCATGTTAATTTAATACAGTTATATTGGTTAAAATAACATATAATGTAGTCAAAATCAATGCTTTGTGTTTGGTTGGTCTGTTGTATTTTTGACATGTTGAACGTTATTAAAACCAATATTATGAAAAACGTAATTAAACATTCCAAAAAAATCCTACTAGCAGTAGCTATGTTAACTGTATTAGTAGGTAATGCAAAAGAAAAATCTTCAGCCTTAAAGAAAGGACTTATAAAAACAGCTTTAACAATTTACAATGTTAAGGAAGGTAATTTGTTATCGATCAAAGATCAGGACGGTGTTACTTTATATAAGGAATTTATTGTAGAGTCTGGAACTTACAGAAAAGGCTTTGATTTAACAGCTTTGCCAGACGGTGATTATGTATTTCAGGTTGATAAAGAAATAGAAGTTAAAACTATTCCTTTTACAGTAAAGTCTAATAAAGTTGTCTTTAAAAAAGACGAAGAAGTTACTGTTTTTAAGCCTTTTGTTACAGAAAAAGATGGTTATGTGTTAATTTCTAAACTTGCTCCAGATTATGCAAGTTTAAAAGTGAGCATCTATGGTAACTACAATGGAACTTATGAGTTGCTTCAATCGGATAAGTTTGAAAACTTACAAACTATCGAAAAAGCTTATAAACTTGAAAAAGGAAGTTATAAAATTGTGATTAACTCAGATAATAATGAGTATACAAGTTACATTAACAATTAGTTAATGTCTTAATTTAGTTTAGTTGATAAAGTGGGCCGTGGTAGCCCACTTTTTTTTGCTTAAAACTTAACGAGTTAATTATAAAAGCTCGCCGGCTTTATATAGTCGGTTTTTTTTGCCTAATAGTTTTATTAAATATCTGCCAATTATATTGTGGTTCACTTTGGTACATGGTTTTATTAAAACACAATGGCTCCATAGTGTAAACCATTTAATTTACATGTATTTGCAATACTCCAATATTAGGTGTTTATATGGGGTTTTAACCTCGATATATGGTATATTAATTTAACATTATCTTGATGTAATAATAACGGTTAAAATAGTATATAAATACGTCAAAATCAATGTTTTGGGTTGGCTCGTTTGGTTGTATTTTTGACATGTTGAACGTTAAAAACACCAAATCATGAAAAACGTAATTAAACACCTTAGAAAAGGAATCTTAATGGTAACAATTTTTGCTACTACATTAAGTTTCGCGAATGAAGTTTCAGTTTTTACAATTAAAAATGAAGCCGACAAAACCTCACTAACTTTAACAGATGTTAAAAAGGGGAATCTTTTATCTATTAAGGATGAAAATGGCATTGTATTATATAAAGAATTCATACAGAGATCTGGAAGCTATACAAAAGGTTTCGATTTGACGGAATTGCCAAATGGAGCATATTTATTTGAAGTAGATAAAGATGTGGAAATTAGCATAATACCGTTTACAGTTGAAGCTGACAGCGTGACTTTTGATGAAGCTGGCGAAAAAGTAATTTACAAGCCTGTAACAAGAGTTGTAGGAGATTTACTTTATGTAACTAAGCTTTCTTTAGATGAAGCTCCTTTAGAAATTGATATCTATTTTGAATCTGATGAAGTGAATGGAAGCTCTGAATCTGTTTATTCAGAAAAAATTGAGAACTCTAAAATCATTGAAAGAGTTTACAAATTAGAGGATATTAAAGATGGTAAATTCGAAATAGTTTGTCATTCAGAAGGTAGAATCTTCACGAAAACAATTAATTAAGTTCTAACTCAACTTGATAAGGGTGAGCCGTAAGGTTCACCTTTTTTTTTGGAAAAAAATCTAATAGATTAGGTTGTTGATGAGTGTAATAAAAAAAGGACAGCTCTTTTGGTAAAAGCTATCCTTAATATTTTTAGTTGAAAATTATTTCGAGAAGAATTATTCCCCCGGAAATTCAGCAGTGCGTTTCTGTAAAAAAGCAGTAGTTCCTTCTTTAAAATCTGCTGTTCCAAAACTTTTTCCGAATTGTTTAATTTCGGTTTTGTAACCATTTTTACCTTCTTCTAAACCTGCGTTTACCGCTTTAATAGCTTTTGCGATGGCTACAGATGAGTTTCTCATCATTTTATTTGCCATTTTTTCGGCTAACGGCATAAGTTCGGCTTGTGCTACTACGTGGTTTACTAAACCGTAGTTTTTTGCAGTTTCAGCATCAATCATTCCGGCAGTCATTATCATTTCTAAAGCTCGACCTTTCCCTACAAGTTGGGGTAAACGTTGTGTGCCTCCATAACCAGGTATAACGCCAAGAGATACTTCTGGTAATCCCATTTTTGCATTATCGCTAGCAAGCCTAATATGGCAAGCCATGGCTAACTCTAGTCCGCCTCCTAAAGCAAAACCATTAACGGCTGCAATAACTGGAGTGCCTAAATTTTCTACATAATCAAATAGTATTTTTTGACCTTTAGCAGCTAGTTTGCCCCCTTTTTCTTCAGAGAAATTAGCAAACTCGCTAATGTCTGCACCTGCAACAAATGCTTTTTCTCCGCTACCAGTTAAAATAATTACTTTGGTGTTTTTATCTTTATCGGCTGCTTTAAAAGCCTCATGTAATTCTTGTATGGTATCTTTATTAAGCGCGTTTAGTTTTGTTGGGCGATTAATTGTGACTTGAGTAATACCGTTGTTGGTTTCGGTTAATATGTTTTCGAAATTCATAATATTTTTATGGTTTTTAAACTCTTGCTAATTTACGTTTTTTAAGAAAGATTATTTCTAAAGTTTTTGGAGTGTTCTGCTTTTTGTGGAAAAACAACTTTGAAAACAGCGCCTCTGTCTTGTTCAGATTCAAAAGAGATTGTGCCATTGTAGGTTTCTACAATGTTTTTAACCATGGCTAAACCAAGTCCCATGCCGCTTGTTTTTGTAGTGAATTTTGGCTCGAATAGTTTCTTTTTGTTTTCCTCTAAAACACCAGATCCGTTGTCGGATACGGTTAAAATAACATTATTGTTATTGGTGGCAACGTGTACGTTTATTTTTGGATCGTCTTTAATTGGCATAGCCTGTATAGCATTTTTAACCAAATTGGTAATTACACGAATAAGTTGCGTTCTGTCGAAAATGGCAATAATTTCTTCTTTTTCGGTTGTAAAATAAATGTAATGCTCATTAAAAATATCTAAAGCGAGTTTTACAATTTCTACGACGTTTAAAGTTTCATTTTGTTGTGCTGGCATTTTTGCAAAATTTGAAAATGCCGAGGCAATAGAACTCATGGTATCTATTTGCTGAATAAGAGTTTTACTGTATTCATCTAATTTAGAGTGGATGTTTTCATCTTCTGGGTTAAACTTACGCTGAAAACTTTGCACAGTTAATCGCATTGGGGTTAATGGATTTTTAATTTCATGTGCTACTTGTTTCGCCATTTCTCGCCAAGCTTGTTCACGCTCACTTTTTGCTAACTGGACGGCACTTTCTTCTAGCTCATCAATCATGCTGTTGTAAGAGTTTACTAGAGTTGAAATTTCTTCGCTGGTGTCGCTTATTTCAATACGTTTATTCTGTTTTTCTAAACGGGTGGTATTTATTTTATCACTAATTTTTTTAAGAGATTTAGTAATGTATTTCGATAATAGAAAAGCAATACCAACGGCCATAAGTAATACGAATAGGTAAGCATAGATAATTCTAGATAAGAACTCATCGAGTTCTTTAGCTAGAAAATCATCATTTTCTAGATACGGAATATTTAAAATGGCAATAGGTTTCGATTTATTGTCGGTTACGTAAGTAAAAGAGGATTGAAAGGTTTGTCCATTTTCTATATGTTTATCTACATATCGATGGTCTGGCGTGTTGGATATGGCGTTTAAAACTTCGGCGCTTAAACATTTTTCTACGGCCGATTTTTGCAAACCAGCACTAGATGCTATGAGTAATCCACCATCTAAATCGTAAAGAATTATTTGTAGTTTGTGTATGTCTGCAATGTTATAAATTTCTTCTTTAAATATTATTGGGATGTTTTCTGTTTTTACTTCCCAGGTGTTTTGCCTACCGTTTAGTACGCGTTTTATGTGTGTTTTTGTGTTGAGCTCTTTTCGCTCTAAACGCTCGGTATGGTAATCTTTAGTTTCTTCTTTGTATTGGTAAATAGCGATGCCTGTAATAAGTACAGAGGCTAGTAAAACCAAGAGAATCATGGAGAGGAATATGCGGGTACGAAGTGATGGTTTTTTTATTTTCATTAATGCATTTGTAGTGGTCTAAATATAACAATAATCGCACCAAAGGATGCACGAGGTAACTTAAAAGTTGTTTTTGTAACGGAATTTGGCGGTTGCGTGCGTTAGGGATTGTAGCTTTGTTGGAGGTCTTTTTGTGTTGTTGCACCTATTGCAACACAAAAAAGAGACTGCGGAAAGCCCGACCCTTTTCGGGGAACGCCCAAAGATTTATTAGATTTTGTGAATATGTGAAATTTGTAGGCTTATGTAACAAATTATTGTTAAGAGCTTCTAATATATAAGGGCGGTAATTATTATTTTTCTATTTTTGGAATAGTAATTGTAATTTATTGCTTGTTACAATAATTGTACATTTAATAAGTTACATGATATGACCTACATAGAGATGAAAAAAATACTACTTATATTATCGTTGGTTTTTGTTGCGCAAACTGGGTTTTCGCAAACTGAATCGGCTTTTGAAGATGGCGAATGGTTTAAGTTTAGGATGAGTTATAGCAATTGGTTAAAGGCTGGTAATGCCACGTTGGCGGTGCATGACGAGGTTTTAAACGGGAAACCTGTTTACCATGTTGTTGGTAAAGGTTGGACGACTGGCATGATTAAGTGGTTCTTTAAGGTGAAGGATAGGTATGAAACTTATTTTGATAAAGAGACTATTTTGCCATACAAGTTTATACGTAATATTGATGAAGGTGGGCATACTAAGGATTTAGAGATAGATTTTGATCAGAAAAACCACAAGGCGCACATTAACGATAAAAAGCATAATAAAAAAATAGTGGTTGATACTAAGCCGAATATTCAGGATATGGTGTCTACGTTTTACTATTTGCGTAATCACTTAGATACCGAAAATTTAAAAGTGGGTAGCGAGGTAAAGATTGATATGTTTTTTGATGAAGAAAATTATGGTTTTAAATTACAGTATTTAGGTGAAGAAACTATTGAGACCGATTTTGGAGATGTTGAAGCGTTAAAATTTAGGCCTTATGTTATGGCAGGTCGCGTTTTTAAAGAGGAAGAAAGTTTAACCCTATGGGTTTCGAAAGATAAAAATAAATTACCTTTGCGTATAAAGGCAGATTTGGCTGTGGGTTCGCTTAGAGCAGATTTAGACGCTTTTAGAGGGCTTAAACACCCTTTTAATGTTGTTGTTAAAAACTAATAAATTTTGAACTCTAAAATTACGGATCAAATTAAAGCTAAGTTTGATGCTATTGACCAAGATGTTGATGCGCATTTAGAAGGCTTGTTGCATAGTAAACCCATTAATTATTGGGATTATATACAAACCGATGCTTTATTAAATTTGCAAGTACAGCGTACTGTGTTTCCGGACGAGTTGGTTTTTATTATGTACCACCAAGTAAACGAGTTGTTGTTTAAAATGGTGCTTTCTGAAATGGATCAAATTGCCAAAAATGATACCATTGATACCGAAACATTTACCACTAAAATAATGCGTATTAGTCGTTATTTTGATGTGTTAACGTCTTCCTTTAGTATCATGAAAGATGGTATGGATGTGGAGCAATACAATAAGTTTAGAACTACGTTAACGCCTGCTAGTGGTTTTCAGAGTGCGCAATACCGTAAAATAGAATTTGCATCTACAGAGTTAATCAACTTAATTGATAAACGTTTTAGAGATACGTTTGATAAAAACTCATCTTACGAAAACGCTTTTGAACACCTGTATTGGCAAGCTGCTGGTAAGGATTACAAAACCGGGAAAAAAACGTACACATTATCTGATTTTGAAGGTCGATATAAGGACGAGTTTATTAGATTTACAAAATTCTATCAGCATAATAACTTGTGGAGCAAGTTTAAAGGATTGCCTAAAGCATCGCAAGAAAATAAAGATTTAATAAATGCCATGAGGCATTACGATTATACGGTGAATATTAAATGGGTTATGGCACATTATAATACCGCAAATCACTATTTAAATATTAACGGAAAAACTGCCGAGGCAACCGGAGGAAGTGAATGGGTGAAATACATGCACCCTAAATATCAAAAAAGAATATTTTTTCCAGATTTATGGACAGAGAAAGAGATACAAGAGTGGGGAACAAATATATAATTCTATTAGCATGCGCTGTGTTTTTTGCAAGCTGTAAAGACGATGCGAAGCAAAGTGATTTAGAGGAGCAGGATTTAGCTGTAATAGAAATGCCTGAAGAAAACTTTGAATTCGGGTTTAATCTAGACGATTTTATTGTGAAGCGCGATACTATTAAAAGTGGTGATACTTTTGGTAAAATTCTAGATCGTAACCATGTAACTTACCCAGAGATTTACAATATAGTAGAAAAAGCTAAAGATAGTTTTAATGTTAGAAGCTTGCGCCCGGGTAAACCTTACACGCTTTTGTGTGCTAAAGACTCTTTAGAAACACCAAAATGTTTTGTTTACCAACCAAATGTAGAAGAGTATATTGTGGTTAATTTTCAAGACTCTATTCATGCATATACAAGTAGAAAACCTATAAAGTATGTTGAAAAAACAGCAACAGGTATTATTACTAATAATATTTCACAAACTTTAGAAGAACAAGGGTTAAGCCAGCGTTTAGCTTATAAAATGGCCGATGAAATTTATGCATGGACCATAGATTTTAGGCGTTTACAAAAAGGCGATCGCTTTAAGGTTATTTATACCGATAAATATATCGATGATACTATTTATGCTGGTGTGCAAGATGTAAAAGCAGCATACTTTGAACATAATAGTGAGCCTTTTTATGCTTTTGAGTTTGTTTCAGACACTGTAAATGGTATTAAAGATTATTTTAATGATGAAGCAAAAAATTTACGTCGTGCCTTTTTAAAAGCACCTGTTCAATTTAGTAGAATTTCATCGCGATATAATTTAAAACGCCGTATTGCGGTTTATGGTTTTAAATTGCGTCCGCATAAGGGGACTGATTTTGCTGCACCAATTGGCACACCTATTATGGCTACAGCAAATGGTACGGTAACGAAATCTGAAAAACGCGGAGGTAATGGTAATTATGTGAAAATACGCCATAATGCTACATACGAAACGCAATACCTACACATGAAAAGTCGTAATGTAAAACCGGGGCAATTTGTAAAACAAGGTGATGTTATTGGTTGGGTTGGTATGACGGGGAATACAGGTGGGCCACACGTCTGCTATCGTTTTTGGAAAAATGGTAAGCAGGTCGATCCGTTTAAGCAAAAACTGCCTGAAGCAAAAGGAATTTCCGATTCACTTAAAATAGAGTATCTAGAATTTATTTCACCTATAAAAAAGAAATTGGACGCTATTGATTTCTTAGAAGATGTTTTTGAAGATGATAAACTAGATCAACCAACTATAAAACAAAACACTAACGCAATATCATTTAACAATTAATAATCCTATGGCATTACCAAACATAAACCCCACAACAACTAAATCTTGGAAGAAATTACAAGCTCATTTTGAAGCAGTAAAAGATGTTCATATGAAAGATTTATTTGCTGAAGATAAAACTAGAGCAAATAAGTTCACTATTAAATGGGACGATTTTTATGTAGATTTCTCTAAAAATAGAATTACTGAAGAAACGTTAAAGTATTTATTAGAATTAGCTGATGATGTTAAGCTGAAAGATGCCATTAAGAGTCAGTTCTCTGGTGAAATAATAAACGAAACAGAAGGTAGAGCAGTCTTGCACACAGCGTTAAGAGCACCTAAAGATGCCGATTTTAAAGTTGATGGTGTTAATGTAATGCCAGAAATATATCAAGTAAAGCAAAAAATTGAAGGTTTTACAAATGAAGTTGTAAGCGGACAAAGAAAAGGTTACACCGGAAAAGCATTCACCGATGTTGTAAATATTGGTATTGGAGGTTCGGATCTTGGACCAGCTATGGTGGTAGATTCTCTTCAGTATTATAAAAATCATTTAACAACTCATTTTGTGAGTAACGTAGATGGTGATCATGTTAATGAGGTTATTAAAAAATTAGATCCAGAAACAACTTTATTTGTAATTGTTTCTAAAACATTTACAACACAAGAAACATTATCTAACGCCAATACTTTAAAAGATTGGTTTTTAAAATCTGCAAATAGTGATGCTATTGCAAAACATTTTGTTGCCGTATCTACCAATATTGAAAAAGTACAAGGTTTTGGTATAGATGCTAATAATATTTTCCCAATGTGGGATTGGGTTGGAGGTCGTTTCTCTCTTTGGAGTGCCGTTGGATTAACTGTTAGTTTAGCTGTGGGTTATGATAATTTTGATAGCTTATTAAAAGGAGCTAATAAAATGGACGAGCATTTTAAAAATGAAGATTTCGAATCTAACATTCCTGTTGTTCTAGCATTGTTAACTATATGGTACAATAATTTCTTTGAGGCAGAAAGTGAAGCCGTTATTCCATATTCTCAATATTTAAACCAGTTTGCTACCTATTTACAACAAGGTATTATGGAAAGCAACGGGAAAAGTGTAGATAGAAACGGAAATGCTATAGACTACCAAACAGGTACTATTATTTGGGGTGAACCTGGAACCAACTCGCAACACGCCTTTTTTCAATTAATACATCAAGGTACTAAATTAATACCGGCAGATTTTATTGGTTTTACTAAGTCGTTACATGGTAATAAAGATCATCAAGATAAATTAATGTCTAACTTTTTAGCGCAAACGGAGGCGTTGCTAAATGGTAAAACAGAAGCAGAGGTTGTTGCAGAAGGAACAAACGAAGCCATAACACCGTTTAAAGTGTTTAAAGGTAATAAGCCAACGAACACTATTTTTATAAATAAATTGTCGCCAGAAAGTTTAGGGAAACTTATTGCGATGTACGAACATAAAATATTTGTACAAGGAATTATTTGGAACATTTTTAGTTACGATCAATTTGGGGTAGAGTTAGGGAAACAGCTAGCATCTAAAATTTTACAAGAATTTAACGGAAGCGTTACAAATGAACATGACTCTTCAACTCAAAATTTATTGAATTATTATAACCAATCTGAGTAAAACGATAGAATATTCTTATAGAAAACGTAAAAAGGCCTTAGTATTTTAAATACTAAGGCCTTGTTTTTTGTTAAAGTTGTTAAATTTCTTAACATTTACTTAATATTGGCCCGCAATTTATACGTATTTTTGCACCGACTAATTTCAAATAATTAATACATAATTAAAATTATGAAAAAAACAACAAATTATTTATTACTAACTGTGGCACTGTTGTTCAGTACAGTTATTATGGCACAAAGTACTATTACAGGTACGGTTTTGGAACAAGGTATCAATATGCCTCTTCCTGGTGCTAATGTTGTCGAGAAAGGTACGACCAACGGAGTTGTAACAGACTTTGATGGAAATTTCACTCTTAACACAAAATCGGGTTCAGGTGAAATTGTCATTACTTACGTAGGTTACACATCTAAAACAGTTTCTTTTTCTGGAGACTCGTCTTTAGGTAAAGTAGTGTTAGAGCCTAGTCAAGTAGGTTTAGAAACAGTTCAAATTATTGCATCTGTGGCGGTTGATAGAAAAACGCCTGTTGCTGTATCTACAGTAAAAGCAGCAGATATTGCTTTAAAATTAAGCACACAAGAATTTCCTGAGATTTTAAAATCTACACCAGGTATTTACGCTACAAAACAAGGTGGTGGTTACGGTGATGCTAGGGTTAATATTCGTGGGTTTTCTTCAGAAAACGTAGCTGTAATGATAAACGGTGTTCCTGTTAACGATATGGAAAATGGTGCTGTTTACTGGTCTAACTGGGCGGGTTTAGGTGATGTTACTTCAACTATGCAAGTGCAAAGAGGTTTAGGTGCTTCTAAAGTGGCTGTGCCTTCTACTGGTGGTACAATTAATATTATCACAAAAACAACTGATGTTGAAGAAGGAGGTAACTTTTTTACAGGCATTGGTAATAATGGTTATTTAAAATATGGAATGACTTATTCTACAGGTTTGTCTGATAAAGGTTTTGCTGCAACAGTAAGTGCTTCTAAAATTTCTGGTGATGGTTATGTAGATGGTACCGAATTTGAAGGGTATAACTATTTCATTAATTTAACACAAGAAATCAATGATGCACATACAATCTCTTTTTCTGCATTTGGTGCACAACAAGAACACGGACAAAGATTTAATCGTTCTACAATTGCAGAATTACGTCAAACTGAATCTGGACCTTTAAAATCTAACAAAGATTGGGGTTATAAAAATGGGGAAGTTTATAATTCAGCTTTTAACTTTTATCACAAACCTCAAATGTCTTTAAATCACTTATGGACAATTGATGATAACTCAGTATTATCAACAGCGTTATATGCATCATTCGGTCAAGGTGGAGGTCGTAGAGATGAAGGGTCTAAAATTGGTTCAGATGATTATAGAATTGGTGGAGTGGATCAACCAATTGATTTTGATACTATTATAGAAGAAAACATTGCAAATGGTGTTTCTGGTTCTTCAGATATTATCTCTTCTTCAAGAAACTCTCACAAATGGTATGGTTTGTTAACTACTTACAAAAATGATATTTCTGATAAGTTAGTGCTTTCAGGAGGATTTGATGGTCGTTATTATGTTGGGTCTCACTGGTATCAAGTAGATGATTTATTGGGTGGTCAATTCTTTTTGGATAATGAAGACGATACTAAAGCTTTCGGACAAGCATTACAAGTTGGCGATCGTTATAATAAGGATTATGATGGTTATGTTGTTAGAACAGGTTTTTTTGGTCAAGCAGAATATCAAGTTGATGAGAAGTTGAACTTATTCATGGCTGCTGATGTTTCTAATACCAACTATTGGAAAAAAGAATTTATGAGTAGTGATGCTTCTTTTCCTGCTGATAGAAAGTCAGATAACGTAAACTTCGTAGGTTACGGTATTAAAGGTGGAGGTAACTATAATTTAGATGACACGAATAATGTGTTTGTAAATATCGGATATTTCTCTAAAGCTCCTTTTTTAACAAATGTTTTCCAACAAGAAGATGAGTTGACTTATAATGAAGACGCAGTAAACGAAAAAGTGTTTAGTGCAGAATTAGGTTACGGGTACAGAAGTGAAAAATTCTCTGCTAACGTAAATCTTTACTATACAAAATGGATGGATAAAGCAGAATCTAGAGAGTTACCGTCTACAACATCAGGTGAGAGGTTTTATGCTAATATTTTAGGTATTGATGCATTGCACCAAGGTTTAGAGATAGACTTTAAATACAGACCGACTAATGAGTTAACTGTTACAGGTATGGCTTCTCTTGGAGATTGGCAGTGGAAAAGTGATGTAAGTGCGGATATCTTTTCACAAGATGGTGAGTTATTTGATACTGTTGAGGTTTTTGCAGATGGTATTAAAGTTGGAAACTCGGCGCAAACTACTTTTGCTTTAGGTACAGCCTACGATTTTGCTCCAAAATCTAAAGCTTATATCGATTATAATTATGCAACTAACATGTTTGCTGATTTCGATGTAACAAGTAGAAGTTCTGCAGATTTACCAGATGTATGGGAAGCACCAGGTTTTGGTCTTTTTGATGTTGGGGTAAGCCATACTTTTGATATTGGTGATTTTGAAGCAGTTTTAAATACTAAAATTAATAACTTATTTAACACAGAGTATATTTCTGATGCGCAAGATAATGGTGGGTTGGAATCTGACGCCGCAGTTTACTACGGTACCGGTAGAACGTATAGTGTATCTCTTAAAGTTAATTTTTAAAAAAGAAAAAGATGAAAAAATTTATTTATTTATTAATGGCAATTGGGTTGGTGTTTACATCATGTAATCCAATGGAAGATATCTATGCTGATATCGATGCAAATTTAGCAAAAGAAGGTATTGTTGCTAAAGATTTTGATTACACTTTAACGGAAGCGGATTATACTGATGAAATTGAAGACGGTGGTTTAGGATTAAATTATCCTAATTTTAGTTCAGATGATGAAGCAAAAGAATTAATTTCTAGTTTTTTGAATGCTAAATATCCTTATTTTGGTGTTGCCTTCAAAGCAGACGGAACTATTGATGAGGCTTCTTCAGCTATCGTAACGTATGCGCTTTATAATAAAATCAATTCTTATAGTGCCGAGATACGCGAAGTGGAATATGCTGAATATAGTCCAATAACGGGAAATACTTATGGTAACTTTGATGAAAATAGTCACCTTCAAGATTATTTGAATCAAGAGTATCCTGATGCGGAAGATGATGATTTTGTATCGTTAAGATATGATTATTATAGCGATGGAGTAAATAGTACAGTAGCTAACGGATTTGTTTATCAAGGAGATAGTGTTTGGATGCAAATTAGTGGGTTTTCAGAGGCTGAATACGAGGCTATGGGTGAATCTTTCCCTAATTTCTCTAGTGAATCAGAAGCAGAAACTAAAATTCCTTTAGCTTTAAGTACTGAAGATGTAGAGTTCGGAACTGTTAAATCTGTAATGTATGAATTATATTCTAGCGGAGTAACTACAAGTTACACAACTGCTTTTATGTTTAATGATACAGAATGGGTAGAGTATAATAATGTTCAATCTAAAAGACTTCAGTTTGGTCATGATGGAACTAATTGGGTGCCAGATAATACTATTACTTACATTATGGGAGCTGCCGATTATGCAGCTGTTGTATCTGCGTTAGAGGGAACTTATCCTTCTGAAACAGCTAGTGTTGGTAATTATTCAAATTTTGATAGAAGATCTGGTAATGCTGCATATTGGAGTACAGATATGCTTGTTGAGGCTGTTAATGTTGTTTTGGACAATGTTGCTCCTTCGGCTGAAGAAAATCAAAAATATACTGTAACTTTTGATATCTATAATGGATCAAATACAACAGAAAATATTTCAGTTATTAAAATTGGAGGTGTTTGGGTTTTACAATAAAAGCTAGCATCTAAGTAATATAAAACCTCTTGTCATAATCGACAAGAGGTTTTATTCTTTTTAAGAAAATCGAAAAATTATGAAAAAAAGTATTATTTATTTATCTATTATGGCATGTTTTGGCTGTAGTAGTTCTGGAGGAGACGATTCTCCAGTTGATCCTGATACCGAAAATGGTGTTTCAATCGCTGTTAACGATGTAGCTGTTACAACGGAAGATAAAGCTGTAGTTATCCAAAATCCCTTAGCCAATGATGTGGTATTAGACAATGCTAGAATTACATCGTTTGATACAGCAAGTGCAAACGGAGGAACTATTGAAGATAATAGAAATGGCACGTATACTTATACACCAACCGATGGTTTTATAGGTGATGATACATTTACTTATACACTATGTGATAGTGATACACCAGCCGATTGTTCTACAGCCACAGTAACTATTACAGTAACTGATGAAGGAAATCCAATTGCAGAAAATGATGCTGTTAATGTATTATCGAATAGTTCTAAAGTTATATCTACCTTGCTTGAAAATGATTCGGCTATCGACAACGCTGTTATTACTTCTGTCGATAATGCTGGGACATTGGGAACTGTAGCTTTAAATGATGATGGCACCGTGACTTACACGGCTCAATCGGGTTATATAGGTGATGATACGTTTACTTACACTATTTGTGACGACGATGTGCCTACTCCAGAATGCTCTACAGCAACAGTAACTATTAGTGTGCTACAAGCTATTAACTTTAATATGCCTGCAAGTCTTGGAGATTATTACGATGGTGTTATTTTTGCCGAGGATTCAGATTTAATGTTTGATGAAATATCCAATCATACTCAAGTTATGCATACCGTAATATTAACATATACCCAACGTCATGATTATTTATATAATGCCGATGCCGATTTATCAAATCAAGATAATGTGATTTTAATGTATACAGGTGAAAGTAGATATTGGGAGGAGTATACTTCTGGAAATAATCCATATGCAACACAAACTTATAACACAGAACATATTTTTCCACAGTCTAGGTTAAGTTCAGACATAGCTGTTTCAGATTTACACCATTTAAGATCTGCCGATGCAACTGTTAACAGTGATAGAAGTAACTATCCATATATCGATGGAAGCGGAACTAATAAATTAATTGGAGAAGCTTGGTATCCTGGTGATGACTGGCGTGGTGATGTTGCCCGAATGGTAATGTATTTAAACATTCGCTACGGAGAGGATTTTGATAAAGTTGGTGGTTTAGAGCTTTTTAAAGCATGGAACGTTGCCGATCCAGTATCAGCCTTTGAAGAACAACGTAACAACGTAATTTATGCCGCACAAGGCAATAGAAACCCTTTTATTGATAATCCATACATAGCCACTTTAATTTGGGGCGGTACGACTGCAGAAAATAAATGGGAATAAGAATTATTCTAATTTAGAAAAACTTTTAAACCGCTTCAATCGAAGCGGTTTTTTTGTGAATTATAATTACTATTTTTGCATCTATAATTAAAACAAAACATTCATGTACAACATTGTATTATCACTCCATTCCTATTGGGCATATTTAGTGCTTATTGTATTATTAATAGCTGCAGTAAGTGCTGTTATAAAAACAATAGGAGATAAAGAATATGAAAACAACGATTTTAGAAGATCATTATTCACATTAATAGTATCTCATATTCAATTATTAATTGGTCTTGTGTTGTACTTTGTATCACCAAAATTTTTGTTATGGGGAGAGTTAGGCGGAAAAGTAATGAGTAACTCTATGGCGAGATTATACCTTGTTGAGCACCCGTTTATTAATATTATCGCAGTGGCTTTAATTACAATTGGTTATTCAAAACATAAAAAGAAATTAACTTCAAAAGGGAAGTTAAAAACAATAGCAATCTTTTATAGTATTGCGTTATTATTGTTTTTATCAAGAATTCCTTGGAGTACTTGGATGTAGATTAAAAGTATATCCAAAATAAAATATAGTCAGACCTTTCAAGTTATTTAATTTGAAAGGTCTTTTTTTTTTGAATTTGTGAAATCACTTGGGTCGAGCTAAGCAATAGAAGTCTGTTTTCTCATAACTTGATTTTCATTCTTCATTAACTTCCTTAATCAAATAAACATAAACCGGGAAGTGATCGCTAAAGCCGTTATTAAAGCCATGATATCCAAAGCTTCTTAACGGGTAACCTTTATAAGCGCCAAGTTTAGTAATAATGTAATTTTTGTTATAAATACCAGCTTTATAAAATTGAAATGAAGTGTAATCTTTCTCTAAAAATGGTTTGGTTACCATAATTTGATCGAATAAACTCCAAGAATCTCTATAAGCTGTTGTGCCCATACCATCTTTAAAGAAATTTATATATGGATTGTAAATACCTTTTAATCCCACTTTTTTCGTTGGCTTAGCTTTTAAAACTTTTTTAACGCTAGCATTGTTTGGGTTATCATTTAAATCGCCCATAATAAGTACTTTTGCATACGGATCTATAGTTTGTAAAGAATCTAATAAACGTTTATTTAATTTAGCTGCAGCCACACGTTTTGGTCTACTTTTAGCTTCACCACCACGTCGGGATGGCCAATGATTTACAATAAGGTGGATGGTTTCTCCTTCCAGATTCCCACTAACCAATAATTGTTCTCGGGTATAAACGCGTTTACTAGTTTCTGGATCGTAAATTTTCAACTCATGAGAACTCGTGCTTATCGGCGTAAATGCATTCTTCTTGTAAAGTAGTGCAACATCAATTCCGCGTACGTCTGTAGAGTTATAATGCACAATACCATAATCTATATCAACTAATAGCGAATCGTTTACTAAATCTTCTAAAACGGCTTTATTTTCAACTTCACAAACACCAATAATACTTGGTGCGGTATTTGTAACACCTTTTCCAATATCGGCAAGAACTCGTGCCATATTCCTTATTTTTTTCTTATAAACAGGACCTCTGTTAGTTTTTAATTCCATCATTGGGCTGTATTCATCTAATTTGTTCGGGTCATTTATAGTATCAAATAAATTCTCTAGATTATAGAAAGCAACTGTGTGGATTTTAAATTTTTTATCCTGAGCATTTGTATTTAAAAAAGCTAATAAAAGCAATGATGTAAGCGCGAATTTTAAACAATTTTTACTTTTAAATAAGAATGAAACTACATGGGTTTTGTAGCTAAATTGAAATGTAACTGCTTGAAATTCTTTTAAGTATTTAACTGTCAATTGATTGTTTTTTATTATAATTGAAGTAATAAAGATAAGCATGAATAAAATAACCCTTATTTTTTTATTCGGAATTTTTTCAATTAGCCTCCATTCTCAACAAACTTTAGTGAAGGGTAGCGTGCTAGATGCACTTACTTTTGAGTCTTTAGAAAACGTATCGGTAACTATCGAAAATAGCAATTTATCGATGGAGACAAATATACTTGGTGAGTTTTTATTCGATAAAAAGTTACCGCTAGGAGAGCAAATGTTGAGAGTTTCAAAAGTTGGATATATATCAAAGCGTTTCCCGATTATAATAAATGAAAATGAAACTGTTGATATTGCTGGTATTACCTTAGATCTAGATACTACGGCTACTAGCAATTTGTTTACAATCACATTATCTGATGATGAATTAAACGATGATTCTAGTGGTGCGGATAATATTTCAGGTCTGTTGGCTTCATCTCTCGATGTTTTTCAGCGTACAGCAGCATTCGAATTTAGTCCATCCTTTTTCCGTCTTCGCGGATTAGATTCTAAAAATAGCACCCTTTTAATTAATGGTATAGAAATGAACAAAACCTATAACGGTAGGCCACAATGGAGTAATTGGGGAGGTATTAATGATGTGTTACGTAATCAAGAATTATCGACAGGTTTAGCACCCTCAAACTATAGTTTTGGTGGTGTTTTAGGTACAAATAATATAAATATTAGGGCGTCGCAAACTAGAGCAGGTGGACGCATTACCTATTCATCGTCTAACCGAAGTTATAGCAATCGCCTTATGGCAACGTATGCTTCAGGTTTATTAAAAAACAATTGGGCATATACAGTAACGTTAGGTCGCCGATGGGGAAATGAAGGATATCAAGAAGCGACGAGTTATAATTCAAATTCCTTTTTTACTTCCGTGGAAAAAATAATTAACAAAGCCCATAGTTTAAGCTTTTCTGCGATTTACACACCAAATCGACGAGGTAAATCGTCACCAAACACACAAGAGGTTTTCGATTTAAAAGGCATTAAATACAACGAATATTGGGGTTGGCAAGATGGCGAAAAACGAAATTCTAGAATAAAAGAAGTTAGCGAACCAATTGTGATGCTTAATCATTACTGGAATTTAAATAGTAAAACGAAGTTAAATACCAACATAGGCTATCAATTTGGTAAAATGGGAAATAGCCGATTAGATTATAACGGAAAAGATTTAATAGATGGTTTTCCTCAAGGAGGTGGAGCAAACCCGAGTGCAAGCTATTATCAAAAATTACCAAGTTATTTTGAACGGAACTTTCCCGATCAATTAGGTTTTGCATATCAGGCCTTACAAACGTTTCAAGATGGTGGTCAAATTGATTGGAATGCCATGTATAGCACAAATATTGCTAATGCCAAAAATGGAGGTAATGCAACTTATGCCTTGTATGAAGATCGTGTAGATGATAAACAACTTACTGTAAACTCTATTTTAAATAAAGAAATAAACGACCATGTTAACTTCAATGCGGGTATTAATTTTAAAAGTTTAATCTCCGAAAATTTTGCTCAAGTTTTAGATCTTTTAGGTGCCGAAACTTATTTGGATATCGACGGTTTTGCAACAAATATTAACGAAGCTCAAAACGATTTATTAAACCCTAACCGCATAGTTGGAGTGGGCGATAAGTTTAAATATGACTATAATATTTTTGCAAACGAAATTGGAGGATATGCGCAAACACAATTTTCTTATAATAAAACGGATTTCTATGTAGCGGCTAGTTTGAAAAACACACAATATCAGCGTGAAGGTATTTATCAAAATGGTGGATTTCCAGAGAACTCATTTGGTAAAGGCGATAAGTTAAGTTTTATGGGCTTTGGTGCAAAAGCCGGGTTTACTTATAAGCTATCTGGTAAGCATGTGTTTAATATTAACGGTGGTTATATTTCTAGAGCGCCAACATTGCAAAACACGTTTTCAAATTCTAGAGAAAACCATAATGTTGTACCAGATATTACAGAAGAAAAAATAACGTCTGCAGATGCAAGTTATGTATTCCGGTCGTCTGTGGTTAAAGCTAAACTTACAGGTTATTACACAAAGGTTACTGATGCTAATGAAATTTCATTCTTTTTTGCCGATGGTATTGGTGGCGATAATTTGGCTTTTGTACAAGAAATTCTTCAAGGTATTGAAAAGCAACATATAGGTGCTGAGTTTGGTGTTGAAGCCCAAGTAACACCAACTATAAAATTAAAAGGTGCTGCTGCTATTGGGCAGTTTACGTATAACAATAATCCTAATTTATTTTTGTCTACAGAGCCGGATGACGAGGCTTTAGCTGCGGGTTTTATAGATGGGTTTAAAGATTTTGGACAATCGAAATTAAAAGATTATAAACTCGCTGCCGGACCACAAAATGCTTATTCAGTAGGTTTTGAATATAGCGATCCCGATTATTGGTGGTTTGGAGCTACGGCAAACTTTTTTGCAAATACCTATATAGATGTGAGCCCGTTAACGCGTTCTTCAAATTTTTCAACCGATTTTGATGGCAATGTTTTTAATGATTACGATGAGGTTTTGGCGAGAGAGCTTCTAAAACAAGAACGTTTTGATGATTATATGGTGGTGAATTTAATTGGTGGAAAATCATGGAAGGTTAGTGAGTATTACATCGGTTTTTTTGCTAGCATTAATAATTTATTAGATCAAGTTTATAAATCTGGTGGATTTGAGCAAGGAAGAAATGCAAACTTTAGAGAACTTAGAGATGATAAAGCTTTAGATACTCCTGTTTTTGGATCGAAATATTGGTATGGTCGTGGTACCACTTACTTTTTGAATTTGAATGTGAGATTTTAAATAAAAAACTGCTAGGTTAAAAAAGATAGTGTAGTACCATGCTGAGCTTTTTACGGCAACAAATAATATAAAAATATTAATCATGAAAAATTTTAAAATACTAATTGTCATTTTTCTGATGCAAACACTTATAATATCTTGTGTGAAAGATGATGATTATAGCGTTCCCGATATATCAATTATAGAACCCGATATTCCTCAAGATAAAATAACAACTTTTAAAACCATCAGGTCGCTTTACGATCAGGCTATAAATAGTGGGAATTCGACGGCTAGAATTGATGAAGATTCAGAATTATATATTGAAGGTTACGTGGTGTCTTCCGATAAATCGGGAAACTTTTTTGAAGAGTTAATTATTCAGAATAAAATAGATGACTCTAGCCCAGATAATGACCCTAGAATGGGATTTCAAGTCGCTATCAATGTGTCTAGTTTGTCGGATACTTATCAATTTGGACAAAAAGTATATCTAAAAATGGCAGGATTAACTATTGGAGAAAGTAGTGGAGGCATTTCCATAGGAAAAGGTGATGGAGCGCGTGTGGAACAAATTCAACCTTCAGAATATAAAAATATTATTATCAGAAGTAACGAAGTGGTGGATATTCAGCCTAAAGTTGCACATATTACAGATTTAACAAGTTGGGATCACAATACACTAGTTCAGTTAGAAAACATGCAATTAAACCGTTTTGAGTTGGGAGCCACATTTGCTAGCGAATCTATAGATGAGTATGATGGTATTAGAACTTTAGTAAGTTGTGAAACCGGTGTTTCTATACGTATGCAAACTAGTACATTTTCCGATTTTAAATCGTTACTTATTCCGCAAGGACAAGGTAGCGTTACAGGAGTTTTTGCTAGAGATTTTGGAGACGATTTTAATGTGCTTGTTTTAAATAGTTCGGCAGATATGAGTTTTACTTCTGAAACCCGTTGCGACCCCATAGAACTAGGTTGTGGTATTGCCGAAACATTGGGAACAGGTAATTTGTTTTATGAAGATTTTGAACCACAACGAAATAATAGACCTATAGAGATTGAAGGTTGGACTAATTATATTGAAGCAGGTACAGAAGCGTGGGAAGGTTATTCTTCCACTTCGTCAAATGCATCTTTAGGGCGTTCGGCACGGTTTCAATGTTCTAGTTCTGGAGACGACTCTAATATAGGTTGGTTAATTACACCGGCTATTAATTTAGACGTGCAGGATGGTGAAACACTTCGTTTTAAAACGTCTAATAGTTTAGCAAATAGTAGCTTTTTAGAAATTTTGTATTCTTTAGATTGGGATGGTGATGAAGCTAATATTACTACTGCCACTTGGGGTACAATATCTGATGCGTATGTGGTGAAAGATACTGACTCGTTTGTGCCGTGGTTTAATTCGGGTGCTGTAGATTTATCTTGCGAAAGTGGAACCATGTATATCGCTTTTAAGTTTACAGGAAGCGGCCAAGATACCTTTGATGGTATTTATGAGTTAGATGAAATTAGTGTGGATTTTGTGGAATAATAATTTGTTATTTAGACGTAACAAGTTTTAAATAAAAAGTCTAATTTCGCCGCATGGGCACATTCGATATTCTATTTTATCATTTTTTTAATCACTTCAAACTAAAGAAAAATAAGAAGGCTAATAGCATTGCTACTTTTTATGTTTCTTTTTTACAATGTAGTTTACTATTACTTTTAGGTGTGTTTTTTGCTAAGTTTTTTAGAAAAATGCACATGGATACCATGTCGGCAGATAAAGCATGGACTTTATTTGTTTTGGTAGTAATATTTATCTTCTTTAAAAACTGGATGTATTATGGCGGACGAAAACGTAAAGTGCTAAATGCCAAAATGATTAAAAATAAAAAACTAACCTATAATATCTATATGCTATGGTTTTTACCTGTAGTTATTTTAGCATTAACATTGGTTTTATTGCAAGCTGTATAAAGGCTACTATTATTTTTTGAAAATAGCATATACCGGAAAATGGTCGCTATAACCGCCTTTGTAGCGTTTGCCAGCATAGGTTCTGTATGGAGCGCCTTTGTATCTACCTTCAAATATTTTTAGAAAATCTTCATCAAAAATATTAGACAGGCTATACTCGTATAAATTCTCGGAGGTTTTGAAAAAGTTAGTTGAAATTAAAATTTGATCGAATAAATTCCACTGCCTATTATGTTTGGTGGTACCGCGATTAAAAGAGCGTAGCGTTTCCATAGGGTTAAACAAGCTGTAATTATCAACCAAACGTTTAATACTGTTATTGTGCGGATCATCATTAAAATCGCCAATTGTAATAATTTTAGCTTCGGGATCTTCTAAGGTTATACTAGAAATAATTTCACCTACTTTATCAGATGAAGCTATGCGTTTGTGTTCCGTTTCTTTTTCACCTTCACGTCTAGACGACCAATGGTTTACAATAACATGTATTTTCTCGCCATCTAAAATACCCGAAACCAATAGCACATCGCGCGTATAATCAGGTAGACCTTTGTCATTTTTTAATTCCACTAGAAATGGCTCTGAGTGTAAAACTTCAAAAACATCTTTATCATAAATTAAAGCCACATCAATACCACGCTCGTCCGGAGAATCATAATGAACATAGCCGTAATTGTAAGGTTCTAAATGTTTGGATGCAATTAAATCTTTTATCACTTTAGCATTTTCAACCTCTGCAAGACCTATAATAGCAGGTTGTTTACCTGTTTCTCGTCTGCCTATATTAGAAATAACGTAACCTAATTTTCTGAGTTTATTATCGTATCGTTTTGGAGTCCATTTTTTAATGGATTTAGGAGTAAAATCATTATCGTACTTTAGTTTATCATTAAAAGTATCAAATAAGTTTTCTGTATTGTAAAAGGCAACAGTTTGTAAATCGTTACGAACAGGAATATCATCAAAAGGTTCTATCATATCCCAAAAATATACTAAAATTATTTAACCTAGATTTTGACTTTCAAAATTTGGCAACATAGTATAAGTTTAGCTGATAAGTTGTTTGTTTATTCCTTTATAATATTTTTAGTGTAAGTGCCGTTGCTACTCACTACTTTTAAAATATAGATGCCTTGAGATAAGTTTTTAAGATCTATTTTGTTTTTACCAGTGGTACTTTGTAAAACTTCTTGACCAACTAAAGTGTAAACCGTAGTTTTTAAAATTGTGGCTTTATTTTTTAATTTAAAATTTAAAATAGAAGTCGTCGGGTTTGGGTATACAGATAAATTTTCTGTGCTAAACTTTTTATTACTTAACGTTGCATTATTTCTAAAAAAAACTAATGTATTTGAATTGAAATTGTGTGTTATTTCAACTGTTTTATCATTAGTATTAATAGATGTAATTTCTAAGTCTATCCAATTTCCATCTTGATAAGTTTGCGCAGATAGTTGTGCGGGATCTAGAATACCATTTTTAAAATCTAGATTGTTGTAAGTTAAATTTATGGTGCTTTGGTGACTAGATTCATTTAGTGTTACTAATTTATAATAGGTTTTAGCATAGCTATTGTTTGGCAGACTTTCTATTTTGGTTTTAAAAGCAATGGCTGTAGTGTCGAGCAATTCTATTTTTAAAGTCTCGTTTGGTGCTAAATTTGTTGATTTTAAACTGACATTATAAGAGGTGTTATTGTAGCTAATATCTTCTTCAGAATTAAGTTTTTCTATGTTAGCACCTTTACCACTTTGGTTTGGTGTAAAATATTTTGCTCTTATTTCAACATTATAACTGTAAACTTTATCGAAATCTGAGAAAACAAAACCGTTGTTAAATCGGTTAAGGTTGGTTACATACCCTGAGATTTCGTTATTATCAAAAACATGTTCTTGTGTGAATTGCAAGGTAGAGAAATCGAAAGATAAAATAGCTGCATTTACGCCGGAAGAGGAATGATATCCTCCGATAAGATATACTTTTCCTTCCTCTTGAGAAATATCCAAATTATTATTTAAAGCAAGTGAAAAATCATCACCATTTGTACTTTTTGGAAATTCATATCTTATTGTTTTTAAAGGATGTCCGTTTATTTCATACATATAATATGTACTTGAATAATCTGAGTTAAGTTCGCTAGCTATATAGTAGAATTTATTGTTATATGTAAAATAAGCATCAGTATCTTTAGTGTAATTTACTAAATTATAATAAGTGCCATCAGGGTTTACTATATTTAAAGTATCATTATTTTCATCTATATAAATAACAGACCCATTTAATTCTTTAATTGGTTTAGACATTGCAAAGCCTTCAGAAGTGTTTTTAGCCATATACCCTCGAGTACCATCATAATTTTCTTTGTTTTCATTTAAAATAAAAAGTGGAATTTGAGTTTGATTAGCCCCAAATATTATGTCGCCATTGGTATAACAAAGTTCTCGTCCTTCATCTATAAAGTCATCAGGATCATCACTAACACCCCAAGTTCTGTATAATCCTTGAAAATAAATATAAGAGTCTTCTAATAATATGTCACTTGGACTAACATCGGTCTTAGAGTTTCCATTAACATATAATTTCGTAATTCTATAGTTGCTAAGACTATCAAATTTATATAGGTCTGATCTGTTTTGTGTAGTGTTACCAATAAAATAATAAGTGCCTTTCCAGTAAAATATATTTGTTATTAGAGTTAAACTATTAAAATCATCTACGGAGTTTCCTATACCTGTATTACCATCAAATTCATAACTGTTTTCTAAAATACCATCGCCATTAAATATATTTATAAAAAAATTATAACCACCAGCATATCTATTACCACTTAATGTGTATGGTGGGTAATATTCCCTTCTTTGTTTAATAATTTTATTATTGCTTGTTCGGGTTATACTTTCGGCCGAAGTAGAGGATGTTACTAGTGTAGCACTAGTTCTACCATCATTTATTCTGTAGGCTTTGTCTTCACTTTGTGAGTTAAATAAACGACTACTAAACAAAAAAATATCGTTATCTATTGCGTAATTTTCTTTGTCTAAGCCTTCAAAACTGTATGTGTTATTTTCTAAGCCTTGGATTTGGTTTGTAGTTTCGTTAGAGCCATTGCTTATATAGGCACCAATTTTATAGGGGCTTCCAGACTCCGTCATAGTAAATAATATGTCGTTATTCAATGTTGTGACACCTGTTACTCCTCTTCTATAAATATTATTTTCTGTTTGTTTTATTAATCTAAGTTGTGCATGGGTGTAGAAGCTTAAAAGCGTACACAATAAAAGTAGTTTTGTTTTCATAAGTATTGTTTTTATAGCTAACACAAAGATTTATTTTTAAATAAAGAGGTTGTAACATTTTTGTGTAGATTGTAATAAAAACTGTATAAATGGTGTTTTTAAGTTTTTTAACCAGTTATGTTTACTTTTCAGCAGGTTATATTAGTTTTTAAACGATTCATACATAGTGGGTTGTAAAATGTTTAATTAACTTTAACTTTGAGAAAACTTCTAAAATGATAAAAGCCATTATTGTAGATGATGAATCTAATGCTATTGAAGGATTGTTATGGGAACTCTCTAAGTTTAGCGACAAAGTACAAGTTGTAACAACCTTTACAGACCCTGAACTTGCCTTAGAATATTTAAAGGAAGCGCAAATAGATTGTGTATTTCTCGATATTGAAATGCCAATTATGGATGGTTTTACATTTTTAGAAAAAGTACCTAATAGAAGTTTTTCGGTAGTAATTACAACAGCCTATAATGAATATGCTCTAAAAGCTTTGAAAAAGGAAGCGATAGATTATTTATTAAAACCAATTGACTCCGACGATTTAAAAGTAGCTATACATAAGATTGAAAAGCAAGTTACAGAACTTTACAGTCTGGAGAGTTTTGAAATCATGCTATTAAAATTTAATAACCGCCAGAGTAGAAAAAAAATAACCATTAGTACTGATGGAAAGTTAGTTTTTTTAGAGCCAGATGATATTTTTTATGTAGAATCTGACGGGAATTATTGTACCATATATTGCAAAAACCAAAAGAAATTAGTTGTTACTAAAAAACTTAAGTCTTTTTGCGAGATCTTACCCGACGAACAATTTTTTAGAATTCATAACTCCTATATCGTTAACTTAAATAAAGTTAAAGAGTTTATAAAGGTTGATGGATACATTGTTTTAGAAAATAACGCTAAAATACCAGTGTCTAGACAACGAAAAACAGATCTTTTAAGGAAACTATAGCGATAGATGTCTACTTTTTTTCTAAATTTTAATACTTGGGTTCAAGGCGTTTTATTTATTTTAATAGTCTACCATACAAGTGCTTTTTTTATAACAAAAGATAAAAGTCTTGGGGTTTATGCGGCTTATTTGTTTTTGGTTTTTTTGTACCTAATACCTAAAACTAATAATGAGAGTTCTATGCTTTTGGCTAATTATTATAGCTCGTTTTTTAGAAGAGCCAACTGGATTATTCAGGTGTATTATTGGCTCTTGTACGCTTGGTTTAGCTTACTCTTTTTATCTATAAGTAAAAAGAGCAAAATACTAAGTTCTATTATAAAATGGTATATAAAAAGTGCTTTTGTAATATCTACAATGGTTTATGTAATCGATTTATTTGCTTTTGATAATTACTATTTTGTTTGGTATTTTATAACTGTTTTTATGCCTGTGTCCTTATTGATTGTTTTTGTTTTTCTTAAAACTATTAGTAAATTTAAAGATGTATTAAACACCTATTTTGTTGTTGGTGTGGTCTTTTTTGTTGGGTTTTCCTTGTTGGCGATAATATTCTCTTATTTTCCTAGGTTTTTCTTTAAGGGTTTTAGCCCGATAGATGTTTTTATATTTGGTGTGCTAATAGAGGCTATTGCGCTATCGGTAGGTTTGGGATATAAGTTCTTTCTATTTAGAGAAGAATCTTTTAAATTAGAACAATTGAAAAATGCTTTTGAGAATGAAATAAACGAGTTAAAGCTAGCTAGTTTACATAGCCAAATGAATCCGCATTTTATTTTTAATGCCTTAAATTCCATTAAGCTTTACATTATAAATAACGATAGAGATAGAGCTGCTCATTATTTAACTAGGTTTTCCAAACTTATTCGGAAAATTTTAGAAGCTTCAAACAAAAATGAGGTTACTCTAAAAGAAGAGTTGGAGACAATAGATTTATATTTAAATATAGAAAATATTCGTTTTAAAAATCAAATAGAAGTATTGGTTTCTGTAGATAATACTATTAATTTAGAGCAAGTGAAATTACCTCCTTTAATTTTACAACCCTTTTTAGAAAATGCTATATGGCATGGTTTGTCGTCTAAAAAAAATGATAAAAAAATAACAATAGATATTTCAAAATACAACACACATTTTGTTTCAATTAAGATTGAAGATAATGGCATAGGTAGAAAAGCTTCAGCTAAAATTAAGGCAGAAAAATCAATCAAAAGAAAGTCTGTTGGCATACAATTAACAAAAGAGCGATTAGATCGTTTTGTAAAATACAAAAAGCACAATTATACTTTATCGTATCGAGATGTTGTTTCTGTAAATAATGAAGCGGCTGGAACAGTAGTTTTTTTAGCACTTCCATTGGTCTAGATATCTTTAAAATGAACACTTAAAAAAGTATTGAAAATTAAAAAATAGGCTTAAAAATATTAAAAATAAAATCAACGCAATTGTGTAACTTTGTATTATGATAGAAGAGAAAGATATTTCTTTAGAACGCGCAGTGTTAATAGGCGTGATTACTAAAGAACAAGACGAAGAAAAATCTAAAGAATATTTAGATGAGTTAGAGTTTTTAACCTATACCGCAGGTGGGTATGCCATAAAGCGTTTTACGCAAAAAATGGATATGCCTAATCCTAAAACTTTTATTGGTACAGGTAAAATAGAAGATGTACGCGTATTTATTGAAGAAAACGATATAACCACAGCTATTTTTGATGACGAATTATCGTCGGCACAAGAGCGAAATATTAGTAAAATCTTAAATGTGAAAGTTTTAGATAGAACGAATTTAATACTCGATATTTTTGCACAACGTGCACAAACGAGTTATGCTCGTACGCAAGTAGAATTGGCACAATGCCAATATTTACTACCGCGTTTACGTGGTATGTGGACTCACCTTGAGCGCCAAAAAGGTGGTATTGGTATGCGCGGACCTGGTGAAACAGAAATAGAAACGGATAGACGTATTGTTCGCGACAAAATAGCATTGCTTAAAGACCGTATTAAAATTATAGATAAGCAAATGGCTGTGCAACGTGGTAACCGTGGTAAAATGGTTCGTGTTGCGCTTGTGGGGTACACCAACGTTGGTAAGTCTACTTTAATGAACGTGATTAGTAAAAGTGATGTTTTTGCTGAAAACAAACTTTTTGCAACCCTAGATACTACGGTGCGTAAAGTGGTTATTCAGAATTTACCATTTCTTTTATCTGATACTGTTGGGTTTATTAGAAAATTACCGACACAACTGGTCGATAGTTTTAAAAGTACACTAGATGAGGTTCGTGAAGCCGATTTACTGTTGCATGTTGTAGATATTTCTCATCCAAATTTTGAGGAACATATTGCTTCTGTAGAGAAAATTTTAGGTGAAATTAAAAGTGGCGATAAACCAACTATTATGGTTTTCAATAAAATTGATGCTTATAGTGCAGAACATTTAGACGATGATGATTTAGAAACAGAACGTGGTGCAAGACACTATAGTTTAGATGAGTGGAAGAGTACTTGGATGAGTAAAGTTGGTAACAATGCACTTTTTATCTCTGCACTCAACAAAAAGAACTTAGAAGATTTTAAAAAGCGCGTTTACGATGAGGTTCGTGAAATCCATGTAACTCGTTTTCCATACAATCAATTTTTGTATCCGGATTACGATTATGAAGATATGGAATAGAGAAAACCACATATGGCATTACTTAAAAGTTTATTTAGAAATAAATGGGTGAAACTGGCTCTTGTTGGTTTCATTTCCATTTTAGTATTTTTTATAGGCCTCTACATCAGTATTTATTTAGGGGCTTTTGGTAAAATGCCAACATCTGCAGAATTAAGTTTTATTAAGCAGGAAGAAGCTACTCAGGTTTTAGATCAAGAAGGGAAACTTATTGGTAAATATTATGTTTATGATAGGCAACCGCTGCATTTTGAAGATTTACCAAAACATCTTATTGATGCCTTAGTTAATACCGAAGATGTTCGTTTTTTTGAACACGACGGTATTGATAACGTGAGTTTAATGCGGGTTTTTGTAAAAAGCATTTTACTTCAAGATAAATCTGCTGGAGGCGGAAGTACCATAACTTTACAGTTAGCAAAAAATCTATACGGTAGAAATAATTATCGCTTTTTTAGTATGGTGATTAATAAGTTTCGAGAATCTATTATAGCGAAACGTATTGAAACTATTTACTCTAAACATGAGATTCTTACTATGTATTTCAATACGGTGCCTTTTCCTGATAATACTTATGGTATTGAAAGTGCCTCACGTAAATTTTTTAATAAACCAGCGTTTGAACTTTCTATAGATGAAGCTGCTGCTTTGGTCGGTTCTTTAAAAGCTAATAATTATTACAATCCAAGATTACATCCAGAACGAAGTGTAGATAGACGTAATGTTGTACTTAACCAAATGGTTAAATACGGAAATATGCCTCAAGATACTGCTGCGTTTTATGCCGATAAACCTTTGGGATTAGATTATAAATCGTTTAACCATGATGTGGGTGTTGCACCTTATTTTAGAGCGCAGGTTAAAAAGGAATTAGCGGTTATTTTAGATAGTATAAAAAAGCCTAATGGAGAGTCTTACGATTTATATCGGGACGGACTTATAGTGCACACCACTTTGGATATGGGTATGCAAAAAATGGCAGAAGAAGCCATGAAAGAGCACCTTATAGCGTTGCAAAGTAGTTTTGAGCGTTCTTACGGAAATGTAGCGCCATGGCAAAAGAATAAGCAATTAATAGATGCAGCTCTAAAAAGAACACCGCAATATAAATTGTATAAAGAAGCTGGTTTAACTGAAGCTCAAATTATAGACTCACTCTCTATTAAGCAGGATACTGAATTGTTTCAGTGGGAAGGAGATACTATTAAAAAAACAAGTGTTATAGATAGTTTACAGCATTATCTAAAGTTTTTGAATACGGGTATGTTAAGCGTTGAGCCAAAAACAGGAGCGATAAGAAGTTATATTGGGGGTATTGATTATCGTTATTTTAAATACGATCATGTGTCGCAGAGTGAACGCCAAGTAGGCTCAACGTTTAAGCCTTTTGTTTACACAGCTGCTATCGAGAATGGAATGAAACCTTGTACTTATTTTTCTTTAGCTGAGGTTACTTATAGTAATTTTAATAATTGGACGCCTTCAAATTCTGGAGGTGAAAACGAAGATCCCTACATTAACTATAATCTAGAAATGGCGTTGAGTAATTCTGTTAATACCATTGCTGTAAAGGTTTTAAATGAAGTTGGAATTCCGAAGGTATTAGAACAAGCAAAACGAATAGGTATTAAAAAAGAGTTACCCAATTTACCTTCTATAGCACTTGGTGTTGCGGAAATTAACTTAAAGGAACTTACGGGAGCTTATGCTAGTTATGTAAACGATAGCAAACCAGTAACGCCTTACGCTATTACTAAAGTTACAGATAGAAACGGTAGAATTATAGCAGAGTTTAAGCCAGAATTAGCGGAGCCTGCTTTTAAGGACTATACAAGGCAGGTTATGTTAGAGATCATGCAATCTACAGTTAATAAAGGTACAGCGTCTCGATTAAGATCTACTTATGGATTAAATAATGATATTGCTGGAAAAACCGGAACAACACAAGATAATAAAGATGGTTGGTTTGTCGGTATTACTCCAAAATTAGTAACGGTAACTTGGGTTGGAAATGATAACCAGGCCATTGGTTTTAGAACAACAGGACTAGGGCAAGGCGCAAATTCCGCACTTCCTATATTTGCTAGGTTTTATTCTAAATTGAATAAAGACTCTAAATACGACGGTATAACAAAAAGTCGTTTTGAAACACCTACCGATCAGGTGGTTTCCGATCTCGATTGTAATGAAGAAAAACGAGATGGGTTCTTAAAAAGAATTTTCAGTAGTAAAAAGAAACAACGGAAATTTAAGGGGAATAAAGAATAGTTAAAACAAAAAAAACGCACATCAATCGATGTGCGTTTTTCGTTTCTTCCGTTAAGGAAAAAGTTATTAGAATTTATAACTTAAACCAACAGTATAGTAAGATTGTAATTTGTTATCTACAGAATCAAAAGTTTCAGTAGTGTTACCTAACGTTTCGATAGAATAGTTAAGCGCTTCTTGTTTGTTGCTTCTTAAACCAAAATCGAAACCAACACCAATCATTTTCCATAGTGTGTAGCTAAAAGAGTTTGTCCAGGTAATGTTAGATAGGTCTCCAGATTTATAACTTTGGAAAGTAGATAAATTAGTTTTAAAGTTTATTGCTCCAATTTGTCTTGTGTAATCTGCAACTATTTTAGCGCCTAAAGACGATTCGAAAACTGAGTCACCATCAGCAAATACAAAGTTGTAGTTTAATGGGTGGATCACCACGATTAAGTTTTGAATAGGTGTCCATGTAGCACCAACACCAAGGTCTAAATATCCAGGGTCATTAAAGTTATCTAATATAGTTGTTCTATACTCTGCTAAACCAGAAATAGCTAATGTTTTAGTAACATTTCTACCGTATAAAGAAGAGATGTTAAAAACATCAGTTGTTGGGTTAAAGCTGTCATCATCAGTAGCGTTATCTTTGTCGTCTAGTTTTACCCAGTTTAAATTTGTGTTTAACGAGTTTCTCCAGAAAAAATCATCTTCAATTAAGTTCGCATAAGCATTTAAAGTAAAACCTATAGTTCCCGAAGAGTTGTTTGGTGTGCCTTGAGAATACCAGTTGCTAAAGTTAGATAAGTTACCACCAATAGTACCAAAAGCACCTTTTCTCCAACCTGGAAGTGCATCAATTTGAGCTTGTAAAGCATTTGCTTCACCTTGAGCAGCATCTGCAATAGCTTGTTTTTCTGCTTTTTGTGCGTGTAATTCTTCTTTAGTTTGTGCATTTACCGAAAACATTCCGATAGATAGTGCAAGTAATAATAACGTTTTTTTCATTTTTTAGTTTGTTTTAATTTTCGTGCAAATATAAGTTAAATTTAAACTGTGTTTATAAGGAGGCTATACAAAATGCATCCGTAAATTAGACGCAGATTTTATATGAAAGTCACAATAAATTTGGGAATTATTTCTTTTTATAAAGCGGTACCGAAGAGCAAGCTTCGCCGTACATAATAGATTTTGCAAAAGGTTGCAACTTATTGGCCAACATAATATAAGCATTTTGTGGCACTGGTTTTTTAGAACAGCCTTTTATAATAATGGGTTTGTCTTTAAACTCGCTAACATCTAGAGCGTTAATAACATCTTGATAGATAGCTGTTTCTAGATTGTCTAAGTTACCAATAATAATTTTTTTAGCAAAAGGCTCTAAGTGAATACTTAAAAGCATGTAGGCCCAGCCTGGTACAATTGCATCTGTACTGCATGTTAAGGCTATATATGCACCTTGGTATTGTTCCCAATTAAATTCTAATGCGTGAGCTCTAAAATCTTTTTCACGCAAAACAAAGCCTTCAAAAAGCCAATCTTTGATATCAAAAAGAACACGGTTGCCCTGAGGATAATAATCTTCAAGATTAACCGTGATTAATTTACTATTCGCAACGCGATTAATTATTTCGTCTGCCATAATTATTTAGAAAATGTAGTAGAAACTTAATACTAATTTTAAAGCATTCCAAGCTCTAATTTTGCTTCTTCGCTCATTAAATCTTGTGTCCATGGTGGGTCGAAAGTAATTTCAACTTCGGCACCCTTTACTTCGTTTAAAGATTTTACTTTTTCTTCAACCTCTAAAGGCAATGTTTCTGCTACTGGGCAGTTTGGAGTTGTTAGAGTCATTAATATTTTTACGTCGTAATCTTCATTTACAAATACATCGTAAATTAAACCAAGTTCGTAAATGTCAACAGGTATTTCTGGATCGTAAATAGTTTTTAGGACGTTAACTATTTTTTCGCCTAATTCGGCTGTATCTATGGTTGTTTCGCTCATTTTTTAATTGTTTTTATTTCCGTGAAAACGGAAATCTTATTATTTTATTTGCGTTTGGTAAGCTATAGCATACAATTTTAATTGCTTTATCATGCTTACTAAACCATTTGCTCTGGTTGGAGACAAATGTTCTTTTAATCCAATTTTATCAATAAAATCAGTGTTGGCATCAATAATATCTTTTGGGTGCTGATCGTTAAAAACACGAATTAAAATAGCAATAATACCTTTAGTAATAATAGCGTCACTATCTGCGGTAAATTCTATTTTATCGTCGTTTAATTCGGCATGTACCCAAACTTTACTTTGGCAACCTTTAATAATGTTGCTTTCAGTTTTATATTGATCGTTAATTATAGGTAAATCTTTACCTAAATCAATCATGTATTGGTAACGTTCTTCCCAATCTTCAAACATTGAGAATTCGTCAATTATTTCGTTTTGAATAGCTTCAATAGTCACAATAACAAATTTTTATACAAAAATACAATAATAGAAGTTGCTTTTCAATGTTTTCCTAAAAGATAGGTTGCTCTTTCTGTGTTGATTTTTTTTCTTCGGAAGAAGAACAACGTGGTCTAGAGTGGTGCAAAGGGCTTTCAGGTTTTTATTACTGAAAAGAAAACTTAAGTTGAATTATTTTTTTGCTTTTAGTAAAATAGCGTCGTCTGCTTTTAAGTTCAATGTATCATTTTCAAATGAAAACGTATTAACTTTAGAAAGCATCTGTAGTATTTCAGTTTCAATTTTATTAGCATCTCCAGCACACATTTTTCTAGTAGATCCCATTTGGCCAAATTGTAAAACACCATCTGTTACGGTAAAGCTACCAAAGAAATTATTACATCCTGAAAAACCCGATATCTTTTTAGCTTCGGCATCAAAAGTGATGGTTAGGTTTTCTGGCAATTCCGAGTTTTGATCTAGCGATATAATATGAAATTCACCTGATAGCTTTTCCGCATTCGGTTTGTTTCCGCATGATGTTATAACGAGCATCGCGAAAAGTAAAGTACTTAATATTTTCATGTTTTATTTTTTATAATTTGGTTTCAAAAATGAAGCCAAACTAATTTAAGACAGCATCATTTTTGCTTTTTTTACACCTTCAACTAAAACATCAATTTCTTCTTTTGTATTATAAAAAGCAAACGATGCACGAATGGTTCCTGGAATACAGTAAAAATCCATAATAGGTTGTGCACAGTGGTGCCCAGTTCTTACAGCAATACCTAATTTATCTAGAATAGTACCTACATCATACGGGTGAATACCTTCTAAATTAAAAGAGATTACCGATGTTTTATGTTTAGCGGTACCGTAAAATTTTAAACCTTCTATGGTTGATAATTGTTCGGTGGCATAGGCTAGTAATTCGTTTTCGTAGCTTGCAATATTATCGAAACCAATGTTGTTCATGTAATCTAAAGCAGCTCCAAAGGCAATACCTCCGCAAATGTTAGGTGTTCCTGCTTCAAATTTATGTGGTAAGTCGGCATAAGTTGTTTTTTCAAATGTAACTTCTGCAATCATTTCACCACCACCTTGATAAGGAGGTAGTTTTTTTAGCCATTCTTCTTTACCGTAAAGCATACCAACACCTGTTGGGCCACAAACTTTGTGAGCAGATGCTACATAAAAATCGACATCTAAAGCTTGCACGTCGGGTTTTATATGTGGGCAAGATTGAGCGCCATCTATTAAAACAGCCGCTCCAACAGCGTGTGCTTTTTTGATAATATATTCAATAGGGTTAATAGTACCTAATGCATTTGAGATGTGGTTTACAAAAACTAGTTTTGTTTTATCTGAAAGTAAATTATCATAAGTTTCCATAATAAGTTCACCTTCCAAATTCATCGGGATTACTTTTAAAACGGCACCTGTACGTTCACAAAGCATTTGCCATGGCACAATATTACTGTGGTGCTCTAAGGCAGAAACAATAATTTCATCTTCTTTTTTAAGAAGTGCAGAAAAGCCATTTGCCACTAAGTTTATACTATGGGTTGTACCCGAAGTGAAAATGATTTCATGGGCGTGCTTCGCATTAAAATGCGTTTGTATAGTTTGGCGCGCTATTTCGTATTTATCTGTCGCTTCTTGACTTAATGTATGCACACCTCTATGTATGTTTGCGTTGTAGTTGCTATAATAATCTACAATAACATCTATAACGGGTTGTGGCGTTTGTGATGTTGCTGCATTATCAAAATACACCAAGGGTTTATTGTTTACTTGTCGAGATAGAATAGGGAAGTCGGCTCTTATTTTGGATACGTCAAGCATGTTTTTTTTCGTTTGAATACAAAAGGTCTTTATTGTGCCTTCTGTAAAGGGTTTATTATTTTTTTCTTAAAATCGAACGTTATAGCTTAGCTACGAGTTTGATTTAAACAAAAAAGTAACATTACAAAAGACGAGCTTTCCTAATATTACTTTTAAATTATAAGGGTTAAAATGTAGACTATAAATCGAATCCGATGTTTACACCCAATTTGTTTGCAATAATTTTAGTAATACGTTGTTTCATTTCAGGTATTTTAACCGAACTTAAAACGTTGTTGCTAAAGGCATACATTAAAAGTGCTTTAGCTTCTTTCTCTGGTATACCACGAGATTGCATGTAGAACATAGCGCTTTCGTCTAATTGCCCAATAGTACAACCGTGAGAACATTTTACATCGTCTGCAAATATTTCTAATTGTGGTTTGCTGTTTATCGTTGCCTTATCGCTTACTAATATGTTATTGTTAGATTGAAAAGCGTTTGTTTTTTGCGCTTCTTTATCTACAATAATTTTACCATTAAAAACACCTGTTGAGCTGTCTCCAAAAATACCTTTGTAATCTTGATGGCTTTCACAGTTTGGTTCTATATGGTGAACTAAAGTGTTGTGGTCTACGTGTTGTTTTTCTCCAATAATAGTAACGCCTTTCAATATAGAATCAATACGCTCTCCGTTTTGATAAAAGTTAAGGTTGTTACGTATTAACTTACCTCCAAAAGAAAATGTATGTACAGACGCTACACTTTCTCTTTTTTGTTTGATAAATGTATTATCAATAAGTGATGCGTTAGAATTATCATTCTGAATTTTATAATAATCAACAATCGCACGCTTGTTAGCAAATATTTCGGTAACACTATTTGTAAGTACAGGGTTGTCGGTTAAACTTTGGTGACGCTCAATAATTTGAACGTGACTGTTCTCGTCCACAACGATTAAATTACGTGGTTGAGATAAAGTTGCCGCTTCACTTCCTGTAGAGAAATGTATAATTTGAATTGGTTTTGAAACCAATTTATTCTTTGGAATATGGATATAAGCGCCTTCTTGCGAAAATGCTGTATTTAAAGATGGTAAACTATCTTTAGTAGCAGCTTTGTTAAAGTAATTTTCTATAACTAAACGATATTTTGGCTTAGTTAAAGCTGCAGACATTAAACAAACATCTATACCATCGTGAGTAGTTTCAGATAGGTAAGACGAATATTTTCCATCTATAAAGATAACTTTATAAGAGTCTATATCGTGAATAAAGTATTTTTTTACATCTTTATAATCGATTGTGTTTTCGTGTTTAGGGAAAACACTATAGTCTTCTTTTAAAATTCTATTTAAAGAGGTGTATTTCCAAGCTTCTTCCTTTTTAGAAGGAAAACCTTTTTCTTCAAACGTTTTTATAGCTTCGTTTCTAATATCATGTATTTGAGTGTCAAGATCTACGTTGTTCTCAAATGCTAAAAAAGATGATACTAATTTTTCTTTTAAATCCATTGTTTTCAGTTTTCAGTGGCAGTCTCAGTTTTTCAGGAAAAGAAAATCTAAGAGTTAAACTGTTTACTATATTTTATAATCTTGAGTAATCAGTTTTGAGTAGGCAACTGCATACGGTTACTGAATACTGAGACTGTTTTTAAGCGTTCACTTCTTCTTTAATCCAATCGTATCCTTTTTCTTCAAGCTCGTGAGCAAGTTCTTTTCCACCCGATTTTACAATTTTACCATTGTATAAAACGTGTACAAAATCTGGAACGATGTAATCTAAAAGACGTTGGTAGTGTGTAATTACAACTACGGCATTGTCTTTACTTTTAAGTTTGTTAACACCATTTGCAACAATACGTAATGCATCGATATCTAAACCAGAATCGGTTTCATCTAATATTGCTAATTTTGGCTCTAACATTGCCATTTGAAAAATCTCGTTACGTTTTTTCTCACCACCAGAAAAACCTTCGTTTAACGAGCGTGATAAAAATTTACGATCCATTTCTAATAAATCGGCTTTTTCACGAATAAGTTTAAGCATGTCTTTTGCAGGCATATCTCCTAAACCTTTTGCTTTACGCGATTCGTTAATAGCTGTTTTTATAAAGTTAGTTACCGATACTCCAGGGATTTCTACTGGGTATTGAAACGATAAAAACACACCTTTATGTGCGCGCTCTTCGGCTGCTAATTCTTCAATATCTTCACCTTCAAAAATGATGTTACCATCTGTAACTTCATATTCTTCTTTTCCAGCGATAACTGAAGCTAGTGTACTTTTACCTGAACCATTTGGGCCCATAATAGCGTGAACTTCTCCTGCTTTCACTTCTAGGTTAATACCTTTTAGAATGCCTTTATCTTCTACGCTTGCGTGTAAATTATTTATTTTTAACATACTTTATATTTTAAATCCTGTTTGATAAGAGTGTTCTTTTCAAATTAGAATTCGGTGTTTAATTTTATTATTTAACTGCCTAATTTTACAAGGCCTTCGTTTTCGTTATGTGCTGGTTTTACGCTAATAATCTTAACGACTTCAACTTTGTTTTCCCAAAGAATTTTTTTGTCTTGTTCTTGCGTTACTTTTCCTCTTATTTCAACAGTAACCATATCGGTTTTGTTTTTTTTAAAGGCTTCAGCTTGCTTATTTAGTTCTTCTAGTTTGTCGGTAATAAATACACCGTAAATTTCTGTGCTTGTTTGTAAAACAGCTGCACCATCATAATAAACAAATTCACCTTTTAATAGTGTTAAATCATCATCTTGATATATGGTTTCAGTCGATTTGCTGTCGTTTTTACAACTCACAAATAGTGAAATACAAAGAACTAAAATGCCTAATTTTTTCATTTATATCGATTTATAGATGTTATCCTACAGAACCTTCTAAACTAATTTCTAATAATTTTTGAGCTTCAACAGCAAACTCCATTGGTAGCTTGTTTAATACTTCTTTACTAAAACCGTTTACAATTAATGCAATTGCTTTTTCGGTATCGATACCACGTTGGTTACAGTAAAAAATTTGGTCTTCACCAATTTTACTTGTTGTAGCTTCGTGTTCTACTTTGGCTGTTTTGTTTTTAGCTTCAATATATGGGAAGGTGTGTGCTCCACATTCATTACCCATTAGTAAACTATCACATTGCGAAAAGTTACGTGCATTATCAGCTCTAGAGCCAATTTGTACTAAACCACGGTAACTGTTTTGCGATTTACCTGCAGATATTCCTTTGGAAATAATGGTAGATTTTGTGTTTTTACCAATATGAATCATCTTCGTACCTGTATCGGCTTGTTGATAATTATTAGTCACTGCGATAGAGTAAAACTCACCTACAGAATTATCTCCTTTTAATATACAAGAAGGATATTTCCATGTTACAGCCGAACCGGTTTCAACTTGTGTCCAAGATATTTTAGCGTTTTTCTCGCATAAACCTCTTTTAGTTACAAAGTTGTAAACACCACCTTTTCCTTCTGCATTACCAGGGAACCAGTTTTGTACGGTTGAGTATTTTATTTCAGCATCGTCTAAAGCAATAAGCTCTACAACGGCTGCGTGCAATTGGTTTTCATCACGGCTAGGTGCAGTACAACCTTCTAGGTAACTTACATAACTACCTTCGTCGGCAATTACTAAAGTTCTTTCAAATTGTCCTGTTCCTGCTTGATTAATTCTAAAGTATGTAGATAATTCCATTGGACATCTAACACCTTTTGGAATATAGCAGAAAGAGCCATCACTAAAAACAGCAGAGTTTAAAGCTGCATAAAAATTGTCTTTAGTAGGAACAACGGTTCCTAGATGTTTTTTTACAAGTTCTGGATGCTCTTTGATAGCCTCAGAAATACTCATAAAAATAATTCCTTTTTCTCCTAATGTTTTCTTGAAAGTTGTAGCAACCGAAACGGAATCTACAACAATATCCATAGCAACATTGTTCATTTTTTTCTGTTCATCTACAGAAATACCTAATTTCTTGTACATAGCAAGTAAATCAGGATCTACATCATCTAACGTTTTGTTAGGGTCTACAGAAGTTGGAGCCGAATAATAGGCTATAGCTTGAAAATCTGGTTTTGTATATCTAACATTCGCCCATTCTGGCTCTGCCATTTCTTTCCAAACTTTAAATGCTTCTAATCTCCAATCGGTCATCCATTGCGGCTCATCTTTCTTTTTAGAAATAGCGCGCACAATATCTTCATTTAAACCAATCGGGAATGTTTCAGATTCTATATCGGTAAAAAATCCGTATTCGTATTCTTTGGTTTTTAGCTCTTCGCGTAAATCATCCTCGGTATACTTCGACATAATTCTTTTCTTATTTTTTTATAATGAAAACGATTCGCCACAACCGCAAGTACGGTTTGCGTTAGGATTATTAAAAACGAAGCCTGTGCCGTTTAATCCTCCTGAATATTCAAGGGTAGTGCCTATTAAATACAAGAAACTCTTTTTGTCAACAATGATTTTTACACCATTGTCAATAAAAACTTTATCGTCTTCTTGATTTTCTTTATCAAACTTTAAATCGTAGGATAAGCCAGAACAACCACCACTTTTTACTCCAACACGAACAAAATCTTCGGTAGGATTATAGCCATCGTCTGTCATAAGTTCGATAACTTTCTTTTTAGCTGTTTCAGAAACTTTTATCATATTTTTTGAATTTAGATTTGCTCTAAATAGAGTGCAAATATACAATATAAGTCATGGATTTCCATAGAACCTAACATTATATTAGCATATAGCTTGATAGGTTTTTTTTATGAACTAGCTTTTGGTTACATATTGTTCTGATTTTTAAATGAATCTATTGCAGAATTGATATGAAATTCATTCGTTTTTTTGAAATATGCAAGTTGAATTTAGTATGAAGAAAAATGAAAATTTTAAAGATTAACTTGGTCGTAAAATTTTTATAATCTCGTCTAAATTGGTGTAATTCATTTTTGCTTTTACAATATCACCATTGGTGTTGTAATTAAATTGTGCACCGCAAGATTTACATATAAGTTGAGACATCTCAAAGCTTGTACGTTCAATAAGAAAATAGTTATGGCCAAAAGAGGCGCAAAACATATTTAGAGGTAAATTATGTTCCATAAGTTGATAGTATTTGGGATTACGAATTTAAGCAAATTGACGAAATTATCGATGAAATATTATTATTAATCGATGAAATGCATTTTTATTTAGTTCGTTAAAGAGAAAAAATCGATGGATGGTCAATCTGGTGTACTTTTAATTTGAAGAAATCAATTGAGCTTTAGCGTTTTGCTCTAATTGAGTTGATTAGCTTTGGTGACTATGGAATGTTTATTTTGCAAGAGGTTCTTGAATTAATATTTGTAATTCTAAAAGGTTTGCTCTTGTTTTTCTATTAAAAACGAAATTAGCTTCTTATTTTTGCAGCATGATAGAAGATAAAAATCAACAACGTACGCCATTAAGCACTTTAGGTGAATTTGCACTTATTGAGCATTTAACTAAAAATTTCGAAATTTCACATAGCTCCACTGTAAAAGGAATTGGGGACGATGCTGCTGTTTTAGATTTTGACGATAAAAACATAGTAGTGACGACCGATTTGTTGGTGGAAAATGTGCATTTCGATTTAAGCTATATGCCTTTAAAGCATTTAGGTTATAAAGCTGTTGTTGTTAATCTATCTGATGTTTACGCCATGAATGCTGAGGCTACTCAAATAACGGTGTCGATTGCGGTTTCTAATCGTTTTCCTTTAGAAGCTGTAGAGGAGTTGTATGCTGGTATTGAAACTGCTGCAAAAATTTATAATATTGATGTCGTTGGTGGAGATACTACATCGTCTACCACGGGTTTGTTAATTTCTGTAACAGCGATAGGGCAGGTTGTTAAAGGTGATGAGGTTTATAGAAGTACTGCAAAACCGGGCGATTTGTTAGTTGTTACTGGAGATTTAGGAGCGGCTTATATGGGGTTGCAAGTTTTGGAGCGGGAAAAGGAGGTTTATAAAGTGAATCCAAATAGTCAGCCAGATTTAGAGGCTTATACTTATATTATTGAGCGTCAGTTAAAGCCTGAAGCCAGAAAAGATGTTGCTAAGTTACTTAAAGATTTAGGTGTTAAACCTACAGCTATGGTTGATGTTAGTGATGGCTTATCTTCAGAAATTTTACATATTTGTAAGAGTAGTAAGGTTGGGTGCGATTTATATGAAGAAAAAATTCCGCTAGATCCTACTGTAATTACAGTTTGTGAGGAGTTTGATATCGATAGCGCAACCGTTGCTTTAAACGGAGGTGAAGATTACGAATTGCTTTTTACTATTTCGCAAGACGATTTTACTAAAATTAAAGCAAATCCACACTTAAGTATTATTGGGCACATGAAGGATGAGAATGAAGGTGTACATTTAGTAACGCGCTCAAACACTCGAATTCCTTTAATAGCTCAAGGTTGGAAAAACTTCGATTAATTATTCTTTAGGCTGTAATCTAAAACAATGCGTTTTATTAATTGAAGCACTTCTTTGCGGTGCGGACGCATTAATGTTGATGGAAGGTTGTAGTAAAACATGATTTTTGGGGTTATAGGTTTTCAATCAGTATTTCGCTTTTACTGTTGCGGTTTTTGCGGCTGGTGTGTATGCGTTCCAAAATGTTGTTTATTTCTTTAAATTTTGGAGTTAGCTCTATTAGAGCGCCGTTGCTACTCGTGGTTAATTGCTTTTTACAATGTGAGCACGTATATTCACTTACGTGGTAGGTTACTTTTTTAGATACCTTAAAATTGTGGCCAAAAACGCCGCAGTACATTTTAGGTAAAAGGGCTGGTTTGTAGGGTGTGTTATTCATTTGGGTTGATTTTTACTTTGTGAATATAGTAAAAATAAAAAATAAACACGACGAAAAGCTATATTTTTTCGATGAAATGCGTTAAATTTAACAGAAGTTCGTCTTTATTCTCGATGTGCGACATGTGTCCGTCCGGGAGTGTAACTAATTTAACCTCTGTGTTTTGTGTTTGTTCTACAAGAGTATCGTAGTGTAAAACAGGATCTTTTTTTCCTGCTACTAACATTTTCTTAAACGGAGTAAAGTGGAGAAGGGCTTCACGATCGTTCCTAATTTTCATGCCTTCTAAAGCGGCTACAATACCTTGAAGGGGAGTTTCTTGAGCGTCTTTTCTTATTTTTTTTATTTTATCAGCATATAAGGTTCTGTTCTTTGGTCTAAACAAATTTACAATAGCCATCCTTATAAAGCTTTTATGGTTTTGCTTTACAGCTAAAATAGCACGATCTCTATTTTGCTGTTTTTCTGGTGTGTCGGCACTGGCTGTAGAATTCATTAAGCATAAACCTTTTAACGCGTCTGGATTTTCTTCCGCGAAAGCGAGCGCTACATAGCCGCCCATAGAATGACCAATAAATGTAGATCGACGAATTTTTAAGTGTTTTAAAACTGCAGTAACAGCTTCGGCCATAAGTTCCATGGTGTGTACGTAGCCTAAACAGTCTGTTTTTCCGTGCCCTAATAGATCAATACAAATAACTCTGTTTTTTTTAGAAAGAATAGGTGTGAGTTCATCCCACATGGAAATGTTTTCTAAAAAACCGTGAAGTAAAACTACTGCGCTGCCTTTACCTTGGTCGGTATAAAATATGTTAATGCCTTTATGTTGTAATATCATGATTTCAATATCTCGGGCAAAGATACTCTATCATTTAAGATTTAAAAATTAAGATTTCACTCGTTTTATGGCGGCAAAGGCTTGGTCTACATATTTATCTTCAACTAAAATAGTAAACTCGTTGGTGGTAGAAATTACTTCGTAAAGTACAATGCCTTCCCAGGCTAATCGTTTGAAGAAGTGGTAGTAAAGCCCTGCGATTTTAGAGTTGTCTTGTGGTAAGTTAATGCTAATGGCAGAAAGGCCTTCTTGCACGGCAATAAAAGATTCTAATTTAAGGGAGTCTTTTATAAAATCGTTTAAACTGCTAGAGATAATAATGTTGCTTTCGTGAATACCTCTAGTAAAGGTGTAAAATAATTTAGACTCTTGATTGATGCGCGCAAGAATTTTTGCGTGATTGTCAATAAGGGTTTCAGAATTTTTGACTGTGTAATCTGTTAAATTAGAGCGAACTGTAATATCGCCTAAGTTTTGGATTACGCGTTTCATTTTAACCGAATTTGTTAAAGTAATTGGTGGGTTATAACGGCGTAAGGCCATCATAATCGCTCCTGCTTTAACATCCTTTTTTAGCATTTTACTAATAGGTTCGGTAAGTTCTAGCGCTAATGCACTAAAATTAATAATGTTTCTAGAAAGCGCTTCCTCCAAATAAGGTTGCGAAATTAAAATGTCTTCTACACAGTTAGATACAGTCTTCATGTTAACTATTTAACAATTTGTGCAAAAATAAACATATTTTTTAAAAAATGCTATTATTGGTCTTAAGAGTTTTAGTTTTGCTTAAGAAATAAACTAAATAAAAGTATTATCCATATGAAAGTTTTAAAATTTGGAGGGACTTCGGTCGGGTCGGTTGAGAATATGCTTAATGTTAAAAGTATTATCAACGATGGTGCTAAAAAGGTTGTTGTGCTTTCGGCAATGTCTGGAACTACAAACCAATTGGTTGCTATTGCAAGTGATATTGAAAATAACACGGCGAATGAAGCTGTAGATAAAATAAATAAACTTCACGAAACTTATTTTGAAGTTATTGATACGTTACTTCAAAATGAAAGTTTAAATGCAGAAACAAAAGCATATGTATCTGAGGTTTTTAACTTTTTGGTAGAGTGTACTTATAAGAAGTCTTCGGAGTTGCTAAACAATCAAATTGTTGCGCAAGGCGAATTAATGTCGACTTTTATGTTTAATAGTTTTTTAAAGCAAGAAGGTGTAAGCTCTGTGTTATTGCCGGCTTTAGATTTTATGAAAATTGATAGTTTCAAAGAGCCAGACATTAATTATATAAAAGAGCATTTAGAGGTTGTTTTAAATAATGCCGGACCAGCAGATATTTATATTACTCAAGGATTTATTTGTTTAGATGATTCTGGAGCTATTTCTAACCTGCAACGTGGCGGAAGTGATTATACTGCAACCATTATTGGTGCGGCTATAAAAGCTGAAGAAGTACAAATTTGGACCGATATTGATGGAATGCATAATAACGATCCTAGGTATGTTGAAAATACGCATCCTATTTCGGACTTATCTTTTGATGAGGCTGCAGAGTTAGCTTATTTTGGAGCAAAAATTCTACACCCACAAACTGTTACTCCTGTTAGAGCAGATAGTATTCCTGTACGATTAAAAAACACCATGAATCCAGAGGCGCATGGTACTTTAATTTCTAGTAAAACATCTGAAACTGGAATAAAAGCTATTGCAGCTAAAGATAATATTACAGCCATTAAAATTAAATCGGCTCGTATGTTACAAGCACACGGATTCTTAAAAAAGGTATTTGAAATTTTTGAAACTTATCAAACATCAATTGATATGATTACAACCTCTGAGGTGGCTGTGTCTTTAACTATTGATGATGATAAAAATTTAGATAAAATTTTGGTTGAGCTAGATAAAATAGCATCTATTGAGGTCGATAAAAACCAAAGTATTGTTTGTTTAGTTGGGCATACTGTTGTTAATCATCAAGATACTTTTAAGCTTTTTCAGATTTTACAAGATGTAAAAATTAGAATGATTTCTTATGGTGGTAGTAATAACAATATTTCACTATTAATAGACTCTAGTGATAAAATTAATACGCTACAAAAACTAAACAATTATTTATTTGAATTAGTCACTCTTTAATCGAGATAATATTAGTTTTTTAGCATCAAGAGATCGTTTAGGTAGAAATATTTAGACGGTTTTTTTTTTCTGCTAAAATATAAGTACAAAAAAAGGCAGCCGGAATAAGGCTGCCTTTTTACAACAAATAAAAAACACTATTAATTACTCCACAGTTAAAGTGTACTGAGGTGTTTTGTTTAGTGGGCAAAAGTATACGTACTCACCCTTTTCTAAAGTTGTTACATTAGATTTCTCTGTTTTTCCTTCTGCAACTACTTGTGTTACGTAAGCTGTTTTAATGTGGTTTTCTGGGTTGGCTGCATCTTTTCCTTTTTGAATTAATACAAAACCAACATCTACACCAGAATGGTTGTTTGCGATTTCGAAAATATAAGAACCTTCACTAATCGTTAAGTTCTTTTGTGTAAATTCTCCTTTAGTTTGTTCTAGAGATACTGTTTTTACATCTTGTGCATTAGAGTTTACTACAAATGCTAATACGAATACTAAAATTGCTACTACTTTTTTCATCTTAAAATTTAATTGTGCTTCTATTTTTATAAAGCGTTGTTAATAATTATTTATGTTAGAAACCCGAAGGTTATGAGTTTTGATTATGCTACTGTTTCTGCAAGTGGTTGTGCTACCGGAAAATCTACTGGTACTTGTGTTGTGCTGTGTATGTAGTTAGATATTGTTTTATCACCAACCAGCGATATAGTATCAATTAAGTTTGCTTTGGTGTAACCAGCGTTAAAATAGTTTTCTAAAACTGCCGCGTCTGTTCTTCCACGGTTTTCTGTAATGTTTTTAGCTAGTGCGGCTAAAGCATTAAGTTTATCGTTTACAGAAGAATGTCCTGCTCTTAATTCTAAAATTTGCTCGTCTGTAAAACCATTCATTTTACCAATAGCTGTATGTGCAGATAGGCAATAAATACAATTGTTTACTTCGCTTACTGCTAAGTTTACAACTTCTTTTTCTTTAGCAGATAAAGATGTTTTTGCATTGGCGAAGCCTAAGTAGTTTTCTAATGCAGTATCACTGTATGCATAAGCTGCATATAAGTTTGGTACAAAACCAACTGCTTTTTTTAAGTTATCAAAAATAGCTTGGTTATTTTCGCTTACTTCTTCTCTTGTTAATACATTAAATGTGCTCATATTTTTAAATTTTATTATTATTTTTTGTGTTTGATTATCTTGGTACAAAGGTGCGACGGTTTTAAGAGTTAAACCAGGTAGGTTTTTCCTTTTGACATGTCAATTTTGCCCTTTGCTATTTTTTGTGTTGAATTAGAAAGAGATGTATGGTTTTTCAGCATCGCAATAAAAATCAGATAAATGATTTTGCTCACAATGTGTTTTAGGACTAATAGTCTTTAACGCTACTTTCTTGTTACTTCTAAATATTTCAATTAAATTGAAAATGGATGTGTTTTTAGTTTTCATGTCTTTGATGTTTTTGTTATACAGTGCAAAGATGAAGCAATAAGAGGTGCTATAGAATGGATAGATTACCCGAAGAGTTGTCGATTTTTCCCTAAACCGTAGTTTTAAGCTGTTTTTTGAAGTCTGAAGGAGAAAAAGAGGTGTTTTTTTTAAATAATCGACTTAAATGAGAGGCGTCTTCAAAGCCAACTTCGTATGCTATTTCCTTAGCCGTTTTATCGGTATAGATTAATAAGCGTTTTGCTTCTAGAATAATACGATCGTGAATAATTTGTAAAGGACTTGTATTAAGTTTAGAAAACGTGTTGGATAATGTTTTTGGAGATTTAAAAAGTTTATCGGCATAATAAGATACGCTATGCTCGGCTTTAAAATGTGTTTCTACCAGCATGTTAAATTCACGAAGCAATTCTATTTTGGTGTTTTTTGTAGTTTCAACAAAACCTTCTTTTGCTTTTAGTAAACGCGTACTTATTATAATGAAGCGTGCCATAAGCATGCGTAACATTTCGGCTTGTATGCTGTCTTTAGTATCAAATTCATCCATAAAAACTTCATGAAGTATCGAGAATTTGTGAGCTTCTTCGGTACTTAGACCAATTAAAGGCACATGTACATTGCCAAAAAATAACAAACCAGCGCAGCTTACTTCTTGGTCGTGATCTTTAATGCAATAAAACTCCTGGTTAAATTGATAAACTACTAAGTTTTCTCCTTTTACAAATTGAATGTATTGTACAGGTGTAAGTACAAGCAAACTTCCAGCTTCTATAGTATAAGGTATGCTATCTACAATAATTTCGGCTTTGGTATCGTGCGTTCTAATAAAGGTATATAGTGCTGCTTGGGTAGATTCTTTATAAATACTTAAAAGCGATTCGTCTCCAATTTTTAAAATGGCATTAGTCGAAAATTCTGTGAATGTTTGCTGCATACGGTCTTAGTCTAAGTGGTTTGAGAAACATTACATTTCTTGATACTAAGAAACAATATTATACCCGTAAAAACAATACTTCAATCATGGCAGAAGTATTGTTTTTAAGTTTCATATCTTCGTGTTTTCCTTAAAACATTCTATTTCGTGGCATACAAATCAAATAATAATCAAGTAAGAGCTAAAAAACACCTGGGGCAGCATTTTTTAAATGATGAAACAGTTGCCGAAAAAATAGCCGATAGCTTAACGCTAAATAATTATAAAACCGTTCTAGAAATAGGGCCAGGAATGGGCGTGCTTACTAAATACTTGCTTAAAAAGCCAGTTACCACGTATGTTGTAGAAATCGATACCGAATCGGTAGAGTATTTACAAGCCAATTACTTAAACTTGGCGCCTCGAATTATAGAAAAAGATTTTTTAAAATACGATTTAAATGAAAGTTTAAACGGCGAACCCTTTGCTATCATTGGTAATTTTCCGTATAATATTTCAACACAGATCGTTTTTAAAACTTTAGAAATGCGAGATCAAATACCTGAATTTTCTGGTATGTTCCAAAAAGAAGTTGCGGCGCGTATCTGTTCTAAAGAAGGATCTAAGGTTTATGGTATTCTTTCTGTTTTGGTACAAGCATTTTATCATGCCGAATATTTATTTACCGTACCACCAGATGTGTTTAATCCGCCACCAAAGGTAGACTCTGGTGTGTTAAGGTTAACGCGTAAAGAAGATTACTCGCTGCCATGCGACGAAAAAATGTTCTTTAAGGTTGTTAAAACAGCTTTTCAACAACGTAGAAAAACACTTCGTAACAGTTTAAAAACATTCGATTTGTCCGATAATTTAAAAGCAAATAGTATATTTGGCCAACGTCCTGAGCAATTAAGTGTAGCCTCCTTTTTAGAGCTTACGCAATTGCTGGAAAACGACAAGTAGAACCTTTTAAATTTTTTCATTTGTCTGAAGAAACGGAAAACATACAGTTTCAATTAACTAAGGAACTCATCGAACAAGTTGAGCTGCTTATCGCAGAGAAAAACGATAAGGAACTTAAGGTGCTTTTAGACGAGTTTCACCACGCGGATATTGCCGAAATTTTAGATGAAATAGATCTAGAGGAGGCGATGTATGTTATAAAGTTGTTAGATTCCGAAACAACTTCAGATATTTTAATGGAACTCGATGAGGACAATCGAGAAAAAGTACTAAGAAATCTTTCTGCTAAAGAAATTGCCGAAGAAATTGAAGAACTAGATACTGATGATGCTGCCGATATTATTGCAGAACTGCCAGAATCGCGCCAGCAAGAAGTAATTTCTCAAATTGTAGACGAAGAGCATAAAGCCGAAATTAATGAACTTTTAGCCTACGATGAGGATACCGCTGGTGGACTTATGGCAAAAGAGCTTGTAAAGGTTTATGATACCTGGACGGTTGCAGGGTGTTTACGTCGTATTCGCGGTCAGGCCGAAGAGGTTACCCGTGTACACTCCGTTTATGTTGTAAATAAGCAAGGTAAACTTGTAGGGCGTTTATCTTTAAAAGACCTTATTGTTGCAAAAAACGAACAAAAAATCGCCGATATTTATATCTCTAGTGTAGATTCTGTAAACGTGCACGACGATGTAGAAGTTGTTGCACAAGTTATGGCAAAGTACGATTTAGAAGCCATTCCTGTAGTCGATGGAAAACAAATTCTTTTAGGTCGTATCACTATTGATGATATTGTAGATGTTATAAAAGAAGAAGCAGAAAAAGATTATCAATTAGCTGCCGGTATCTCACAAGACGTAGAGGCCGATGATAGTGTTTGGGAACTCACCAAAGCTCGCCTACCTTGGCTACTTATTGGTATGTTTGGAGGGCTTGGAGCCGCAAGTATTATTAGTGGTTTTACGGGAGCTATGCTTAAATATACCGAGTTGTTGTTGTTCATACCGCTTATACAGGCAACTGCTGGAAACGTTGGTGTGCAATCTTCAGCAATTGTAGTTCAAGGTCTAGCAAACAATACCATAAAAGGTAAATTATTAAAACGTTTGCTTAAAGAGTTTTCGTTAGGTTTAGTAAATGGTGTTGCCATTGCTCTCATTGTTTTGCTTATCAGTCACTTTGGTTTTAAAACCTCGTATCTTGTATCAATGACTATTGGTATCGCGCTAATTACTGTTATTATTATGGCGGCTTTAATCGGTACGTTTGTGCCTATTATTTTAGATAAACGTGGTGTCGATCCCGCTATTGCCACAGGGCCATTTATCACTACAAGTAACGATATTTTTGGTATACTTATCTATTTTCTTATCGCGAAAGCTATACTAGGATTTTAAAATATTTTGGGCGTTACCCGAAAAGGGTCGGGCTTTTACTACTCAATCTTTTTGTTTTTTCGAAAAAACAAAAAGGATTTCAAACAGGCCGTTCAATCCCTAACGCGAGCACTAGCGAAGGCTAGTTTTTCTAAATGAGTTTTTGTGAGTTTGCTTATTTATAGCACATGGCTATTAAAAATATCTTCTAGCATTTTTTCAGGATCATTGCACAATCCAGAGTGTGTTTTAGAACTTTGAATAATGGTGCTTCTACAAGCTGTTAACCACCTAAACCTATCCGATAGTTCCATTTGTTCTATTCTGCCTCCTTTTGGGTTTCCGGCGCAAACGAGCTCCCAAGCTTTTAAATAATTATTAAATAAATCCAATTCTACTTCCGGAGAAAACGCTTTTAGTTTATCTGGGTTTATATAATATTTTATACCAAGAAATTTTTTACGCTTCGAAAAAAGAATAACTCCAACATTAAAGAATTCTTCACGCTCTACCTTAGGTACAACTCTAATAACGGCGTACTCAAATGTATATCTATCTTGCATCTTCAGCTTCTTTAACTAGTAAATCAATCTTAGAATATCTCGAATTTATAAACTCGATATAAGCTGCTCTCATATCGTCGCTACTCATGCTATCCGATTCGCTTATAAGCCAATCTTCAGGTATATTAGATATTATTTCTGCAATTTTAGCAGCACTTAGCAAATTTTTAATTTCTACCGCAGCTTCTTTTAAACGTGTCGCTTTTTGTAAAAGCACATGGTCTTTTATCAACGGAAATGTTCTGGTTAAATGGTTCTCCCAATTTTTCCAATCGTGATGAAAATAAAAACTAGCACCATTATCTATCACCCAAAGTTCCTTATTCCATTGCAGTAAATTGGTGTTCTTTGCAGTTCTATCAATATTGCTAATAATACTATCCAAAAGCACCACTTTAGAAGCTGTTAAGCTATCTGTCGTGCTCACCAAAGGGTCGTAAGTAATAGCGCTCGATAAAAAATGTAAGCCTAAATTTAAGCCTACACTAAATTTAAGTAAGTCTTGAATTTCTTCGTCTGGTTCGGTTTTGCTAAACGAGTCGTCTAAATTCATAAAAACTAATTCAGGGACTTTTAAGCCGATGGCACGTGCTATTTCTCCACCAATAAACTCAGCAATTAATGCTTTTTTTCCTTGTCCGGCACCTCTAAATTTTAATACGTATAGAAAGCCATCATCAGCCTTAACTATAGCCGGAAGTGAGCCACCTTCTCTTAATGGATGCACATATTGCGTAACATCTACAGTGCGAATATCAATTTTATTCATAAAGACGAAAATACTAAAAATGTAATTTGTAAAACGATAATGGACTTCTATTATTTTTCTAAACTATAGGAGCGATTTCTTATAGCTCATATAAGTTAGTAAGCATGATACTTGCTGTTTTTTTAATTTATTAAAGGATTTATTTTTGGCAGACAAAATCTCATATTGGTGCCTACACCAACTTCACTTTCTGCCCAAATTTTTCCTTTATGGTAATCAATAAAATCTTTACAAAGTATTAATCCTAGGCCTGTTCCGCTTTCATCGTTTGTGCCAGCTGTAGTATGCGATTTGTCGAGATGAAACAGTTTTTCGAGATCATCTTTAGAAATTCCAACACCGCTATCTATTACGGATATAAGGTGCTCGCTCTCCATTTCTTTCGTCTGTATATTAATAACACCTTTTTTAGGTGTGAATTTTATGGCGTTAGAAATAATGTTTCGGAGTACTGTTTCGATCATTTCTTTATCGGCGTACACAATAATGTTAGCGGCTGCGTCAAGATTAATGTGTATTTGTTTTTGTTCCGAAGAGGTTTTTAGTAAACCTAAGGTGTTTTGTATTAAAGCGATTAAATCAATATACTCTGGGTTAAATTTCATTTGTCCAGATTGCGATCTCGACCATTCCATAAGGTTAGATAGTAAAGCCATGGCATGCTCTGATGAGGTATAGATAATTTCGGCGTATTCATCAATATCTTCGTAATTATTCTCTTTAATTTGGTCGCGTAGTATTTGGCTAAAGCCCATAATGCCGTTAAAAGGCGTGCGTAAATCGTGTGCAATTATCGAAAAGAATTTATCTTTTGTAGAGTTTAATTCTCTTAAGGTAGCTTCGCTGTTTCTTAAGTTTAATTCTGCTTTTTTTCTATTACTAATATCGTTTATTACCGAAATAATGCAATCTTCATTATTAATGTTAATAACCTGTGCGGTCATTGATCCTGGAAATAATTCACCTGATTTTTTTCGAAATATATATTCGTTTTCCTTTACAAAACCGTTAGAACTTAGGCTTGTTAAGAATTTTTGACGATCACTTTTCTGGCCCCATAAGTTTAGTTCGGCAGAGTTCATGCCTATTATATCTTCTATTTTATAATCTGAAATAGCTTCTACGCTTTTATTAACTTCAAAAATTTTGCCATCGCTAAATTTTGATAGGGTTATTACAAAAGGAGCAGCATGGAAGGCTTTTGAGAACTTTTCTTCCTGTTTGTTTATGTTTATAATTAGGCGCTTATTATACATTAAAGTAATAGTATAAGGCATGAGAACGGTAATGATAATCCAGCTTGAAAGAAATAAAGACTCTATGGTTGAGGATTTAAAATAATCTGATACAACATCTTCTTTTTGCACATTGTAAATAATGTGAAGCACTTGAATTATAAAAACAGCGCAAAAAAGGTAACCAATAGAGCGTGTAATTTTTCGCATTGCTATTGGGGTTCTTCGAAACATTAAATAGATAATTTGAAAACTAATGATAACGTAGGCAAAGGCTATGTTTATATTTCTAGCATTTAAATCTGGCTCTATAAAGGTGTAATAAGAGTGTATAATAAGAAAAATAGATGTTAAAATGTAATTGTGGATATGACTTCCTTTTTTGTCAAGAAATTGTTCTAAGCCCATTAATAAACCAATTAATGAGGAAATAAGTAAAACATTCGCTAAGGGTATAGAGGCCCAGTCTGGAATATAGCCACGAAAAAACACCAACACATTTCCCATGGCGCCTAAACAGAAGTTAATCAGGATTAAAAAAGTGCCAGGAAATCGTTTTTTTACTTGAATGTGTAACGAACTAATTAATACTATATTGAGAATATTAATTAGTGTGCAGCATAAATAAAGGGTTCGAATATCAAGTGAAAACATACGGATTTCTCATTTAGTGCATATTAGATTTCTCATTTGAATATCATCTAGCTACTACACTAGGTTTTTATGATATTATTTAAAATAAAAAGCAAAGGTTATTAATTTTTTTGAATTTTGTCCATTTCTTCTTTTTATTCTTAAACTATGATGTATTGTGAATGTACGAAACTTCTACTTAACTTTTGATGGCTTTGTTTAAAGGTTTATGTAAAATGGGGCTTTAGGGGTTCTCTTCTAAATTAATGGTTTTTAGCCAATTTACATGATGTTCTGTTGCTTTTTTCGTCCATTTTTTTGCTCTTCTGCCAAAGCATTCTAAAATAGCATCTACTCCAATAACTGTGCCTTTGGCTAGTCTTCCAAGTAATGCTATCGATGGTTTATTATCGGGATTGTTGGAAATTACATAGGCATTCTCGTCAGTGGCAACGCCCAGCTCGTCATGCACAGCTTCTATTAAATCGTTGGCAAGCATGTTTTTTACAATAGGTGAGTTCACTGCGTTTATTTTTGGAGCATCTAGAACAGAATCAATCATAATATCTGCAGTTATTGCTTTTTGGTTTTCAAGAATTTTCCAGCCATTGTTTGTTAACTCGAATTCAGGATTGTTTGTATAGTCTAAAGTCATTACGCAAGCTTTATGTAAGGCAAGCATTTGTTGAATACTTTCTACTGGTGGTCCGTAAGAATAACGTTTAGTGCTTTCATCTAATTTAATAATTTCAGAAAACACTTTATCAGAACATGAATTAAAAGAGAGTTTATCATAAATAGAGGGTTGGCAATGTCTCCAAACCTGACCAATACAATAATCTAAACTAATTGCTTTTTTGCCTGTTGCCATACCAATATAGTCTTGCATACTCTGGTTTGCGGGTTGTTTTTGCGGGATAATAGTTGGGTGTTGGTGTGTTTGGTCTAGTAACCATTTTTCTGTAATAGTTTCAATGTCTTTCTTCGGTAATTCAGGAAGATATTGCTGTGGAAGTTTTTGATATATTTTAGCAACAATAGGAGCAATGGCCTGAATTAAAAATAAAGGACTATTTGCTTCTTTTTGAGCTGAGGTGTTTTTTATAATATTTTCAAAGTCGGAGATCTGTTTGTTAGTTGGTTTAAACCAGTCGTCTATTTCTGCGTTTAAAGGTTTTGGAGCAGGAGGTAAACCGTCTAAAGAAAAGGGAATAAATAAATTGGTAATTTTATAATCTGTTTTATAGTGGCATGCTTTGGTGTTTTCATCTGTTATAATGAAATCTCCAAATTTGTTAGCGATACCTCTAACAACATCAATCATAGCTAATCCAAATCCGCGAACACCGATTTTACTGTTATAGGTTATGTTTTTGCAGTTTAAAAACTGAGCAATAGGGTAAGGGGATTGAAATAAATTGATATTTGATTTTCCTGAAGCAAAAGCTTTCCATTCCTTAATTTGTTTTGATAGAGTAGTAGGTTGGTGGCCAATGGTTAGTAATACCTCTTCTATGTTTTTATATATGTTTGTATTTGTTTTTAATGCTATTTTATTGGTAATTTCTACTTCGGTTACTTCTTCTTTTAGTAATGAAATGATGTTGGCTGTTAAAAGCGGATTTGCTAATGTTTGAAACCTTTGATTTAAATACTCGCCAACCTGTGCGCGTGGCGGATAAGTATCTGCTTCTGCTTTGGTTATTTTGTTAAAATCTTTATTAGCCCATTGATGGTAAGATGGAAATGCGGGGATTTTAATTTTATCTATGTTAATAGCTTCACGCTTCTCTAAATTCAGGATTCTTTCATTTATATTGATCCAATTGCTCGGTACTTGGTCCGTTTTGTAAACTTGACCATTACCAAAAAGCCCTGTTTCTTCAAAAAGTAATATATGTATGTTTGATAAGCCATTTGCTTTTATGAGTTCCTTAATTAAATTTTCTAAGGCATATCCACCTCTCGGTCCGGTACCTATAATTGCTAAAATTCTTTGATTGGTCATGGCTGTTTCTTTTTTGAACCTGTAAAGTTTTGCAGGTTAGTGTTTTGTGGTTTACGGGGTGCAGTCTAAAAATAGCGAAATTTTTATGATTACTTATCTCTCAGAAACCGAAACAGTTCATTTTTTAATTGATAGGTATCAATATTTATAAAATAGGATGGAAACATTAAGCAAATTCACTGAAGTACTGGGTTAAGCTATTAACATCTAAGTTAATTAATTTGAATAACTCGTCAACCTTGCCATGATCCATAAATTGATCGGGTATGCCTAAGGTTTTAATGGTGTTTTTGTAATTGTGTTGTGCTGCAAACTCTAAAATAGCCGATCCAAAACCGCCGGTAATAGCATGATCTTCAATAGTGATAATGGTGGTGTTACTTTTAAAAATGTTATGTAATAGTTTATCGTCTAGGGGTTTTACAAAACGCATGTCAAAATGAGAAACATTGAGATGTTCAATTGCTTCACTTACATTTTTAGAAATACTACCAATACTTAAAATTGCTAGGTTTTTACCTTTTTTTAATTCTGTAGCTTTGCCAATTTCTATTTTAGAAAAAGGTTGTTTCCAATCTATAGTTAAACTTCGACCTCTTGGATATCTTATGGCAATAGGAAACTCTAAACCTAATTGTGCGGTGTACATAATGTTACGCAATTCGATTTCATTTCTTGGTGCAAAAATTATTAAATCGGGAATGCATCTTAAGTACGATAAATCGAAAACACCATGATGCGTAGCCCCATCTTCACCAACCAAACCAGAGCGATCTAAGCAAAAAATAACTGGGAGTTTCTGTATGGCTACATCATGAATTATTTGATCGTAAGCGCGTTGTAAAAACGTTGAGTAAATATTACAAAACACTACTAAGCCTTGTGTTGCCATACCTGCGGCTAAGGTAACAGCGTGCTGTTCGGCAATACCAACATCGAAAGCACGGTCGGGCATTTCGTTCATCATGTATTTTAAAGAACTTCCCGTTGGCATGGCAGGTGTAATGCCTACTATGTTTTTGTTTGTTTTAGCTAATTCTACAATAGTGTGCCCAAAAACATCTTGATATTTAGGAGGCTCAACGATAGGTGTTTTTATATTTAAATCGCCAGTTTTGGCATTAAATTTTCCTGGTGCATGATATTTTACTTGGTCTTCTTCTGCTTGCTTTAAGCCTTTGCCTTTAGTTGTTATTACGTGTAAAAACTTAGGGCCTTTAACAGTTTTTAAACGTTCTAATTCTGCAATTAACGCGGGTAAATTGTGTCCGTCTATCGGTCCAGAATAGTTAAAGTTTAAAGCTTCAAAAATATTATCTTGTTTTTGCGTGCCTTTTTTAACATTGGTTAAGTATTGTTTTAGTGCGCCGACGCTTGGGTCGATTCCAATAGCATTATCATTTAAAATAACAAGTAGATTAGCGTCGGTAACCCCAGCGTGATTTAATCCTTCGAATGCCATGCCACCAGCAATACTCGCATCACCAATTACGGCAATATGTTGTTTTTTAAAATCGCCTTTTAGTTTTGAGGCAATTGCCATGCCTAAAGCGGCCGAAATAGATGTAGAAGCATGCCCAACTCCAAAAGTGTCGTAAACACTTTCGCTGCGTTTAGGGAAGCCGCTAATGCCGTTTAATTGTCTGTTGGTATGAAAATTTTCACGACGTTCGGTTAAAATTTTATGACCATATGCTTGGTGGCCAACATCCCAAATAAGTTGATCGTCTGGTGTGTTAAATACATAGTGTAATGCAATAGTCAATTCAACTACGCCTAAGCTGGCACCTAGATGTCCTTCTTTGGTTGCAACAATATCAATAATAAACTCACGTAATTCTCGAGCAAGTTGAGGTAAGTCTTTTTGGTTTAAAAGACGAAGTTCTTTGGGGGAGTTTATGTGGTTTAAAAGTTTGCTTCTCACGTCGCAAAAGTACATGATTTTTATTATTCTTCTACAGTGAAAACAATTGGAAGGTTGTAAACTATACTTGTAGGCCTGTTTGCTTGTTTTGCTGGAGTAAATTGTGGTAAAAGGTTAATAACACGTTCTGCTTCTTTCTCTAGGCTAGGGTGTGGGGCTCTTGCTTTAATCTTAGCGACCTTACCGTGTTCGTTTATTATAAATTGAACAGAAACTTTTTGTTTACCTCTCAATTCTGGGCAAATTGAAGTGTCGAAATTTTTAGTAACTATTTTTGAGATGCGCTCAGAAAAATAGTCTCTTTTTTCTTTAATTGTGAGGCTTTTTGGTGTGTTTTCGAATTCTGGTGGAGATTCTATTGTAAGAAAACCGATTGTGATTGGGAGTTCTGTTATAAGATCACCCATAATAACAGGCTCTATTTCTTTTAGATCAGGAATGATTATCGGTTCTAGTACCGGTGGAGTAGTTTCTAATATTGCTGGCTCGCCAAGAGTGTCGGTAATTATTAATCCATCTGTAATTTTTAGTTTTTCTGAAATTGTACTGCATGATTTTTTCGTGATGGAGTCTTCTTTAGTTGTTTTTGGTAACGCTTCTAAAGCATCGATAGTTTTACTGGATATAGAGTCTACAATTTCAATACTGTCAATTTTTTGTTTGGCACCGTTTTTATTGGTGCAATTCATTAAAGTGGTTCCCATAACAATGAGTAGCGTCCATAAAAATATGTGGTTAAAGCTTTGTCTTTGTGTTAAAACATGCGATGGAATATGCAGATTAATACTATCTAGTTGTGTTTGTCTAAAATGCCCACAGATATTATTCTCTTTGTTTTGATTAATAAAATCCTGAATTTCCATAGTATCCATTTTAGTAAAATCGATAACGGTTTTAGAACAAGAGTTGCAAAATCGACCTTTTTCTTCGGGAATCATATTGTTCCAATTCTCGTGGCAAGGTTTAGGGATAGAAATGGAGTAGAATTTTTTCATATTAAAACAGATTTTGAATTTTAATAAATCTAGATGAACTTAGTGTGTTAATTATTGTTATCAATTTTCTTGCCGAAGCTTAAATAAATGATTTCAAATTGTATTTTTGCTTTTATGATACAACCTTTTGATGATACATATTTTATGAAAAAAGCACTTCAGGAAGCTGAGGCTGCTTATAAAAGTGGTGAAATTCCTGTTGGAGCTGTAATTGTTATTGATAATAAAATTATTGCTCGCGGACATAATTTAACTGAGACTCTGAACGATGTTACAGCACATGCGGAAATGCAGGCCATTACTGCAGCTGCAAATTTTTTAGGAGGTAAGTATTTACAAAAGTGTACTTTGTATGTTACGCTAGAGCCTTGCCAAATGTGTGGCGGTGCTTTGTATTGGAGTCAGATTTCTAATATTGTGTATGGTGCTCGAGATATGGAGCGTGGTTGTATTAACTTAAACACTAAGCTTCACCCCAAAACAACTATAAAAGGAGGTGTTTTAGCAGAAGAAGCTTCGGCGCTTATGAAACAGTTTTTTATAGAAAGAAGAAACTTAAACTAAGTATTTTATATACTTGAAAAGTTTAATGATTTAATGGGTTGTAGCCTAAATATGGTACTTCTTTTTCTTTAAAGGTAATTCCGAAATTTTGCAACTCTTTTAAAATAGGAGTGTAAACTTCTTTGTTAATTGGTAGTTGTACTCCAGGTGTTGTAATAGCTTTATTTAAAATAGCAAGTGTAGCAATAGCAACAGGTAACCCAACTGTTTTTGCCATGGCTGTATAGGTTTGATCTTGGCCAATAGTTACCATGTTGGAGTCTATTTGATATTGTTTTCCTGCCTTTTCGTAACCAAATTTATGATACATAACAATCATGTCTTTATCCTTTTGAGATAAGGTCCAGCTGTCCATTAGTATTTTTTGTAGTATTTGTGCAGGCGTTGCTTTTTTTAAGTTAACCTTTTTGTTTGGGTTGAAAATATCGAGTTCGATAAGTTTGTTCCAAACAATATCATCTTGATCAATTTTAAGTTGATAGCGCAGTTTAAGTTCTACGGAATCTGTTGGGCTGTATGGCAAAAAGGCATTTACAAAATCGCGATAGCTCATATTTTCACTATCATCTATAGTGTAGCTATCATCAGTCATTCCTAACGTTACAAATATGTGCCATGCTTTGCTAAATCCAACACGGCGCATGGTGCCTCGGTAAAGTGTTTTTGTGTTTTGAAGTCCGTAAATGGTTTGGTATTTCAAAGAGTCTCGGTTGGCGTAAACTTCAAAGCGGCCAAAATTTTCAATATCTAAAAATTCAGTTCTTCTAAATAATCGATTATACGGAATGTATTTATATGTACCTTCTTGTAAAAACTTTGCGCCGCCGCCTTGGCCTGCTGTTACTACATTTCTTGGGTTCCAGGTGAATTTGTAATTCCATAAATTATTATCACTTTCTGGTGCTACAAGTCCGCCAGTAAAAGATTCAAAAAGTATTATTTCTCCACCATCGTCTCTAATTTTGTCTATAACTTGCATGGCGCTCATGTGGTCTATGCCAGGGTCTACACCAATTTCATTCATTAAAATCACACCTTTTTCTATGGCTTCTTGGTTTAGATTTTGCATTTCTGGGCTTATGTAAGATGCTGTAACCATATTTTTTCCATAGAAAACGCAGTCTTTCGCTACTTCAATATGGAAGCGCGCAGGAAGCATAGATATCACAATGTCGGCATTTTGAATGGCTGTTTTTCTTGAGTTTTCATCAAAAACATCGAGCTTTATAACATTTGCTTTTTTATGGCCGTTTGTTAATTTTTGGGCGTGTTCAATATGTAAATCTCCTATGGTGATAAATAAGTTTTCTTCTTCAGATTTATCTAATAAATATTTTAGAAGATAAGAAGTAGATTTTCCTGAACCAATGATTAAAATTTTTCGCATTTTGAGTTTAGTTGAGTAGTTTTGTTTGGTAGTCGATTGTAGGTGAAAGGTGGTTTCGACTTTACTAATTTAATGAATATTTAAACGATTTTTAAGGATATGAACAGAACTATTTTATTAACAGCGGCTATTTTAGGTGTTACAAGTATTATTTTAGGGGCTTTTGGGGCGCATGGTTTAAAGGCTTTAATTTCTTCAGAATCTGTACAAACTTTTGAAACGGGTGTGCGTTACCAAATGTATCATGCTTTGTTTCTTTTATTTGTTGGAAGCACAACTTATATTTCTGTAAAATCTAAAACCAAAATATTTTATTTAGTAGTGGTTGGGGTGCTCTTCTTTTCAGGGTCTATTTATGGTTTGTCAACCAATGTATTAACCAGTTTCGATTTTAAAACCATTGGTGTAATTACACCTATTGGTGGACTACTTTTAATAGTGGCTTGGGTACTTGTGTTTATTGATTTCTTAAAAAAACAAAACTAATTTTGAATTTAATTTAAAGAAAATTCGATTTATTTGTTTTAAATTTACGGGATAATTAATTTAACATCGAAATATGAGTAATTACGCACAATTTACGAAAACGTTTGAGTTAGAAACTTATGGCATAAAAAATGCCAAAGTTCATTATCAATTATCACCAGAAGAGTTACATGATATTGCTATTGAAAATGGACAAGCTGTAGAGGCTTCTTCAGGTGCTTTAGCAGTTAATACAGGAGAATTTACAGGGCGTTCTCCAAAAGATCGGTTTATTGTAAAAGATGATATTACAAAAGATAGAATATGGTGGGGCGATGTCAATATACCCTTCGATACAGATAAGTTTGATAAATTATATGATAAGGTTGTAGATTATCTTTCGGGTAAAACCCTTTTTGTTCGTGATAGTTATGCTTGCGCAGATGAAAATTATAAATTGAATATTAGAGTTATCAATGAGTTTCCTTGGAGCAATCAATTTGCTTATAATATGTTTTTACGCCCAACTGAAGCTGAGTTAGAAAATTTTACTCCAGAATGGACTATTGTAAATGCACCAAGTTTTATGGCGGTTCCTGACAAAGATGGAACACGACAACATAATTTTGCTATTTTAAACTTTACAAAAAAAATAGCGTTAATTGGTGGTACGGGTTATACGGGAGAAATTAAAAAAGGTATATTTTCTGCACTAAACTTCATTTTACCTGTATTTAAAAACACCCTGCCAATGCACTGCAGTGCTAATGTGGGTAAAGATGGGGATACGGCTATTTTCTTTGGGCTTTCCGGAACGGGAAAAACAACGCTTTCTACCGATCCGAATAGAAGTTTAATTGGAGATGATGAGCATGGTTGGACCGAAGAAAACTCGGTATTTAATTTTGAAGGTGGTTGTTATGCTAAAGTTATTAATTTAGATAAGGATCATGAACCTGAGATATTTTCTGCTATTAAGAAAGGAGCGATTTTAGAAAATGTTATTTTAGATGAAAACGGGCATGTTAACTTTGCTGATACATCTATAACTCAAAATACACGGGTAAGTTATCCAATAGATCATATTGAAAATATTAGAAAACCATCTATAGGGAAGAATCCGAAAAATATTTTCTTTTTAACGGCTGATGCTTTTGGAGTTTTGCCTCCAATTTCTAAGCTTACGCCAAGTCAGGCGGCTTATCACTTTATTTCTGGATATACGGCTAAAGTTGCCGGTACAGAAGCGGGTGTTGTAGAGCCTACACCATCATTTTCTGCTTGTTTTGGGGCGCCATTTATGCCTTTGCATCCTTCGAAATATGCCGAAATGTTAAGTAAAAAAATGATTGATGCTAATGTCAATGTTTGGTTAGTAAACACAGGCTGGACTGGTGGTCCTTATGGGGTTGGAACCCGTATGAAGCTTAAGTATACACGCGCTATGATTAATGCGGTTTTAAATGGAGATTTAGGACTGTATTCTTATGATAAATACCATATTCATTCGGTGTTTGGTGTGGCACAACCAAGAGAGTGTCCTGGAGTACCAACGAAGGTTTTAAGTCCGAGAGCAACTTGGAATGATGATGAAGCATATTACAAAACAGCTTTTAAACTCACGAATGCTTTTCGTGAAAACTTTAAGAAGTTCGAGGCACATTGTAGTGAAGAAATTAGACGAGGCGGACCGCAGCGCTATGCGTTCTAAAAATATGGCATAAAAAAAAGCTCTGATAAATTATCAGAGCTTTTTTATTTTACAACAATAATGATGTTGTTATATCTTTTTATCATGCACTTTTACATGTTTGCCACCATTCCAAAGTGTTAAAATATCTGTAGCCACATGTGCACCACTTCCAGAAGCGATAGCAAATTGACTACGCCATCCTGCTAAAGTACCGGCAACATATAAATTTTCTTCAATTAAATGATCTGTGTTTTTTAACCAAATTCTATCTTTTTCTACGGCTGCTCTTGGGTGTGGTTCAATGTATTGTTCTAAACCTTTTATATTTATTAAACTTGTGTAACCAACTGCAATAACTACAATTTTAGATTTATAGGTGCTTTTGTTAGTAATAATCTCAAAGCCATTGGTTTGTTTTAAAATTTTTAAAACCTTTTCATGATCAATTTGTTCAACATGTGGGTAAAGGGAGGTTAGTTGGCTTTTTCCTTTATCTAAAATAGATTCGCCAGTAGTGCCAGGTGCTAAACCTAAAACATTATTGAACAATGCGGTTTGTAGGTGCGATGTTTTTTGGTGGGTGATAATTGCAATTTGTTTATCCTGCGCAAATGCCTTGTTTTGGGCAGAACCTAAAATTAAAGCACAAGATAAGCCTGCTGCACCACCGCCAATAATTAAAGCATCGTACATACTATTTGTGGTCTTTTACTTTTTGCTCAATCTTTTTCGAAACTCCCAAAATTAACATCAATAATATGGCGCAAAGTGATGCTACTATAGTAATAATAGCAATCATGCTTTGTCCTTTAAAAGGATTGTCGAAATTTATTTGAGTAAAATTAAAAATAATAAGTCCTAATGCGATAATGCTTAAAACTATAGATAAAATTTTCATACTATATAAGGTTATATTACTTCAAATAGAGCTTTGATATTATGTGCAAATAATTTTACAGCAATGGCTAATAAAATAACACCAAATATTTTACGTATAATATTAATACCATTTTGGCCAATTATACTTTCTATTTTAGCAGATGTTTTTAAAACGATAAAAATAATGATAACATTCATTAAAACAGCAACAATAATGTTTTCTGTTCTAAATTCTGCTCTTAAAGATAATAAAGTGGTTAAACTACCAGGTCCTGCAATGAGCGGAAATGCCAGTGGAAATACTGCTGTCGTCATCGAGGCTTCTTCCTCTTGTTTATAAAGTGTAATGCCAAGTATCATTTCCAAAGCAATGAAAAATAGGATAAAAGCACCTGCAACAGCAAACGAGTTTACATCAATACCAATAAGGTTTAAAATACTTTTTCCTAAAAACAGAAAAACAATAAGGATAACCCCGGCAATTATAGAGGCTTTTTCGCTTTGTATATGTCCTACTTTTTTGCGCAAATCTATAACAATAGGAATGTTACCTATAATATCGATTACTGCGAATAATACCATAAAGGCTGTAAATATTTCTTTAAAATTAAATTGCATGTCTTTTTTATAATTTAATAAATCGTAAAATTGTTTACGTTTTTCTTAGTAAAAACTGGTTAAACTGAGAAATCTCAATTTTTCGGCAAAAGTAGATTATTAAATTAATTAATTTCAATTTAAGATTAACTATTTTTGCACTTTATAACGTAAAATATAATATGTTTCAACTAGGTAAAACAATTATTTCTGAAGAAATAGTAAAAAAAGATTTCTTGTGTAACCTTTCGGCGTGTAAGGGCGCTTGTTGTATCGATGGCGATGCTGGAGCTCCTTTAGAGGAAGACGAAATTAAAATCATGGAGGCAATCTATCCTAAGGTGAAACCTTTTTTACGTCAGGAAGGTATTGATGCTATTGAGGCGCAAGGAACTTATACAACATCGGAAGATGGTGATTTGGAAACGCCATTAATTAATGGAGCTGATTGTGCTTATGTTATTTTTGATGACAAAAATGTGGCACTTTGTGCTATTGAGGAGGCTTATAATCAAGGTGAGATTGATTGGAAAAAGCCTGTTTCTTGTCATTTATACCCGGTAAGGGTTCAAGATTATTCTGAGTTTTCTGCTGTAAATTATCATAAATGGCAAATTTGTGACGATGCCTGTGAGCTTGGTGAAGAATTGGGTGTGCCAGTTTATAAATTTGTAAAAGAAGCTTTAATTAGAAAGTTTGGTGAAGATTGGTATGCGGAATTAGAAAAAGTAGCCGAAACTTTATAAGAAAAAATAAAATACAATATCTTAATATTTAAAAAAAAAATGAAGCCTCAAAAGCTTCATTTTTTTTGTGAACTAAAAATTAATTTTTAAAAATATTTTTTAGAAAAAAAATAAAAAAAAGGGTGTTAAATATTTTGATTTTACGAAATTTTATATCCAAAATATTCAAAACTTATGTTTCAGTAATTAGTGAAAATTAGGTTTTATCGAGGTTCTGTAATAAGGTATCAGCAAGTGTAAAATAAGGGGTTTTAAGGTGAATTGAAGCGATGAAATTTTAGTCTAAAGTTTGATTTTTTTGATTTATAATAATTTGATATTCAATATAGTAAGAATCTCATAAAAAAAGTAGCACTTTTTTGCGAGATTGCATAATTGTTAAAAACTTGTTGACAATGTTTATAAAATACCCTTTCATTTTCAGCAACAATTGTCAATCTTTGTTGTCGGCAAAAAAGGCAAAACTTTTCTTCTCAAATTTATTTAGAAAAGCGATGCAAAAGAAGCCTCTTTTTATTTCTCTTAAAGAAAAATATAACACAATTTTACAGATTAAATAATAGAATTTTGAATTATCAACATTATTCTAAATGACTGTCTAGCGATTAAAAAAAGATAACTATGGAGATTACACAAATTATAAAAAGAGATTACGAAACAAGCCCTTTTGTTTTGAGTAAAATTGCTAGTGCTGTTGAAAAGGCGATGCTTTCGGTTGGAAACGGTTCTAAACAAGATGCAGAAACAGTTGCAGTAAAAGTTTTACAAACATTACTAGAGAGAAAATCAAAAGATATTAATTACTTGCCAAACGTAGAGCAAGTTCAGGATCTTGTTGAAGATAAATTGATGGAAAGTTCGTTTCACGATGTAGCAAAAGCTTACATTTTATACAGAAACGAACAAGCAAGAGGTAGAAAAACAAATATTTTTGAAAAAAGAATTAATTTAAAACCTTATGAGTATCCTGCATTGAATGATTATGTAGATGCTATTCGTCACTCATACTGGATTCATTCAGAATTTAATTTCACCAGTGATATACAAGATTTTAAAACAAGACTAACTCCAATTGAGCAAAACGCCATAAAGAACACAATGTTGGCTATTTCTCAAATTGAAGTTGCAGTAAAAAGTTTTTGGGGAGATATCTATAATAAAATGCCGAAACCAGAAATTGGATCGGTTGGAGCAACGTTTGCAGAAAGTGAAGTACGCCATCATGATGCATATTCTCATTTATTGGAAATTTTAGGTTTAAACAATGAGTTTAAAAACCTTAAGAAGAAACCAGTAATTATGAGACGTGTTCATTATTTAGAAACCGCCTTAAAAAACGCAAAAAGTGAAAATAATAGAGATTATGCAGAATCTATTTTGCTATTCTCTCTATTTATCGAACACGTGTCATTATTTTCTCAATTTTTAATAATTATGGCATTCAATAAGCATAAAAACATGCTTAAAGGTGTGTCTAATGTTGTTGAGGCTACTTCTAAAGAAGAGCAAATACACGGCGATTTTGGTATCGATATTATTAAAATTATTAAAGAAGAAAACCCAACGTGGTTTGACGATGAGCATGCAGACTTAATTAAAAAGTTATGTATTGAAGCTTTCGATTCTGAAAGTGATATTGTAGACTGGATTTTTGAAGACGGTGAATTAGATTTCTTGCCAAAAGATGTTGTTAACGAGTTTATTAAAAACCGTTTCAACAATTCTTTAGAGAGTATTGGTATTGAAAAGGTATTTGAAGTTAACGAAGAGTTAGTGCAAAAAACCGAATGGTTTGACGATGAAATAATCGGTACTAAACATGGCGATTTCTTTGTAAAGCGCTCCATTAACTACAGTAAAAGAACAAAAAGTATAACTAGCGACGACTTATTTTAAAAAATGAACAATCAGACACAGAACCAAACAGACACGAGTTTAAATGAAAACACCAAATCATCTAATTATGATGATTTAAAGAAAGCAAGAAAAGAAGCTAGAAAAGAAATTGGAAAACAACCAGAAATTAAATGGTTAACCGAAAATAGTCGTCAGTTTTTATCTTCTGGATACCTTACCGATGATACAACACCGGAAGTTAGAATTAGAGAAATAGCAGACAGAGCCGAAGAGATTTTAAAAATCGATGGTTTTGCAGATAAATTTTACGGGTACATGGCAGAAGGGTATTACTCTTTAGCTTCACCAGTATGGTCTAACTTTGGCAAGCGTCGTGGCTTACCAATTAGTTGCTTTGGTTCGCATATTTCTGATGATATGGGAGATATTCTATATACACAATCAGAAGTTGGAATGATGTCTAAACTTGGTGGTGGTACATCAGGTTATTTCGGGAAATTGCGTCATAGAGGCGCACCTGTAAAAAATAACGGAGAGTCTTCTGGTGCAGTTCACATCATGCAACTTTTCGAAAAAATGGTAGACGTTGTAAGTCAAGGTTCTGTGCGTCGTGGCCGTTTTTCACCATATTTACCAATAGAGCACCAAGATATTCACGAGTTTTTAGAAATAGGAACAGAAGGAAATCCAATTCAAGAGTTAACCCATGGTGTTACAGTAGGTAACGAGTGGATGCAAGAAATGATTGATGGTGATGCTGATAAAAGAGCAATCTGGGCAAAAGTATTACAACGTAGAGGAGAAATAGGATATCCTTATATTTTCTTTAGAGATAATGCAAATAATACCGCTCCTGATGTTTATAAAGACAAGAACCATGAGATTTACGCAAGTAACTTATGTTCTGAAATTATGCTACCTACAAACGATCGTTGGTCTTTTGTTTGTGTATTATCTTCAATAAACTTATTACATTACGATAAATGGAAAGATACCGATGCTGTAGAAACTATGGTATACTTTTTAGATGCGGTATTAGAAGAGTTTATTACAAAATTAGAAGTTTATAGAGATTCTGATAGTCGTGATGATAGGCACACTTTCATGTTTATGGAAAAAGCCTATACGTTCGCTAAAGAAAATAGAGCTTTAGGTATGGGAGCCTTAGGATGGCACTCATTATTACAATCTAAAATGGTAGGTTTCGATAGTCAAGAAGCTTTCGATTTAAACAGTGAAATCTTTAAAACTATTAAAGAAAAATCTGTTAAAGCATCTAAAGAATTAGCAGTGTTATTTGGCGAGCCAGAAGTTTTAAAAGGTTATGGTAGACGTAATACAACGCTTAATGCAGTAGCTCCAACAACATCTTCCGCATTTATTTTAGGACAGGTTTCTCAAGGTATCGAGCCAATTTGGTCTAACAGTTATGTAAAAGATATTGCTAAAATTAAAACAACTATCAAGAACCCATTTTTATTAGATCTTTTAAAAGAAAAAGGAATTAATACTAATGAAATTTGGAGATCTATTCGCGATAACGATGGTTCAGTTCAACATTTAGATGAACTTACTGATCATGAAAAAGATGTGTTTAAAACATATTCTGAAATCGACCAGATGACTATTATTTATCAGGCTGCTAACAGACAAAACCATATCGATCAAGCACAATCTTTAAACATTATGGTGCACCCAGATATGCCTGTAAAAGAGATTAATAAAATATATGTTACTGCTTGGCAATTAGGTGTTAAGTCTTTATACTACCAACACAGTATGAATGCTGCACAAAAATTTAAGCAGAAGAAGGAATGTAAAAGTTGTGAGGGTTAATCTTTACTAAAAATATAGTGTTAAGTAAATCCTACGGTAGTAGGTAAGTGTTAATAAAAAGCATCTCCGTAGAGATGCTTTTTTTATTAAAAAAATCTGATATGTAAAAAATTACGTATATTTATTTCACCATTAATGAGTCTGTTTTTTTAAGATGAAAAAATTACAGATTATCAACCCCCAATATGCTTAAACACCTATTTTTAATTACCCTTCATTGTGTTATATTCTCTTTTGAAGGAACAAGTCAATCTCAAGGAAGCTCTACACTTTTATTTAACGAAACTACATTATTGAAACATGTAGAATCCTTATCGTCCGATGCTTTTGAAGGGAGACGAACAGGAACCAAAGGTGCCGAAAAAGCACGTAAATACATTGTAAATCAATTTCATGCTTTAAAGGTTTTACCTTTTACTAAAAACTACGAACAAAAATTTTCCTTTTATAAAAAAAGACAAACCTTTGAAGGTGTAAATGTTCTTGGATTGATAAAGGGTAGCGAGTCGCCTAAAAAGTATATTGTAATAAGTGCACATTACGATCATGAAGGCATTCATATGGGAGAGATTTATAATGGCGCCGATGATAATGCTTCTGGGCTAAGTGCTTTGTTTAGTTTTGCCGAATATTTTCAAGCAAACCCACCTAAGTATTCTGTTATTTTAGCAGCCTTTGATGGTGAAGAACTAGGTTTGCAAGGCTCTAAGTTTTTTGTAAAAAGTAACGCTTTAGCAGAAAAAAATATTCGTTGTAATCTTAATATGGATATGATAAGCCGCAGTGATAATAACATATTATTTGCTGTTGGTACGGCTTACAATGAAACTTTAAAAAGCATTGTAACATCAACTAAAGGTGCAGGAGGTTTAAACATAGCTACGGGCCATGATGGGCATGATGGTTTGGAGAATTGGACATATTCATCAGATCATGGAAACTTCCATAAAAAGGAAATTCCATTCTTATATTTTGGTGTAGATGACCATAAGGATTACCATGAACCTACGGACGATTTTGAAAATATTCACCCGGAGTTTTATATCAATGCAGTAAAAACAATTATTTCGATTTTTGAGAAAGTAGATGATGCTAAACAGCTCTAAAAATAAGCTTTCAATTGAAAAGAACCTGTATGGATGGTTTTGCTCGATTCTGTTTTTCTTCCAAAGTAACTAAAATTTAAATCTAAAAAGTTAGTCAGTTTTTTTTGGGCGAGCAATGTCCAAGTAAAGTTTTTCCCTGGTTGCAAGCCTTCTAGCATTTGGTAGGCTACAGGTGTGCCGGCCGAACCTTCAAAGCGATTAGATAGAAAGTTAAATTCGCCATTTAAGGCTCCTTTTTCTTTATTGTTTAATGTGAATGATGCGCCGTATTTTTGTTGCTCTAAAGCTTCCAAATCGCCTATAGTGTTTGTTTTATCTTCATATTGATAAAAGATATCGAAGCTAGAATTATCGTTAAACAAATATGATAATTTAGGATTGAAGCGCGTTTCATCAAAAGTGTAATTTCTACTCGCATAATTCTCACTCACACTCGCATTGTTTTCTAAAGTTGAAAGGATATTAATGAGCCAATTGCCTGATAATTTATGATTGAAATTAAGCTGATGACTTTGAATACTATTTTCTATATAGCCAATAGATAAAACACTTCGCGTGGTATTATCTAAAAACGTATACGACGTTGTATAGTGCTGTTTGCCGCGGTTAAAAAACAAAACATTTCTAAAATTAAGTTGAATACCCAATTGATCGTTAGGATTTTTTTCAAAAGGATTTAAATTGAATTTATTGCCATCACGCTTGGTTTTCCGATCAATTAAGTAAGCAGTTTGGTTGTAGAAATGCGACCAAAAACGTTCTGATTTTTTCTCGGAAACCGACCAGGTAGACGGATTAAAAGTTAAGGTTTGACTTAATCTATTTTGGTGCGTTTTAATGTAAACTTGGTTCGGGAGCAATACCCGAACATATTTACCCTGATCTTGAAATTGTGCAATTTCGAACTCATCGAGTTCTTGGATGCCGTTATTGTTGTAGTCTACCCAAGTGTATGTGCCTAAGCCCGACTCTACTTCAATATAAGTGAAATCTTGTTGTGGTAAAGTACCCGAGTTTGTTTCAAAAATAGTATTCCATTGAATAAGTTGGTTAAATAATTTTTGATTGAATTGTAATCGAGAGTTCAACGATTGCTCATCGTCAATGTCTGGATCTTCACTTTTTAAAGTTCTGTAATTTGCGAATAGCGATAAACTGGTGTTTTTATTTTGGACCAATTTGGAGTCTAAATAAAAGGTGTTCGATGTGTTTACCTTCTCTAAAGTATTGTTTCTAATACTATCGTTTATGCGGTTTTTATAACCTATTTCAGCAAAAACTTGGGTGCTGTCACCAACACCAAAAAAGGCCTCGTACGATTTATAACGTTGGCTTAATTCTGTGAGTTGCTGTGTGGCTATATCAGTTTGCTTATTGTCTTCTATGGCGAGTTTTGTGCCAATCCAACTCGATTTTAAGCTATAGGTAACCCGATTGTAAGATCTTAAAAAAGTAGAAGTATTGCTGTTAGAATCGGCGTTTAGAAAGCTAGAGTTGGATGAAATACTTAATTTGTTGAAAACTAAATTAGCCGAAGTCACATGGCGATTTCCGTTAAAGCCATCGGAGAAATTTAAGTGTTCAAACTGATAATTTAAAAAACCTTTGTCTTTGTGAAATAAACTAAAACCAGAATTAACCAATAATTGGTTGCCTAAATTACCTCCAATACCATTAAGGTTGGTTAAATCTAAATTCCAATCTCTATTAAATTCGGGATTGTAAAGCCCTTCAATGTTTCTAAAATTAGTACTAATATAGTCTGAATCGAAAAGCGCGTTTAAATTCCAAAGACTATCGGTTTTAATTAGTTGTTGTTTAATATTCAGTTTTCCTGCAAAGCCATCGTTATTTTTATCATCGGTTTTAGAAAACAAGTTTAAATCGTTTTTGCTTCCGGCAAGTTCAAAATTAATATTTGTTTTTTTCGAAGGATGATAAGCTCCATTAACTACGGCAAGTTGTAATTTAGTTGGGGCAATTAACTGGATAATAGGCGCGTAGTTACCTTGTAAAACACCAACGTATTCGTAGATGTTATTAATGGCGTTGCTGCTACTTAAGGCGTAATCTCCAAGGTTGTCGCCAACACGGGAGAAGGTTACACGGTAAAGTTCATCATCTTCATTATTAGAAAACACAAAAACTTCAGCGCCGTCAATTAGTTCTTTTTTGTATAGAATTCTATTTTCATTTAAAGCTTCTTGTACTTCAGATGGAGCAACCATTAAAGATTTATCATCGCCAGCATCAGCTAAAATTTGTACTTGTTCTTCAGATAGGTTTTGTTGCAAAGGCTGGTTTTTCGAATCGTTTTCAGAATAAACAGAAACTCCAATTTTTAATTTTTCAATTTGAAATGTGCCACCACCATAGGCCACAAAACGCGAGTAGTTTCTATCACTAAATTGATAGTCTACAGTAATTCGCATTTCGGAAGTTATAGGGAATGTAGAGTTAAAAATAATTTCTCCAGCGTTGTAATCAATAATGTAATCTTGGTCCTCGCCACGTTTTACGGCTGTACCATTCACGTAAACGGTTTCACTTCCCGAAACTATAAGTACAAACAATTCACCATTAGTGCCTTGTAGTTTATATGGACCTTGGTTGCCTTCTTGGGCTGTAAATTGGCTAGTTGTAAATTGACCACGTACTAAAGCTCCTGCGGCAAATAAATCGGTTTGTTGGCTATCGTCTCCCAACTTCAAATTAAAATTTAAACCTTGTACACGTTTTGAAAAACTCGCGAAATAAGAATCTGTATTTGTTAAATCGATATCTCCGGCTCTAATATTCCAATCTTTGGTAAAAAGTTCTATAAAAACTTGATCAAATTCATCTAAGCGTTGGCTATACCCACTTTCTTGTAAAGGTATATTAGCGTCTTGTATAGAGGCGCGGAGTGATACCTTTTCATTTAGCTTTCCTGTAATTTGAAGATCGAGCTCACTATTTAAAACCGAATTTTGATTATTACCAATAGTAACACCACGAGAAATACTACCCGAAGTGGTTAAACCATCAAAAGGAATCGTGTTTTTTTCGGTGTTGGGTTGTGATAGTTTGTATAATTTTTGGAGGTTATCTGTGTTTTTTACAATAATATTTTCGTCTAACTGTTTGTAGGTTTTGGTTAAAAAATCAGGAAACTTCAAGTAGTTAATAATTATCGAATCGCTAGCTATAGGTTGTTTAAAAGTTAATAGAGCTTTCGGGAAGTCAACTTGGTAGATACTACTATCTATGCGTGTACCATTTTTAGTTGTTATAGAAAGTTGATTCGAATTAATACTCACGCTATCTATTAAAATAACTTGTTTTACAGCAACCGTTTTAGTTTTGTAGATAGAGGTTTGCTCTTGCGAAAACCCGCAAAAACCTATAAAAATTAAAATTATGCTCGAAAAAAACTTCATGGATACACTTAAACTACAAAAACTTTAAAATATTTTGTTAATAGCTTCGTTAAAACTCCTCTGTAAATTATAGTGTAAAAGTAGCGTATTATTTATTTTAGCTGAAATTAGATTTGTTGTGAAACAAATTGATTGGTGTAAAGATGAAAATCTTTATAATTAATAGCATAATTTAAACAAAATTCCGCGGTATTTCTGTCGTGGTAAAAGAGAACATGAAAATTATATCATATAACGTAAACGGTATTCGTGCCGCATTAAAAAAGGATTTTATTGGTTGGTTAAAAAGTGCAAACCCAGATGTTATTTGTTTGCAAGAAACCAAAGCCATGAAAGAGCAGTTAGATTTAGAGGTTTTTGAAGAGGCAGGTTACATTTATAACTATTGGTATAGTGCACAAAAAAAAGGCTATAGTGGCGTTGCTATTTTAAGTAAAATTGAACCAAATCATGTGGAGTTTGGCACAGGAATTGAGTCAATGGACTTCGAAGGTCGAAATATTCGTGCAGATTTTGATGGTGTTTCGGTAATGAGCCTATATTTGCCATCGGGAACAAACAGTGCGCGATTGAGCCATAAATTTGAATACATGGATATGTTTCAAGAGTATATAAGCAACTTAAAAAAGGACATCCCGAATCTTGTAATTTGTGGCGATTATAATATTTGTCATGAAGAAATAGATATCCATAACCCAAAAATGAAAGGTGTATCTGGGTTTTTACCAGAAGAGCGCGAGTGGTTAGGGCAATTTATCGATAGTGGTTTTACCGATTCTTTCCGTTACCTACACCCAGAAACGCAAACCTTTAGTTGGTGGAGTTATCGAGCAAATTCTAGAGCCAATAATAAAGGTTGGCGTTTAGATTATGCTTTAGTTTCTCAACCCTTACAAGAAAACATAAAAAGAGCCGTTATACTTACCGAAGCTGTACATAGCGACCATTGCCCAATTTTAGTAGAAATAGAACAATAGTAAAACAACCAAAATTATAATCTCAATTACAATGATTAAAAAAACCGCACTCACGCTTTTAACACTGGCCGTTTTAACCAGTTGTGTTTCTCCAAAAGTTTATAAAGAACTGGAAAGTAAATACGCAAAACTAAAACAACAAAATCGTAAAATCTCAGATGCTAACGAAATACTTTTAAGAGAGAAGACTGAAGCGGAAAATGAGTTAAAGCAATTGCATAAGGCTTACGATGAGGCAGTAGCGCAACGCGACAAATTACAAGCCGATTATACTTCAACTAAATCTAATTATGATAATTTAAAGAACTCTTACGATGCTTTAGAGAAAAATAGCTCGGCATCTATTGCTGCTAACTCTCAAAAAAACCGTGAGTTATTAGCACAGTTAGAAGCTAAGGAACAAGCATTATCTGCAGAGAATGCTCGTTTAGAAAAACTTAAATCGGAGTTAGAAAATAGATCTAACCGTGTTGCAGAATTAGAAAGTGTAATAGCGGCCAAAGACGCTGCTATGACGGCTTTAAAAGACGCGATATCTAAAGCTTTAACCGATTTTGAAGGTAAAGGTTTAACAGTAGAGCAACGCGATGGAAAAGTCTATGTGTCTATGGAAAACAAACTACTTTTTAGTTCAGGAAGCTGGGCTGTTGGAGCAGAAGGTACACGTGCTGTAAAGCAACTAGGTAGTGTGCTTGGCGACAATCCGGATATTGCAGTTTTAATCGAGGGACATACCGATAACGTACCTTATAAAGGTAACGGGATTTTAACAAGCAACTGGGATTTATCGACAAAACGAGCTACAGCAATTGTAACTATTTTACGTGAAAATGCCGATATCAATGCTGAAAACTTAACAGCAGCAGGACGTGGTGAATTTGCACCAATTGCATCAAACGAAACATCAGAAGGGAAAGCGAAAAACCGTCGTATTGAGGTGATTTTAACACCAAAATTAGATGAGCTTTCAAAATTATTAAACGATAATTAAAACATAAATGTGGGCGTTACTCCTGCTACGCTTTTAAGGCGTAGTAGGAGTCGGGCTTTCACTACTCGCTCCTTCCTTAGGTCAGGGAGCTCAAACAAGCCGTTCAATCCCTAACGCAACTATCCGCAACGTTAGGTCTATATTACTGCATAATTCTTATTTACACGGCCACTGTAATCAAAAACATAGAAAACCCTTTCATTTTACAAGGAAATTATTATTTTTACCTTTTAAATCGAAATAGATAGGGGATGAAATCAAAAGACAAAAACGTCAGTATAGACGGAATCGACAAAAAAATACTTAGAACTTTAATGGAAGATGCCAGAATTCCAATTCTGGAAATTGCTAGAAATGTAGATATTTCGGGAGCAGCCATACATCAACGTTTACGTAAGCTAGAAAAATCTGGAATTATATCGGGATCAAAGTTTGTAATCAATCCAAAAATGTTAGGTTACGAAACCGTAGCTTTTATAGGTGTTTATTTAGATAAAGCTATACAAAACCCAGAAGCTATAAAGCAATTAAAAAAAGTGCCAGAAGTTTTAGAATGTCACTACACCACTGGAAACTGGAATGTGTTAATTAAAATTTTGTGTAAAGATAATGCGCATTTAATGCATTTACTTAATAACGAAATTCAGACTATTTCTGGTGTTTCTCGTACAGAAACTTTTATCTCTCTAGATCAACAAATAGATAGACAGATTACTATTTAATTTAAAAACTTTATTCATCAATTGGAATGATTATTGATTCTACCTGAGTCATTAATCAAAAACTATTTTCATGAAAAAGAAGTACTTAGTTCTATTTGTATTAGCAGTTCTTTCAGTAACAGCGTATGCTCAAAAAGCAAGTGTAGAAAAATCAACTTACGGAGTTCAAACCGGTTTTTTAGGTGTTTGGGTACATCGTGAAGTTAAATTATCGAATGAAATTGCGCTTCGTGCAGAAGTCGGAATGGATTTAGGTCTTTGGGGTGGCGATTTTTATCCAAAATCGGGATATTTGTTAGCTCCGGTAATTCGTTTAGAGCCTCGTTGGTACTATAATTTAGATAAACGAGTTTCAAAATCTAGAAGTATTTCGGGTAATGCTGGTAATTTTTTAGCATTACAAACAAGCTATCATCCAAACTGGTTTACAATTTCTAATTACGATAATGTAGAGGTTGTTAATCAAGTTTCCATTATTCCAACTTGGGGTATAAAGAGAAACATAGGTAAGTATTTTAATTACGAAACCGGAATAGGTATTGGTTATGCTTATTACTTTGCTAAAAGTGCTGGTTATCTCGAAAATGAAGGTTACGCTGCCGTTAATCTTAATCTTCGAATTGGATATCGTTTCTAATACTTAAATTATAAAAACATAAAAACCCCAATCGAATTGTTTCGATTGGGGGTTTTTAGTATTATAAATGTAACTTACATTTAGTTTTTTAGATTTTTACATCTTCATTAACCAAGTACGTACATCAACTTCTTGTTTTATTATTTTTTGTAAATCATCAATATTAACACGTTCTTGTTCCATAGAATCTCTATGCCTAATAGTAACAGTGTTATCATTTAAAGTATCGTGATCTACAGTAATACAAAATGGTGTTCCGTTTGCATCTTGCCTTCTGTAACGACGCCCTACAGCATCTTTTTCATCGTAAATCACGTTGAAATCCCATTTCAATTCTTCTACAATTTTACGAGCAACTTCTGGTAGGCCATCTTTTTTAACCAATGGTAAAATAGCAGCTTTTACAGGTGCTAAAACACTTGGTAATTTTAAAACGGTTCTTGTAGTTCCGTTTTCTAATTCTTCTTCTTGTAAAGCATTAGAGAATACAGCTAAGAACATACGGTCTAAACCAATAGAAGTTTCTAATACGTATGGTGTGTAGCTTTTATTTTCTTCGTGATCGAAATATTGTAATTTCTTTCCAGAATGTTTTTCGTGTGCTTTTAAATCGAAATCTGTTCTTGAGTGAATCCCTTCCAATTCTTTAAAGCCAAATGGGAATTTAAACTCAATATCGGCCGCAGCATCTGCATAATGCGCTAATTTATCATGGTCGTGAAAACGGTAATTATCCGCACCCATGCCTAAAGATAAATGCCATTTCATTCGGGTTTCTTTCCAATGGTTGTACCACTCTACTTGCGTCCCTGGTTTAATAAAAAATTGCATTTCCATTTGTTCAAACTCACGCATTCTAAAAATAAACTGTCTTGCAACAATTTCATTTCTAAAGGCTTTTCCGGTTTGTGCAATTCCAAAAGGAATTTTCATTCGTCCCGTTTTCTGAACATTCAAAAAGTTAACAAAAATACCTTGCGCTGTTTCTGGACGTAAATATAAATCCATAGCAGACTCGGCAGAAGCACCGAGTTTTGTTCCAAACATCAGGTTAAATTGCTTAACATCTGTCCAGTTTTTGCTTCCTGTTAAAGGATCTGCAATTTCTAATTCTTCAATTAGAGCCTTAACATCGGCTAAATCTTCTTTTTCTAAAGATTGCCCCATCCGCGAAAGCGTAGCATTTATTTTTTCTTGGTATCCAACAACACGTCCGTTTGTTGCTAAAAATTCTTCTTTATTAAAGGCTTCACCAAAACGTTTTGCAGCTTTAGCGACTTCTTTGTCAATTTTAGCTTCAATTTTAGCACAGTAATCTTCAATTAAAACATCGGCGCGGTAACGTTTTTTCGAGTCTTTATTGTCAATTAATGGGTCGTTAAACGCATCGACGTGTCCGGAAGCCTTCCAGGTTGTTGGATGCATAAATATTGCGGCATCGATACCAACAATATTTTCGTTCATTTGTACCATGGCTTTCCACCAGTAGTCACGTATGTTTTTCTTTAACTCAGCACCATTTTGTGCGTAGTCGTAAACGGCGCTTAAACCGTCGTATATTTCGCTACTTTGAAATACATATCCGTATTCCTTTGCATGCGATATTACCTTTTTAAATTTATCGTCTTGATTTGCCATGTTGCAAAAATAAAAAAGCGTTTGAAACTATTCGTTATAATTAACTAAATTTACAGAACTACTTTTAATTTAAATGTTTAAATCTGTTGTAAATATATTTTTTCCAAAAGTGTGCTACGCTTGTCTTGGCACATTAAACGATAATGAAGATGCTATTTGTGTAGATTGCAGACACGATTTGCCGGTTACTAATTTTCATTTTGATAATAGTGATGCCGTTAAAAAAGTACTTTACGGACGCTGTAAAATAGAACATGGGACGGCGCTTTTTAGGTTCGAAAAAAAGAGTTTAGTACAGCAACTTATTCATGGCCTAAAATATAGAGGGTACCAAAATATTGGTTTTGTATTAGGCAATTGGCTTGGTGGCGAACTCCAAGAATTGGAAGCTTACCGAGATGTTGATGTAGTAATTCCGGTGCCTTTGCATAAAAAGAAACTGAGATCTAGAGGTTTTAATCAAGTTGAAAAATTTGGACAACAAATAGCGGAAGCCTTAGATGCAACATATTTGGATCGGGTTTTGGTTAAAATTTCTAATAATAAATCGCAAACTACAAAAGGACGTATTGCACGCTTAATTAATAGTGATGAGTTGTTTGCCTTAGAGCATAGCGAACAGATAGAAAATAAGCATATTTTAATAGTTGACGATCTTATTACCACTGGCGCGACTTTAGAAGCTTGTATTTTAATTTTAAATCAGGCAAAAAATATAAAAATAAGTATTGCTACTATGGCAATTGCTTAGGGTTTTAAGCGTTATATCTTTAAAATTATGTAGGTTTGTGAAAATTTTTAATAGGTAATGAATAAAACACTTTCAAATTTTATTTTAGCTGCGGTTATTGGTCTTATTTTTATTAATTGTGCCAATCGAGGAACTCCAGATGGTGGTCCCAAAGACGTGACACCACCTGTTATTCTTAAAACAGAACCTGCAAACTTAACAACCAATTTTAAGGGCAATGAGATAAAAATTTATTTTGATGAGTATGTCAAAATGAAAGACTTAAATAAGCAGCTTATTATTTCTCCTCCCATGAAAAACCAGCCGGAAATTACACCAATGGGATCGGCTAGTAAAGAAATTACAATTAAAATTCACGATACATTAAAACCTAATACCACTTACGCTTTTAATTTTGGTAACAGTATTCAGGATAATAATGAAGGAAATCCATATCCGTATTATCGTTACGTGTTTTCTACAGGAAACTATATTGATTCGTTAGATGTAAAAGGAAGTGTTGTAGATGCCTTAAAACCACAACCAGATACTTTTGTTTCGGTTATGTTGTACGAGGTCGATTCTACGTTTACAGATTCTATTGTGTATAAAGAAACACCAAAATACATTACCAATACATTAGATAGTGTTACTACATTTTCTGTAGATAATATTAAGGCTGGTAAATACATGCTTTTGGCTTTAAAGGATGGTAATTCTGATAATAAATTTCAGCAAAAAGCAGATCAAATTGCTTTTCATAAAAGCTTTATTACGGTACCGAATGATTCGCTTTATACATTGAAATTATTTAATGAAGAGTTAGATTATAAAGCAACACGACCAATGATTGTTGCTGGAGAAAAAATAGCTTTTGGTTATGAGGGGAATTATGAGGGTATGAAGATTACCTTAAATTCTGATGTACCTGAAGATTTTGAATATCGTATTTTAAAAGATACAAAAACCGATACGCTTAACTATTGGTATAAACCAAAGTTAGAGGTTGATTCTTTACTATTTACGGTTTCTAATGGTGATTACAAAAAAGATTATACCGTTAGGATAAGAAAGTTAGAACGTGATAGTTTAGTAATACAATCTGCGCCTTCGGGAGCAGTAGGTTATACAGAATCTTTTTATATTTCCGGAAGTACACCTTTTGTTGATTTCAATGCAGAAAAAATGACGGTTTTAGATAAAGATTCTACCAAGGTGGCTTTTACAACTAAGTTTGATACTATTAATAATATGTATCAATTCGATTTTGAAAAAACAGCAGACAATAGTTATCAAATTCAAATACTTCCCGAAGCATTTGTCGATTTGTACGATGATAAAAATGATACGTTAAACTATTCTTTTAAAACTAAAAAAGAATCTGAGTTTGGATACGCACGTTTTACTTTAATTAATGCAACTTACCCGCTTGTTATACAATTAACAGATGATAAAGGCGAAGTGAAAAGAGAAAAATTTGCTAAAACTGAAGGTGTTGTAGACTTTTTTAACGTAGTGCCAGCAACGTATAAAATACGTGTAATTCATGATGCGAATGGTAACGGGAAATACGACACAGGTAATTATTTAAAAAAGATACAACCGGAAAAAGTAAGCCATTTTAAAGCAATAGAAATCCGTGCCGATTGGGGTTATCCGGAAACGTTGACGTTTAAGGATTAATTAAGTGACTCCCGCAATCCATCTCACTTCTAATTAAATGAGGAGTCACATAATAGAAATAACACAAAACGAGCTTTTTTAAGTGTTTTCTCACTGCGTTCGAAATGACAGAACCAAACAGAACTAGCAACAAAAGAACGATATAAAAAAAGTCTCTGATTAAACTTAATCAGAGACTTTTTTGTTTTTATAATTTACAATACGCTGTTTTTTAAACCACACGCAATACAAAATAGTTCTTTTTACCGCGTTGAAGTAATACAAACTTATTGTTTATTAAATCGTCTTTAGTAATGCTGTAATGGTCTTTTACTTTCTCTTTGTTTACAGCAATAGAGTTTTCTTTTAAAGCACGGCGGGCTTCACCGTTCGATTTTAAAAAGCCTCCTTTTTCTGCTAAAGCAGCTATGATGTCTAAACCATTATCAATATCTGCTTGAGGTATTTCGGTTAATGGCACACCATCAAAAATATCTAAAAAGGTTTGCTCGTTTAAAGCTTTTAAATCGTCTCCTGTAGATTTTCCAAAAAGAATATTACTTGCCTTTATAGCGTTGTCTAGATCTTCTTTAGAATGTACCATAGTGGTTATTTCTTCAGCTAAACGCTTTTGTAAAACACGTAAATGTGGTGCTTCTTGGTGCTCTTCTATTAAAGCTTCAATATCTGCTTTAGTTAAAAATGTAAAAATCTTAATGTATTTTTCAGCATCGATATCACTGGTATTTAACCAATATTGGTAGAATTTATAAGGTGACGTTCTTTCGCTGTCTAACCAAATGTTTCCGCCTTCGGTTTTACCAAATTTAGTGCCATCGGCCTTTGTAATTAATGGCCAAGTTAAGGCGTAACCTTTTCCTGAATCTACACGACGAATTAATTCTGTTCCCGTAGTAATGTTTCCCCATTGGTCGCTTCCTCCCATTTGAAGTGTACATTGCTTTTCTCTATATAAATGTAAAAAATCATAACCTTGAACCAATTGATAAGTGAACTCTGTAAAGCTCATTCCTACAGAAGACTCAGAGGACAAGCGTTTCTTTACAGAATCTTTAGCCATCATATAGTTTACGGTAATGTGTTTACCAACATCTCTAATAAATTCTAAGAATGAAAACTCTTTCATCCAATCGTAATTATTTACGATAATAGCTGCGTTTTCTGCATCACTATCAAAATCTAAAAAGCGAGATAACTGTTCTTTTATAGCATTTTGGTTATGTAAAAGAATATCCTCGGTAAGTAAATTACGCTCGGCAGATTTTCCAGAAGGATCACCAATCATTCCTGTTGCTCCACCTACTAACGCAACTGGTTTATGCCCTGATAATTGAAAATGTTTTAATCCCATAACACCAACAAGATGACCAATATGCAAAGAGTCTGCTGTAGGGTCAATACCTACATACGCCTTACGCATGGCTTCTAATAAGTGCTCTTCCGTTCCTGGCATACTATCTTGTATCATGCCTCTCCACGTTAATTCTTCAACAAAATTCTTTATCATTTTTAGGTGTATTTAGTAATCTTAGGCAAATATAAAAATACGTGTAGAATTTGTTGCGTTTTATGTAGAATTCTTTGCGAATAGATTTGCCGTTGTGGGATGGTAACTTCTGCGATAGGGATTGCAGCGGCATCCTTTTTGTAAAGCTTTTAAATAGACTCTGCTTTAATTTTTAACTGAAATTTCTTTGGAATTGAGCAGATCCTGAAACAAGTTCAGGATTGCTTTGTAAAAAGATATAGCGGAAAGCGCGGTTTGTTTTGGGAGAAAAACCCAAAACAAAATTGCCCAAATAAAAAAATCCCAAACATTGCTGCTTGGGATTTAATTTATTATTGAGATACTGAAACAAATTCAGTATAAAAAAAAACTATCGTTTTTTTAGTATCTGTAATGTTCTGGTTTGTATGGTCCTTCTACGGTTACACCAATATAGCTTGCTTGGTCTTCGCGAAGTTCAGTAAGCTCTACACCAATTTTTGCAAGGTGTAATTTAGCTACTTTTTCGTCTAAAGCTTTTGGTAACATGTATACATCGTTTCCGTATGCTTCTGCGTTGGTCCAAAGTTCAATTTGAGCTAAAGTTTGGTTTGTAAATGAGTTAGACATTACAAAACTTGGGTGACCTGTAGCACAACCTAAGTTTACTAAACGACCTTCTGCAAGGATAATGATATCTTTACCGTCGATAGTATATTTATCCACTTGTGGTTTAATTGTGTTTTTAGTGTTACCGTGGTTTTTGTTTAACCAAGCCATATCGATTTCGTTGTCGAAATGCCCAATGTTACACACGATAACTTTATCTTTCATAGCTTCGAAATGACGCCCTTGGATAATGTCTTTATTTCCTGTTGTTGTGATAATGATATCTGAATTTCCAACTACAGTTTCTAGTCTTTTAACTTCAAAACCGTCCATTGCTGCTTGAAGCGCACAAATTGGGTCGATTTCTGTTACTGTTACAATAGATCCTGCACCTTTAAAAGAGGCAGCGGTACCTTTACCAACATCACCATAACCACAAACAGTTACACGTTTTCCGGCAAGCATAAGGTCTGTTGCACGACGAATGGCATCTACTGCAGATTCTTTACAACCGTATTTGTTATCGAATTTAGATTTTGTTACCGAATCGTTTACGTTGATTGCAGGCATTGGTAATGTTCCGTTTTTTACACGCTCGTAAAGACGGTGAACACCTGTTGTAGTTTCTTCTGAAAGTCCGTTAATTCCTGCTGCTAATTCTGGGTATTTATCTAAAACCATGTTAGTTAAATCACCACCATCATCAAGAATCATGTTTAATGGTTTTCTATCTTCACCAAAGAAAAGTGTTTGCTCAATACACCAATCAAATTCTTCTTCAGTCATATCTTTCCAAGCATAAACCGCTGTTCCTGCTTCTGCAATGGCAGCTGCTGCTTGATCTTGTGTAGAAAAAATGTTACAAGAACTCCAAGTTACTTCTGCACCTAAAGCCTGTAGTGTTTCAATTAAAACGGCTGTTTGTATCGTCATGTGTAAACATCCTGCAATACGCGCGCCTTTTAAAGGTTGCGAGTTACCGTATTCTTCACGAAGACTCATTAAACCTGGCATTTCGGCTTCGGCTAATTCTATTTCTTTTCGTCCCCATGCCGCAAGAGAAATATCTTTTACTTTGCTAGCTACGTAAGGAATTGTTTTTGTGCTCATATCAATATTCTTTTTTATTTAATAACTTAAACAGGATTGCGATTCGTGTTAAAATGGTTAAATTCGCTCGTCGAAATCGTATAATTTGCCTAAGATTGTGCAAAGATAATCAATAACATTCAGAATATTAAATGCCTCTTTATAAAACCATAACGCCAAATTCACAAACTGTTGTTAAAATGTGGAAGATTACTGAATCTTTCGATGATTTAATGGCTGCTGTAACTTTAAAGCCAGAGACTCTAAAACGTGTGCTGGGCATGAAAAGTGAGCTGCACCAGCGTGGGTTTCTAAGTGTACGTAAATTATTGGCTGAGTTTGGTTATGCCGATGCCGATTTGATTTATGATGACAATGGAAAGCCTCATTTAAAGGATGGGAAACAGATTTCGATAACACACTCTTTTAATTTTTCGGCTGTGATTGTTAGTGATCAAGTTATTGGTATTGATATTGAAAAGCAGCGCGATAAAATTACAGTAATTGCTCATAAATTTATTGGCTACGAAGCCGATTACCTAGATAAAGAACAAAGTGATTACATAAAAAAGTTAACAACCATTTGGTGTGTAAAAGAATCGCTTTATAAGCTTTTTGCAACACCAGGCACTAGTTTTAAACAGTGTTTTTTGGTTATTCCTTTTGAATTGCAAGATGAAGAAACCATGGCTTGGATAGATTATGAAACTAAAAAATACCGCTACTTAGTACAGTTTTTTGAGTTTGAAGGTTTTGTTTGTGCATATGCCATAGGAGAATGAGACATGTTTATCAAAACATACAAAACAACACCAAGCAGCTAGCGGTTTTAATCGATCCGGATAAATTTTTAGTTGAAAATACAGTAGGGTTTATAGAAAAAGTAAATCAATCTATTGCTACACATATTTTTGTAGGCGGTAGTATTGTAGATTTGGATGTTACCGATATTTTAGTTGAAGAAATTAAAAAACACACCCAATTGCCTATTGTTTTATTTCCGGGTGATGTTACTCAAATTACCGAAAAGGCAGATGCTATTTTGTTTTTATCTTTAATTTCGGGTAGAAATCCAGAGTATTTAATCGGGAAACATGTTGAGGCTGTTTCTAAATTAAGAAACACAACGTTAGAGGTAATTTCAACTGGTTATATTTTAATTGAAAGCGGCAAGGAAACAGCTGTGCAGCAAGTTACTGAAACGTTGCCTTTAGAAAGAAGTAATATTCAAAAAATAGTGGATACAGCCAAAGCAGCGCAGTTGTTAGGTATGAAACTTATATATTTAGAAGCGGGCAGTGGCGCACGTTTTCCTGTTTTGGGTACTGTAATTTCAAAAGTGAAACAAGAAACGGAGTTGCCTTTAATAGTTGGTGGAGGTATTCGTAATTTAGATCAATTGGAAAACGCCTATGCTTCGGGAGCCGATTTAGTGGTTATTGGGACTGCTTTTGAGGAGGACGAATTGTTTTTTGAGGCGTTAAAAAAATAAACTTAAGCACAAACTTATTGTTATGGATAGCATTTTTGATTTTTTCTTCAAGCAATATTCCGAATACGAAACTATTGATATTTCTTTAGAGATTATCGCCACTATTTTTGGTTTGTTATCGGTATGGTATTCAAAACAAAATAAAGTTTTAGTCTTTCCAACCGGTATGATAAGCACTGTTATTTTTGTGTATTTATTGTACAAGTGGGAGCTTTTAGGAGACATGATGATTAATGCTTACTATTTTATAATGAGCGTTTATGGTTGGTATATTTGGACACGTAAAGTGGACGAAAGCGATGTAACTCCTATATCTAAAACAACGTTTAACGAGAAAAAACTTAGTTTGGCTATATTTTTAGCCACCTTGGTATTTGTTTATTTAGTTTACCATGCATTTGGAAAATGGACCAGTTGGGTTGCTTATGTTGATACGCTTACAACCGGTATATTTTTTGTTGGTATGTGGCTAATGGCAAAGCGAAAAGTTGAAAACTGGTTGTTTTGGATTGTTGGAGATATTATTTCGGTACCGCTATATTTTTATAAGGGGTTTACGTTTACTAGTCTGCAATATTTTGTGTTTACAATTATAGCTGTTTATGGCTATTTATCTTGGAAGAAAAATATAAAAGAGTCTTTTCAAACGACATAAACATGTTTTGTTTGCTTGATGAATAAATGGAGTATAGAAGTGTTGAAGTTGAAATGAAATATTTGCTAGAGAAAATACTTGCAAATTGTGTTTTTTGACTTATCTTGAAATGCCTTAAAAAGCAAATGGTTAACATGAAAAATCAGAGAAAAGGTATGAAGTGTTTAACGCTTTTTAAAATAAAAAAATAATTAATAAACGATCATATGTGTTGTTGAAAGACGATAAATAAAACGACTCAAAACAGCCATTTAAGCATATAGATCAACATTAAAAAAGAAATGATGTTTTCTGAACAAGATATTATACAGATTAAAAATAAAGGCATAACGGAAAAACAAGTTGAAGGGCAGGTTTCTCGAATAAAAAACGGGATGTCTTATTCCAACTTAATTGCAGCTGCAAATATAGGAAGTGGTATTGAAAGTTATACAGATGAAGAAACTCGTGATTTTATTGCTAGTTTTGAAGCTAAGAAAAACGATTTAAATATTGTGAAATTTGTTCCTGCTTCTGGTGCGGCAACACGAATGTTTAAATTCTTATTTCAGTTTTTAAAAAAGTACGATCCTAATAGAGAATCTATTGAAGCTTATATCGAAAATACGAATGATACTTTAATTCATACGTTTGTTACTGGTATTAGGCAGTTTCCTTTTTATAATCAGGTTTTAGCGAAAATTAAATCTGTAAAAGCGAATGTAGAAAGTTTAACTACCGGAGAACTTTGCTTAGAGTTTGTAAAAGCAATGCTAGATGAGTCTGGCTTAAATTATAGCTTTTTTCCAAAAGGTTTGTTGCCATTTCATACTTATGAAACCGGTGTTGTAACAGCTTTTGAGGAGCATTTAATGGAGTCTACGCTATATGCATCATCTAGCAATAAAGCCAATTTACACTTTACGGTTTCTGAGAAGCATCATAAATATTTCAATACAGAACTCGATAAAATTAAGAGTGCTTTAGAAGAAAAAACAAGCACATCTTTTAATGTTTCTTTTTCATATCAAAAAGAAGAAACAGAAACATTAGCCTTAACAACAACTAATGAAATTTATAGAAATGATGATGGTTCTATCTTGTTTAGACCAGCAGGGCATGGGGCATTGTTAGAGAATTTGAATGATTTAGATAGTGACATCCTTTTTATAAAGAACATCGATAATATTGTTGTTTTCGAGAAGAATAAAGAAGTTTCGGAATATAAAAAAATGCTTGCGGGTGTTTTAGTAGAAGTGCAAGAGCGTGCTTTTAAATTCTTAGAAGAGTTAGATGAAGATGAAGTTTCAGAAGCAGATTTGCTTGCCATAGCAATGTATGTTTCTAAAAAAATGAATGTGTCTTTGGTTGATGATTTTGATGATTTTGCTTCCGAAGAAAAGAAAAACTACTTAAAGAGTAAGTTAAATAGACCCATTCGTGTTTGTGGTATGGTTAAGAATGAAGGCGAACCTGGTGGTGGACCGTTCTGGGTAAAAGATTATAATGGTGAAGTGTCTTTACAAATTGTAGAGTTTGCTCAAATTGATATTGCTAACGAAGGGCAAGCTAAAATTGTAGAAAACGCTACACATTTTAATCCAACCGACTTGGTTTGCGGTGTAAAAGATTATAAAGGTGAAAAATTCGATTTATTAGATTTTGTTGATCCTGAAGCTGCTTTTATTACCATGAAAACACAAAATGGAACCGATATTCAGGCGTTAGAACTTCCTGGTTTATGGAATGGAAGTATGGCCGATTGGGTTACTATTTTTGTTGAGGTGCCATTGCGTACGTTTAGCCCAGTTAAAACGGTTAACGATTTATTAAAGCCGGAACACCAGGGGTAATATGTTTAGTGAAGTCGCGTTAATTCAAGAATTACAATTTAAAGCAGTAAGAAGCTCAGGTGCGGGTGGGCAACATGTAAATAAGGTGTCTTCTAAAATTGAACTTAGTTTCGATTTGGGAAATTCGTTTGTGTTTTCCGAAAATCAAAAAGAGCGTTTGTTAGTTAAATTAAAGCATCGATTAACTAATAACGGTGTGCTTTTAATGCAATGTGGCGAAAGTAGAAGTCAGCATAAAAATAAAGACCTTATTATAAAACGGTTTTTTGCGCTTATAAAAGCATCGCTTGCGGTTCCTAAAAAGCGTATCCGAACCAAAATACCTAAATCGGTTATTAGAAAACGATTAAAAAACAAAAAGAACCTTTCTGATAAAAAAGCGAATAGACGTAAGCCAAATTTAGATTAGAAAAAGAATTATTTCATTCTGCACGGTTAATTCTAAATTCTTAATTACTTTTGCAGCGTTCTCAAAAAAGGGGTGCCTAATATCGGCTGAGATCATACCCATTGAACCTAGAACAGGTAATGCTGTTTAGGAAATGTTACATCATGCAAATGTTGTAAATAGTTATGCTAAGCTTGGCTTAGTATTTCGAAAACTAATTAATTTTTAAAGAATAATGACCTCTTTTTATTCGATTATAAATATAGTCGTAATGAAAAATATGTTTCTTTTTTTAGCACTTTTTGTGTTATCAATTTGTGTTAATGCACAACAAAATCCAGTACAACAAGATTCTACTAAAACAGAAACTCTCGATGAGGTTTTAGTAAAAGCGGTGCGTGTAAATGCCGATTCGCCAATTACACACTCCAACCTTTCTAAAGAAGAACTTGCAAAACGTAATTTAGGGCAAGATATTCCTACGCTTATTAACTTTTTGCCATCTGTAGTTACTACTAGTGATGCTGGGGCGGGTATTGGTTATTCAAGTATTCGTGTACGTGGTACGGATGGAACACGTGTTAATGTTACTATTAACGGAATTCCTTATAATGATCCTGAAAGTCAGGGTACATTTTTTGTGAATTTAGGCGATTTTGCATCGTCTACACAGAGTTTACAATTGCAACGAGGTGTTGGTACTTCAACTAACGGTTCTGGCGCTTTTGGAGCGAGTTTAAACCTTTTAACCGATGCGTATTCTGATGAGGCCTCTGGTGAGATTTCTAATAGCTTTGGGAGTTTTGGTACACGTAAGCATACTGTAAAATTAAGTACAGGTTTGTTAAATGATCATTTTGAGATTTCTGGTCGTTTTTCAAAATTAAATTCCGATGGTTATGTAGATCGTGCTTTTACTGATCTAAAATCTTACTTTTTACAAGGAATTTATAAAGACGGCAATACATTAATAAAAGCGTTAACTTTTGGGAATGAAGAGCGTACTTACCAAGCCTGGTATGGTTTAACTGCCGATGAGCTTAAGGAAAATCGTAGACAAAACCCATATACTTACGATAATGAAACCGATAATTATTGGCAAGATCATTATCAATTGCATTGGAATGAGCGTTTTGATAATAACTGGTCTACAAACTTAGGTTTAAACTACACCAAAGGGAAAGGTTATTTTGAGCAGTATAAAACAGAAGAATCTGCGGCTGATTTTAATAATTTAATTGAAGAAGATTCTGATGTAATTGTGCGTCGTTGGTTAGATAATAATTTCTATGTTGTTAATGCTAACGTTACTTATAAGAACAATGCCGTTGAGGTGATTACAGGGTTGTCATACAGTTCTTATGATGGTGACCATTTTGGAGAGGTTATTTGGGGTAGCGATTTAGCTGTAAATGCTAACATTAGAGATCATTATTATGATGGTGATGCTACTAAAAACGATTTTAGTGTATTCTCTAAAGCAACTGTTAAGTTAAGTGAACAACTTATTGGTTTTGTTGATTTGCAAGGTCGTTTTGTAGATTACAAAACAAACGGATTAAATTCTGATCGAGTTGATTTTACTACCGATGCTAGCTTTAGTTTTTTCAATCCAAAAGTTGGGTTAACTTATAAAAATTCTAAGTTTAGCAGTTTTTACACCTCTTTTGCTGTGGCAAATAGAGAACCAAATCGTGATGATTTTGAAGCAGGGGTTACCAAAAACGAAACACTTAGAGATATTGAGTTAGGGTGGCGTTTTAATAAAAATAAAGTAAGCGTAAATTCTAATTTGTACTACATGTTTTATAAAAATCAATTGGTTTTAACAGGTGAGTTGGATGATGTTGGAAGCCCAATAAGAGCTACTAGCGGAAAAAGTTACCGTTTAGGTTTGGAGGTTGATGCGAATATTCAATTTAGTAAAATGTTTAGTATAGCTACTAATTTTGCGCTGAGTACGAATAAAAATAAAAATTTCAATTCGTCTATAAATGGTGAAGTTGTTGATTTAGGAAGTACAAATATTTCGTTTTCGCCAGAAGTTGTTATAGGAAATGCTATTAACTTTTCACCTGTAGAAAATTTACAATTATCACTTTTAAGTAAGTTTGTTGGTGAGCAATATATGGGAAATATAGATAATGAAGATTCTGTTCTAAGCGATTATTTTGTAAACGATATTAGCATAAACTACCTTATAAAAATGAACAAGATATTTAAGTCGATTACTTTATCTGCATTAGCAAATAATATATTAAATAGAAAGTATGTGTCTAACGGTTATTTTGGATCTTATGATTATGATGATTCAGGAAGCCAGACAGGAACAAGTACAGGTTATTACGCTGGATACTATCCACAAGCAACGTCTAACTTTTTAGTAGGCGCTACATTAAAGTTTTAAATATAAAATGTTTTGAAATAGCATTAAAAAAAGCGACTCGAAAGAGTCGCTTTTTTTTAATTGTTATATATCCTGATTAAAGATCCAGAAACCTCCACGCGATAGCGTATTAATGGGTAAGTGCCCGTAGTGCCTTCCATTTTAATGCCGTTAAGTAAATCATAGGAGTTGCCGTCGTCGCAATCACAAGTAGCAATAATGCCGTTAACACTTAAAGTGGAACAACTGCTTAATTGGTGGTTCGGGTCGGTAAGTTCAAAGGCGTTATAGTTGTCGCCACCGGCATAATAAAGAACCACGCCATTAATGCCATATGGACTTTGTAAAATAATAGAATTTGCAGCAAATTTTAGTTGGCTGTATTCGGGTAAGTTGGTGTTTATTAGGCTTCCGGTGTTAAAGCTGTAGTTTGGTAAGTACGGATTTTCGGTTACTGTATCCGAGCTACAACTGATTAAAAAAATAATGCAAAAAACAGATGATAATAATTTCATTTTTTAACTAAAAATTTGATTTGCAATTTACAACAAAAAGCAAATTGAGTTATTTATTTTGTATATTTGTTTTAGAATCTCGTGTGAACGGGATTTTTTTATTCCGAATGCTTTAATAATTGTTATTAAATCGTATTTCGGAATCTTTTTTTATTAAGTAAACGATGAAGTTATGAGTAAAGTATCTTACTATACACCTGAAGGATTAAAAAGATTAAGAGCAGAGCTTAAGCAATTAAAAGATGTGGAACGTGTAAAAGCTTCTAGAGCTATTGCAGAAGCAAGAGATAAAGGCGATTTAAGTGAGAATGCCGAATATGATGCCGCTAAAGAAGCGCAAGGTATGTTGGAGATGAGAATTTCGAAATTAGAAGATGCTTTGGCTGGTGCGCGTGTTATTGACGAGTCGCAATTAGATAACTCTAAAATTTTGGTTTTATCTAAAGTGAAAATTAAAAATCAAACCAATGGTATGGAAATGAATTATACTTTGGTTGCCGATGGTGAAGCAGATTTAGCTACCGGAAAAATATCGGTAAACTCACCTATTGGAAAAGGTTTGCTAGGTAAATCGGTTGGAGATGTTGCCGAAATTCAGGTGCCAAATGGCGTGATGAAGTTCGATATTGTTGAAATTTCTCGATAGAAAAAAAATCATGTCCTATTTCCGCGAAAGCGAAAATTTTAAAAAGATAAAGACACATATAAAAAACATAAATTATGGCATCTATTTTTACTAAAATTATAAACGGAGACATTCCATGCTACAAGGTAGCAGAGACCGAAGATTTTTTAGCGTTTTTAGATGTTAATCCAAATGCAAAAGGGCATACACTTTGTATTCCTAAGCAGGAGGTTGATAAAATTTTTGATTTAGATGAAGCGACTTATAATGGTTTAATGTCTTTTTCAAGAAAGGTAGCCTTAGCTCTTGAAAAGGCGGTGCCATGTAAACGTATTGGTGTTTCTGTAATTGGTTTAGAAGTGCCACATGCACATGTGCATTTAATTCCGTTACAATCTATGGAAGATGCCCGTTTTCTTCAGAAACAAAAATTATCTACAGAAGAATTTGTAGCTTTAGCCGAAGCTATTAAGGCAAATTTATAATCTTATTGTAAATTAAAAGCGTAACAATTACCGCTACAATTGCCACACCGAGTAGGGCGAAAATAAGGTAAGCTGGTTTTTTAAATTGACGCGATGTTTTTTTCGGAATAAAAGCTCTTTTTTGATATTCGAAAACACGCTCAATATCCTCATCCCATTGTACAGGATAAATTATAGAATCGCAAGTTTTGCAGATTAGCACATGTTTAATGTCGTCTGTAATACGTTTGTAAAATGTGGTTTCAATAAAGCGCTGTTTAAAGGTGAGTTGCATGCCGTCGTTATTATAACATTCAGGACAGTAGTTTTTTAAAACAACTTCTTTTACGGTAATAAGCTTATCTTGTTTCGTCATGAGAAGCGCGTTTTAGAGTGATTAGAAACGTAGTGCCTACACCTTTTTCTGATTGTAATACTTTTATTTTTCCGTTATGGAAATCTTCAATAATACGTTTGGTAAGCGATAGGCCTAAGCCCCAGCCGCGTTTTTTTGTAGTGTAACCTGGTTCGAAAACTTTATTAAAATCCTTTTTAGCAATACCTTTTCCGGTATCGGTTATGCTTATCTTAACTTGCAGTTCTAATTGCGAAATTTCAATTTTTAGCTTACCACGGCCCTTCATGGCATCTATAGCGTTTTTAACTAAATTTTCAATAGTCCAACTGTAAAGTTGTTTATTTAAATTTACAGGAATTGGGTCTACTGGTGTTTTTATTTCAAATTCTATTAATTTGGATGATCGCGATTTTAAATAATCAAAAGACTCCAAAGTTTCTTTAATTATATCTGCGGGTTCTAAAGTTGGTAAAGAGCCAATTTTACTAAAACGCTCGGTTATGGTTTGTAATCTGTCTATATCTTTTTCAATTTCAAGAATATAATCGGGATCTACATTTTCAGTTTTTAAAATTTCAGTCCAACCAATTAAAGAGGATAGGGGCGTGCCAATTTGATGTGCGGTTTCTTTAGCCATACCAGACCACAATTTGTTTTGTACAGCATTTTTATTACTGCTGTAAAAAAAGTAAATCACTGCCGAAAACAGAAAAATAATAAGCAGTAATGCCAAAGGGTAGTATTTTAATTTATTCAGTAGCGGTGAGTTTCCGTAGTAAATAGTGCTTACTATGGTGTTGCCCATTTTTACATGTTTTGGGGTGTTCTCTTCCTTAAATCTGGTAATTAGTTTTTGTACATAAACGGAGTCGGTAATCTTTGTTTCGTCAATATTATTATAACTACCAAGGCTGCCATCTTCATTAATAACAAGCATTGGTGTGGTTTTGTTACTGCTTAAAATTTTAAGGGTAAGTTCTAAATCGCCATTGGTTTCATCGTTTATAAAATCGGTTTGAGCAAACGACCAATTTTCCATTTTTATACTTTCCTCCTTTTTAAAATGCTGAAAAAATTCGTAAGTATTCCACAGAATAAGAGAGACAATAATGAATGATGTCGCTATCATTACCCAACGAAATGCGGCATTATATTTGGTGAAAATCATGTTATTATTAATTATCAAGTAATATAATGCAAATCTGTTAATATTATTGTTCAAAGTTGTTAGTAAATCTGTTTTTAGTTCCAAAAGAGAATAGTTACCTTTGTCGAAATTAAAGAACTTAATGGTATCTATAGACCCTAAAAGTGTTCCAACAAGTAAATTGCACAGTTATTTGTTAAGTGCCGTAGCACCCAGACCAATAGCATTTGCAAGTACTTTGGATGCAGAAGGGAAGCCTAATTTATCACCATTTAGTTTTTTTAATGTGTTTAGCGCAAAGCCGCCAATATTAATTTTTTCGCCTGCTAGACGTGTTAGAGATAATACAGAAAAGCATACGTTGCTAAATATAGAGGCAACAAAAGAGGTGGTAATTAATGTGGTTAATTTTGATCTAGTGCATCAAATGTCATTATCGAGTACGGAGTATGCTGATGGTGTTAACGAATTTGATAAAGCTGGGTTAACCATGTTGAAATCTGATATTGTGAAGCCGTTTCGAGTAGCCGAATCGCCTATACAGATAGAATGTAAGGTGAATGAAGTTATTAGGTTAGGGCATGAAGGTGGCGCTGGTAATTTGGTGATTTGTGAGGTTGTTAAATTGCATATTGATGATGCTGTTTTAAACGAAGATGATACCATAAACCAAGAAAAACTAGATTTAGTTGCTAGAGCAGGTGGTAGTTATTATAGCCGTGCGAAAGCTGGTTTTTTTGAAATACCAAAGCCTATTGCAACTAAAGGTATTGGAGTGGATAGTTTTCCTGATGCGATTAAAAAAAGCATGATTTTAACAGGAAACGATTTAGGTATGTTGGGTAATGTGGAAGCTTTGCCAACAGCCGAGAGTGTTGAGGCTTTTGTTAGTAATTTAGAGACGAGTACTTTAAATATTAAAGCAGCAACAAACGAGCAAAAACATAAATTAGCTCAAGATTATTTGGGTTTAGGTGATGTTGAAAATGCTTGGAAAATATTACTGTCTTAAATAAAGGCATTTTAATTTTACGAATACTAATAAATATATAAAATGGAAGTTCAAGGAAGAGTAAAAATGGTTGGAGAAACTCAAACGTTCGGTGGAAATGGGTTTAGAAAAAGAGAGATTGTAGTGACAACAGAAGAGCAATATCCACAACACATTATGGTGGAGTTTGTACAAGATAAAACAGATTTATTAAATAGTTATAAAGAAGGACAACAAGTTAAAATTAGCATTAACTTACGTGGTAGAGAATGGGTTAATCCACAAGGAGAAACTAAATATTTTAACTCAATTCAAGGTTGGAGAATTGAAGCAGTACAAGCAGAAGCTTCTGGAGCAGGTATGCCAGCTGTACCACCAGCAGATGCTTTTGAACCAGCAGGAGATTTAAAAGAAGAAGATCACGACGATTTACCTTTCTAAATAAAAATTTTTGCATATCCACGTAGTTGGAAGTCAAATAAAAAAACCTCAATATTTTACTTAAAATGTTGAGGTTTTTTATTTTTACTAATAATAGATTCTCTAGAAGTTTATTTAAAGAGAACGCTATACTACAACAGTTGTTAAATGTACTATTTAAACGAAAATATACAATTTCCCGATGTCTCGGAAGCGTCTCCTGAAGGTGTACTCGCTATTGGTGGCGACTTATCTGTAGAGCGCTTAATACTTGCTTATAAGACGGGTATATTTCCTTGGTTTGATGATGCCGAGCCTATTGTATGGTGGTCTCCAGATCCGCGTTTTGTTTTATTTCCAGAGAAACTTAAAGTTTCTAAAAGTATGCGGCAGGTTTTAAGAAATTCCAATTTTGAAGTCACCGTAAATAAAAACTTTAAAGCAGTAATTACCGAGTGTGCTAAAATGAAACGAGATGGACAAGCTGGCACTTGGATTACACAACACATGATTGATGCTTATGTAGAACTACATAAACAAGGTTACGCAAAATCTATCGAAGTTTGGCAGTATGACAAACTTGTAGCAGGACTTTATGGTGTTGATTTAAATAATGGCGTGTTTTGCGGAGAAAGTATGTTTACCAAAGTTAGCAATGCTAGTAAAGTTGGTTTTATTACCTTTATACAGCACACTAATTACAAGCTAATAGATTGCCAAGTGTATACTAACCATTTAGAAAGTTTAGGTGCAGAAGAAGTTGATCGGGAGGTTTTTCTAAGTTATTTATAACAGCTTTTGTGCTTTTAATGGTTTATCGAAAATGCGCTATATTCTACTTTTGGTGATGTATCATTTCCTTCTGTATATACACCAGCTTTTAAGTAATATGTGTCACTTTTAGTGCTCCAAGCTTCACTTGGAGAAAGGGCTTGTGTCCATGATATCTCGCCCATTTGCAGACTCATTTCTGCTTTTTTCTCGCCGTTTTCACCCGTAATAACAGTAATAGTAATTTCTTGATTTTCTGTATATTCTGGGCCTGTGTATGTTGTGTAATCAGAACTGCTGCCGGTTGGGTTTGTTTCTGTTTCCTTTATTTTAATGAATTTATCGTGATCAAAGTAAAGCCTTATCCATGGTCTTTTTACATCTGTTCCTCTATTATGGATTTGGGCTATTGTAACTCCATTTTCAGGAATACCTGTAAACTTAGCAGTAAAGGTCATTTTTTTATAATGATTTAAAGCAGCTTCATCTCCTATGTTTTCCTTTAATTCTGTTCTATGGCTATCACCACTTAAACAGGTTAACATAACAATATTGGTATTGTATCTATCCATCCAGTTTTCTCCGTCTACACTGCAGGCATCAAAAGTATCTCGATTTCCTGTGTCTTGAGATATCCAACTAGTTTCTACCACTAAATCTTCGAAATTTACGGTTGTACTGCAAGTTCCGCTTGGTGTTTTTGTTGCGTTATTGGTTTCAGAATCATCTATTTCAGCTTCTGGTTCAATTAAAATATCATCCTCGTCTGTATTTGCTTTTTCGCTAGAACAGCTTATAAAAAATAGAGAAAATAATAATAACTTAGCGATTGTATACATGCAATTAGTTTAGAGTTGTTTTAATTGGTTAACCAATTTGGTTCTCTAAAGATATTGATAAAAAATTAATTAGCAGCTTTTTCTATATTATTAGTCTATTTGTATATCCAACTAAGCTGTTTTTATGAAAACAAAAAAGGCAGTAAATTAAATTACTACCTTTTATTGTGGAAAAACTGTTTTAATAATTTACATCCTTAAAACACTAACTAATTTACACCTTGTGCATCACTAATAACACGATCTATAAAATCTGTGTTAATATATAAAAGCCTTGCCAAATTGTGTAAAACATTAATTTCACTATCATCTATTTCTCCGTCGGCATACGATATAATAGATAAATCTCTAAGAATATTTAGTTTTTGCATTACGGATAATACAATATCTAAATCTTTGGTAAGTTGTTGTACTTCGTCTATCATTTCATCTTCTGTAAGACCTTTGATAGTCATCATACAATTAGCGAAAATTTTAGGAGCAACAATACTACTTAATGCTTGTATTTCAGAATCGTCTACAACGCCATCGGCATTCGAAATAAGGTATCCACCTAAGAACATTAATCGTTGAATTTTTTCAGAATGTTCGCTTTCATCATCCAGATTTTCAGGTTCCATTAACGACATAATACGTTTAATTTCAACCTCCATAGCTTCCTCTGTAATTTCACCGGTAATGTTTGGGTTAAATTCAGCATAGGTTTCACTTTTGTTAAAAAGCTCCAAAGCTTTAATTCTTAGCGGGCTAAATGGATGACTGCTATACCAATCGGAAGGGTCGTGGTTGGCATCGTTTAAAACTTCTTCGAGATCTACAAATTGTTCAATGTAAGCATTAAGTTGAAAATCTAAAGAATCTGTAGTAACTCCAGAAGATAGTTTGAAGAATGTACGGCCTACAGCTTCAAAATCTTGACAACATAATAACCCTGCTCTATCTGCGCTTATTTCTGCATTTCTATTCCATGCGTATAATTTCATGGCATGTATTGGTGCTAAGTGGTTTTCACCTTCATCTAAAATTTGACGAACTGGGTAATCAAAATGTTCGAAAAGTACATGTCCGATTTCGTGCCCAACAACAAAAGTTAATTCTTCTTTAGAGAAACGTTCTAAAATTCCTGAAGATAAAATAATGTATAATTTATTGTCGTCTGGCGGATAGCATGATGCGTTAAAGATGTCACTTTGGTATACAAAAAACTCAATGTCAGCCTTTAATTTTAAAGTGTTTTTACAATGCTCCCCAATTTCATGAAGCATGGGAGCCAAGGTTTTAGTTAGCCTTAAACTCGATTTCAGTAAGTGCTTTCTAGACTTAAATTTACCGCTGTTTTCGTTTACACGTTTTAAAGTGTCTTGTATTAATTCGTCTTTTTGAAATTCAATAACAAAATCTCTGTCACCATCGTAAACTAGTAGATTTAAATCGATGTTGGCACGGTTATTAGTATAGATTTGTGGCTCGTTATCTGCCACAGCTTTATGGTTTAAAGCATTAATTTCTTCAATGCGTTTGGTGTATTCTTGAGCTAGCTCTGTTGTTATATTTTGAAACTCAACACTTGCTTCTTGTATTTTGGTGTGATTTCCTGAAGTTTGTGCTTCATTTAAATCTGCCATCATTTTTTCCTGAGCTGTATTTAAAGCTGCTTGGTGTTCTTTTTCTAGGTCTGAAATAGTTTCTGATGTATATGCCATAATGTTTTTAAGCTTGAACTGTTATTTTTGAATTAGAAATTTTCATAAGTCTTCCTTTTAAATCGAAAATTCCAAGAATTTGATCGTCATCCTTTTTAGCAACAATATTATTACCAGGAAGTTCTACTTCGTAACCTTTTGCTTTTAAGTAAAAGTATAAGCTGTATTTATGTGGAAACTTATAGCTTGCTGCAACTTGTGTAAAGTGAGAACAAATTAAAGCAGGTGCAGTTCTAGCCTTGTCATCGGCTTCTTTAGAGGTAACAGTAACATAAACGGTTAGGCCTTTAAAAGTTAATGGTACGTAGCAACTCTCTTTTAACATAGAAGAGATTATGGTTGAAAAATAAGCACCAGGGTCGGAGTTTAATTCTATTTTAGGACTTGTTAAGTCGTCTATTTGGTAGGCTTCACCAATAGCTTTTATGGCTAAAGATGTTTGTGTAAACTTTTCTGGAATGCCACTTTGCTTATTTGCCCATGCCCATAACCAGCTTTTTTCGTTTTCGGCATAAGTTCCTATTACTTGAATATCAAAAACCTGATCGTCACCATAAGTTAATTTACCTTCAAGCATATCACAACTCCACGCTAAACCTTCTACCATTTCACTAAAAATCTCTTGTTTTTCTAGAGAAAGAACAAGCGATTGATTATACAATTCTTGTATTGTCATTTTGTTAGGAGCTTCTGTTGCTTCTTGTTTCTTTTCGGTAGGGGCAGCAGAAGTTTCTGTAGTTGCTGTATCAGGAGTTCCTTCAGCAAATTCTTCTAATTTATCTTCTAATAAAGAAATAATGCGTGCTGCTCTATCTTCAATCTTATCCGCATTAATAACTGGGCTGTGGTTTATTTTTAGAATACCATCTTCAAAAGTAATGGCGCGTTCTATGTTATGCTCGTTGTTTTCGTTTACAATAACCACTTCTTTTAATCCGGTTTGTAAAAGTTCAACACCCATCGTGTCTACGCAAATAGCTTTAAAAGCTTCTATTAATGGAAGAAAATATATTTTTGGAAATGTATCGTTGTATATATGAGAAAAGCGATCTTCCATAAGGGTATTCCATGAAATATTTAAAGGTACAGTGTAACCTGCAGCTGTGTTAATTTCAGTTTCTAATGCTGGAAATAAATCGTTTTGAAAGGCTTGGATAATTCTTTTTTCTTTAAGTCCCATAATTTTATTTTTTTAAGAGTGTATTTATTTTTTTATAATATTTGAAGAAGCTTTTCTTCTAAAGTATTAGCTAGATTTTCAGGCAAAGCCTTATCTATAGCTAGAGATATGATTAATGTTTTAGATTGAATTTTAAGTTGAAGTGTTTCCGTTTGTTCGAATACAATAGTATCGAGTACTTGATAAGCTTCCTTACCCAAGTTATCTGTAGTGATATTGTTTATAGCTTTTTGCAGTGCAGCAAATACGTCTTGAACATTCAATCTATTATTTAATTCTTTTAAATTGAGTGTGTCTATTTTTAAATCATTTATTTGATTTCCCAATAGTGATTTTTCATTATTTAACCAGCGTTTAAGCTGTAAAACCGTTAGTTCTTGATTGGTAGAGGATAAAGGTCTGCTAATAGCGCCTTTAGATAATTCTACAACCATTTTTTTAGGTTGTTTTACCGTTACAACAATAATGTCGTGTATGTTAAAAAATGATACGTTATCGTTTTCTGAAAGAATACAAACCGATTTTTGATGTTTGTTTTCTTCTGAAATATCTAGGAGAGTACCTTCTATGTAACTGCCGTTGGTTAAAGAAATAGCTATTAAAATAGGTTCTTCTTTTTTTAAAATAGATTGTAAGATAACCTCGGGCGTTTGGGCTACAAACGCTTTATAATAAGATGTTTTTTCCATGATTTAAGCTGGTGTTATGGGTGTTCTATAAGAAATTGATAATCTTCTGGTAATTGATCCATAAGCGAATAGAAGATACCGTCTCTAGGAGTGGTTTTATAGTCGTAATATTTTAAGGTTTTCATGTCTAGGTTTGGGTAGTTCATTTTTACCATATACACGCCTACTGCTTCCGTTATGTGTCTGTTTCCTTCAGCTTCTTTTAATGGCTCGTGTTTTTCAAAAGCGATATAAAAACTGTTTAATTTAGATTGGTTTACCCATATGCGATTTAAGTAAATAGGAGAATCTGGTTTAGCGAATTCTTGTTTTATAACACGATCAATATGTTCTGCCTTTTTAGATCCAGCATTATTTGTAACAATAGCGTTGGAGTAATACCTGTACGTTAGGTTGCTGTCGTTATAAGTATTTGGCTTTACTATAAGTTCGTAAAAACCTTTCTTTTCGTTTTTCAATTTGAAATCTACATGTGCTTCTTGAGTCCATGTGTTTGGGTAATCTTGCAAAACGTAACGAATTTTTCTCGAAAAAGCTTCAAAATCCCTTTGCGTTGGCTCTTTGTCTAAAGTGATGCTAATGGTATGGTTAAACACATTTACTTCCATGTCTACAACATCAGCATCCAACGTTTCGTGCATTTCTTCTCTTAAAACAATTTCTTGTTGTTGATACCGTGTTAACGATTCGATACTTAAGTCGTGTCTGTTGTGTGATGCTATGTATAATGCTTTGTTTTTCGCATTCCAATCAAAGTTTATAACAATATCCGGATTTTCTTTAAGCTTTAATTCTACCCAAAATAAATCAGGATTCATGCTAGCCGCATTAAAATCTCTTTTAAAAGTAAGTACCTCATACTTATCTTTATGATGCATTTTTAAATAGGCTATTAGCCCTCTTTTTGCTTCAATTCCAGAAATACCGCAACTAACAAGCGATAAAAACAATCCGATTAAAAAAATATAAAAAATAAATTTAGACATATCAATAACTTTTATCAATTAAACAACAGATTAAAACGCTTACTTATAAATTATTTTCTAATAAATCAACGAGTACTTTGGTACGGCTATCAACATCATCCGCATTTAGAATCGGGCTATGGTCTAGTGTTAAAATTCCGTTAGAAAAACTAAAGGCGTTACTTGGGTTATGGTGATCTTGAGTATTTGTTATGTGTATTTCTTTTAAGCTTTCAGCAAGTGCTTCTTTACCCATATCGTCTGCAGTGATAGAGGTTAAGGCTTCAATAAATGGTAAGAAATAAATTTTTGGATAAGAGTCGTTGTAAAGGTGTAAAAAACGATCTTCAAACAATTTTGTCCACTCAATATTTAAAGGTACATCGAAACCTGCTGCTTCAATTATTTGAGCTTTTAATTGTGGAAATTGTTCCTCTTGAAAAGTTTTAGTAAATCGGTTTTCTTTTAATCCCATGATTTTAAATTTTAAGGTTATTTGTTTATTTACCTCAAAACTAAGACTTGGATGGGATGATTTTAAAACCGTTTTACAAGTGCCACTTTTCGTTTTGTATTTGCGTTTATAAAGTGTCTAAAAGTTGTTTTAGATAAGATTTTTTTCGAGTGGCAACTGGTATTTTTTCGTTGTTTGTTAGGGATACTGTGTTGTTCGCGCTAATGGTTTTTATGTATTTGATATTAACCAGATGCGATTGGTGTACTCTAACAAAAGTGTGTTCGCTTAAAATGTTTTCGTAGTATTTAAGGTTGCGCGCACTCATTATTTTTTTATCAACTGTATGAAAAATGGTGTAACTACCATCGGATTGGCAACGGATAATATCTTTTATTTGAAGAAAATATTGCGCGTCGGCTGTTTTAATTAATAGGGTTTTTTGGTTTTCTTTTTCGTTAATTTCCGAAACCTTATCGATGGCACTTTTATAAACTTGTTCTTTTTTAAAGGCGACCCTAAAACGGTCTATACATTCTGATAACTCTTCGGAATCTATAGGTTTTAACAAGTAATCTATAGTGTCGAATTTAATGGCTTTTATAGCAAACTCATCATAAGCTGTTGTGAAAATTATTTTGAAAGCAATACTGTCTAAAGCTTCTAAAATTTGAAACGCATTACCACCAATAAGCTCAATATCCATAAATACCAAGTCTGGAGTTTGGCTTTTTAAAAAGGTGGTTGCTTCTGTAATATTATCTATTTTAGCAATAACCTCAATATCTTTTTGAGTGTATTTAATAAGTTTGTCTAAGGTGTTTAGAGCATTAAACTCATCTTCTATTATAACGGCTTTTATCATTAGAATTTTAATTTAAAAAACACTTTTGTGCCAATTGGTGTGTTGTTATTATCAAATAAATCTTCGATAACAAACGTTTTCTCTTCACCCTTTTTTCTCATTTTTAATCGCTCTATAAAAATGGATGTAGCGTGTAGTTCTTCGGTTATTTTTTCTTGTTTGGCTTTTGCCGATCGGCCTATGCCATTGTCTTGAATTATAAACAATAAACCTTGCTGTTCTTTTTCAATCTTTAAAAGTAGATTTCCACCTTCCTTTTTCTCTTTTAAGCCGTATTCTATGGCGTTTTCAACAAAAGGTTGTAATAACATTGGCGGTACTTTTATTTCAGAAGCATGTATAGAATCTTCAATGTCGATGGTATAGGTAAATATATTGTTAAAGCGTAATTGTTGTGTTTCTATATAGTTAGAAATCATAGCAATTTCTTTATCTAGTGTAATAGATTCTTTTCTAACATAGTCGAAATTTTGACGAATAAGTTTAGAGAACTTCGCAATATGATTAGAAGATTTTACAGGGTTTCCTTCTAAAGTTATATTTTGAATGGCTGCTAAGGTGTTGAATATAAAATGCGGATTCATTTGCACACGTAACAGACTTTGCTCTAGTTTCGAAGCTTTGTTAGCCGCACGTAACTTAGTGTTATAAACATAAAAGGCTGTCGCTATAAGTAGCATTACGGCTAATAATACAGTACTTATTAAAAGCCATTGGTTTCTAGTATTTATTTCTTTTTGATGATTAATTTCTGTTTCCTTTTGTTTGACTTCGTAATTAACATTAGCAAAATCTAGAAGGCGGTTTTTTTCTAAACGACTCACATCTAATTGCAAACTATCTCTAACTATTTGATTATCGAGAGCTTTTACGTAATCGCCAGACATTATAGCTATTGCTATAAGTTTATCGCGTACTTCTATTTCTTCTTTTGCATTATTGTTAGTTGCGTAGATCTTTAAAGCCTTGATGTAGTTAACTTCGGCGGAATCAATTTTTTTAGATAATAAAAACATAGAACCAAGCCCTTTGTATGGTGCGGCATTAATTACTTTTATGTTTTTATTTAACTGAATGGCACCCCTCAAAAATGTTTCGGCCATATTATATTCTCCAGCTTCTATATATGTGTAGCCAATATTATTTAAAACGCTAACCAATGTTTTTGGGTTTCTATTAGACTGGCTTAAAGACATAGCCTCAGAGTAACTCGTTAACGCCTTATTGTATTGTTTAAGTTGTAGGTAAACACTAGCAACATTACTCTTTATGGCAATAATAGATGTGGTATCTGTGGTTTTAGAATACAAGCTATCGGTTGCTTTTATATAAGTTAAGGCCTTATCGTAGTCTTTCAATTTAAAATGTAAGCTAAAAAGCTGGTTATAAGCTTTTCCTTCTACACGTTTATCTCCAATTAATTGCGCCAAATGCAGTGCTTTTAAGGCATAAACTTGAGACGTTTCTATATCTCCCATATGCAGAGCAGCACCGCTTAAGGTAATTAATGATCGGCTTTCGTTGTATTTATCTTTTAGTTCAGAAAATAATGCATACGCTTTTAGGTGTACATTATAGGCTTCGTGGTATTTATCGTTTAGGTATAAGGCTTCTCCTTTTTTAAACAATAACATGGCACGTTCTAAGGTGGTTAAATTATCGTCTATTAATAAGCTGTCTAAATCTAAGAGTGATTGCTCGGGCTGTGTTAAAGTTAGCGTGTCGAATGCTGCTAACTGAGTTTTGATATTAGGACGAAGCGTATCTTGCCTAGAACAGGTAGAGAAAAGCATTAAAAAAGAAATGACAAAGCCAAGTTGCCAAAGGCTTTTGTTTTTTACAATCATAAAAGCAAAAAGGGATATTATTTGGAAAGGTAAAAATAAGCAATCATCAATATTTAATGAAGGAATTGAGTAATATGTTTACTGCTTTAACATATAGCTGCTCAAACTCGGTATGTTGTATTTTAAATGTTTATAACAGCTGTTGTTAAAACAAAAACATAGTGTTGAGGTTCTATATTAAAGGTTTCTAATCGATGCTCTAAACCTGCTTGTAGCTTTAAAGTATCACTTAGTAGCCAACCAAATTGCGCTGTAGAGCGTTCGTCTAATTCCAAAGTTGTTTGTTTAGTTAAACTTAATAAACCTTCTAGTGCTCCAATAAAATAAGTATCATTATTTATGGGTAGGTTTAACGAAAAACGATAGCGTTCTCTAAAAATAGTTTTATTTTTTAGAAAGCGTTGTTCGGCTCTAAGTCTATGGCTAAAACGCATGTTTGGACTTTGCTTTTTGTATGTGAATTGCTGAGTAAAGCGTAACTCGTTGCTGCCACTGTTAAACGGGTCTCTTGCTCTGTAATAAGCACCTAAACTTAAACTGTGACGTTTGTCTAGTTTTAGCTTTGAAAAATGATAAAGATCAATCTGTTGTTGGTTGTATTTTAATTGTTCGTCTTTATAAAGAAAATATCGAGATCTTAGCGTGAAATTGATTCCGTAAGTTTCGGAAACCTTTTTATTTAAGCCAAAACTTGTTTCTCCTAAAGCGCTAAAATGTTCTTGAGGAAAAGCTTCAAAATTTATAAATATGAAAGTTAAAAGGAGGAGTGATTTAATATGGGGCATGCTTAAAATTTGGAGATTCTTTTCTTTATAAAAACAACTTTTAAAATTAAACTTCGGAGTATCTAAAACACTTTGTTTCGTGGTCGTTAACCATTCCTGTAGCCTGCATATGTGCATAAACAACCGTGCTACCAACAAATTTAAAACCACGTTTTTTTAAATCCTTACTTAAGGCATCGCTAAGCGGTGTGTTTGGTGGCGCATTTTTGTAAATATCAACGCTGTTTTTAATAGGTTTACCATCTACAAATTCCCAAATGTATTTACTAAAACTCCCGAATTCTTCCTGAATTTTTAAAAAAGCTTGAGCATTGGTAACGGTAGCTTTAACCTTTAATTTATTACGAATTATGCCAGCATCTAAAAGCAAATCGTCCATTTTATCTTGGCCGTATGTTGCAATTTTTTTATAGTCGAAATTATCAAAAGCTTTCCTGAAGTTTTCTCGTTTTCGTAATATGGTAATCCAACTTAATCCTGCTTGGAAAGTTTCTAAAATTAAAAATTCAAAAAGTGTAGCATCATCATAAACGGGAACACCCCATTCTTCATCGTGATAAGCTTCATATAAAGCATCGCCTTCGCACCATCCGCATCGGTGTTTCGTCATTATTATTGTAATTTTAAAGGTTTAATTTTTTCATCATTTTGCCTTATCCGCATCCTTAAAATTTTAAACCTATTTAAAATAGTGTAAGTTTTGTAATTAAAACATGACAAAAGTCAGCATAAATCAAGGTACAAGATACTAATTTTGTATAAGTTAAAAAAGAATATTATGAGTAACTCAATTATAAATTCCGGATTAAAAAACAGTGTAACATACCAAGCTTACAGAGATTTGGTTAAAAATCTGGTAGAAGAAAATGCAAGTACAGGCCCTGTGCAAAATGACGATTTGGCTAATTATACAAGGCTTAATGATAAGCGTATGAAACGTTGGGACAAAACAATAAAAATTACTGAAGACGATAGAAAACAAATAGAAGCTTTTGATAAAAAATCGACTTGGTTAGTTATTACAGAAAGCTGGTGTGGCGATGCTGCCCATGTTTTACCTGCTATTAATAAAATGGCAGAGCTGAATGATAATATCGATATGAAAGTGGTGCTTCGTGATGAAAATCTAGAACTTATCGATGCGTTTTTAACTAATGGTGGTCGTGCTATTCCTAAAGTTATCATGATTGATGATGCTACAGGTGAAGTTTTAAACACCTTTGGACCAAGACCAAGTGAAGCAACTAATTTAGTAAATAGATTTAAAGCTGAAAATGGAGGCTTAACACCAGAGTTTAAAGAAGATTTACAACATTGGTACAATAAAGATAAAGGACAAAATATTATTAAGGATGTCGCTAAAATTCTAAAGGAAGTGAGCCCATTTACTGTGGCCTAATGCTTCCCTACGAAATTAAAAGTAATACTTCCAATTTGAGATGCCTTGGAACCATCGCTACTAAATCTCGATTTTTTAGCGTATTCCAAGGCATGTTTGATTAAACAATCGTTCGATGAGTTGGACGATCTGTTTAAATATGCATCGGTAACATTTCCGCTAGAATTTACTTTAATATTTACAACTACTTTACCATCAACTTCACATAGATAAACAGGAATAGGGATGTAGATTTTTTCGCGATTAGAAAGCGAAAAGCTTATGGTGCTTTTTGAGTTATTAGCTTCGTCTTTTTGTTTTTTTAGTAAGTCCTTTACTTTATTGAAAGAGGATAGTTGGTCTTTATCCAGTTTAGAGTCTATCGCCTCGTATTTTTTAATATACGATGCATCAGCACTTTCCTCGTTGCTTTGGCTCTGTGGAACATAATCTTCTGGTGGTGCAACCGTAGTGTAAGCCTGAGCAAAATGTTTGCTTTTTTGCGTTTCGTTAAAGGCCGAATTAGTCTCTGCTTTAGTTTTATTAAGCTTTTCGAGCGCTTCAAGTGTTTTAACGTCTTCTTTGGTAAGTTCCTTTTCAGATTCTAGTTCGTAGTAACTTTCAGCAGTTAATTCATTTTGCCGTTTAAGTCCGATATTGAATACAGTAAGCAGTACGGTTCCCGAAATTAGGAGCGTAATAAGTAGAGCTTTATGTTGATCCGTTAGGTTCAAATCGGTGGATTTAAGAGCAAATGTTTAATAAATATACGGAAAAGTAATGATATTAGACTTTTAACGATGCAATGAAGTCTTCTATAGAAACACCGTTTGCAACATTGAAGTCGCCAATTTTGGTTCTACGTAATGCCGATAGATGCGCGCCAGATTGCAATGCTCTTCCAAAATCGTGAGCCAGAGAGCGTATATAAGTTCCTTTACTGCAAACAATTCTGAAATCAATATTTAAACCATCAATTTTTGTGATTTCAAACTCAGAAACTTGCACTTTTCTCGATTTAATCTCAACCGTTTCTCCTGCGCGAGCGTACTCGTATAAGCGTTTTCCGTCTTTTTTTAATGCTGAAAATATAGGCGGGAATTGTTCAATTTCTCCTGTAAATTGTGCTGTAGTACTATGTATTAAATCTTCGGTAATATGTTTGGTTTCAAAAGTTTCATTAACCTCGGTTTCCAAATCATAAGATGGTGTAGTACCACCTAAAACAAAAGTACCTGTGTATTCTTTTATTTGACCTTGAAAGGTGTCAATTTGTTTGGTCATTTTCCCGGTGCAAATTACCAATAAACCTGTAGCCAAAGGGTCTAAAGTTCCGGCATGACCAACTTTTATTTTTTTTATGTTGAAAGCTTGACGTATTTCCCAACGTAGTTTATTCACCACCTGAAAAGAAGTCCAGTTTAGAGGTTTATCAATTAATAGTACTTCTCCAGCTTGGTAATCGTCAACAGTTTTCATCTTAGTTTAATAAAGCGTAAATAATAGCAATAACTCCTACCGCTAAACAGTAGATAGCAAAATATGATAATTTACTTTTCTTCACTAAAGAAATCATCCAAGTACAAGCAAATAACCCAGCAACAAATGCTGCTACAAAACCAATGGAAAGGGCAGTAAAGTTTCCGCTATCATAAGTTAAATCGCCACTTAAAAGGTCTTTTGCTATTTTCCCAAAAATTAAAGGAACAACCATTAAAAATGAAAAACGAGCCGCTTTTGTTTTATCATTTCCTAATAAAACCGAGGTAGAAATTGTTGCTCCAGAACGCGAAATACCTGGTAACATGGCAATAGCTTGAGATATACCAATAATAAATGCGTTTTTAAAAGTCACGTTTTTGTCTGTGTCTTTAGCTTTATCGGCTAAGTATAATAAAACGGCTGTTACAATAAGCATGCAACCTACGAGTAAAATATTGCCTCCAAAAAGAGATTCTAGTTGTTCTTCAAAAAATAAACCAACAATAACTGCTGGAATCATGGAAACTGCAATTTTAGAAATAAACTGTAAATCTTCGTTCCATTCAAATTTTAGAGCGCCTTTTATCAAACTTAGAATATCTTTTCTAAAAATAACAATAGTACTTAGTGCTGTTGCAAAGTGAAGTACTACAGTAAAAAGTAAGCTTTCTTCTGGAACAGAATTGTCACCTAAAATGGCTTTTCCTAGCTCTAAATGTCCACTTGACGAAACGGGTAAAAATTCGGTAAGTCCCTGAATAATACCGAGTATAATTGCATCTATTATTTCCATGGCGCAAAAATATTAAAATTGAGGTACTAAAGTGGTAATCTTTTAGAAATTTTAAACTTTAAAAGTGGAATCTCTAATTATTAAAGTGCCTTTTATTTCAATTAATTTATTTGATACGTTTTCTACTGTGTTTTCAATTTCATCTATTAAGTACTTTACAGCGTTTTTTCCAATGGTTTCACCAGGTTGATCTACAGTTGTAAGGTTAGGTTCGATTACAGTAGATCGGCGAGAATTACTAAAGCCAACCACAGCAATTTCTTCTGGTATTTTTATATCGAATTTTTTAAGCGTTTGTATAACACCTATAGCCGCACTATCGGTAATAGCGAAAATGGCGTCTGGTGGGTTTTTTATGCTTAATAAATGATTGGTCATCTGTTGGCCATGCTGGGTAGAAATATCATCTACACTTATAATTAGTTTTTCATCTATCTCTAAATTATGTTCTTTTAGAGCGCTTAGATAACCGGCATATCTTTTTTCTGAAGTATAAGAGAAATCACGCTCTTTTATAATAGCAATGCGCTTTTTGCCAATATTTATTAAGTGCTCAACGGCATCATGGGCGGCTTCTTCATCGTTTATGGTAATTTGTGTACAGGGAATTTTACTCGAAACTTTGTCAAATAGGATAAGCGGGATTTTATTTAAAATTTTTAGTACATCGTCGATATCGCGTGTCATTTTAGTTAAAGACACCAAAATTCCATCTACTCCAAATTGCAACATGGTGTTTAGCATTTCGGTTTGCCTTAACGGATCGTTATTAGATTCAGAAATAATAACGCGGTATCCTTTAATGGCGGCTTCTTCTAAAATGCCTCTTACCATGGTGGTTGTAAAGTAATGTGTAATGTTGGGTACAACAACACCAATAATTTTAGTTTTTCGATTTCTAAACCCTTGAGCAAAAATGTTTGGTACATAGTGCAGGGCATCGGCAAGTTTTCTAACCTTTTCTTTAGTTTCTTCACTAATATCTGGATGATTACTAAGTGCTCTTGATACTGTAGATATCGATAAATCAAGTGTTTGGGCTAGTTTTTTTAGGGTGACAGCTTCTTTTTTCATCTTAATTATAGTGTTTTGTTAAAAAAATACAAATAACAAACGTTTCCGCAACCGTTTGCGTGAAAATATGATAATTTTTTAGAACTTTTTATATGTATGTCGTTATAAATTTGGATAAAAATTAACTAAAACTAAATATTATGACCAAATTATTTTACACACTGTTATGTGTTTTTAGTGTTTCTACAATGTTTGCGCAAACAGACATTAAAGGAACAGTTAAAGACAATTCGGGTGTTCCTGTAACAGGGGCAAACGTTTTAATTGAAGGAAGCTCTTCGGGAGCCACTACCGATTTTGATGGTAATTATAGTTTTACCACAAGTGTTTCCGGAGCACAAAAAATTATAGTATCCTTTTTAGGTTACGAAACTTTAAATAAAACAGTAACATTAAGCGGAGGTGCAATGACTTTGGATTTTGTTATGGTTGAAGGAGGAAACACTTTAGATGAGGTTGTATTAACGGCATCTTCTACGTTTAGATCTCAAAAAGAAACGCCAAATTCAATTTCATCATTAAAGGCTCAAGAGTTAACACGTTTAAATGCGAATAGTCAAGCTGATATTGTGGCTTCTATCCCTGGTATTGTTGCCGATGGTGGTGGTGGTGAAGCTGCTACAAATATATTTGTTAGAGGTTTACCTTCTGGAGGTCAAAACGATTTTTCTCCGATACAATATGATGGCTTAACGTTAGCTGGTTACGGATTGAGTTCTACGGCCGGAGATGTTTATGCTAAAGTAGATCAAGGTGTAAAAGGTGTAGAGTTTGTACGTGGAGGTTCGTCTATTTTATATGGTGCGGGTTCTACAGCAGGTGTTATGAACTACATTTCTAAAACAGGTGATACTAATGATGAAAATATTATAAATTTTGAAGTAGCAACCAAAGGAAGAGTAAAAGGAGAGTTTTATTCTGGTGGTAAAGTAGGAGGAGAAGACTCTAATACTTACTATGCAGTATCTGGTTTTGTTCGTAAGGATGATGGGCCTTTAGATTTTGGATTACCAACAAAAGGATATCAGTTTAGAGGAAATTTAAAAAAGAAATTCGAAAACGGATCTTTTACTTTCTACACGCAGTTTATTGATGATAAAGCTCAGTTTTTATTAGGTCTGCCTTTAGATGGAGATTCTCGAGAAAGAATTACGGGTAATGACGGCGAAACGGTTTATCAATTAAATTCTTCACACGTTAGAAATATTAGTTTTTTAACTCCAGCTGGAGAATATAAAAGCCCAATAGGAGATGGTGTACACACTAAAGGGTTCTATGCTATGGGAGTTTTTGATTACGATTTAGGGAACGATTGGAAAATTAATTCTAAAGTAAAAGTATCCGATTATGTAAATAATTTTGGATTGTATGTTGCGGCTAGTGGTACGGTAAATACCCCTGCTAATTTAAGCGATTATTTAGATGCATATGGTTATGCTGGTGCTACTAATATTAATGCATCTTATGTTGGAGGAACAGCGCTTGCGGCAAATGATAGAGTTATTGATAACTTAAATATTGACAGAAATAGACCTATTACAGATTTAACAGGTGAGTTTAGTATCACTAAAAAATTAGAAGGAGATAAAGTTGAGCACAATATTACTTTAGGTACGTATTTAACATCTTCGCAAGGAGAGGATAATAACTGGCAATACCGAACATTATCAGCATTTAATGATGCTCCAGAGTTGGTAAATCTTTCATTTACAGATGTTAATGGTGACGATGTTATTTTAGCAGAAAATGGATTAACAGCCAGAATTGGGCGTACTGCAGCAACGTTTCTTACTCAAGATAGAACAGCGTTTTATTTAACCGATGAGATGGTTTTAGATAGATGGCGTATTGATGTTGGTTTCCGTGTAGAAAATCAAAAAGCCAGTAGAGAAATTGGAACTACAGCTACTAAACAAGTTTATAACGATGTTGGATTAACGTCTGCATTACAAAACGTAGGTTACGCAACAGGTGAGTATAAAAGAGCAGAGGTAAGTACTACTGGTTTTGCTGCATCTTTGGCTGCACTTTATAAAATTAACGACAATTTAAATGCCTACGCCAACATGTCTAAAGGGTATTTTTTCCCATTAACTAGAAGTATTAATGTGGTAAGTAATGATGTTATTGCAGGTGAATATAAGCCTGAAAATATCTATCAAGTTGAAACAGGTTTAAAATATGGAAGCAGTAAATTCTCTGGAACTTTTGCAGCCTACTATACAACACTTGTGGATCGAGTTGCTATTCAAAGATTAAACTACGGTGGAACTATAGGTACTGTAGATGGAATAAAAACTCTTCAAGATACCAAAACACTTGGTATGGAAGTATCATGGTTATGGAAGTTTGCTGAAAATCTTTCTTTTAACGGAAACTTTACTTACCAAGGTCATGAGCTTAAAAAAGACGAAAGAACAGTATTGCAGTCTGGTACTGTAGATGGTGTAGTTTTAGTTGAAGGCGATGTTACAAATGGTGCTAATGTTGGAAAACAGTTAAGAAGACAGCCAACAGCATTATCAACCTTACGTTTTGATTATGATAATAAAAAATTAGATGCTTTTGCATCTGCAAATATTAGAGGAAGTCAATTTAATGATGACGCAAACCTAGTTGAGTTAGATGGGTTTACGGTATTGAGAATTGGAGCAGGATACACTATAGGTTTTGAAGATGATAAAAAATTAAGACTTGGGTTTTCAGTTTATAACCTAGCCGATAGTCAAGGTTTATCAGAAGGAGACCCGAGAGCCTTTTCACAATCAACAACTCAAGATTATTTTGTTGGTCGTCCAATTTTACCAAGACGTGCATTTTTTAACGCTACGCTAACCTTCTAAACGTTTAGTTTGTTTTAACCCATAATTACAGAGGTTAGATTAGTTGCTCACCACTTTTGGTAAAGTTTTTAAGTGGTGAGTTTTTTAAATAAAAAAAGATATGAAAGCATTACAAGAAAGAGCTCAAACAGTTCTAAATAACAATTTTAAAGAAGGATTTAGCATACCTTGCGCAAAGTTATACCCATTTCAATGGTTTTGGGATTCAGGGTTAATTGCTATTGGTTTTGCACATTTCGATATGCAAAAAGCAGAACAAGAAATAGAAACTCTGCTAGATGCACAATGGGAAAACGGCTTTATTCCACATATTATCTTTCACACAGATACCGATACGTATTTTCCTGGTCCAGATTTTCATAGATCAGATTTACATCCGCAATCTTCTAAAAAGTACAAATCAACAGGGATGACGCAGCCACCCGTTACAGGTTTTGTTTTAGAGGAAATGTATAGAATTAGTAAAGATAAAGTTGCAACCTTAAAGTATATTGAAACGGTAATCGACAAAGTTTACGATAACCATAATTACTTTTTTACAAAGCGTGATCCACAAAATGAAGGCTTAGTTTATATTTATCATAACTGGGAATCAGGTACCGATAATTCTCCAATTTGGGATGATATTTGGGACACCATGGATCCGCCAGAATATACATTCGAACGTCGTGATACTACGCATGTTGATGCAGCCGAAAGACCTTCGAAAAGAGAATACGATCATTATTTATATATTATAGATATTGCTAAAGAACATAATTATAGTGATGAAAAAATTGCTGAATTATCACCGTTTTTAGTGCAAGATCCTTTGTTTAACGCCATACTTATTAAGTCAAATCAAAGTTTAATTAATTTGTATGAATTATTAGGAGATTATTCTAAAGTTGAGCAGCTTAAACAATGGCAAAATAAAAGTGTAAAAGCTTTTAATGATAAGTTGTTTGATGAAGAATTAGGTGCATATATTCATTATGATTTACGTAATGAAAAACCACTTCGTTATTTATCATCGTCGTCATTTGCTCCCTTATATGCTAATATTCCAAGTAAAGAGCGCGCTGATGTTATGGTGAAAGTCATGATGGAGAAGTTTGGAGGCGACCAGCAATATTTGTGTGCCTCTTTCGATCCAACTAGCGAACGTTTCAACCCTAAAAAATATTGGAGAGGCCCTGTTTGGATAAACCTAAATTGGATGCTTTTTAAAGGATTAAAACAATATGGTTTTTCTGAAATAGCAGAGCGCGTAAAACAAGATACTATTGAAATTATTGAAAAAAACGGGTTTTATGAGTATTTCGATTCTAGAAAAGAAATGCATAAAGACGGAACCGCTGGTTACGGAGGTAACGATTTTTCTTGGAGTGCCGCATTACTTATAGATTTATTGAATGATTAATTGAAATTCTTTAAATGTTTTTTTACGAACAAACTAAAAATTTGAAATAAAGAGTTTTATCTATTAGTTAAAATCCTTTGTTTTATCTTGTGTTAACCAACTAACCACTAAACTTAACATTATGAATTGGCTCGATTATAGTATCATAATATTTTACATCGTATTCTTTTTAGGAATGGGGTTTTTCTTTAAAGATAATAAAGACTCTAAAGATTATTTTTTAGGAGGAAAAAGTATGGGCTGGTTTCCTTTAAGTCTGTCTACCATGGCTACACAACTTTCGGCAATAAGTTTTATTTCTGCGCCGGCATTTGTAGGTTTAAAACTAAATGGAGGAATGAAATGGCTAACCTTTGAGTTTGCCGTGCCGTTGGCTATGATTTTTATAATGATCGTTATTATTCCGCCATTATTTAGATCTGGTGTTGTTAGTATTTATGAGTTTGTAGAAAAACGTTTTAGCACATCAACACGATTAATTTTAAGTATTGTTTTTCAAATAAGTAGAGCGCTTGGTACCGGAGTAATGGTGTATACTATTGCAATTATTTTGCAAGCCGTATTAGATATCGATTTTGTTTATACCATTTTAATTATTAGTGTTATCACTATTATTTATTCTTGGCAAGGCGGCATGAAAGCCGTTGTTTGGGGCGATGCCATTCAAATGATTATTTTATTTGCAGGATTAATTATCTGCTTGTATTATGGATGGAACTTATTGCAGGAACACGGTGGATTAGAAGCTGGATTCGACCCAGAAAGATTACAAATTATTGATTATAATTTAGGTGTTGGTGAAGGGAACGAATATGGTTTATTACCCATGATACTTGGTGGGTTCTTTTTATATGCCTCTTATTATGGTTGCGACCAAACACAAGCACAGCGTATGCTTTCTGCTAAAGATGAAAAAACAATTAGAAGCCTACTTTTAGCAAACGGACTTTTAAGATTTCCTGTAGTTTTAGTGTACTGTATTATGGGCTTAGTTATCGGTGGTTTAATTACACTTGCTCCCGATTTTCTAGCCGAAATAGCCGATACTACCCAAAGGCATTTTCCAGATCAATTTGCTAAGCACGGTATTAAGGCCGATTTAATGGTTCCTGTATTTATCATTAAATATTTACCACATGGTTTAATAGGTATTTTAATGGTAGGTATATTATCTGCGGCTATGTCGTCTTTAAGTTCAACCGTTAATTCGCTTTCTGCAGTTACCGTAGAAGATTTTTTTAACCGAGGAGAAAATAAATTAAGCACAAAAAAATACATGATGATTTCAAAAGGATCGGTAGTTTTTTGGGGATTAGTTTGTATTGCGAGTGCCTTTCTTTTTGGAGGTAGTAAAAATGCAGTAATAGAAATTATTAATGCTATTGGTTCTGTATTTTATGGTCCGGTATTGGTGACGTTCTTTTTGGCGTTCTTTTCAAAAAAAGTAAATCACATTGGTATGAATGCTGGTATTATCTCAGCTGTTTTAATAAATTTAATGTTTTCAAAAACAATTCAAGAGTTGTTTCATATTGATTTAGGATTTAATATCTTTTGGATTTGGTTAAACTTTACAGGCGTTATAATTGCCTTAGTTGTGGCTTATGCTGTTAGTGCTTTAACGAGTAAAACTAAAGTGAAAAGCATTTCTAATTTTAATGTGAGTATTAAAAAAGAAGACTTCATGATAAAAGAGGTTTATATACTTCTTGCTTTTTTTGTTTTTATATTGGTTTTAAGCTTTTTCCTTCCTTCAATTTTAAGTTAAAATAGTTATACTATGAAAATTGTACTTGCTCCCGATAAATTTAAAAATTCTTTAACCGGTATGGCGTTTTGCCAAGCTGTTGAGGCTGGTATTCATGCTGTAAATCCAGATATTGATATTTTAAAATTACCACTGGCCGATGGTGGAGACGGTACTATTGAGGTCGTTAATTTTTATTTGAATGGAAGAGTTGTTGAGGTCGATGTTAGTAATCCGTTTTTTGAACCTATAAAAGCGAATTTTCTTTATGCTGAAGCGTCTAAAACAGCTTTTATTGAAATGGCTGAAGCTTCGGGTTTAAAACTTTTAAAACGTAAGGATTTCGATTGTAAAAATGCCACCACACTCGGCACAGGAGATATGATTTTGGATGCTTTAAATAAAGGCGCTCGAACTATTATTTTAGGTATTGGAGGTAGTGCAACCAACGATTGTGGTATTGGTATGGCAACAGCTTTAGGCTATCGTTTTTTAGATGAAAAAGGAAAGGAAGTTGTGCCTACGGGATTTAATTTATTAAATATTAGATCTATCGATGCTACTAATGTACATCCTAATATTAGCGAAGTTAATTTTAAAATAGCCTGCGATGTTACCAATCCGTTGTACGGAGAAGATGGTGCGGCTTATGTTTATGCAACTCAAAAAGGAGCCAAGGCGCGAGATATTATTTTGCTAGATGATGGCTTAAAATCTTTTGCTAAAATATTACAGTCTGTTTTTGGTGTCGATGCGCAAAGTATTCAAGGTGCAGGTGCTGCCGGCGGTATGGGTATTGCTTCAAAAGTATTTTTGAATGGTACTTTAGAGCGCGGTATTGAGCTTATAAAAGACTTAGCTCAGTTTGATAAGCAATTGCATGGTGCCGATTGGATTATTACAGGGGAAGGCAAGCTAGATACGCAAACCATGTCTGGAAAAACAATACAAGGCGTGCTATCTTCCGCGAAAGCGAAACAAATAAAAGTCGCTGCCTTTTGTGGATCTATAGATTTAGAAAATGATAACGCTAAAGATTTCGGGATAGAATATACCGATGCCGTTATTAAGTATTCGAAAAGTTTAAATGATGCTATGAAAAATAGCTATGGCTATGTAGAAAAAATGGCAACTACGTTTGCTAGACAATTATAAAAGTGCGTTTGTTTTCTATGGGCTACTCATTTCTACCTAAGGAGAAATCGAACAAGAGTAAGTTAATCTAACTCGTCTTACTTTTTATTCGGATTTAATAAAATGGCATAAACCTGAAAGCCAAACCCAATAAGAATAAGCATTGGTGCCAAACGGATACGTCTCCAGCTAAAAATTTCTGGATTAAAAACTGCAGGATCGTCACTGCCACCACCAGACATTAAAATAAAACCAAGAGCAATAATTGCTAAACCAATAAACATGAATTTATAGTTTTTCTTGCCAAATACAAAGGTGGCTTTTGTTGCTTCTTTTTGTTTTTTATTTTCCATAGTGTTTGTAAGTCATGCAAATTAACAGAATTAATTCAGAATTTCTGTTAATGTTGTTTTAAATTTCTTTCGCCTAATAGTACAGCTCGTCTGTTTTTAAATTCAAGAAACGTTGTGTTGCAAAATGTGTGCTTATCCAAGTTATTAAAATACCTAGCGCGAAAATAACGCCAAATAAAATAGCAATTAAAATCGGGTTACTTAGTAATTCTAGTTCGGCAAACGTTTTGTTTAAATAATACAATACAACAGCCATGCCTATTAAAGCTAATATAGCACCAATAATACCTAAACGTACGCTTTTCCAAACAAACGGACGACGAATAAAACGTTTTGTAGCGCCTACCATTTGCATGGTTTTTATTGTAAATCGTTTAGAATATACGGCTAAGCGAATAGAACTATTTATCAATAATACCGCAATTAAAGTAAAAATACCACTGATAACTAAAACCCAAAAACTGATTTTTTTAACATTATCGTTCATTAGGTTTACAAGGTCGTTATCATAAGTTACTTCTTCTACAAAGTTTTTATGTAACGCTTCCGCGGAAATTTTTTCAAGGTGTTCCGAGGTTACAAAGTCTGCTTTTAAGTGTACATCAATCGAATTTTGTAACGGGTTATAGCCCACGAAATCCATAAAATCTTCACCGTTTTCTGCTTTCATAAATTCGGCAGCTTGTTCTTTAGAAACGTATTCGGTAGATTTTACATAATCGGCCATAGCCAAACTTTTTTCAAGTTGTTTGGTTTCAACCTCTTTAGCCGAATCTTTCAAGTAAATAGTAAGTACTACTTGTTCTTTAAAATGATCGGAAACTTTTTTAGCATTTAAAACCAACATACCCAACAGGCCTAGTAAAAATAAAACTAAGGCAATACTTAAAACCACCGAAAAGTACGATGATATTAGTCTGCGTTTTTGATGTTTTTCAAAAGATGAACTCATAAAAAGGGTGTCGATTAATGCTGTAAAAATAATAAAGAATAAGCAATCTTCATTTATATAAACAGAAACATATTGAAATTGTTATTTTTCAACCTAACATTATTTTAAATATTACTAATAGCAACTTGGTTAACTTTTACAGTTATGCTAGCTTTTTAGGTGGTTTACTAATAATGTAAACACCAATAACAACCATAACGCAGCTTAGTATTTTTACTATATTAATATCTTGTGCGTACTCTTCTTTCATTAATATAAAAGCATAAATACTTACCATAGCAAAACTTATTACGGGTTGTAGATAAATATAGCTACTTGTTACCGATGGCATCACGTGGTTTAGTGCATACAAATTAAGCAAATAGGTAGTAAACGTGGTAAATAATACCACAAAGCCAATAACTAAATACGTGTTGGTAGTAAAGCCTGCAAAATTGGTATCCATTATAGGTTGAATAGAAAACGGTGTAACCAAGAGTAAGCCAAACAAAAACATCCAACAAATAACGGTGAGGGCATTATATTTTCGCATTAAAGTTTTTGCAAGCACTAAGTAAAGACCATAGGAAGCAGCATTACAAAACACCAAAAAATTACCGAGTAGTGAGCTTGTGCCTTCAGATTTATTACCATAGGCAATAAGAAAAATGGCGGCAATACCAGCAATTACGGTGCCTATAAATTTATTCTTCGTCATGCGTTCTTTCAGAATAAAAAAACTGAAAATAAAAACCAAAACAGGTGTAGCCGTCATAATAATAGATGCATCTACCGGCGAGGTTATATTAATACCATGGAAGAAAAACAGCATATTTGCCGCGGCACCAAGTAAACCGCAAAGTGCCAAACGCAATAAATCTTTACGTTCTACTTTTTCTTTTACAAACATAAATTTAAGCGCCCAAAACAGCACAACGCAGCAAGCCAAACGGATAAATACAAAAGCCGTTGGGCTAATTTTATGAGGCATAATGCCTTTGGCAATAATATAATTGAGGCCGTAAATAACATTTGCGCCAAAAAGTGCAAAATGGGCCTTGTAGATGTTCGCGTTCAAGGAGTCTGGTTTTAAGCGTGCAAAAGTAAAAGTATCTCGTTAAAACAGCATGTTTTTTAACGGTTTTAACTTATGAAAATAAAAGATTTTTAAGTTGATTTATAAAACGTAAATTTGCGCCGAATATGGCCGTTTTAAAAACGACCTTATAGTAATACGAAAACAAGATATAGGATGATATACGATTTCAATAAAATCGAAGAAAAGTGGCAGAAATATTGGGCAACAAACCAAACTTTTAAAGCCGAAAACCAAAGCGAAAAACCAAAATATTATGTGTTAGATATGTTTCCTTACCCAAGTGGAGCAGGTTTACATGTTGGGCATCCGTTAGGTTATATCGCATCCGATATTTATGCGCGTTACAAACGTCATCAAGGTTTTAATGTGTTGCATCCGCAAGGGTACGATAGTTTTGGTTTGCCTGCAGAGCAGTACGCGATCCAAACCGGGCAGCACCCGGCAATTACCACGGCCGAGAATATAAAAACCTACCGTCGTCAATTGGATCAAATCGGGTTTTCTTTCGATTGGTCTCGTGAGGTTCGTACTTCAGATCCGCAATATTACAAGTGGACCCAATGGATTTTTATTCAATTATTCAACTCTTGGTACAATAACGATACTAATAAAGCTGAAGATATTTCTACTTTAGAAAATATTTTTGCAACAGAAGGTAATGCGAATGTAAATGCCGTTTGCGATGATAACATTGCGCCTTTTACAGCAGAAGCTTGGCAAGGATTTTCTTCGGAAGACAAACAAAAAGTATTACTTCAATATAGATTAACTTATTTAGCCGAAACGGAAGTAAACTGGTGCCCAGCATTAGGAACCGTTTTAGCAAATGATGAAATAGTAAACGGAGTGTCCGAACGTGGTGGTCACCCTGTGTTACGTAAAAAAATGACACAATGGAGTATGCGAATTTCTGCTTATGCAGAACGTTTACTTCAAGGTTTAAATACTATTGATTGGACCGATTCTTTAAAGGAAAGTCAACGTAACTGGATTGGGAAATCGGTTGGAGCCTCTGTTACCTTTAATGTGAAGGATAGCGATGCCGTTATCGATGTGTTTACAACAAGACCAGATACTATTTTTGGTGTAAGCTTCATGACGCTAGCTCCAGAGCACGAACTAGTAGCGCAATTAACAACACCAGAGCAAAAAGCTGAGGTAGATGCTTATATTTTAGCAACTGCCAAACGTAGCGAACGCGATAGAATGGCCGATGTAAAAACCATTTCGGGTGCATTTACTGGGGCGTATGCCGAGCATCCGTTTACAAAAGAGCCAATTCCGGTTTGGATTGGCGATTACGTTTTAGCGGGTTATGGAACAGGAGCCGTAATGTCTGTGCCTTGTGGAGATGAAAGAGATTACGCTTTCGCGAATCATTTCAATATTCCAATTATTAATATTTTTGATGGTGCCGATATTTCGGAAGCAGCCTTTACAGATAAAGAAAAAACCGTGATAGGAAACAGTGATTTCCTTAACGGCATGAACTATAAAAAAGCGACCAAACGTGCTATTTTCGAATTAGAAAAAATAGGGCAAGGTGAAGGTAAAACCAATTACCGTTTGCGGGATGCTGTATTTAGTCGTCAGCGTTATTGGGGCGAGCCATTTCCGGTGTATTATGTAAAAGGGATGCCTCAAATGATTGATGCTGCACATTTACCTATTAAGTTACCCGAAGTAGAAAAATATTTACCAACCGAAACCGGCGAGCCACCATTGGGTAATGCTACCGTTTGGGCTTGGGATACTAATAAAAATGAAGTTGTTTCTAACGATTTAATCGATAATGAAACCATCCATCCGTTAGAATTAAACACTATGCCAGGTTGGGCAGGTAGTTCTTGGTATTTTAACCGCTACATGGATTCTACAAACACCGAAGAATTCGCGAGTAAAGAAGCGATGGATTACTGGAAAGATGTCGATTTATACATTGGCGGAAGCGAGCATGCTACAGGACATTTACTGTATTCTCGTTTTTGGCAAAAATTCTTGTTCGATAAAGGAGTTGTACCTGTTGATGAGTTTGCTAAAAAACTGATTAACCAAGGGATGATTTTGGGAACTAGTGCTTTTGTGTATGGGCTTGTTAATTATGGAACAAGTGGTGTCGGAAAAGATGATAGTGGTGCTAAATTATCTAAGGTTTTTGTTTCAGAAAAATATGTTTCTGCTTTTAATCAACTTTTTATTGATAATAAAAGAGGTAATGATAACTTAGCTTTGTTTTTTACAAGAAATGGTGTCGAGCTTGATAATTTAAATGTTCAAAACGAGATTTTAGAAAAGTTAAGAGAAAAATTATTCGAAGTTGTTTCAGAGAATATTTCAGAAATATCGGTTGGAATTGATTCTTTTGGAAGAAGGAATGTCGATGTTTCATTAGTTAATTCATCTCAAGAAATAGATATAGATGGTCTTAGAAATTGGAGGTCTGAATTTAAAGAAGCTATTTTTATTGGAGATAAGGGTGAAATAATTGAAGGAGATAATGACGTTTACAAAGTAGGCAGAGAAGTCGAAAAAATGTCCAAATCGAAATACAACGTTGTCAACCCTGATAACATTGTTTCAGATTACGGTGCAGATAGTCTTCGTTTATACGAAATGTTCCTTGGGCCATTAGAGCAATACAAACCATGGAATACAGCCGGAATTACAGGCGTGCACAACTTCCTTAAAAAACTATGGAAATTGTATGTCGATGATAACGGACTTAAAGTTTCAGAAGCAGAAGCAACAAAAGACAATTTAAAAACACTTCATAAAACCATTAAAAAGGTTCAAGAAGATATCGAGAATTTCTCTTTCAATACATCGGTTTCAACGTTTATGATTGCTGTAAACGAGTTAACCACTCAAAAATGTACTTCTAAAGATGTTTTAGAACCGTTATTGGTTTTATTATCGCCTTACGCGCCACATATTGCAGAAGAATTATGGAACCAATTAGGGAATAGCGAATCTATTTCTACAGCGGCTTTTCCAGAATTCGATGCGAGTCACTTGGTAGAAAGTAGTAAAAATTACCCAATTTCCTTTAACGGGAAAATGCGTTTTACTTTAGAGCTACCAATGGATATGAGCAAAGACGAGATAGAAAAAACCGTTTTAGCTCACGAAAAAACACAAGAGCAACTTGCAGGCCGTACCCCTAAAAAGGTTATTGTTGTGCCAGGTAAAATTGTAAATATTGTTGGCTAAGGCCAAATAGCATATAGAAATAAGCCATCTTATTTTATAAGGTGGCTTTTTTAGTTTAACCCCAATTTATATTATCAAATAAAATTATGTTCGAAATTCACCCCATGGAAATAGTAGGTTTGGTTGCAGCCACTTTAACTACTGCATCATTTGTTCCGCAGGTCTATAAAGCTTATAAAACTAAAGATGTAGAAGGTGTATCATTAACCATGTTTTTAGCCATGTTTGTTGGTGTATTGCTTTGGTTGGTTTACGGGTTTTACTTAAAAAGCTTATCGATGGTAATTGCCAATATCATTACCTCGGTACTTTGTTTAATGATTTTAATTCTTAAAATTAAGCACAAAAAAAAATCATAAAAAAAACGAGCCCAAAACAGCCGTAAATTCTATTTTTTAAAAGCTCGAAAAATTCCTATATTTTCATAAAAACAAGTGGTTTTTTATCAATACTAATTAAAAACCCGTGTTTTTCGAGCTGTTTTAACCAAAAAAGCGTTTTCCTATTAAATTGATGTGAATTATAGATTGTTTGGTGATATTGGGTTTTAGGTGAAAATAAATTAACAAAATCGCAATATTGATTATAATGTTCAAAATTTTGTATTAATTTTGTTTCGATTTAAATCTATAAAAAAGCTTAATACATGAAAATTGGAGTTCCTATTGAGATAAAAAATAGCGAAAATAGAGTAGGTATGATACCTTCTGGAGTTTTCGAATTAACCAAAAGAAACCATGAGGTTTACGTACAAACAAACGCAGGTTTTAATAGTGGTTTTCTTGATGAAGAATATATAGAGGCAGGAGCAACTATTTTAGACAGCATAGAGGCTGTTTACGAAATTGCAGACATGATAGTGAAGGTAAAAGAACCTATCGAGCCAGAATACGATTTAATTAGGGAAGACCAAGTGGTATTTACATATTTCCACTTTGCATCTAGTGAGCCATTAACTAGAGCTATGATTAAAAGTAAATCTGTTTGTATCGCTTACGAAACTGTAGAAGATAACGACGGATCTTTACCGCTTTTAATTCCAATGTCTGAGGTTGCAGGTCGTATGTCTGTACAACAAGGTGCAAAATTCTTAGAGAAGCCAATTAAAGGTCGTGGTATTTTATTAGGTGGTATTCCAGGAGTTCCTCCAGCAAAAGTACTTATTCTAGGTGCTGGTATTGTAGGTTACCAAGCTGCAAAAATGGCATCAGGTTTAGGCGCACAAGTTACTATTATGGATATTAACATGAAGGCTTTACGTTATGTAAGTGATTCTATGCCAAACAATGTAATTAGTGAATTTTCTAGTGAATATAACATACGTAAACATATTGTAGATGCCGATTTAATTATTGGTGGTGTATTATTAAAAGGAGCAAAAGCGCCAAAATTAATAACACGCGATATGTTAAAAGAAATGCGTCCAGGTACCGTAATGGTCGATGTTGCTGTAGATCAAGGCGGATGTTTTGAAACTACACACCCAACAACGCACCAAGATCCAACATATATTATAGACGAGGTTGTACATTACACCGTAGCCAATATGCCAGGTGCTGTACCATATACATCTACAATGGGTTTAACCAACGTAACCTTACCATACGTTATTAAATTAGCAAACGAAGGTTGGGAGCAAGCTTGTCAAAACAGCGCGCCACTAGCAAGAGGTTTAAATATTATAAAAGGAAAAATTGTGTACAAAGAAATAGCCGAAGCTTTCGATATGTCTTTAGAAACAGCATAGTTTCTTAAAACACACAAACTATATATTAAATCTGGTTTTAGGCATTACGTCTAGAACTAGATTTTTTTTTGTTTAAATATATCTTTGGGCGTTACCCGAAAAGGGTCGGGCTATCACTACTCGCTCCCTTCCAAAAGGTCGGGGAGCTCAAACGGGCCGTTCTATCCCTAACGCGGGCTTTGGGCTAAGGTTATTTTCAGTAGAAAACAAGTGGTTTAGGCTGCGCTATCAGATTTCTGTTTTATAATTTCTAGTATTTGGTTTCTATCATTTTCAGAAAGGACCTCTAGGAAAACTCTGTGACTTTCAGTTTCTCTAGATGTACTATTGATGATATCCAAATAGTACCCTTTGTTAGTAAATGTGTCTTTCTGGTACACTCTAGAAATATCTCTATAATTAAACTCCAACATTCCTAACTGGTTCGAAGCTATTCTAATCAGAATCATTATTCTAAACATTCCAAAATTAACGGTAGGGTATTTAGGTAAAATAATTTTGGTTGGGTGTACTTCGGCTATTTTTCCAAAGTTCATTTTCTTAAGTATAAGCTTTATTAAAATAGATGCAATTATTGTCCATAATATTAATTTAACACCACTACCAAATTGCGATTTAAATAAAAACAGAACAAGAAGTACTGCCAGTAAAATCGAAAAAATTGTAGTAATATCTCCTTTAACGTAATATGCTTTTCCGTTTTTTAAAATATGAGGTATTTCAAAAGAATTCATGAATTCAATATTCTCCTTTGTGAAAATTTTGTCTTCCTTTTTCTTTTTGGTGTTGGGTTCAGTATTAGATTTTACGTTTGTTCTTTCTTGTGCATCTGCTAACGAAATATTTCTTTTAAATAATTCAGCCTCTAATATTGGTATTACTTCTTTTCTTAAAGATTGGATGTCTTTAGTAGCTATTTCAATTAACTTTTCATCATCAAAATTTTCGTAATTTCTTCTTATATCCTCTAAGTTCATGTTATAAAATAAATAAAAATGATTTCTTTTATTATGTAGGGTTTTGGGTGACTATTATTCAGCTAAAGCCTTCAGCATACCTTTAAAAATAAAACCATGGAAAGGTAATACCGAATACCAATACAGCCTGCCGGCTAAACCAAGCGGTCTAAAAGTTGCGGTTTGAGTTAGTTTATTTTCAACCACTTTAAACTCCAACCAAGCTTCACCCGGAAGTTTCATTTCAGCAAATAAAAGTAAACGTCCTTCTTCTTTATCGGCATACAATACACGCCAAAAATCAATAGAATCACCAACATTAATGGTTGCCGGATTGGTGCGTCCGCGCCTCAATCCAACACCGCCAAAAAGCTTGTCCATGTAGCCTCTAATTTTCCAAAGCCATGTGCCATAATACCAGCCGGTGTTTCCGCCAATAGCCCAAATTTTGTTTATAGAAGCTTCGCGGTTTTCAATACCTTTCGTTCTACTATCTTTAAAACAACCAAAAGACGGGACTTGTATAAATTCGGATATATTAAAGTTTAATCCGCTACTGGAGTAAGCATCTTTCCAACTCGATAGAATTTCGTTATTTTCAATTTTACTAAAAGCGCGTTTTAAGGCTTCATTATAACTCAAAGGTGTTATGCCTAAAATGGTATTTATTCTATTATCACGGCAAACTACTTCAACCTTCATGCTATGTACTAGAGACGATGCTAATTTGTACGATGTTGAGGTTACAAAATAAAGCCAGTACGATGATAGTTTGGGTGTCATTACCGGAACCGTATAAATTCTACGCTTTAAGTTTCTGGCTTTACCAAAATTTAAAAGCATCTCTTTATAGGTTAAAACGTCAGGACCTCCAATATCAAAATTCTCATTATAAGTTTCGGGGTTAAACATCGATTTAGAAAGAAAAGCCATAACATCGGAAATGCCGATGGGTTGGCATTTGGTGTTTAACCATTTTGGAGTAATCATGATCGGGAGCTTTTCAACTAAATCCCTAATAATTTCAAAAGAAGCACTTCCGGAGCCAATAATAATTCCGGCGCGTAAAGCTGTAAAGTTGTAATCGCCTTTTGCCAGTTCTATTTCTACATTTTTTCTTGAGCTTAAATGTTTAGAGAGTTCGGTTTCGTTAACAATACCACTTAAATAAACCACATGATTTACGTTTGTGTTTTTTAAAGCATTCCTAAAGTTTTTTGCAGATGTTTCTTCTAAAGATTTATAATCACCATCCGAAGACATGGAGTGTACCAAATAATAAGCACCATCAATATCTTTTGGAATATGTTCTAAAGAAGCTTGATCTAAAAGGTCTAATTGAAGCACCGTAATGCTTTTTGCTAAAGATTCTGGCGGATTAAACCGTTTGGGGTCTCTCACGCAGCAAATCACTTCGTGTCCGGCTTCAACTAAAACCGGAATTAAACGTTTACCAATATAACCTGTGGAACCTGTTAGTAGTATTTTCATTATTTAGAATCAGAATGTCGCGATATTAAATCGTTTCATTAATTAATATGTGGGGTTACACGAAGTTAACCATTTTTTTATAAAGCGCTATGCATCTAAAAATTAACTGACAAACTAGCACAATATGCAATTGGCTTTATTTTTGATATATTTACATTAGAAATTAAAAACGAAACAAAATGATTGGATATTATATATTATTGGGTGCCATAGCGCTTTTAAGTTGGATAGCGAGTAGTACCTTAAAGAAAAAGTTTGCCAAATACTCTAAAATACAACTGAGAAATGGCATGAGTGGCGCCGAAATTGCTACAAAAATGTTAGCAGATAACGGTATTACCGATGTTGAGGTTATTTCTACACCTGGGCAATTAACCGACCACTATAATCCAACAAATAAAACAGTAAACTTAAGTGAGTCTGTTTATAATCAAAGAAACGCAGCAGCTGCGGCTGTGGCAGCACACGAGTGTGGTCACGCCGTGCAACATGCGCAAGCGTATCAATGGTTAGGGGTGCGATCTAAATTAGTGCCTGTTGTTAGTGTAACGTCAAATATGTCACAATGGGTTGTTATTGGTGGTTTAATGTTAGGTGCCGCAGCAGGTTTAGGACTTGGATATTGGATTGCCGTTGCTGGATTAGTCATGATGGGTTTTGCAACTTTATTCAGTTTTGTAACTTTACCGGTAGAATACGATGCTAGTAACCGTGCTTTGGCGTGGTTGAAAAATAAAAACATGTTGTCTCAAGAAGAATATGCAGGATCGGAAGATGCCTTAAAATGGGCTGCACGTACATATTTAGTTGCTGCAATTGGTTCTTTAGCGTCTTTAGTATATTGGGCTTTTCAAGTATTTGGTGGCTCTAGAGATTAATACCTATTAATAATTTAAAAATCAATTAAATCCCAAATTATGAATCAAACATTTAATGGTAAGCTTATGGTAAGTCAACTATCTGAAGTAGATAGAGTGGCTTTTTATAAAAAAACGTATTCGCATGTTGCGGGTGGTGTTTTGGCATTTATTCTTTTTGAATACTTATTATTACAAAGTGATACAGTTGTAGAGTTCGCTTTATCCATGACGCAAGGTTGGCGTTGGCTTATTATGCTTGGTGGTTTTATGTTTATTACAAACTATGCTGAAGGTATGGCGCTTAAAACGCCAGACAAAAACAAACAATATTTAGCTTATGGACTTTACATTTTAGCCGAAGCTTTTATTTTTGTACCACTTATATACATTGCAGCTTATGCCATGGAAACAGGGCCAGATATTTTAAAACAAGCTAGTATTGTTACATTGGCTTTATTTAGCGGATTATCGGCTATTGTTTTTGTTACTAAAAAAGATTTTTCATTTTTAAAAGCAGGATTAACCGTTGGGTTTTTTATTGCTATTGGGTTAATTATCGCTGGTAGTATTTTTGGTTTCAATTTAGGACTTTGGTTTTCGGTTGGTATGTGTCTTTTAGCTGCTGGTTCAATTTTGTATCAAACATCAAATTTGGTAAATAAATATGGTGTTGAAGATTATATTCCTGCTGCTTTAGGCTTGTTTGCTTCGCTCATGCTACTGTTTTGGTATGTGTTACGTATTTTTATGTCTAGAGATTAAGCATAATAAATAAATTTCTTTTGAAGTTTAACATTCTAAGCGATGTTAAATTCAATGTAAAACTTAGTTAAAAACAAAGCTCTGAAAAACAGATTTCAGAGCTTTTTCGTTTCTTTACCAATTCAAATAAACAAAATGAGTGCACCTATAGATTATTACCAAGAACATCAAGCAACATACACTGCAGAAGCACAAAAGTTGCATAAGCAAATGATAACCTTAAGCATGCTAAGGTTGTTGGTTTTTGTTGCTACAGGTTTTGGTATATACTTCACTTTTCAAAACTGGCAAATTGCTTTAGGTATTGGGGTTTTGGGTGTTGTGGGTTTTCTGTTTTTATTATCAAAGTATAACGATATTAAACGCGAACGTCAGTTTAAAAAAGCGCTGGTTGTTATAAATGAAGAAGAGATTAAAATTGCTTCGGGTAATTTTCATGATCGAGATCAGGGACTTAAATTTCAAGACCCAAATCATTTTTATAGTTTAGATATCGATTTATTTGGTCGAGGTTCATTTTTTCAATTTATAAACAGAACAACGATTACTGAAGGACAAGAACGATTGGCTGACTTATTAAAAGCGAACAATACTGAAAATATTGTTTCACGACAAAAAGCCATAGAAGAATTAAGTAGTAGGCCCGAATGGAGGCAGCATTATGATGCTAATTCGAGTTTGATTGAAACAGAAACGTCTGCAAAGCAAATTGTAACATGGTTAAAAAATTATAAAACGTTTTTGCCAAAAATGATGCAATGGTTACCAATAGGGTTTACTGTTATTTCGGTAACATTATTTGTATTAACTATTTTGAATTTAATTAATTCTGAAATTGTTGGCTATTGGTTGCTTATTGGCTTAGGCTTTTCTGGTGTTTATGTCAAGCGTATCAATCAACTTTCAACAGGAGCCGATCAGGTTAAAGATACATTTCGTCAGTATGCTTTATTGTTGGATTTAATTGAAAATGAAAATTTCACTTCAGAATTGCTTCAGAAGAAACAAGAAAAAATTCAATCGGAACATAAAAAGGCGTCACTTATTTTTAAAGAGTTATCCAAAGGTTTGGATGCATTAGATAATCGCAATAATATTATCTCGGCTATATTTGGTAACGGCTTGTTCTTGTCGGATATTAAAAACAGCTACCGTATTGAAAAATGGATTAATCAATATGCTGATAAAGTTGAAGATTGGTTTGAGGTGGTTTCCTTTTTCGATGCTTATAACTCCTTAGGTGGTTTTAATTTTAATCATCCTGATTTTGTGTTTCCTAAAATAGTAAACAACGGGTCGGTTATAAAAGCTACAAATTTAGGGCACCCTTTGTTAAACAAGTCTAAACGTGTAGATAGTAACGTCTCTATGGGTAACGAGGAATTCTTTATTGTTACTGGGGCAAATATGGCAGGAAAAAGCACCTTTTTACGTACTATGTCTCTGCATATTGTTATGGCCAATGTTGGTTTGCCTATTTGTGCTGAAACGAGTGAATATTCGCCTGTAAAATTGATTACAAGTATGCGCACCACAGATTCGTTAACCGATGATAGCTCGTACTTCTTTTCTGAGTTAACACGATTAAAATACATTGTAGATGCTATTCAAAAAGAACCTTATTTTATTATTTTAGATGAAATTTTAAAGGGGACAAATAGCACCGATAAGGCTATTGGTTCTCGTAAGTTTGTTGAAAAATTAGTGGCTTCTAAGGCTACCGGAATTATTGCAACGCACGATTTAAGTTTGTGCGAAATTGAAAACGAACTACCGCAAGTAAAAAACTATTACTTCGATGCTGAAATTATTAATGATGAACTTCATTTTGATTACACTCTTAAAACGGGAGTTTGTAAAAACATGAATGCATCTTTTCTATTGAAGAAAATGGAAATTGTATAATTAAGAGCTTCTTTTAAGGTGTTCCGAAGAAAAAATAATCGCCACTCTTTGATTATTGTGTCATTTTTCAGCTCTAATTTTAACATACGCGTTTTTCAATTAAATGGCTAATGCGTTGTTTAACTTCATTTTACGTTAATTTGAAGAGGTTGCGAACTTAGGCCTTTGTTAAAAGGGTGTTAAGCTAGTGACTAACCCTTAATTTTGTGTCTAAATAGATAGAGAATCTTAAAAAAAAGGTATAGAATATGAAGATGATAAAAATATTACCCATAGCATTAATTGGTTTATGCATGTCTTGCGGAAGTGGAGAGCGTGTTATAATGGAAGAAGGTGCTGTGTATAAAGTGAAAAACGATAACTTTTATAGTAAAGGTAAAGATATTACAGAGCTGTTATCCGAAAACGAGAAGAAAGACATAAAGGCCGTTTTAAGTAAGCGCCTTGAAGCTGAGCGTCTTGCTGAAGATAAAAAAGAAAAGTTAGAAAAGGAGCAGAAAAAAGTAGAGCAAACTATAGAGAAAGCTAAGGAAAAGCAAGAAGCCTTAGAGGAAAGTCAAAAACAATTAGAAGAGAAACAAGAAGCAATAGAAGATGCTCGAGACGATTTTTTAAAGGCTAAAGAAAAACTAGAGAGTAAAAAAGAGAAGTATAATAAACTAAAAGAAAAAGGTAAGCTATCGCCTAGTGATGAAGAGAAGTGGCAAGGCCGTTTTGAAGATTTAGAAGCTAAAATAAAAGAGTATAACACTATTTATAAAAACTTAAAATAAAATTAATTATGAAAAATATATTTGCAACCCTAGTCTTATTTGTATTCTGTTTTGCAGTTAATGCACAAGAGGTAGTATTTAAAGAAGCGACATACCAAGTTAAAGGTAGTAAAATTATTAAAGATGGAGCCGATGTTACAAAAACATTATCTATTGAAGATCAACAACAAATAAAGGATGCTTTTAGTGTTAAAAAAGCAGAATTAGACAAAGCTAAAGCAGCTGAAAAGGCAGAGCTTGAAAAGGTAAAAGCCAAAGAAAAGGCTGTTAAGAAAGAAGAGAAAGCGAAAAAGAATCAGGAGAAAGCATTAAAAAAAGCTGAAAAAGAACAAAAGAAGGCCGAAAAAGCATTGAAGGCTAAAGAGAAGGCAAAGTCTAATTTTGAAAAAGCAGGAAAAAAACATAAAGATGCTATTTCGAAATACGAAAAGTTAAAAAATAAAGGTAAATTGTCTCCGGTAGACGAAAAGAAGTCGCTAGAGAATATTGAGAAGCTAAAAGAAAAGTTAGATAAAGCAAAAAGTAAACTATAAAATAAAATCACGGTATGGAAAAAGAGCTTAAGGTAGCGTTAATTCAGGCGAATTTAGTTTGGGAAAATCCTCAAAAAAACCGTGAGCAGTTTACAGAAAAAATAGAACAAATTTCAGGCAGTATAAATCTCATTATACTGCCTGAAATGTTTACAAGTGGTTTTACCATGAACGCTGAAAAGGTAGCGGAAACTATGGATGGGGAAACTATTACATGGCTAAAAGATATGGCTGCTAAAAAAGATGCGGCTATTGTTGGTAGTTTGGTAATAACAGAAGCGGGTAAGTATTACAATCGTTTAGTATTTGTAGAACCTTCGGGTAAAATTACTATTTATAATAAACGCCATGCTTTTACCTTAGTTGGCGAGGAGAAAACATATACGGCAGGCAATGAAAAGTTGATTATAGATTATCTAGGTTGGAAAATCTGTCCGTTAATTTGTTACGATTTACGTTTTCCCGTATGGGCAAGAAATACTGAAAATTACGAAGTATTGATTTATGTAGCCAACTGGCCAAAATCACGAGTTACGGCTTGGGATACGCTTTTAAAAGCACGAGCTATCGAGAATATGAGTTATTGTATTGGTGTGAATAGAGTAGGTGTAGATGGTGTGAATAGTGAATATTCTGGTCACTCTGCTGTCTACGATGTTTTAGGAAATCAGTTATCTAATTTCGAACCGCACGAAGAAGGTACTCAAATAATTACTTTAGAGAAGCGCCATGTGGAAGCGTATAGAAATAAATTGAAGTTTTTAAACGATCGAGATGCTTTTTCAATTCATTAATAAAAAACAAAAAGCCCGACTTTTACATCGGGCCTAATAAATTAACCAAAATTTATTACTAATCATTCTTTTTCTTAGCAATGGTTTGGTCGTATATAGTTTCAATTACTTACAAAGTGTTTTTTGTTATCATAACACCATTAAGTTGCAACCTCGAATATCAGAGTTGTCAAAACGACCAATAACTTCAAAAGATCCATCTGGATTTACACGGCCTAAATCTTGGGTTGCAATAAAGGAGCAAGAGTTGATGTTTGTTAAATCAATAACGTTAATTCCGCCCGCTTTTTCGCTGGTGTTTATAGTTAAAGCATCTTCGGTGTCTCGAGTTAAGACTTTCATCCAACTTGGACATTTAAATACACCATGACCTTGCGAGTAGGCTTGGCTTAATAATTCCGTCATACCATATTCACTATGGATTTCTTTTGTGCCAAAACCAGCTTTTAATTGTTTGTGTAGTTCTTCGCGAATCAATTCTTTTCGGCGGCCTTTCATGCCTCCTGTTTCCATGATTATGGTGTTTTTTAAGTTGAATTGATGCATTTCAACTAAATCTAGCAACGCGAAAGAAACACCTATAAGTAATATTTTTTTACCTTCAGCATCTAGCTTTATTATGGTGTCTTTTAATTCGGAGATGTTATCGAGATAAAAACCACTTTCAGCATGTTTTGATTTCGAAATCATAGCATCGACCATGTATATTAATGACGAGCCTTCACGTTCTAAGTAAGACGGCAGTAATCCAAGAATAACATAATCTTCAATATTGCCATAAAAGTGTTCAAAACCTTTATTAAAACTCTGCTTGTAGATCTTTAAATCGGTAACATGGTGTTTGCTCGTCGCACTTCCGGTAGTTCCAGAACTAGTAAAGGTTGTTTCAATAGCATCTTTAGTACTTAAAACATCTCGAGTTTTAAAAAACTGAATAGGTAAAAAAGGAATATCGTTACTTGTTTTTACATCTGTTGGATGGATGTATAATAGGTCGCAAAATGAACGATACACCCTATTGTTTTCAAACTGAAATTTAAAAACTTCTAATGCTAAGCTTTCGAATTCAGCGGGTGTTTTTATTTTGAAAATGGCGTTTTTATCGATCATAAATAGATTTCAATAGTCATTAAAGGCATAAAACGGTTCAGTAGTTTTAGTAGCCTAAATATTATAGTACAAAAGTAGATAAAATAAAAAAGCACTACCAATTGGTAGCGCTATTATATTTATATGTTCAAAAAAATTATTTTACAATCAGTTTTCTAGTTTCACTCACTTGATTTTCGGTAATGTGTAAAATATAAACCCCTTTACTTAGTTTTGAAATATTAAGTGTTTTACCAATAAGTCTGGCAGAAAGTACTTGTTTTCCCAGCACATTAAAAATCTTTACCGTTTTTGTTAAGTTGCTTTTTGATGCTATAGAAACTTCATTATCGTATGCACTTACCGGGTTTGGGTAAATGGTTAAACCTTCGATTTTAGGTGTTGTATTGCTAGAGGTTTGCGCACCCATAGACTGGATGGCAAAAAAAGAAATAATGGTAAAAAAGATTAAAAAGTATTGTTTCTTCATATTTACTCGTTTGTTATTTCAAAGTTAGATGAATACTACAATTTTAATGCCAAAAAATAGTTAACTTTATTATAATTTGTTATAAAGTTTATCAATTTGTTTCGCGATTGTTACCTTAGTGTTATTAATTTTTTAATTTTAATAAAATTATGTTATTAGCTTTATCTTTACTTCAAGAAACAGATTTTCTTTACAAATGAAAAAAAAAGACATTAAAATATTGTTGGTTGATGATGAGCCGGACATTTTAGAAATTGTAGGTTATAATTTATCAAGTGAAGGTTATCAGGTGCTTACAGCCGAAAACGGCGCCGAAGGTGTTAAAATCGCAAAAAAAGAATTACCACAGTTAATAATTCTAGATGTTATGATGCCAGAAATGGATGGTATTGAAGCTTGTGAATTAATTAGAAAGCATCCCGATTTAGCAAATACTATCGTGACTTTTTTAACAGCTCGTGGTGAAGACTATTCTCAAGTAGCAGGATTTGATGCTGGTGCGGACGATTATATTACAAAGCCTATAAAACCAAAAGTTTTAGTGAGTAAAGTAAAAGCGCTTCTTCGTCGTTTTAAGGAAGAAGATGTTGCCGATACCTTGAAAATTGGATCTTTAGTTATTAATAGAGACGAGTATAAAATTACTTCTAAAGGGAAAGAAATTATTTTACCAAGAAAGGAGTTCGAATTACTTTCTTTATTAGCTTCTAAACCTGGAAAAGTTTTTAAACGCGACGAAATATTAGATACCGTTTGGGGCAACGAAGTAGTTGTTGGTGGACGTACTATTGATGTGCACATTAGAAAATTACGTGAAAAACTAGGTGATAAAAGCTTTAAAACTGTAAAAGGTGTAGGTTATAAGTTTGTAGATTAATTTGTAATGAAACAGACTAAATTTAAAAAATCGTATCGATTCGCGAGAGTTACGTCGTTTTATATTACCTTATATATAACGCTCTTATTGGGCGTTTTTTTATTTTACTTCTCTAATATTGAGTTATGGGAAATTCCCGTGCTTGCTATTAGTACCTATGTTTTCTGTTTTATTGTTATTCAATATCGAGTAGAGCGATTTATATATCGGCGTGTTAAAAAAATATACGACGATCTAACTTTACTAGAATCGGCAAAGCTTACCAAAGGTGCTATTACTACCGATATGCACACGCTTACTCAAGAAATAGATAAATTTGCACGCGATAAAAAGTTAGAAATAGAAACTCTTAAAGTTAGAGAGCAATACCGAAAGGAGTTTTTGGGAAATGTGTCTCACGAGTTAAAAACGCCATTGTTTACAGTACAAGGTTACATTTTAACCTTACTTGATGGAGCAATGGATAACAAAGAAATTCGCGAAAAATACTTAGAGCGTGCCAGTAAAGGTATTGAACGCTTAAGTTATATTGTGGAAGATTTGGATATGATTACCAAATTGGAAGTTGGAGATTTAAGACTTAAAATAGAAACTTTTAATATTGTAGAGTTGGTAGAAACAATTTTCGATATGCTGGAAATGAAAGCGGCAAAGAAGAAAATTACGTTAACCTTCGATATGAATTATAAAAAGCCAATATTTGTTAAGGCAGATAAAGAGCGCATTCAGCAGGTTTTAATTAACCTTATTGTGAATTCTATTAAATACGGAAGTGAAAAAGGTACTACTGAAATTAGTATCGAAAATTTAATAAAAAACAAAATTATTGTTCGGGTAACCGATAATGGCGAGGGTATTGCATCTGCACATTTACCACGATTGTTCGAGCGTTTTTATAGAGTTGATAAAACAGGTTCTAGAAAAGAAGGCGGTTCTGGGCTTGGACTTTCTATAGTAAAACATATTATTGAGGCACACCAAGAAAAAATATATGTTGAAAGTGAATACAGTGTGGGTAGTGAATTCTCATTCACCCTCGAAAAAGCTGAATAATTTTTTAAAGTCGATTTCAAAATCAAAAGCTTTTAATCCAGCATAACCGGTAATGTTTTCTAGCACTTTTATGTTAAAATCGTCCTGACTACAAGTTGGCACCAAGCGCATATCACTAAGTCGTTCTGCTAAATATTCTTGTTCAAACTGCCCTGGTGTAGGTATAAAAAGTGCTTTTTTATTTAGTTTCGCTAAATCCATTACGGTGGTGTAACCCGATCGAGAAACAATCAATTCGCTTTCATTTATTGTTTTTTCTAGTAATGCCGATGTCATAAAATTATAAATGGTCATGTTGTCCTTTACTTCCTTGGTTTGCTCATTTTCCATTACACCTTTCACAAAAACTACTTGGCCGTTAAAAACTTCCAATTTATTTAAAAGACGTTCTTCTAACATGGTCCGTTGTGGTTCTGGACCAGAGATTAGCACCATAACATCATTTTTAATTTCAGTCTCCTGTTTAGTAAAACGACTTAATGGCCCAATGTAAGTTGTAGGCAGTTCAAAACGTTTTACATGGCCTAGTTTTCCGCTTAAATTAATATCGCCCGGTGTATCGGGAACCCAACAGGCATCAAATTTATTAATAATTTTCTGATGCATTTTAGTGCTTAGCCAAGTCGTGCTACCACTCAAAACGTTTAATTGATGCGTAATAAAAACAGATGGCACTTTTTTACTCCTAACACCCAATCGGTTGTCCGATATAATCCCAGAAATACCCTCAGAATCAACAATGTTTTTAGTCGCTTTTTTTTCAGCCTTAATAGCTTGCATCAATTTAGGCGAATCTTTAATAAGTTTCAGCTTAAAATGCTTTCCGTTTTTAGCGTACGTTACGTTGTATGCAGGTAATTCAATGCATTTTAAATTAGGGAATTCCTTTTTTAACAAAGCCAAAGCTACGCCATCACTAGCAATTATAGGTTCGAAGTTGTTTAAAATTAATGCATTAATAATAGGTATACATCGCGTAGCATGCCCTAAACCCCAATTTAATGGCGCAACTAAAATTCGTTTTTTCATCAATTAAAATTCTAAATAAAAGCTTTTATTATGGCGTTACCACAAGGGTCGGGCTTTCCGCTATATCTTTTTTTATGCAACTTTATAAAGTTGGTTTTGTTAAATTACAGACAAACCAAGTGGTTATTGTCGGTTTTTTAAGTTTAATCTAGCAAAAAAAGGATGCCGCATCAATCCCTAACGCACTTTTCGGCAAATTCAAAGGTAAGCATATAAACACTTGGGTATATTTCCGTAATTTTACCAATTCAAAACTAATAATAACAAATAGTTAATATACTGTGGGTAGTAAAAATAAACTGAAACGATTTAGAGAAAACGAAACTTTTTCCAACGTGTTTCAACCATCAAGAGAAGAATTGGTAGAGTCAACTTTTAGTCTAAAGGGAGAATGGCGTTCTAAGGTTTTTAAAAACGATAATCCATTAGTTCTAGAATTAGGCTGTGGAAAAGGAGAATATTCGGTTGCATTAGCACAAAAATATCCAAATAAAAACTTTATAGGTGTCGATATTAAAGGTGCTAGGTTTTGGAGAGGCGCAAAAACAGCTATAGAAGAAAATATACCTAACGTGGCTTTTCTGCGTACGCAAATAGAACTTATCGATCACGCTTTTGCTAATAATGAAGTAGACGAAATTTGGATTACTTTCCCAGATCCACAAATAAAATACAAGCGTACCAAACACCGCATGACTAATGCTGTTTTCTTAGAGCGTTACAAGCAAATTCTAAAACCAGACGGTGTTATGAATTTAAAAACTGATAGCGAATTTATGCACGGTTACACACTTGGTTTATTGCATGGTGCAGGTCACGAAGTGTTGTATGCCAACCATAATGTTTACAAACAAGAAGGTAGCCCAGAAGAGGTAACAAGTATTCAAACCTTTTATGAGTCGCAATACTTAGAGAAAAATAAGGCTATTACCTATATTAAATTTAAAATCAAATAGTTTTGAATATTACATTTATCTTCTTTCTAGGGTTGGTTTTTGCGCTTGTGGGTGTTATTCCGCCAGGATTACTAAACATGACGGCCGCAAAAATTAGTCTAAAAGAAGGTCATGTTCGGGGTATTATGTTTTCTATTGGTGCCTGCGTTGTTGTAATTATTCAAACTTCTATAGCAGCGATCTTTGCGCGTTATTTAAGTAAAAATCACGATGTAATAGATGTGTTACAGCGTGTAGCGTTCGTTATTTTTGTTTTAATTACTATCTATTTCTTGTTTATAGCTAAGTCTGAACCTAAGGAACAGGTAGAACCCAAAATTAGAAGTAAAGGAAGTCGTTTTTTTCAAGGTTTGTTTTTATCCGGTATAAATGTATTCCCGATACCTTACCAAGCTTACATGACTATTACTTTGGCATCTTTTGGGTGGTTAGATTTTAGTCAAACCAGTATTATTTCTTATGTTGCTGGTGCAGCTATGGGGACTTTTGTTACGCTTTACATGTATATTTTCTTTTTTGATAAAATAAAGAGTAAAACATTAACGTCTCAAAAAAATATGAACCGCATTATTGGCAGTATTACTGGTATTATTGCAATAGTAACTTTAATAAATATTATTAGAGAAATATAACAATGAAACCGGAAACACTAAATTTTTTCGATAAAGTTTACCAAGTGGCTAAGCAAATTCCATTTGGCCGTGTTACTAGTTATGGAGCTATTGCCAAATATTTGGGAGCTGCAAGAAGTTCTAGAGTGGTTGGTTATGCCATGAATGGTTCTCACGGAAAAGATGTTCCTGCCCACCGCGTGGTAAATAGAAAAGGTTTACTAACTGGTAAACATCATTTTGACGGAACCAACCTTATGCAACAACTTTTAGAAAGTGAAGGTATAGAGGTTGTCGATAATCAAATTCAAAATTTAGACAAGGTTTATTGGGATCCTTCCGAGCATTTATAAAAGATTACCTCATGCTTTTTATTTTAATATTTAATTACCATTATTAAATAATAGCTTTCCACAGGCATTCCTTATAATAAGCGATAACCAAGTAAATCTGGTTTTTACGATTTGGAATTGGTTTCAATTTATTCTATTTTTATAGGCAGAGGGTTTTATGGATACGTTTCCATAGGTAAATTACGCTATTAAATTTGTAGTGGTTTCAATTTTGGTTTCTTCAAATGTTAAGTTTTTGAAGTGCTTGTAGATCAATTGAAAAACTTCAAAACTCAACTTACTCCATCATTTTTTTGGTCTGTTACACATTATGTTTTTAGAGAAAAACTCGGCATAGTTATGCTATTTCTGTAAGTGTTTGGGTTTTATTGAGACTAGTTATGATAAAAGTTACGTCATTTAACCTCTGTAGAATAATACAAATTTCACGTTAATAAAATTTATGATTATAAACGAAAAGTATCAAAGTATTAGACAGCAAACTATAGATTTTTGCAGTCATTTACATCCAGAAGATTATGCTATTCAGGTCGTTAAATTTGCGAGTCCTGCAAAATGGCACTTGGCCCATACCACTTGGTTTTTCGAAACCTTTATATTAAAAGCAGAACTTGATGGTTATGTTGAGTACGATTCAAACTTCAATTTTTTATTCAATAGCTATTATAATAATGTTGGTAGTCGAGTATTGCAATCTAACCGAGGTAATATGTCTCGCCCAAGTACGAATACTATTTTTGCCTACCGAGATTATGTAGATAAGCATATGTTGGATTTTTTTGAAACCAATCCAAAACAGAAACTATTAGATTTAGTGGATTTAGGTCTAAATCACGAACAGCAACATCAAGAATTACTAATTACCGATGTAAAGTATATGCTTGGACACAATGCATTGTTTCCTGTTTTTAATAAAGATTTTAATTTAGTAAAAGATAAAAACACTGCAGTCGATACTGTAAAAATATCAGCAGATGTTTATAAAATAGGATATCAAGACAGAGGGTTTTGTTATGATAATGAATTAGGTGTGCATAAGGTGTATGTACCCGATTTTGAAATAAATAACTTTTTGGTAACCAATGGAGATTATCTGGCTTTTATGGAAGCTGGTGGTTATTCCGATTTTAATCTTTGGTTAGACGAAGGTTGGGCTTGGGTAAATGCAGAGCAAATTAAAGCACCCATGTATTGGCATCAAATAGATGGAGAATGGCATGTTTATACGCTTTCTGGGTTGCAAAAGGTAGATAAAAATGCTGTTTTAAGCCACATTAACTTTTACGAAGCCAATGCTTATGCTGAGTGGAAAGGTATGCGATTACCAACCGAGTTTGAGTGGGAAGTTGCTGCCCAAAAGTTAGATTGGGGCAAACGTTGGGAGTGGACCAGTAGTGCTTATTTGCCATACCCTAATTTTGTAAAAGAGAATGGAGCGGTTGGAGAGTATAATGGCAAGTTTATGAGTAATAAAATGGTATTAAGAGGTGCTTCGGTTGCGACATCTCAAAACCATAGTCGAAAGACGTATCGCAATTTTTTTCATCCTTCGGAACGCTGGCAGTTTACCGGAATAAGATTAGTAAAGTAATATGATAGAAGTTTTTAAGAATGAAGTCGATAAAGGATTACAGGCAGATAGTAAAACATTACCATCAAAATATTTTTATGATAAGATAGGCGATGCGCTTTTTGTAGAAATTATGAATCTACCGGAATATTATCTAACCCGATGTGAGTTAGATATTTTCCAGAATAAAACTCAAGAGCTTATTGAAGCCTTTAGCGTTTCAACAGAATCTTATTTTGAGTTGATAGAGTTAGGAGCTGGAGATGGCACAAAAACAAAAGAACTACTTAGGTCTTTAGATGCTCAAAATTATAATTTCGATTATTTTCCTATCGATATTTCTTCCAATGCATTGAATTTATTGGAAAAAGATTTAAAAAATGAGCTTCCAAATTTGTCTGTGCAAATTCAAGAAGGCGATTATTTTAAAGTTTTAGCGTCCCTAAAGGAGAGTAAGAAACCTAAAATAGTATTGTTTTTAGGGTCTAATATTGGTAATATGTCTGATGATATGGCTGCCGATTTCATATATAGCTTGGGGTCTAACTTACAGGCTGGAGATAAACTCTTGTTAGGCGTAGATTTAATAAAGGCGAGACATGTTGTGCTTCCGGCTTATAATGATAGTCAGGGTGTCACGGAAAGATTTAACCTTAATTTATTAGATAGAATTAATAATGAATTAGGAGGGAATTTCAACCTTAATCAATTTAAACATCAGCCAGAATATGATGAGCTTGAAGGTGTTGCCAAAAGCTTTATTGTGAGCACAGCTAATCAGACTGTTGAGATTAATGCCACCGGAAAAACCTATAATTTTACTGAAGGAGAAAAAATTCATACTGAAATATCTAGAAAATATAATGATGCGTTAATTGAGAAAATAATCGAGAAAACCGATTTTAATCTTGAAACTAAAATACTAGATAGTAAAGCTTATTTTGCAGATTATATTCTTAGAAGAGATTAAAATATGATGTTTTGAATAATAGAATTTAATAACTAAACCGAAAGCTATGAGCGAGAAAAGATTTAAAGACCTGAAAGCAATTTATGTAAATTGTACACTGAAGAAATCTCCAATGGAGAGTCATACATCTAAACTCATAGAGGTTTCAAAATCTATTATGAAGAGCGAAGGTGTTTCTGTAGAAGATATTCGATTTATAGATCATGATGTTGCTACTGGTGTTTATCCAGATATGAAGGAACATGGATGGGAAAAAGATGAATGGCCAGAGCTTTTTAAAAAAATATTTGATGCCGATATTCTTATTGTTGGTACACCTATTTGGCTTGGAGAAAAATCGTCTATTGCTCAAAAATTAATTGAAAGATTGTATGGTATGAGCGGGCAAACAAACGATAAAGGACAATATAGTTTTTATGGTAAAGTTGGCGGGTGCATGGTAACTGGTAATGAAGATGGTGTAAAACATTGTGCTATGGGTATATTGTATTCGCTTCAGCATGTTGGGTATTCTATACCGCCACAAGCCGACTGTGGATGGATTGGAGAAGTAGGACCCGGACCAAGTTATGGTGATACTGAGTGGAAGGGCGAAAAGTTAGAAAAACCAATGGGTTTCAGCTCTGATTTTACTAATCGTAACACAACATTTATGACCTATAATTTATTGCATTTAGCGTCCATGTTAAAAAAACAAGGTGGATACCCTAGTTATGGAAATTCTAGAGAAGACTGGGACGATGGAACAAGATGGAATTTTGATAATCCTGAATACCGTTAAAAACTAGTTCGTTAAATCTATGTTTTTCAGAAGAAAACTAATTTTAATTCTTTTTAAATAAACTTAATGTGGATAGTGTGAAACTTGCTGTTTTAGGTCTTGGAAGCCAAACGACCACTTTTTATATTAGTGAGTTGAATAGGCTATATAATGAAAAACATGGTGGTTATAGTACTTGTCCATTTATTATGTGGAATGCGAATTTCGATGCTATAAATTCACTTTTACCAAATATCTCAGAGGAACTAAATGTGCTAACTCAAGATTGTATTAACGAAATAGAAAAATTAGATATATCACATGTTTTGGTTCCTAATATCACTTTGCACGAAAGTATAGATCAAATAGAGGTTCAGAAAAATATTTTGCATCCGGTCTATTTAACGGTTGCAAAAATTAAATCGCTAAATCTTTCAAAAATTGTTTTAATGGCTTCGGAATACACCATGAATTCAGCATATATTCGTTCTGTGTTCACCGCAAATGGAATAGAAATAGAAATTCCTTCGCAAGAAGATCGAGTTCAAATTGATACATTTCGAAAACAAGTTTATGCTAAACAAGAAAGCCAAGCAGGCATAGTCAGTTTTCAGAAAATCATCGAAAAATATACAATTAAAAATACCGTTTTGTTGGCTTGTACTGAATTGTCTATTTTTAAACCGAAGAATAATACACGCTTTTTAGATATGGTGGAAATTCAAATAAGAGAAGCAATAAGCCTTGTGTAAAATTTTAAAATATAATATTAATATGAAAATAGCAGTAACTTCAGCAAACGGAAAATTAGGTTCTACCATTGTAGAAAATCTAATAGAACTGGTGGGAAAAGAGCATGTTATAGGAATTGCCCGTTCACCAGAAAAAGCAAAACACCTTGGCATTGAAATACGAAAAGGCGACTATAATAGTCGTGAAGAATTTGATGCCGCATTGCAAGGTATAGATGTTGTTATGTTGCTTTCGGGAATGGATGAGCCTGATAAAAGAATTCAACAGCACCGCAATGTTATAGATGCTGCCGTTAGTAATGGTGTTAAAAAAATAGTATATACTAGCATTGTTGGCGATGAAAAAAATACGGCTTTTAGCCCTGTAGTGCAGAGTAACAGACAGACAGAAAAGGATGTACAGAACTCAGGTCTTGATTACGCTATTGGTAGAAACGGTATCTATATTGAGCCCGATTTAGAATATTTAGATACTTACATTGAAGAAGGTGAAATTAGAAATTGCGCTGGCGATGGTAAATGTGCTTATACGAGTAGAGCAGAGTTGGGGTTTGCCTATTCTAAAATGTTGATAGAAGATAAGCATAACGGGAAAATCTATAATCTAGTTGGTCATGCTATTTCACAGAGTGAGTTGGCAGACTATATAAATCTAGTTTTTAATACTAAACTGAAGTTTACTCCAGTGTCGGTAGCGGCTTATTTGTATGAAAGAAAAACGGCATTGGGTGATTTTCTTGGAACCGTAATTGCTGGAATATACGAAGGAATAAAAAATGGATCGAATAATGTGCTTTCAGATTTTGAATTGGCAGCTGGTCGACCACATAAATCTGTTGAAGATATTATGAGGGTTTACAAGGAAGAGTAACCACCGAGAGCGTTTTCTTTTATTAAAATTGTTAGATTTCAACCTAAAAAAGGTTGTTTTTAATGCGTTTTAGTATAAATAGCTATTTTCAATTATAACATAAGTAAAACTTCTAACTTAGGTATTAAGACTTCCATCGATATTATTTATCTTTGTAAATTATAATTATTCTCAATTAAGCGGTGGTCAAATATGCTGGCTGCCAATATTATTACACAAGCAATGAAATTAAATAAACAAGATATATTAAAAGCGCTTGAAACTATTACTGTTCCTGGCGAAGGGCAAAATATGGTTGAAAGTGGTGCGGTAAAAAATGTAATAACTTTTGGTGACGAAGTTATTGTAGATATCACAATTAACAACCCAAGTTTACAAGCAAAAAAACGTACAGAAGTAGATGTATTAAAAACAATACACGAGCAAGTTTACGAAAAAGCAAAAATTACAGTTAATGTAAAAGTTGATGCGCCTGCTAAACCAAAGACTAATGTAATTAAGGGGAAACCGGTTGCCGGAATTCAAAATATAGTTGCAATAGCATCGGGTAAAGGTGGTGTAGGGAAATCTACGGTAACTGCTAATTTAGCTGTTACTTTAGCTAAAATGGGCTTTAATGTTGGTATTTTAGATGCAGATATTTACGGGCCGTCTATTCCAATTATGTTTGATGTGGCTGATGCAAAACCTTTGGCCGTAAACATTGAGGGTAAATCTAAAATGAAGCCTGTTGAAAACTATGGTGTTAAAGTATTATCTATTGGCTTTTTTACGCAACCAGATCAAGCTGTTGTTTGGCGTGGACCTATGGCGGCAAAAGCACTTAATCAAATGATTTTTGATGCACATTGGGGTGAGTTAGATTTCTTACTATTAGATTTGCCTCCGGGAACGGGAGATATTCACTTAAGTTTAATGCAATCGCTACCTATTACAGGAGCTGTTGTTGTTAGTACACCACAAAACGTGGCTTTGGCCGATGCTAAAAAGGGTGTAGCTATGTTTCAACAAGAAAGCATTAATGTGCCTGTTTTAGGTATTATTGAAAATATGGCGTACTTTACTCCAGCAGAATTGCCAGATCATAAATATTTTATCTTCGGAAAAGAAGGTGCTAAAAACTTGGCAGAAGATTTAAAAGTGCCATTTTTAGGAGAAATTCCGTTAGTACAGAGTATTCGTGAAGCAGGTGATGTTGGTCGTCCAGCAGCTATGCAAAAAGGAACACCTTTAGAGCAAGCTTTTGAAAAATTAACGCAAAATGTAGTGCAAGAGGTTGTTAGAAGAAATGACGATTTACCACCTACAGAAGCAATTAAAATTACAACAATGGCTGGATGTTCTGCCGTAAAAAAATAAGATATGACCAGCGAAGAAGTAAGATTAAATGTTGAAAAAGCATTAGAAGAAATTCGTCCGTTTTTACAAAGTGATGGCGGGGATATTTCGTTATTATCTATTGAAGATAACGATACATTAGTAAAAGTACAATTACAAGGAGCCTGTGTTGGGTGTTCAGTAAATCAAATGACATTGAAATCGGGTGTTGAAATGACTATTAAAAAGTATGCACCACAAATTGAAAAGGTTGTTAATATTGAAATTTAATAGGTTAATATCAGTATAATTTATAAATAAAGAATCTTCAATTTGAAATAAATGAAGATTCTTTATTTTTTTATAAAGGTTTCTATTTTCTGTTAGAAAAGTATTAAAATTAAAGCGACAAAACTTAAATTTGTGGCACGACTTATGACGTATCACTAATTGAATTACAAAACAGTACTATGCAAGACATAAATATTAAAATTACCGATAGAGATGGTGTAAAACACGAAATTGTTGCCCCTACAGATATGGCAATGAATTTAATGGAAGTTGTTCGTTCTTACGAGTTGGCTCCAGAAGGAACTATAGGTATTTGTGGAGGTATGGCTATGTGTGCATCATGCCAATGTTATGTGACTAGTGATACAGAATTACCGGAGATGGGAGATGATGAAGAGGCGATGCTGTCTGAAGCTTTTGATGTTAAAGAAAATAGTCGTTTAGGTTGTCAAATTCAAATGACGCCGGAAATGGAAGGTCTTGAAGTAGAACTAGCTCCAGAAAGCTAGTATTTGGCACTGTTGTGCTTTAGTTTTTTTTAAAATATTACATACAGCATTCCTAATAAAGGAAAGTTAACCAAATTTGAAGTTTAATTTCTTGTTGGGTTTGTTTTTTCCTTATTAGGAATGTTTTTTTATGTTCTAATACTTAGGTCTCTAATGTGATTGCCTCGCTGTAATTTCTTAATTAAGAAATGGTTTCAGCTTATAAAAGAAGTCGCGTTTGAAAATTATTCAATTTAGAGAAACTTCACTTATTTCTATAATAAACTGTAAACAAAACGTTTCCCTTGCGTCTTAATCTCCAAAGAAGTTATTCATAGTTTTAATTTAGAAAAACGTTATCTCTAAAATTTGTTGAGTTTAGAGATAGCAATTTTGAATTATAAAGTAATGATTAGAAAATAGATCAAATAAAAAAAGTTGTCATATTCGTTAAAATAGACAACTTAGTTTATGGGGTTAAAAAGCAGAAATTGCTTTAGTTTTTTTCTTTCTTCGGCTTAAAAATGAAAGCACTAGGGAATTTTTTCTTAATTTTTTTAAGTGCGCGATCGGCTTCTAAACGTGTGGTGAAATTACCAGCCCAAATTTTAAAATTTGGTGTTTCATATTCTATAGATGGATTCCACTCAGAGAACGATTGGTTAAAATCTGCTTTTGCATTTTGAGCGGCAGAACGATTTCCAGAATAGATTTGGATTTTATAACGATCGGAATCATGCTCGTTTTTATTCATTTCCTTTTTTAAATCTAGTAAAACGGCTATGTTTTGATCTTGATTTAAAGAAACATGGCCTTCTTGCGAAAAACTTATTGTTGATGTTAACAATAGAGTTAATACGGGTAACAAAGTTAATTTTGTTTTCAATGAGTTCATTTTCAAATTATTTTGTGCAAAGATATACGATGCAATTAAATTATCAGTTCTTTTATTTATTTAGAATCTCTCTAAATTACCAATTATACCTACGCTATCATTTCTAAAATCGACTTTTAATATTACTTTTGCGAGAGATTTTTTTAACTGTATTTTTTTTCAATTATTAGTAATGAAAAAATCATACCAAAGTTTAGAAGTTAATTTAACCAACAATATGAGACAGGTGATTCACCGTATATTAAGTAAAAACACTCTTAGTTTCAGCTTAATTATTTTATTAGCGTTTACATCAGTCCTTTCTGCACAGGAAGGCGATCCAGCAAAAGGAAAATCTTTATTCAATGCCAATTGTGCGGCTTGTCATCAATTAGACAAGAAAATGACCGGGCCGGCTTTACGTAATGTAGAGACGCGTTTGTCTGACGAGCAAGGCTTAGATCGTGATTGGATTCACGCTTGGGTACGTAATAGTTCAGGACTTATTAAATCTGGCGATTCTTATGCCAATAAGGTTTACAATGAGTACGGTGGTGCTGCCATGACAGCTTTTCCTCAGTTATCTGATGATGATATTAGCAATATTTTAGCATACACTGCTGAAGAAAAGAAAGCGCCAGTTGCACCTGCAGGTGGAGCGGTTGTTGCTCAAACATCTGAAACGTCAGGAGGGATTTCAAACGAAATTATTTTAGGAGCCTTAGCAATCTTGTTTATGCTTCTAGCTGCCGGATTGTATTTAGTGAATAAAACACTACGCCGTTTTGCAACAGCTCAAAATATAGAATTGCCTGAAGATTCAAAAAGAACTCCAATTTGGAAAGCATTTGTGCAAAACCAATTTTTAGTAATGGTTCTTACAATATTCTTTTTACTGTCGAGTGCATATTTTGTTTACGGGTATTTATCTCAAATTGGGGTAGATCAAGGTTACCAACCAGTACAGCCAATTCACTTTTCGCATAAAATACATGCCGGTGATAATGGGATAGATTGTAAATACTGTCACTCTTCTGCAAGAGTTAGTAAAACATCTGGTGTGCCTTCATTAAATGTTTGTATGAACTGTCATAAATCTATTTATGAATACAATGGCGAAACATCTCCAGAATACTCTAAAGATTTCTACGATGGTGAAATTAAAAAATTATATGCTGCTGCGGGATGGGATGATGCCGAGCAAAAATATACAGGTGAGTCTAGTCCGGTAAAATGGGTTCGTATTCACAACTTGCCAGATTTCGCTTACTTTAACCACTCGCAACACGTAACTGTTGCAGGAGTAGAGTGTCAAACATGTCACGGTCCTGTACAAGAAATGGAAGTTGTTTATCAACATGCTCCATTAACAATGGGATGGTGTATTAACTGTCACAGAGAAACTGATGTTAACGTAAAAGATAATGCTTACTATACTAAAATTCATGATGAATTATCTAAAAAGTATGGTGTAGATCAGTTAACAGCGGCTCAAATGGGTGGGTTAGAATGTGGTAAGTGTCACTACTAAAAAAAATAGTTTTTCTTTTCTGTGAAAGCAGAGAGCTTTTAAAAATTAATAAGAAGTAATTCAATTATATAATATGTCATCAAACAAGAAATACTGGAAAAGTGTTGAAGAGCTAAACGAAAATAGCTCTATTGTTGAGACGCTTAAACAAAACGAGTTTGTAGCTGAGATTCCTACCGATGAATTTTTAGGAGATAAAGATACATTAGAAGAAAGCTCTACAACGCGTCGCGATTTCTTAAAGTATGTTGGGTTTAGTACCGCTGCAGCATCTTTAGCTGCTTGTGAGGGTCCTGTTAAAAAAGCGATTCCTTATGTAGTACAACCAACAGAAATTATTCCTGGTGTTGCTAACTATTACGCAACTACTATAGCGAATGGTTTTGATTTTGCTAGTGTTTTAGTGAAAACCCGTGAAGGTCGTCCAATTAAAATTCAGAACAATGTGATGGCAGCTACCAATGGTAGTGCTAACGCTAGAGTTAATGCTTCTGTATTAGGATTGTATGATAGTTTAAGAGTTCAAGGTCCAAAAAAGGCTGGAGATTCTATTACTTGGGATACTTTTGATAGTGAAACAACTAAGAAATTAACGGATTTAGCAGCAGCAAACAAGAGTATTGTGTTATTAACACAAACTTTTGCAAGTCCTTCTACTGATAAGTTAATTACTGAATTTAAAAATAAATATGGTAATGTAAGCCATGTGGTTTACGATGCTATATCAGAGTCTGCTGCTCTTGATGCTTACCAAGCTAAATATGGTGAGCGCGGCTTAGCAAACTATGATTTCTCTAAAGCGATGACAATCGTTTCTATAGGAGCTGATTTCTTAGGAGATTGGCAAGGTGGTGGTTTCGATTCAGGATATGCGAAAAACAAAGTGCCTAACCATGGTAAAATGTCTCGTCATATTCAGTTTGAATCGAATATGTCTCTTACTGGTGCAAATGCAGATAAGCGTGTGCCATTAACACCATCAGAACAGAAAATAGCTTTAGCTAAATTATATAGCTATGTTGTAAATGGTTCTGTTTCTGGAACATTATCGCCTAAAGTTGATGAAGCTGTTAAAAATGCAGCATCTCAAATTAAAAAAGCAGGAAGTAATGCAGTTGTAGTTACTGGTATTCAAGATGTGAATGCTCAAACTATTGTTTTAGAAATAAATGAAGCATTACAAAGTAAAGCGTTCGATCCTAGTACTCCAATAAAGACTAGACAAGGTAGCGATAAAGCAGTGACTAAATTAGTTGCTGATATGAAAGCTGGAAAAGTTGGTGCTGTTATCATGAGCGGTGTTAATCCGGTTTATAGCTTAGCAAACGCTTCAGACTTTTCAGAAGGATTAAAGAATGTTGAATTGTCAATCGCTTTTTCTTTAAAAGAAGATGAGACTTCAACTCAAACTGAATATATAGCAGCAGAACCACATTATTTAGAATCTTGGGGTGATGTTGAAATCAAAAAAGGTCATTATTCTCTAATGCAACCTACTATCCGCCCATTATTTGATACGCGTCAGTTTCAAGATGCATTATTAAAATGGACAGGTAATGAAGATACTTTTCACGATTATATTAAGAACAACTGGAATTCTAGCGTATTAGGTGGGAATTCATTCAATCAAGCATTACACGATGGTGTTTATGTTTATGGCTCTTCAATTGGTGGATTAAATACTGGTTCAACGAAAACAGTAACAACATCAACTACAGAATTAAAAGATAAGAAAGACCGAACTTTAGTGGGGGGACTTCTTCACGATGTTGCTGTAGGTGTTGGTATTAAGAAAGAAGATGAAGATGAGTTTACTACGAGCACATCGACTTCAACTATAAGTGCTAGTAATGCAGTTAACGGAGCTTCTGTTATTGGAGGTGTTGCTGCTGCTAAAGCTTTAGTGGCTTCTGCTGCTTCAAACGGATTAGAATTATCATTATATACCAAAGTAGGTATGGGAGATGGGCAACAAGCCAATAACCCATGGTTACAAGAGTTTCCAGATCCAATTACTAGAACATCTTGGGATAACTATTTAACGGTTTCTAAAGCTGATGCAGAAGCATTAGGTTTAATGAACAAACACGTTGCAAACGGTGCGTTAAATGGTAGTTATGCAAATGTTACTGTAAATGGTGTTAGTTTAACTATACCTGTTTTAATACAACCAGGACAAGCTAAAGGTTCTGTTGGATTATCTTTTGGTTACGGTAAAACAAAAGGATTAAAAGAAGAGATGCAAACAGGTGTAAATGCCTTTGCTTTCTACCATAACTTTAATACAGTACAGAACGTAACTGTTGAGGCGGCAGCTGGTGAGCATGAATTTGCTTCAGTACAATTGCATAATACCTTAATGGGGCGTGGGGATATCATTAAAGAAACATCTTTAGAAATATTCAATACTAAAGATAAGCAAGAGTGGAACCCTATGGCTATGGTTTCTTTAAATCATAAAGAAACTCCAGTTACAGATCCTAGTGTTGACTTATGGGATGAGTTTGATCGTTCTATTGGACATCACTTTAACTTATCTATAGACTTAAATTCTTGTACAGGTTGTGGGGCATGTGTTATAGCTTGTCACGCTGAAAATAATGTACCAGTAGTTGGTAAGTCTGAAGTTCGTAGAAGTCGCGATATGCACTGGTTACGTATTGATAGATACTATTCTTCGGAAGAGTCTTTCGATGGTGATAACGAAAAGAAAGAAAATATTTCTGGTTTAGGAAGCTCATTAAGCGAGTTTGGTGAAATGGAGCATGCTTCAGAGAATCCTCAAGTAGCTTTCCAACCAATCATGTGTCAACATTGTAACCACGCACCTTGTGAAACAGTATGTCCTGTGGCAGCAACATCGCACGGTCGTCAAGGTCAAAACCACATGGCTTATAACCGTTGTGTAGGTACAAGATATTGTGCTAACAACTGTCCTTATAAAGTACGTCGTTTTAACTGGTTCTTATATAATGGAAACGATGAGTTCGATTATCATATGAATGATGATTTAGGACGTATGGTATTAAATCCAGATGTTGTAGTACGTTCTCGTGGTGTTATGGAAAAATGTTCTATGTGTATTCAAATGACACAAAAAACTATTCTTGATGCTAAACGTGATGGACGTGTTATTAAAGATGGTGAGTTCCAAACAGCATGTTCTGCGGCTTGTAGCAGTGGTGCAATGGTATTTGGAGATATCAACGATAAAGAAAGTCAAGTTGCAAAACTTAAAGAAGATAACCGTATGTATCACCTGTTAGAACACGTGGGAACAAAACCTAACGTACAGTATCAAACAAAAGTGAGAAATACAACAGAAGCATAAATCTAATTAAAGAATCAATTATATAATTATGGCGTCTCATTACGAAGCACCTATTAGAAGACCTTTAGTTACAGGCGAAAAATCATACCACGACGTTACTGTGGATGTGGCCAAACCTGTAGAAGGAAAAGCGAATAAGCAATGGTGGATAGTTTTTTCTATAGCATTAGCAGCTTTCCTTTGGGGTATAGGATGTATTATTTATACCATTTCAACAGGTATTGGAACTTGGGGTTTGAACAAAACTGTAGGTTGGGCTTGGGATATTACTAACTTCGTTTGGTGGGTTGGTATTGGTCACGCAGGAACACTTATTTCTGCGGTACTATTATTATTCCGTCAAAAATGGAGAATGGCTATTAACCGTTCTGCGGAAGCCATGACAATTTTCTCTGTTGTTCAAGCTGGTTTATTCCCTGTAATTCACATGGGTCGTCCATGGTTAGGATATTGGGTGTTACCTATACCGAATCAATTTGGTTCATTATGGGTTAACTTTAACTCTCCGTTACTTTGGGATGTATTTGCAATCTCAACGTATTTATCAGTATCATTAGTATTCTGGTGGACAGGTTTACTTCCTGATTTCGCTATGCTAAGAGATCGCGCTGTAAAGCCTTTTCAAAAGAAAATTTATGCATTATTAAGTTTCGGTTGGTCTGGTAGAGCTAAAGATTGGCAGCGTTTTGAAGAAGTATCTTTGGTACTTGCAGGTTTAGCAACACCATTAGTACTTTCTGTACATACTATTGTATCTTTTGATTTTGCGACATCGGTAATACCAGGATGGCATACTACCATTTTTCCTCCATACTTTGTTGCTGGTGCGGTATTCTCTGGATTTGCTATGGTAAATACACTTCTTATTATTATGAGAAAGGTATGTAACCTTGAAGATTATATTACAGTACAACACATCGAATTAATGAATATTGTAATTATGATTACGGGTTCTATCGTTGGTGTAGCATATATTACTGAGTTATTTATTGCATGGTACTCTGGTGTAGAGTACGAACAATACGCGTTCTTAAACAGAGCAACTGGACCTTACTGGTGGGCATATTGGGCAATGATGTCTTGTAACGTATTCTCTCCACAGTTTATGTGGTTTAAAAAACTTAGAACAAGTATTATGTTCTCTTTCTTTATATCTATTGTTGTAAACATAGGAATGTGGTTCGAACGTTTTGTAATTATCGTAACATCGTTACATAGAGATTACTTACCTTCATCATGGACAATGTTCTCTCCTACATTTGTTGATATTGGAATATTTGTTGGAACTATTGGATTCTTCTTTGTATTATTCTTATTATATTCAAGAACATTCCCGGTAATTGCACAAGCAGAGGTTAAAACTATTTTGAAATCTTCTGGTGAACGTTACAAGAATATCAGAGAAAGAGGTGATAGTTTAGCAGGTACAGGAGCAGACGCAAGAACGACTGTAGATAAAGTAACTAACAAAAAAAACGAAGCGTAGATAATGGAAGCATCTAAAGTAATTCACGCTATTTATACGGATGATGACGTTTTAATGTCGGCTGTTAAAAAGGTTAAGGCAGAACGATTTCATATCGAAGAAATATATACACCATTTCCAGTTCACGGACTAGACAAAGCGATGGGTTTAGCACCTACTCGTATTGCTATTACGGCGTTCATTTATGGTTTAATAGGTTTAACTGTAGCAACTGTTATGATGAATTTCATAATGATTGAAGACTGGCCTCAAAACATAGGTGGTAAACCTAGTTTTAGCTACATTGAAAACATGCCTGCTTTCGTTCCAATTATGTTCGAACTTACGGTATTTTTCTCAGCTCACTTAATGGTACTTACCTTTTACCTAAGAAGTAGAATGTGGCCATTTAAAAATGCTGAAAATCCAGATCCAAGAACAACTGATGATCATTTCTTAATGGAAATTGCTGTTGATGGAAACGAAAAAGAGCTAGAAGAGTTATTAGCAGGAACAGGAGCCGTAGAAATTAATTTAGTTGATAAAGCACATTAATTTATAGTATGAAAAGCTTAATTAAAATATTAGTAATTGCAGTTGTTTTAGTAGCTGTTTCTTGTAAAAAAGATACAGCACCTAACTACCAGTTTATGCCTAACATGTATGAGTCTGCTGGTTATGAAACTTACGGTGAAGCAGCTTTCAAAGATGGAGTAGAGGCTCAAATACCTGCTAAAGGTTCTGTAGCAAGAGGTCATGTACCTTTTGATATTGAAAACTCTACTGCAGGATATGAATTAGCAAAGGCCACTTTAATGAGTCCGCTTAGCGCTGATGATATTGATACTGAAAGAGGAAAAGAGTTATACAATATTTACTGTGGAATCTGTCACGGGACTAAAGGTAACGGACAAGGAAACTTAGTAAAGCGTGAAAAGATCTTGGGTATTCCAAGTTACGATGACGCTGGTAGAGCTATTACCGCTGGAAGTATTTATCATACTATTTACTATGGTAAGAATGCTATGGGATCGTATGCTAACCAAATAAACGAAGAAGAACGCTGGCAAGTTGTTAGTTATGTTTTAACGTTGAAGGCAGATTTAGAAAAGTAAGATTGATAAGATTATTATAGATATGTACACATTTTCAAATAAATTAAAGACATTCTCTTTCATTCTAATGCTTTTAGGAGCAATAGGCGTTGGTTATGGTTTTTTTACATCTCATTTATCTTTTGAAGAGGTTGAAACCTTACTTGCAGAAGAAGCGCATCACGGTGGTGGTCATGGTGAAGATGTAGCTCATGCAGCACCGGCTCATGATGCACATGCAAAAGAAAACGCTCACGGCGATACAGCTCATGCTAAATCTGGAGAACATCACGTAGATGCTCATAAGGAGCATGTGGAACATGTACAACATCAAATAGCGAATAGACCATGGTCTGCTTTATATGTTGCGGCATTTTTCTTTATGATGATAGCTTTAGGTGTTTTAGCATTTTATGCTATTCAGATTGCTGCACAAGCAGGATGGTCACCAGTATTATTTAGAGTCATGGAAGGCATTACCGCTTACTTATTACCAGGTGCATTAATTGTTCTTGCAATTGCTGTAGCTTCTGGTACTATAGGTCATTATAATATCTTTATGTGGATGAATCCTGAGGTTACTAACCCAGAAAGTCATCACTATGATAAATTAATTGATGGTAAATCAGGCTGGTTAAATATTGGTTGGTTTGCTGTAAGAGGTTTAGTTTTTATTGCAGGATGGAGTTTATACCGTCACTTTGCACGTAAGTTTTCAATTGCACAAGATACAGCTGAAGATAACAGTAACTTTAAAAAGTCTTTCCGTATTTCTGCGGCATTCTTAGTATTCTTTATTTATTCAGAATCTATTATGTCTTGGGATTGGATTATGAGTGTAGATCCACACTGGTTCTCTACTTTATTTGGATGGTATGTTTTCGCAAGTATGTTTGTAAGTGGAATTACAGTAATTGCTTTAGTTACTATTTACTTAAAGTCTAAAAATTATTTAGAGTTTGTTAATGAAAACCATTTGCATGATGTAGCTAAGTTTATGTTTGCAATTAGTATTTTCTGGACATACTTATGGTTCTCACAGTTCATGCTTATATGGTACTCTAATATACCAGAAGAGGTAACTTATTTCGTAACACGTTTCCAAGATTATCAATTACCTTTCTTAGGAATGGTTGTTATGAACTTTGTATTTCCACTTCTACTATTAATGAATGCTGAGTACAAACGTATTCCATGGTTTGTTGTTATGGCTGGATTAGTTATTTTATTCGGACATTATGTAGATATTTTTAACATGATCATGCCAGCAACCGTTGGGGATAGATGGTTTATTGGAATTCCTGAAATAGCTTCTGTTTTACTTTTCGCAGGCTTATTCATATTTGTAGTGTTCACCGCTTTAACAAAAGCACCACTATTAGTAAAAGGTTACCCTTTTAGAAAAGAAAGTGAAGATTTTCATTATTAATTAAGAAATAAATAAAGACGAACGATACCAATGACTGCTTTATTAACAATTATAGTTTTAGTATTTATTTTAGTTGCCATATGGCAAATGGTTAAAATTTTCGATTTAGCTCAGGCTAAAGGAGAAAACAGTGCTGTTGCCACAGACAAAGACAACACAATGAATGCATATTTAATGATGGGCTTTTTAGCTTTCATTTATATCATTACCATTGTATGTTTTGTTAAATGGGGAGATTTGCCATTAATGTCAAATTCTGCTTCTGCTCATGGCCCAATCATTGATAACTTAATGGTTATCTCAATGGTGCTTATTTTCTTTGTACAGACTGTAACTCAGTTTTTATTACATTATTTCGCTTTTAAATATAAAGGTGAAAAAGGTAAGAAAGCATTATTCTTTGCTGATAATAACAAGTTAGAGTTCATTTGGACTATAATTCCTGTAATTGTATTAGCTGGTTTAATTATATACGGTTTAAGTACTTGGATTAACATTACTAGTGTTGACGAAAGTGACGATCCATTAGTAATTGAGCTATATGCACAACAATTTAATTGGAAAGCTAGATATTCTGGAGCTGATAATACTTTAGGAAAAGCTAACGTGCGCTTAATCGATATCGATAGAGCTAATATTTTAGGTTTGGATGAAGCTGATCCTAATGCTCAGGATGATATCATTACAACGGAATTGCATTTACCTGTTGGGAAGCCTGTTTTGTTTAAAATGCGTTCTCAAGATGTATTACACTCAGCTTATATGCCTCATTTTAGAGCGCAAATGAACTGTGTTCCTGGTATGATTACTCAATTTGGATTCACGCCTACAGTAACTACTGCAGATATGCGTCAAACACAACAAATACAAGAGAAGGTTACAAACATTAACGAGATAAGAGTTGAAAAGAGTAAGGCGTTAGTTGCTAAAGGTGAAGAGGCTTTAGAACGTTACGAATTTGACTACTTGTTACTTTGTAATAAAATTTGTGGAAAATCGCACTACAATATGCAAATGAAGATTATTGTAGAAACACAAGAAGAATATGATGCTTGGATTAAGGAGCAAAAAGAATTCAAAAATTCTCTAATTAACTAATTAAAAAGATAAAAACGATATAAGATTATGTCAGCACACGCAGATACTCACGCTCACGACGACGACCACGGACATCATCATAAAGAAACGTTTGTAACTAAATATATATTTAGTCAAGACCATAAAATGATCGCTAAGCAGTACCTTGTAACTGGTACTTTTATGGGGATTATTGGAATTTTGATGTCTTTAATGTTTCGTATGCAAATTGCATGGCCAGAAGAGCCTAATGTATTATTTGAAGCGTTATTAGGTAAATGGGCTCCAGGAGGTGTTATGGATGCAGATATTTATTTAGCATTAGTAACTATTCATGGTACCATTATGGTATTTTTTGTACTTACAGCCGGATTAAGTGGTACGTTTAGTAATTTGTTAATTCCATTGCAAATTGGTGCACGTGATATGGCATCTGGTTTCTTAAATATGGTTTCTTATTGGTTATTCTTTTTATCAAGTGTAATCATGGTAATTTCATTATTTGTTGAGGCAGGACCTGCAGCAGCTGGTTGGACAATTTATCCTCCATTAAGTGCTTTACCAATGGCTCAAGGTGGTTCAGGTATGGGAATGACACTTTGGTTAGTTGCCATGGCGATATTTATTGCTTCGTCATTATTAGGATCTCTTAACTATGTTGTAACGGTAATTAACTTACGTACAAAAGGTATGTCAATGACAAGATTGCCATTAACAATTTGGGCATTCTTTATTACTGCGGTAATTGGGATCATTTCTTTCCCTGTACTATTATCTGCAGCGTTATTATTGATTATGGATAGAAGTTTTGGAACATCATTCTTCTTATCAGATATATTTATTCAAGGTGAAGTATTACACTATCAAGGTGGTTCACCTGTATTATTCGAACACTTATTTTGGTTCTTGGGTCACCCAGAGGTATATATTGTAATATTACCTGCAATGGGATTAGTATCTGAAATTATGGCGTCTAACTCACGTAAACCTATTTTTGGTTACCGTGCCATGATTGCTTCAATTTTGGCTATTGCTTTCCTTTCAACAATTGTATGGGGTCACCATATGTTTATCTCAGGTATGAATCCTTTCTTAGGTTCTGTGTTTACTTTCACAACTTTATTAATTGCAATCCCATCTGCGGTAAAAGCATTCAACTGGATTACCACGTTATGGAAAGGTAACTTACAGATGAATCCTGCTATGTTATTCTCTATTGGTTTTGTATCAACATTCATTACTGGTGGTTTAACAGGAATTATTTTAGGTGATAGTGCTTTAGATATAAACGTTCACGATACATATTTTGTAGTAGCTCACTTCCACTTAGTAATGGGTATATCTGCTCTTTATGGTATGTTTGCTGGTATCTACCATTGGTACCCAAAAATGTACGGTCGTATGTTAAACAAGAACTTAGGTTATATTCACTTCTGGATAACAGCAGTTTGTGCTTATGGAGTATTTTTCCCAATGCACTTTATTGGTATGGCAGGTTTACCTCGTCGTTACTATACAAACTCTAACTTTCCGTTATTTGATGATTTAGCTAATGTTAACGTAATCATTACTATTTTCGCTTTAGTTGGTGGTGTTGTTCAGTTAATTTATTTGTACAACTTCTTTGCAAGTATGTACTATGGTAAGAAAGCAACACAGAACCCATGGAGATCGACTACCTTAGAGTGGACAACTCCCGTAGAGCATATTCACGGTAACTGGCCAGGTGAGATTCCTCACGTACACCGTTGGGCTTACGATTATAGTAAACCAGGTCACGATGTAGATTTTGTACCTCAAGATGTTCCTTTAATGGAAGGTGAAGAGGAATTACAGCACTAATAATTTGGGCCTTGTTAAAAGGCATCTCGTACAAGAGAAATTGATATAAATAAAGGCCTTTCCATTTTGGAGAGGCTTTTTATTTATATTTGCTATATAGTTTAATCACGTTTGAATGCTTTAAGTAGCTTAAAAATATATTTGTTTAATGAATGAAAATTTAGATCCTAGCGACGAGCATTTTTCACCTGAAGAATTAGATGTTGAAAAACAATTAAGACCCTTGTCATTTGATGATTTTACGGGGCAGGATCAGGTTTTGGAAAATCTTCAAATATTTGTTCAAGCAGCAAACCAACGTGGTGAAGCTTTAGATCATGCTTTATTTCATGGACCTCCAGGGCTTGGTAAAACAACCCTGGCAAATATTTTGGCTAATGAATTAAACGTTGGAATCAAAATAACTTCTGGTCCTGTATTGGATAAACCGGGAGATTTGGCAGGCTTACTTACCAATCTTGATGAACGTGACGTTTTATTTATAGATGAAATCCATAGGTTAAGCCCTATAGTTGAAGAGTATTTATACTCGGCTATGGAAGATTATAAAATTGATATCATGATTGAAACTGGGCCTAATGCGCGCTCCGTTCAAATAAATCTAAACCCATTTACTTTGGTTGGAGCTACAACGCGCTCAGGTCTTCTTACAGCACCAATGAGAGCACGTTTTGGAATACAAAGTAGGCTACAGTATTATAAAACAGACTTACTAACTAATATTGTACAACGAAGTGCTACTATTTTAGACGTTCCAATCTCCATGGAGGCTGCCATTGAAATAGCGGGTCGTAGCCGTGGTACACCTAGAATCGCTAACGCATTGTTACGTCGTGTTCGTGATTTTGCCCAGATAAAGGGAAATGGTAGTATAGATATCACTATAGCTAAATATGCTTTGGAAGCATTACATGTGGATGCACATGGTCTAGATGAAATGGATAATAAAATACTTACTACCATTATTGACAAGTTTAAAGGTGGGCCAGTTGGAATATCTACAATTGCAACGGCAGTAAGTGAAAGTTCTGAAACTATAGAAGAAGTTTATGAACCTTTTCTAATTCAGCAAGGTTTTATTATGCGTACGCCTCGTGGTAGAGAAGTTACAGAACAAGCTTATAAACATTTAGGTCGTGTAAAAGGCCCAACTCAAGGCGGACTTTTTTAAGAAATAACGTGAACAAAGAAGATTATACCCTTTTAATTAAAACCGAAGCCAAACGCCTCGGTTTTTTGTCTTGTGGTATAAGCAAAGCTCAATTTTTAGAAGAAGAAGCACCACGTTTAGAAAACTATTTGAACAAAAACATGAATGGGCAAATGCGCTACATGGAAAATCACTTTGATAAGCGCTTAAATCCAACTTTATTGGTGGAAGATTCTAAGAGTGTGGTGTCGCTATTATTAAATTATTTTCCTTCGGAAGTTCAACAAGATACTAGCGCACCTAAATTAAGTAAGTATGCTTACGGACATGATTATCATCATATTATAAAGGATAAATTGAAACACCTGTTACATTTTATTCAAGATGAAATTGGCGAGGTTAGTGGTAGAGCATTTGTAGACTCTGCACCTGTTTTAGATAAAGCTTGGGCCGCTAAGTCTGGTTTAGGTTGGGTAGGGAAGCATAGTAATTTAATAACACAGAAAGTGGGCTCATTCTATTTTATAGCCGAACTTATTATTGATTTAGAGTTGGAGTACGATTCTGCTACTACTGACCATTGTGGTAGTTGCACGGCTTGCATTGATGCTTGCCCTACCGAAGCTATTGTGGAACCATACGTTGTAGATGGTAGTAAATGCATTTCTTATTTAACCATTGAGTTAAAAGAAAACCTTCCTCCTTCCTTTAAAGGCAAAATGGACGATTGGATGTTTGGTTGCGATGTTTGTCAAGATGTTTGCCCATGGAATCGATTTTCTAAAGCACATAGTGAGCCGTTATTTAATCCGCATCCCGAATTACTTTCAATGACTAAAAAAGATTGGGAAGAAATTACTGAAGATACTTTCAAAAAAGTGTTTCAAAAATCTGCAGTTAAACGGACTAAATTTGCTGGTTTAAAAAGAAATATCAATTTTTTAAAGTAACTTTTAGGGAGAGGTAACTCACATTATATATGCTTTTTAGGTTTCGTAAATAGAAGGCTTTTAATGTGTTGGGTTTATTTGTGTAGTTAAATTTAACAATTTATTGTGGGATTATTTCGTTGATATGAAGTAATTTGCTATAATCTTAAATTTAATTATTATGGTTACCCCAGATATACCAGAAAATGAAGCTGAAAGGCTTAAAAATCTGGAGTCTTATAACATACTAGATACGCTTCCAGAAACAGATTATGATAATATTACGGCTATTGCTGCCGAAATATGCGGTACCCCAATTGCTTTAATTAGTCTATTGGATAATAAACGCCAATGGTTTAAATCGCACCATGGTGTAGATATTACCGAAACTCCAAAAGAACAATCCTTTTGTGCTCACGCTATAAATAATACCGATGGTGTTTTTATTGTTCCCGATACACGAGAAGATTTTCGTTTTCATGATAATCCGCTTGTAACAGGAGATTCTAATGCTATTTTTTATGCTGGTGCACAACTTACAAGTAAAAATGGATTGCCATTGGGGACTTTGTGTGTTATGGATCATAAGCCAAATGTTTTAAATGAAGGACAAATAAAGTCTTTGTCTGCGCTGTCAAATCAGGTTATGAATTTGTTAGAACTGCGTAAAAACAAATTTTTATTAGAGAAAACACTAACAGATTTAGAAGAGAAAAATCATGAATTAGAGCGTTTTGCATACATTGCGGCTCACGATTTAAAATCACCTTTAATTAATATCTCTAGTTTAGCAGAAATATTTATTACAGATTATAAATTAGATATTGACGCAGAAGGTTTAAAACTTTTAGAGTTAATTATGAGTTCTGCAGATAGTCTTCGAGATTTAGTTGACGGATTACTTAGTTATAGTAGAAGTGATGGACTTTTGAAAGAAGGTAAAGCTACCATTGATTTACAAGAATTGACCACCGAAATTGCTCAACTATTTAATTCGGATCATCATGTGAAAATGGTTTTAAAGTCTTCTTTAGAGACTGTGCGTGTTAATAAAACGGCTATTCATCATATTCTAATGAATTTGGTAAGTAATGCTATTAAGTACAGTGATAAAGAAGATGTGCTTATTGAAATAAATGCACAGGAGAGCAATACACATTATAAGTTTTATATAAAAGATAATGGTCCGGGCATTGACTTTAGTGATCAAACTAAAATTTTCAAATTATTTACAAAGGTTGCCAATCAGGATAAATTTGGTCAAGTAGGGCACGGTATCGGCTTAGCTACAGTAAAAAAAATAGTTGAAAAATTAGGCGGAAAAATAAGTGTAACTTCGGAATTGGGACAAGGAGCCACATTTAATTTTTCGATAAAGAAATAGTAACAGCCTTTAATATTTTCTAAAGAAATAATATTTTTTTGAAATGTTGGGGAATTAGTCCCGACTAAAACAGATTAATCAATAAAAGAAAATAATAAAATGAGAACATCTTATAAACTTCTAGGTTTATTTTTAGTATTAACCATGGTTGCATGTAAGCAAACAAAAAAAGTAGAAGCTGTTGCTAACCCAGAGGTTGAAAGTGCCGAAGCGAAATATGATATTCCAGCCTCTTGGATAGAAAAAAGAGTAGAAGCTGCACATAAAAAACTTAATGCTACAGAAGCAGGTAAAGTACTTTGGAGCGCTATGGAAGCTCATGGCGGATTGGATAAATGGTTTTCAAATGGATACCTTTCATTTCGTTTTAATTACCAACCATTGAATGGTAAAGGTATTAGAGATTCTTATCAAACCATTGATACTTGGAGCAATAAAGCAAGGCATAATAGCATTGAAGATCCAACATCTATCTATGGTTGGGATGGTGAAGAAGCTTGGTTAAAGGCTAAGGACAGTACTTCATTTGCTTACGATACTCAGTTTTGGGCTTTAACACCATTATATTTTTCTGGTCAGCCATTTGTTTTAGATGGTGAAGGTGTAAATCTTGAATTATTACCAGAGCAAGAATTTAAGGGCGCTACTCAAAAAATTTTAAAAGCAACTTACGATGCTGGTATTGGCGCAGCACCAGATGATTATTATATTTTGTATATAAATGCAGAAACAAACTTGGTAGATGCTTTTAAATATATTGTGTCTTATCCGCAGTATTTTCCAAACGGAGGGCATGCGCCAGAGAAAATTACAGTATCTCAAGGTACTACCACTGTTGATGGTATTGTGTTTGCAACTGGGTTTAAGACATACTGGTCTACAACAGATAAAGATGGGTTAGGTGAGTATATCACTAAAATAGATGTTAGTGATATTAGTTTTTCTCCAACTGTAGAAGATAATTTCTTTTCTAAGCCAGAAGGTGCAGAAGTATTGAATAAATAATTGAACAATAAATAATATTAAAAAGCCTTAGTTGTCACTAGTTGATAACTAAGGCTTTTTTGTTTTTTGTAATTAACTTAAAAGAAGATTAAATAGCAAGAGTAAAATAAAAATCAATTTTTTAAAAGAATAGCAGTTTGCTTGGTAGTATTATTATATTTGTAAGTTAGAAGCAAATCCTTTTAAGTTATTAAAATACATCATCTAAAACCGAGTAGTTTTAAACCTTAAAAGGCTAACAATAAATAAAATATCCATCTATATGAGTGAAGAAAGCAAGCGTAGAGAAGCCCTTATTTATCACGCAAAACCAACACCAGGTAAAATAGCAGTTGTTCCAACTAAAAAATACGCCACCCAACGCGATTTGTCTTTAGCCTATTCGCCGGGAGTTGCTGCACCATGTCTAGAAATTGAAAAAGATAAAGAAGCAGCTTATAAATATACAGCTAAAGGGAATTTAGTTGCCGTAATATCTAACGGAACGGCCGTTTTAGGATTAGGAAACATTGGTCCTGAAGCCTCGAAACCCGTAATGGAAGGTAAAGGTTTATTATTCAAAATTTTTGCAGATATCGATGTATTCGATATTGAAGTTGACACAGAAAATGTCGATGAATTTATTGAAACAGTTAAAAAGATAGCGCCTACATTTGGTGGTATTAACCTTGAAGATATAAAAGCTCCTGAAGCTTTTGAGATTGAACGTCGTTTAAAGGAAGAGTTAGATATTCCTGTAATGCACGATGATCAGCACGGAACAGCAATCATTTCGGCAGCAGCCTTATTAAATGCAGTTGAAATTGCTGGAAAAAAGCTAGAAGAAGTTAAAATAGTAATTAGTGGTGCCGGAGCAGCAGCTATTTCATGTTCACGTTTGTACCAGGCTTGTGGTGCAAAACGCGAAAACATGGTAATGCTAGATAGTAAAGGTGTTATTCGTGACGATAGAGAAGTCCTTTCTGATGAAAAAGCAGAATTTGCAACGCACAGAAAAATTGATACTTTACTAGAGGCTATGGAAAATGCCGATGTGTTTATCGGTTTATCTATGGCAGATATTGTAACGCCAGAGATGCTATTGGTAATGGCTGAAAACCCGATTGTTTTTGCCATGGCAAACCCTAATCCGGAAATAAAATACCAATTAGCCGTAGATACTAGAAAAGATATTATAATGGCTACTGGTCGTAGCGATCATCCTAACCAGGTTAATAACGTACTTGGTTTTCCTTTTATTTTTAGAGGCGCTTTAGATGTGCGCGCAACTAAAATTAACGAAGCCATGAAAATGGCAGCGGTAAGAGCTTTAGCTAAATTGGCTAAAGAACCAGTGCCAGAACAAGTAAATATTGCTTACGGTGAAACCCGTTTAACTTTTGGGAAAAACTATATTATTCCAAAACCATTCGATCCGCGTTTAATTGCAGAAGTACCACCAGCAGTTGCAAAAGCGGCTATGGAAAGTGGTGTTGCAAAACAACCTATTACAGATTGGGAACGTTATAAAGATAGTTTATTACAACGCTTAGGGTCTGATAATAAATTGGTTCGCTTGTTATTAAACAGAGCTAAATTAGCGCCAAAACGTATTGTTTTTGCAGAAGCTGATCAATTAGATGTTTTAAAAGCAGCACAAATTGTACATGATGAAGGTATTGCTATTCCTATTTTATTAGGAAGAAAAGAAACCATTTTATCTTTAATGAAAGATATTGAGTTTGATGCCGATATTTTAATTGTAGATCCAAAAGAAGAAGAAGAAAACGAGCGTAAAAATAAATACGCAAAAGTATATTGGGAGCAACGCAAACGTCGAGGTGTAACATATTATTCTGCACAACGTTTAATGCGTGAGCGTAATTATTTTGCTGCCATGATGGTGAACGAAGGTGATGCCGACGGATTAATTTCTGGATATTCTAGAAACTACCCAACAGTTGTAAAACCGATGTTGGAATTAATTGGTTTAGCAAAAGGTATTTCACGTGCTGCAACTACCAACTTAATGATGACGAAACGTGGTCCTCTGTTTTTAAGTGATACCTCAATAAACATCGATCCGACGGCTAAAGATTTGGCTAAAATTACTCAAATGACCTCAAAAGTAGTTCAAATGTTTGGTTTAGAACCTGTAATGGCTATGGTGTCTTATTCAAATTTTGGTTCGTCTATAAACGATCGTGCTTCAAAAGTAAGAGAAGCAGTATCTTTTTTACATAGACATTATCCGGAAATGATTGTTGATGGTGAGTTACAAACAGATTTTGCTTTAAACGATGAAATGCTTCGTGAAAAGTTTCCGTTCTCTAAATTAGTAGGTAAAAAAGTAAACACTTTAATTTTTCCGAATTTAGATTCGGCCAATATTACTTATAAGTTATTGAAAGAACTAAATGAAGCTGAGTCTATCGGGCCAATCATGATGGGGATGCGTAAACCAGTGCATATTCTTCAGCTTGGTGCCAATGTTGACGAGATTGTAAATATGGCTGCTATTGCTGTAATTGACGCTCAACATAAAGAGAAGTGGGAAGTAGAACATGCCGAGCTAAAATAATTTTATTACATTTGGAAGGGACCAATAACCGGTTATGATAACACACATTCAAGGTAAATTAGTAGAAAAAAATCCAACGCATGTTGTAATAGATTGCAACGGTGTTGGTTATATGTTAAATATATCGTTACACACATTTTCAAATATACCAGATGCGGAACAATTAAAATTGTTTACGCATCTTCAGGTTAAAGAGGATTCGCATACATTGTATGGGTTTTCATCGGTGGCCGAACGAGAAATGTTTAGATTGTTATTATCTGTTAGTGGTATTGGAGCAAGTATTGCACGTACTATGTTGTCTTCATTAACACCAAAGCAGGTGCGCGAAGGTATTGCAACTGGCGATGTGGCACTTATTCAATCTATAAAGGGTATTGGAGCTAAAACAGCACAGCGTGTTATACTCGATTTAAAAGACAAAGTATTGAAAATTTATGATATAGATGAAGTTTCTGTTTCTCAAGGCAATACCAATAAGGATGAAGCGTTATCAGCTTTAGAAGTGCTTGGCTTTGTTAAAAAACAAGCCGAACGTGTTGTGGAAAAAATTGTAATGGCCGAACCCGATGCATCGGTAGAGTCTATTATAAAACAAGCTCTAAAAAAATTATAGTACATTTTGAGAAGAACTAACCTCTATTTTTATAAATCAATAAAACACGTGGCTTTTTTATTGGCCATGCTGTGTTTTTCAGTAATATCTTGGGGACAAGAAAAAGAGCAAGATTCTGTAAAAAAAGGGTATCAGCAAGGTGAAATAAAAACATCGAGACCAAATAGTATTGAGTCTAAATATACTTATGATGCTTTAACCGATAGGTATATTTACACCGAAAAAATAGGGCAGTTCAATATTAATTATCCTGTAATTTTAACACCAAAGGAGTATTATGCTTTGGTTTCAAAACAAAATTTAAGTAGTTATTATAAAGAAAAGGTCGATGCCTTTTCTGGTAAAAAAGAAGGAGCAGACGAAGCTCAAAAAAACTTATTACCAGAGTTTTATGTGAAATCCGATTTTTTTGAATCTATTTTTGGAGGTAGTACCATTGAGGTTATTCCGCAAGGTTCTGTAGAAATGGATTTGGGTGTTTTATTCTCAAAACAAGATAACCCATCGTTTTCACCAAGAAATAGAAGTAATTTTACGTTCGATTTTGATCAACGTATCAGTTTAAGTTTATTAGGAAAAGTGGGAACACGTCTTCAAATAAATGCAAATTATGATACACAATCTACTTTCGATTTTCAAAATCTTATAAAATTAGAGTACACACCAACCGAGGATGATATCCTTCAAAAAATAGAAGTTGGTAATGTAAGTATGCCGTTAAACAGTTCTTTAATAACGGGAGCGCAAAGTTTATTTGGTGTAAAAGCACAATTGCAATTTGGTAAAACTACCATTACGGGTGTGTTTTCCGAGCAGCGTTCTGAGTCTAATACCGTTGTAGCTCAAAGTGGTGGAACGCTAGAAGATTTCGAGTTGTTCATTAGAGATTACGATGAGAATAGACACTTTTTCTTAGCGCAGTATTTTAGAGATAATTACGATAAGGCATTAAAAACTTACCCGTATTTAGATACTAGAGGTTTACAAATTACTAGAATTGAAGTTTGGATTACTAACAGAAGTAATAGAACAGATAATGTTAGAAATATTGTTGCACTTCAGGATTTAGGTGAAAGTGATAAAGTATATTCTGGAGTTAATGTTTTTGGCGGGCCAGGCGCTCTTCCTAGAAATAGTAATAATGCATTTGATCCAACAAAAATAACTCAGTCGGCACCAACATCTCAATTAAATGCAAGTATTAGAGATGTGGCAACTATTAAATCTGGTATTGAAGTATCGGGAACTAATGAAGGTTTTGATTATTCGACTCTAGAAAACGCAAGAAAATTAACCGAAGGTTCGGAATATAGTTTAAATACAGAGTTAGGTTATATCTCCTTAAATCAACGTTTAAATAGTGATGAAGTATTGGCTGTTGCCTTTCAATATACTATAGGTGGTGAGGTGTATCAGGTTGGTGAATTTGCTAACGATGGTGTTTCTGCTACCGATGTTACTACAAATACAAGTGGGGATGTTACTCAGGTTGTAAATAGTAATTTAGTGGTGAAATTATTAAAAAGTAGTATTACAAATGTCGATCTTCCTATCTGGGATTTAATGATGAAAAACATCTACGACACGGGTGCTTATAATTTAAGTTCGGAAGATTTTAAATTGAATATCTTTTATAATGAAGCCTCTCCTTTAAACTACATTACACCGGTTGGAACAACAGATTTTCCTAATCCATTACCAGGAGAGAAACCATTAAATGAACAACCGCTTTTGCGTGTGTTTAATTTAGATAAATTAAACTATAACAATGATCCGCAAACAAGTGGTGATGGTTTTTTCGACTTTGTAGAAGGTATAACAGTACTTTCGCAAAATGGGCAAATTATTTTCCCGAATGCAGAACCTTTTGGAGAATATTTATTTGATGTTTTAGGTGGTGGTGATTATGAAAATGATGCATCATACAACGAAAATCAAGAAAAATATGTTTACGATGTACTGTATAAAAGTACAAAAACAAAAGCTTTAGACGAAAACGAAAAGAATAAATTCAAACTAAAAGGACGTTATAAATCATCTGGTGGCGATGGTATTTCTATTGGTGGTTTTAATCTTTCACCAGGATCTGTGAGAGTTACGGCTGGCGGACGAGTGTTAGTTGAAGGTATAGATTATACTGTAAATTATCAGTTAGGGCAGGTTCAAATTTTAGATGAATCTTTAAAAGCTTCGAATACACCAATTGAAGTTTCAACAGAAAACAATGCTGTTTTTGGTCAGCAAACTAAACGTTTTACAGGTATAAATGTAGAACACAAGTTTAATGAGAATTTTGTTTTAGGCGGAACGTTTTTAAATTTAAATGAACGGCCAATTACTCAAAAAGCTAATTATGGTACCGAGCCTATAAATAATACTATTGTAGGGTTTAATGGAAATTACGCAACCCAAGTTCCATTTTTAACACGCTTGGTTAATAAGTTGCCAAATATAGATACCGATGCCGAATCTAATTTTTCTGTACGAGGTGAGGTGGCTTATTTACTGCCGGGTTCTCCAAGCGGAACTAACTTAAATGGAGAGGCTACATCTTACATAGACGATTTTGAAGGATCGCAAAATTCAATAGATTTACGTTCGCAACAATCTTGGTTTTTATCTAGTAGACCTGTTGGCTTAAATACACCTACTAATGGAAATGAGGATGATAATGGTATTCAAAATGGTTACCAACGTGCCATGTTAAACTGGTATTCTATAGATCCTATTTTTTATACAAGCCAAAGGCCAGATGACATTACAGATGAAGATATGTCTAGCCTTTACACAAGTCGTGTTTTTATAAACGAGTTGTTTCCAGATCGTGATTTAGTACAAGGGCAAAATTCTGTAATTTACACGTTAGACTTAGCATATTATCCACAAGAGCGTGGGCCTTACAATTATGATCCTGCTGCTGCCGATGGTATAGATAGTGTAGAAGCTAGAGATAGTTGGGCGGGTATTACGCGCCAGCTAACTTCAACAGATTTTGAACAACAAAACGTAGAGTATATAGAGTTTTGGTTACAAGATCCTTTTCAAGAAAATCAAACCAATCCCGGTGGTAAACTAGTTTTTAACTTAGGAAATATCTCAGAAGATATTATAAAAGATGGTAGAAAGTTATACGAAAACGGATTGCCTGATGATGGTAATATCGATTTGCTTCAAAAAACAGCTTGGGGAACGGTTGTACCTCAAAACCAATCTTTAATTTATGCATTCGATTCTACAGGAGATGAGCGCACTAATCAAGATGTTGGTTACGACGGATATCCTGATTCTGGAGAAACACCAGTAATTGCCGACGATCCAGAGCTTACCGCAATCTATAGTAACTACAGTGGTTTAGATGATCCTGCAAATGATAATTACGAGTATTTTTTAAATGCTGAAGGAGATATTTTTGATCGTTATAAAAAATATAATGGGGTTGAAGGTAATACCCCAGATACATTTAGTGATACCGATCGTGGTGCTAATACACAGCCTGATGTAGAAGATATTAATCGTGATAACACCATGAACACGATTGATAGTTATTATGAATATGAATTAGATATTCAGCCACAATATTTACCAAAATCAAGTACGGAATTCGATAATATTTCAGATGCCAATCCTTTAAAAGAATATTTAAGAGATTTTAAAGAACAACCTAGAGCCTTACCAAACGGAGAAAGTGTTAACGTAAGATGGTACCAAATTAGAATTCCTGTTGAAGGGAATGATAGAGTTGCTGTTGGAGGTATTAGTGATTTACGTTCGGTACGTTTTTCAAGAATATATCTAAAAGATTTTGTTCAACCTACTATTTTTCGTTTTGGAACTTTAGATTTAGTGAGAAGTGATTGGCGTCGATACGCACAGACTTTGAACGATGATATACCTTATGATTCGAGTGTTGATTTTTCTGTTGAAATTATTGGTACTATTGAAAACGATGGAAGTTATGAGAGACCTCCGGGAATCGAACCTGAAGAACTTTATAATAACAATACGGTAGTTGAGCAAAATGAACAGTCGTTGGTACTTAAGGCTTGTGATTTAGAAGCCGAAGACTCTAGAGCAGTTTATAAAAATGTTAGTTTCGATATGCGTCAGTATAAACGTTTAAGAATGTTTATGCATGCCGATGATGATGATTCTGGTAATTTAGATGATGAAGAGCTAGTCGGGTTTATTAGAATGGGTAATGATTTAACAGAGAATTACTATCAAATAGAAATACCATTACAAGTTTCTCAATCTACAACAAGAGAAGGGTTGTGGCCAACAGCTAATGAAATTAATATTCCTATTGAAATTTTAGGTAAAGTTAAAGCTCAGGGAATTTCAGATAGTTCTTTGGCTAACGAAGATCCAACATTTTATGATGTTATAGGAGATGATATTCGAATAGTGTCCGATGAATTTAGTGGTTATACACTAGGGCAACATCGTGTAGGTATTAAAGGAAATCCAAATTTTGGAGACATTAGAACCCTTATGGTTGGTGTTAAAAATATTTCTAGAGATAAAGGTGATGTTTGTGGAGCTGTTTGGTTTAACGAAATGCGCTTATCTGATATGGATAACGAAGGTGGTTGGGCTGCTGTAGTAAGTATGGATACCAACTTAGCCGATTTTGCTAGTATTAGCGCAACTGGAAGTCAAAGTACTTCTGGTTTTGGAGCGATAGAGCAAGGACCAAGTCAACGTAGTTTAGAAGATGTTAAACAATACGATGTGGTTACCAATGTTAACGTGGGACAGTTGTTACCGAAAAAATGGGGTATTCAAATACCATTTAATTACGGGCAAAGTGAAGAATTAATTACGCCAAAATACGATCAATTCTACGAAGATTTAACTTTAGATTCTCGATTAGATGCTGCCGAAACTGAAGTGGATAAGGATAAAATTAAAAAACAATCTGAAGATTATACCAAGCGCCAAAGTATCAATTTAATTGGAGTTCGAAAAAATAGAACGGGAGATGCAAAACCGCGTTTTTACGATGTAGAGAATGTTACTTTAAACTATTCTTATAATAAAGTAGAACATCGCGATTTCGAAATAGAAAACTCAGTTAGTAAAACAGTTCGTGTTGGTGCAAATTATGCGCATAACTTCAACCCTGTAACGATTCAGCCTTTTAAAAAGAACGATTCTTTATTTACTGGAAAATATTGGAAGATTTTAAAAGATTTCAACTTAAACCTGTTGCCTTCAAGCTTTACAATTAATACGGATTTAAACCGTCAGTTTAATAGACAAAAATTTAGAGATGCCGATTTATCTGGTGGATCAAATATTGAAATTGAAGAATTGTTTAGGCGAAATTATACTTTCGATTTTCAATATACTGTAAATTACAATTTAACCGAGTCACTTCAGTTTAACTTTACAGCTTCTAACAATAACATTGTTCGTAATTATTTTCAAGACAATATTATTAATGGGGAACAAGATCCAACGCTTGATGTTTGGGATGGCTTTTTGGATTTTGGAGATCCAAACAGGCAAATGCAAAACCTTGGGTTAACATATCAATTACCAATTAATAAAATTCCAACATTTAGTTTTGTTAATGCTACTTACCAATATACGGGTAACTTTCAATGGCAAAAAGGATCTGATTTATATGGTAGTCTTGAACTAGATGGCGAAACTTACGATTTGGGTAACACCATTCAAAATGCCAACACACATAATATTAATACATCTTTAGATATGAATAAGTTGTATAAATATATTGGGTTGGTTAAAAAGCCAATTAGACGTGTGCGAACAAGAACAACGGGACCTCCAACTAGTAAATCGTCTGCAAAAGATAAAAAGCAACCTAAAGTTAAAAGCCAATCGACTACTAAGCTATTAAATGCGGGTATAGATATATTAACATCAGTTAAAAGAGTGCAGTTTAATTACTCTGAAAATAACGGAACATACTTACCAGGTTACACACAAACACCTGGTTTTTTAGGGACACTTAAACCTACTTTTGGTTACACTTTTGGTAGTCAGGCTGATATTAGAAGTTTAGCGGCAAGAAACGGTTGGCTTACTTTGTATCAAGATTTTAATCAGCAATTTACATCTACTAATACAAAACAGTTAGATGTTTCTGCAAGTTTAGAGCCTGTAAAAGATTTAAAAATTGATATTGTTGGTAATAGAACTTATTATAAAAACTTCACTGAAAATTATAGAGTAGATGTTAATAACGATAATCAGTATGTTGGCTTAACACCAAATACATTCGGGAATTTTAATATATCTACACTTTTAATTAAAACAGCTTTTAGTAAAAGTGATGAAACCGTGTCTGATGCGTTTAATGATTTTAGAAGTAACCGACTTATTATTGCGCGCCGTTTAGCAACTCAAAATGGAGCCGATGTAAACGATTTAGATGATGATGGCTATCCAAAAGGTTTTGGTAAAAACAGTCAAAATGTATTGCTGCCAGCGTTCTTAGCGGCATATACAGGTACAGATGCAAATAAAGTAAATACTAGTGCTTTTAGAGATGTTCCAATTCCTAACTGGGATTTAAAATATTCTGGTTTCATGAAAATGGCGTGGTTTAAAAAGCGTTTTAAGCGTTTTTCATTAACGCATGGTTACCGTTCTACTTATACTATTAATCAGTTTCAAACTAATTTAGATTACAACGAAGTTGATTTTTCTCAGCCTTATGATGATCAACCAGACGATACTAAAGATCAATCTGGGAATTATAAAAACGAGCGTTTGTTTAGTAATATAAACTTAACAGAAATGTTTAGTCCGTTAGTACGAATAGATATGGAAATGAAAAATTCTGTAAAAATTCTAGCTGAAATTAAAAAGGACCGTTTACTATCATTAAGTTTCGATAATAATTTAATGACTGAGATTATCGGTAACGAATTCATTTTAGGTTTAGGATATAGAATAAAAGATTTAAGAATTAGATCGAATCTTGCTGGTCCGCAAAAACGCATTGTTAGCGATTTAAATATGAAGGCAGATATCTCGATTCGTGATAATAAAACTATTATTCGTTATTTAGATTTAGAAAACAATCAAGTTACTTCTGGTCAAACCATTTGGGGATTAAAATATTCGGCCGATTATGCCTTCAGTAAAAACCTAACAGGTATCTTTTATTTCGACTATTCTTTCTCTGAATATGCTATTTCTACGGCGTTTCCATTAACAACTATTCGTTCTGGTTTTACCATCAGATATAATTTTGGGAATTAACAACTAATCTATTTGAAAATCAATATTGAATAAATACATTTGTGAAAACTTATAAAAATTAGTTTTACATATTAATCGTATTTAATAAATAAAAATAAAATGAATATTCCATCAGAATTAAAGTACACAAAAGACCACGAGTGGGTAAAGGTTGACGGCGATGTTGTAACTATTGGTATTACCGATTTTGCACAAAGCGAGTTAGGCGATATTGTTTATGTTGAGGTAGAAACTCTTGATGAAACTTTAGAAGCTGAAGAAGTTTTTGGAACGGTAGAAGCTGTAAAAACGGTTTCAGATTTATTTTTACCAGTTTCAGGTGAAATTATAGAGTTTAATGAAGCTTTAGAAGATGAACCAGAAAATGTAAATACAGATCCTTACGGAGCTGGATGGATGATTAAAGTAAAATGTTCTGATGTTTCTCAAATCGATGGGTTAATGTCTGCAGACGATTATAAAGCATTAATTGGTGCTTAAAAAATCGGCAATAGTCTTAGCGGTATTATATACTGTTGCTTTAACAGCAGCTTGTTTAATGTCTCTTAAAGATATGCCAAAAGTAGATGTTTCTAATGGAGATAAAATTTTCCATTTTGGAGCCTATGCTGCTTTTACTGTTTTATGGTATGCTGCGTTTATTTTCAACTTTAAGTTGGAACAAATGAAAGCTTTATTATATGCAACTGTATTTGCTGTTGTTTTTGGTATAGTTATTGAGGTGTTACAAGATACTATGACGGACTATCGCGCCATGGATATTTATGATGTAGTAGCAAACTCCTTGGGAGCATTACTCACAGCTTTGATATTGTGGCGAATAAACAAATTACAAGTTAAAAAGCAATAAAGACTTGTTTTTTTGACAAATAAATAGTTATTTTAGCAATCTTGATAAACTAATTAAATTTATGGAACCTAAAAAAAATCCTAAAGCAAATGTTGGACGTAACAGTTCACTGTATTTTGCAATCGGCTTAGCGTTAATGTTATTCTTAACGAACTATGCTATTAATTTCAAAACTTATGATGACGTAATTACCGATATAGGAGTGGTAAGTATGGACGAAATAGAAGAGGAAGAAATTCCAATTACTAATCTAATGCAAACGCCTCCACCACCGCCACCGCCACCAGCAGCTCCAGATGTTATTGAGATTGTTGAGGATGAAGTGGAAATCGAGGAAACTATTATAGAGTCTACTGAAGTTGATCAAGAAACAGAAATTGTTGAGGTTGAAGAAGTAGAAGTTGTAGAGGTTGAAGAAGATATCGAAGTGCCTTTTGCTGTTATTGAAAATGTACCTGTTTTTCCAGGTTGCGAAAAAGGTAACAACGCAGCTAAGAAAGCTTGTATGTCTGAAAAAATTCAAAAATTCGTTACTAAAAAGTTTAATACTGAATTAGCTAGTGAATTAGGTTTATCAGGAAGACAACGTATTAACGTTATCTTTAAAATCGACAAAACAGGAAATGTTGTTGGAGTTCGTTCAAGAGCACCACACCCAGGTTTAGAAAAAGAAGCAGCACGTGTTATTAACATGTTGCCTAAAATGAAGCCAGGTATGCAACGTGGAAAAGCAGTAACAGTACCTTACTCTTTACCTATTGTATTCCAAGTTCAAGATTAAATTTCTTTTCAGCTGTTAAACAACAGCACAATAAATATAAAATCCCGTTACATTTCTGTAGCGGGATTTCTTTTTTGGTATGCTTATTGCAACTTTATCATAATATTAACATTTAAATTTTAATAATTATGAGTAATCCAAAGAAAACTCACGAACTCATTCGGCAAAATGAGCAAATCGTGAAAAAATCGCAAAAGCATGATGCAAATTTACAAAAAAACTCCACGCTTTACTTTCAGGTGGGCTTAATCATCTGTTTGTTTATGGTGTATGGTCTTTTTGAAATGAAGTTTGAGTCGGAAATCCCTAAGGAAAGTAGTTTCAATTTTGAACCCGACCCTGAGGAGATTCGAATTGAAAACTTTAAAATTTATGTTGAACCAGTAAAAGAGGTTCAGCCAGAACCTAAAAAATCAACTAAGTTAATTGATAAGGTAGAAGAAGTCGATAATGATGCGCCGCTTGAGGAGGCTATGAATATTAAAACGGCCGATCAGAATACAACGTCTAAGCCTATTGCTATTGGTGATATTGTTGTTGAAGGCCCTCCAGCCGATGAGCCTCCAGTAGATTTTGTTAGCGTTGAAGAAGTGCCTGTTTATCCGGGATGCGAAAACAAAAAAACAAACTTAGATAAACGTAAATGTATGTCTGAGAAAATAACAAAGTTGGTTCAGAGAAAATTTGATACTAATTTAGGTAGCGAGCTTGGTTTGTCTGGAAAACAGGTGATTAGAACTCAGTTTAAAATTGATAAAACTGGTCGTGTTACCGATATTAAAACTCGAGGAACACATCCTGATTTAGAGAAGGAAGCTGAGCGTGTTATTAATAACATTCCGGAAATGACGCCAGGAAAACAACGAGACAAAAATGTAGGTGTTATTTATACCTTACCAATAGTGTTTAGTGTGCAGTAATAAAATACTCAATAAAATTATCTAAAAGCCGTTAGCCTATATAGGTTAACGGCTTTGTTGTTTGAAGGAACTGATACAGTTGCCGTGCAGAATATAAAAAATATAGTATCTTTCGAGCTTAAATATATTTTATATTATTTATCAATCCTCAATTAAGTGATGAAGCAATTTCTTTTCCTAGTTTTCATTTTGGCTCAATGTGTTGGTTATACTCAAGGCAATCCGTATTCGGAAAAGCCTCCTGTGTTTTCAGGGTGTGACAGTATTTCATTCAGTAAACAACAAAAATGTTTCGATAACCAAGTACATGCACACATCTATAATAGTTTTAAGGTGCCTGTAAGGGTTGAAAAAGAAAAATATAAAGGAGAAGTTGTGGTTCTTTTTGAAGTGGATACAATAGGTCGGTTTCAGGTGATGTATGTTGATGCGGTTTATAATGAATTAAAAGATGAGGCTAAGCGTGTGTTTTCAAGTTTGCCAAAAATTAAACCGGCAACTTATAATGGGCGTCCTACATTTAAACAATATTCGCTTCAAATTAAAATTCCTTTGATAGATACGAATTTAGATATCGATGAAAGCGAAGCAATTAATCCAATTTCTAAGTTAGAACAACAAGCCAAGCAAGAGTTTGATAGAGTAAATAATGATTTAAAGACCTTCGAAAATAAAGCTTATAACAGTCAATTAAATATTCTGTTTACGCATAGTGATTATGCTAAGTTTGATAGGCAAATGAATGTTGTGGGTAGCAATAGCCATACGGCATCAAAACCCTTTGTTTATGATGATGTAGCGAGTTATTATGATTTTCAGGCAGAAAGAGAAGCTCTACAGCGTGAAACTGCAACTTGGGCCGGACAAAAACTTTGGAATGAACATTTAGTGCAACTACAAAGTGACGATTATTGGTTTACAATAGACCCTATTTTCGATTTAGAAGTTGGTAAAGACACTGATGCGGAGTTCAGTTCTACTTATAATAATACCCGAGGTTTTTTGGTTCAAGGTGGTTTGGGAGAAAAGTTTAATTTTTATGCTTCTGTTTTTGAAAGTCAGGGGCGTTTCGCAGATTATGTAAATAGATATGCTGAAAGTTTAAAAGCCTTCGGGCCAGATCCGGCTATTATTCCTGGGCGTGGTATTGCTAAAAGATTTAAAACAGATTCTTACGATTATCCTGTTGCGGAGGCATACATGTCTTATGCACCCGCAAAATTTATAAATATTCAATTTGGGCATGGTAAAAATTTTATAGGTGATGGTTATCGTTCGTTATTATTGAGTGATGTTGCTAGTCCGCACCCATTCCTTAAATTAAACACTAAGTTTTGGAAAATAAAATATACCAATACCTGGATGTGGTTAAAAGATGTACGCCCAGAAGTTACTGAAGACGGTGCGTTTTTAACTAAATATATGGCTAACCATTATTTAAGCTGGAATGTTTCGAAGCGATTTAATCTTGGTTTATTTGAATCGGTAATTTGGAGTAACACTAATAATCGTGGCTTTGATGTTAATTATTTAAACCCTATTATTTTTTATAGAGCTATAGAGTTTGAAACGGGTCAAGATGCAGGAAATGCTGTAATAGGTGCTACCGCAAAATATAAGTGGAATGATAATATTAACTTATATAGTCAGTTTGTGTTAGACGAATTTTCTTTAGCTGATGTAAAAGCGGGGGAGAGAAGTTGGAAAAACAAGTTTGGCTATCAATTGGGCGTTAAGTATTTTAATGCTTTTAAGGTTGAAAATTTACTGCTTCAATTTGAATATAATCGCATTCGTCCTTACACATATTCACATAACACGATAGGCACAAATTACGGACATAATAATCAGTCTATGGCACATTTGTGGGGCGCGAACTTTAGTGAAGCTATATTTATTGGTCGTTATCATTATAAACGCTGGTTTGCCGATGCAAAGTTAATTTTTGGTGTGCGTGGTTTAGATTTTAATGATGATACAAATGGGTTTAGTTATGGCGCTGATATCTATAAAAACTATAATGATCGTCCATTCGATTCTGGAGTAGAAGTAGGGCAAGGCATTAAAACTAATGTTTTTAACGGAAATTTACAGGCTGGTTATGTTATTAACCCTGCGTCTAATATGAAGTTATTTACCGATATTACAGTTAGAAATTTTAATCCCGAGGCAACTACGGCCACAACTTTCAAGAATAATACGGTTTGGTTGAATTTCGGAATTAGAACCGATTTGTTTAATTGGTATTTCGATTATTAATCGTCTTAAAAATAAGTAGTATTCTTTTCATTTTATCGATAATCTAGGGGTTCGAAGTCTTTTCTCGCATCTTTATTATGAGGAAGCTTTGTGCTTTATGTTAAAATTTAATCTGATTTATGTTTAAATCACACAATTTCAGTGCTTTGTTTTTTAGTAATAACCTCCTGTTTGAATATATAAAATATAATTTTCGAGTTTTTATATGTGGGATTTTAACCATAAAAGATGTTTAATTACCAAACTTTCTGTTAAAATAATTTGCATACCTCGAAATAATGTATATATTTGGAAAACCAATCTGGTTAACCAATTTGGTTTTCCAGAGTACTATTCACAAACTAAAACAGGCTAGATATGAAAACAAAACTACTTTTTCTTTTTTCTTTTATGCTTGCAGCTTTTGCGCACGCTCAATTCACATCTTCTCCTGGAGATATAATATTTACTGAGTTTTTACCAGATCCTTCCACATCAAGTGAAGCTCAAGGGGAATGGTTTGAGATTATGAATACTACGAGTGCTGATATTGATATTGAAGGATGGACTATTAGAGATGGTTCTTCAAGTAAAAGATCGCATCTTATTATAGGGTCTTTAATTGTTCCGGCTAATGGCTACTTGTTATTGACATCAAATAGTGATGCTGCTGTTAATGGTGGTTTAGTCTCATCTTATCAGTATGGTGTAATATCACCAACACCATTGGTTTCTGGTTCAGGAACAGGATCTAATTTTCCTACGTTTAATAATTCTAATAGTTTTGATGACGGAGTAGGAGGATGTAATAGTAGTGTTGATGAAGGTGGAATTGATGATGAGATAGATGGTTTAAGGTTATTAATGCCGATTATTAGTGATCCTGAAGTAGATACAACGGATTTTGTTGAAATAGATAGATTTGAGTATGATTTTGGATATAATGCTACAAATTTAGCGGGAAGCGGAAAACCAGATGGTATTCCAAACTTACAATTGCTTCCTAGTTGGGATGGCTCTTTTACTCAGTTGTCAGGGTCGTCTTGTTATAATGGAAATGCATCTTTGGATGATGATGTAAGTGTACAGTTAGTAAATGGTAGTTGGGTGTTTTCAGACCCAAGCGTAGGTGTTTATGGTTCTACGAGTTATTACGGAACGCCTGGCGCAGCAAATACAAACGTGCTTTCTGTTGATAAAAATGTACTTGCATCAAAATTTAAGATTTATCCAAATCCAGCGCAAGATCATATTAAAATAGATGCCGATAATGTAAATGTTTCTTCTGTAGAAATGTTTAGTATTGTTGGTAAAAGATTAATTTCAGAAAAGAATTTAGTAAATAATAAATTAGATATTTCAAGTTTAAATAGTGGTGTTTATCTTTTAAAAATAAACGCATTAGAAGGAAGCTTGGTTAAAAAAATTATAGTTGAGTAGTTAGTTGTTTTTAAAAAGAAGGTCTTTTGTTGTAATTGGCCTTCTTTTTTGTTATTTTAAATTTATCAAAAACCTTTTTATGAATAAGTTGTTTAGCCTTTTATTGGTAGTTGTTTTATGTTTTTCTTGTAACGGAAAAGTTGAAGATTCAGGTACTTTAGTAAGCACCAATAAGGAATTGTACGAGGCTATTAAAAATGTTAAAGCCGGAGATAATATTGTTTTGGCAAACGGTGTTTGGGAAAACGTAGAAATAAAATTTGTAGGTGAAGGAACTGAAAATGCTCCAATTACATTAAAAGCAGAAACGCCTGGCCAAGTATTTATAGAAGGTGTTTCTAATTTAGAAATTGCCGGAAATTACTTAGTTGTAGAAGGCTTGTTTTTTAGAAATGGGTACACACCCACAAGTAATGTTATCGCGTTTAGAACTAGCGAGGAGAAAGTTGCCAACTATTCTAGAGTTACCAACTGTGTGATTTTAGATTACAACCAAAAACAACGTGATAAAGATGACCTTTGGATTCAACTTTTCGGAAAACATAATAAAGTCGATCATTGTTATATTGCAGGTAAAACTAATGGCGGTCCAACCCTTAGAGTTGATTTAAAAGGAAACCAAAGTATTAGAAATTATCATCAAATTGTAAATAACCATTTTGGTCCAAGACCGAGAAAAGGAGGGGCTCGAGGAGAATCTATCCAATTAGGTAGTAGTTTTACGTCTATGTCTCCGAGTAATACAACTATTGCAAATAATTTATTTGAAGAATGTAATGGAGAGGTTGAAGTTATTTCGAGTAAAACAAATTTTAACGAAATTAGAAATAATGTGTTCTATAAAAGTGAAGGTTCTGTAGTAACGCGCCACGGTAACTATGCTGTTATTGATGGTAATTATTTTATTGGAGATGGTGTTAATAAAAACTACGGAGGAATTAGACTTGTAAACACGGGGCATTGGGTTATTAATAATTATTTCTATAATATTATTGGTGAAAACTTCAGAAGTCCATTGGCTGTTATGAATGGTATACCAAAATCACCATTAAATAGATACAATCAAGTTACAGATGTTGTGGTTGCATATAATACTTACGTAAATTGTAAATCACCTTGGCAGTTTGGAGTTGGTACTAATATTGCACAATCTGATGTGTTGCCAAAGTCGGAAATTCGTTCTGCACGACCTATTAGAACTGTTGTTGCAAACAATGTTATTTACAATACAGAAGGAGATTTATTACCAGTTGTGGAGCATGATAAAGCAGACGGTGTTCTTTTTAAAAGTAACATTATTAATAATAGCGATGTAGAGTTTAAAGATTACAACGGTGGTTTACAGAATGCTAAATTAGAGTTGAAAAAAGTTTCTGAAAACATATCAATTCCGGTAGGTGTACCAGGTGAAGTAACACCTTATGTAGGTTTTGAATTTAATACAATAACGAAAGATTTAGCAGGGAATTCAAGATTAAATCAAAATAAAATAGGTGCTTTTGTTAATGCTGATATGCCAGATCCTAATATTTTAGATAAATCTAAATATGGAGCAAGTTGGTATTCTAACGAGATAGCAGTAAAAGAAGCTAACATCTTTACTGTTGCCAACGCAGAGGAACTTCAAGCTAAAATTAACGAAGCGCAAAATGGTGATATTATAGCTTTAAATGCGGGAGTTTATCAAATTTCTAAATCGATAGAAATTAATAAAAGCATTACAATACAATCTCAAGAAAAAGCGAAAGCACAAATTGTTTTTTCTGGAGAAAGTAGTTCACCTTTATTTTCTTTAAACCCTAAAGGCATATTAACGCTTAAATATGTCAGTTTAAAAGGAAATAATTCAAACTACGCTTTTGCTAGTTTAAAAGAGAATATGTCTAATCATTTTGGATTAGCGGTTTCTGGTTGTGATATCAGTGATTTCAATTATGTTTTAAAGGTTTACAAGCAGTCTTTTTCAGAAAAAATCACTTTTGAAAACACATCTATTTCAAACTGTGAAAATGGTTTAGAATTATCTGAAGAAACAAACGATAAAGGCGATTATAACACAGAGTATTTAACCGTAAATAACTGTACGTTCGATAATGTAAAACAAAACGTTATAGATTATTATCGTGGTGGTTATGATGAGTCGACTATTGGCGGAAATCTATTAGTTACTAATAGTACCTTTACTAATTGTGGCGCCAACGAGCAAAACAAAATGTTGTTAAACCATAGAGGTATTGTTTATGTAAACATTGCTAAAAACACTTTTAAAGATAATAAGGTTGATTATGTTTCTATTCTGTGGGGAGCAAAGGAGAACTATGCATCTGATAATGATATTAGTAATTCTGGTGAAATTAAAACCGAAGAAAATTTAAAAATGAAGTTGATGTATTAGTCGTTGATTTTATTATCGAAATAGTAAAAAAGGCATTGAAAATTAATTTTCAATGCCTTTTTTCTTGAGCCAATGTTTACTATTGATGTTAAGATATATAGGAGATTCTTATTTAGAGCCTGTAGTATTTATTAAGTTTAGGGGGATTGGTTTTCGTGATTTACTATAGTGTTATAAGTATTAAAACTTCCAGATTCTATTTCTTCTAATTGTTTTTCCTAATTAGGACTGTATGCGCTTGCGCGGAAAAGTTTCATATTGAAATAATAAATAATCAGATAAAAATGTTTTAACTCGGATACTCTTTTGTCGTTAAAAAAAATATGAGCTGTAAATATTTACGTTTAAATATTTAGTAAATAATGTAAAATGCGATGTATTGCTTATTAAGCTCATTGTAAAAATATGTTATTTTTTTAGAGGTTTTAAAAGTCATTAAATGCAGTGTTTTATTTCGAATGCCTGCTAAATTATAAAGCATCACAAGAATGATGATAATAATTGTTTGGGTGTATTTGTTTTGTAATTTCTAACTATACAATTTATTTTTAGTTCAATAGCTTTGTATAGATAGCGATCAATCAGCAAATCTTTGTGGTGTTTTTTTAGTACCAATGGCGCTTTTAAGAGTGTTATATAAAGTTTTGCAGGTAATCATTAGGCGATAGGCTATGCGCTTTTAAACGCTTTCTGTGTTGTTTAGTTATCGCTTTTCTATTGTGTGTAGAAAATATATTAGTTAGACGGGAATATAAAGCTTTAAGGATAATCTTTATTCTTAGTTTACTCGAGCTACTGTGGCAAGTTTGTTTGAAGATGAAAACTGTTTATGCTCATTAAGAAGAGATTTTAGTAGGGAATTGGGGTAGGTGTCTTCAAGTGGTAGTTTAGAGAAGTTTAGTTTATACAGAAGGTTGTTTGTAGGTGTCTGTGATATTTGTTTATCATTACCTTGTCTTTTTTTTTGTTATTGAGTGAGGTAAATCTAGAAATTAAAGTAAAAAAAAACAGATTCAAAATAATATTCAAGATGTTGTTGAATATTATTAGAATCTGTTTTAGTTATTTATAATCTTTAGTTTTCTGCTTATTTGGTTTAGACCAATATAGAAAACTTCAAAAGGTTACAAATATTAAATCTATAAATAAATAGTTCTATTATAAATTTGGGTTTCTATCTAATTCATCTTGAGGGATTGGTGTATCATAATCCTCTGCTGAGTTCCAGTCAGGTTTTGCTCCTTCATATCCAGACGCGCTAAAAACTTGATCACCTAATTGTCTTCTCTTAATGTCATACCATCTTTTACCTTCAAAAGCAAGTTCTATTCTACGTTCTTCAAGTACATCAGCAACTGTTATACTTGTAAGATCTGCAGGAACTGTACTCGCTGCAATTGTTTCTTCTACATATGCACCGTTTGTAGAATCACCACCGTTTCTTGCTCTGCTTCTTACTTCATTAAGAAGATCAACAGCATCAGCAGCTCCAATTTCAACTCCTGCTTCAGCAGCAATTAATAATACTTCAGCATAGCGTATCATCGAATAGTTATGGCTTGTTGCTCTTTTATTACCACGAGCATATGGGCCAGGATAACGTGTGTATTTCGCAATGTAAGGTCTGTTTTTAGCGTTACTATGACCACTTAGAGTGAAATTTGTATAGTCAACATCTGTACCGCCAATAGTTGCTCTTGTTTGGAAGCTAACACGTTTTCTGTAGTCGTCCTCGTCAAAAGAGTCATAAACAGCCATAGCTGGAACAGCAACAGACCATCCTTGATCATCGTCATCACCTCTAACTCCTGTCATTGGAGCAGTCTGATCATAAGAGTTATCAGAAGCTTCAACATTATTATAATCTAATGCAAATATTGGTTCTTTAGAAGCATCAATTTTGTTAGCGTTAAATAGAGTCTGAAAATCAGGGTCTAAATCTACATCATATGTCGCTTTATTAGTAATAACCTCTTTCGCTTTGTTGTAAGCTAATTGAAAATATGCATTGTCATTAGTTCCTGCTAAAGTTAAGTAAACTAAAGCTAGGTAAGATTTTGCAGCGGCTTTAGAAGGTGTCGCTCTAGAAGTAACTGTGTTTGGTAACCATTGTTCAGCGTACTGTAAATCTGATATGATGTTTTCATAAACTTGGGCTTCTGGAGTAGAACTTAAAGAACTAGATGCATTTATGTCTGTTACAGGTTCTGTGATATAAGGTACATCTCCAAATAATCTTACTAAATGAAAGTAATAAAAAGCTCTTGCAAAGTAAGCTTGTGCGATAACAGGATTTTTAAACTCATCGGCAACCTCAACTTTTTCACCGCCAGCAATTGCATCATTAGCTGCTGCAATACCTAGGTAAATTCTTGTCCATGGGTCAAAAACCATTTCGTTATTACCAGAAATAGTGTGAGTATTCATTTCTACTCTTCGGGTTTCAGTTGATGCAAGATCGACCATGTCAGAACGTAATAATAACGCAATTGATAATTTTCTACCCCAAATCTCTTCATTAATTGCATGAGTTAAAGAAGCGTTTACGGCTAATTGTATATCATCTGTTGTTTGGTAAAATCCATCTGGAGATAACAATCCTACAGGTTCTTCCTCTAAATCGGAACACCCTACTGCAGATAGTCCTAAACCTAGTCCTATCATCATTAAAAATATATATTTAGTTTTTTTCATTTTATATGCTTTTTAAAATTCTTAAAATGTTAAATTAAGGCTGAAACTAAAAGACTGTACTGTTGGGTAATTTCCAAAGTCGAATCCTCTAACAGTGTTGCTTGCGGTGTTATTTCCATTTTGGCCACCTTGAGCTCCAGCATAATTAACCTCTGGATCTAGACCAGAATAATTAGTGATTGTTAATAAGTTTTGTGCACTAACTGATAGTCTTAATTTTTCTACACCTATAGTTTTAAGAACATCTGAAGGTAAGTTGTAACCTACTGCAAGGTTTTTTAATCTAACATAGCTTCCGTCTTCTACAAATCGTGAAGAAATTTCTCTGTTACTGTTGTTTCCAACACGTGGTTGGTCGGTATCTGTATTTGAAGGTGTCCATGCGTTATTGAAATAAGCATATGTTGTGTTTGCATCACCATTATTTAACTGAACGTTCGTCATGTTAAAAATTTCACCTCCTTGAGATCCTTGGAAAAATAAGTTTAAATCCCAGTTTTTATACCTGAAATCATTTGTAATACCCCAAGTAAAATCTGGATTAGGGTTACCAATTACTGTTCTGTCACCGTCATCAATAACACCGTCAGAAACACCGTCTTCATCAGCTATATCATAAAATAAAGGATCTCCTTCTACGCCTCCAGGTAATGTAGCTGTTCCTGCTGGTGCAGTACCTCCTTGGTATACTCCTGCGTAATCTAACCCGTAGAATAAGCCTACTTCTTCACCTTCTCTAAGGATGTAAGTATTGTTAACGCTAAAGTAACTTGGTGCCCCATTTCCAAACCAATCATCTCCGTTAATTAACGTAGTAACTGTGTTTTTGTTTTTAGAGAATACAAAGTCTGTACTCCAGCTAAAGTTATCATTAGTAATGTTTTTAGTACTTAAAAAGACTTCAATACCAGTGTTATTAATTTCACCAACATTCTTTAAAATCTGGTCGTTATAGAAACCTAAATACCAAGGTAATCCATTATCTCTCATAATTAAATCTTTCGTGTCGATGTTGTAATAATCTACAGAAAGTGAGATTTTATTGTTTAATAAAGCTAAATCTACACCAGCATTAAATTGGTAAGAAGACTCCCATTTTAAATCAGGATTTGCTGGTTGGTAAGGTGTAACAGCTTGTACTGTTGTTCCATTACTAGATGCGTAAATATTTTCTAAACTAGCTAAAGATTCATAAGCACCAATAGAAGGGTTTCCAGTTACACCGTAACTAGCTCTTAATTTTAAGTTAGAAATAGTTTCGTTATCTTTTAAGAAATCTTCATTAGATACTTTCCATCCTAATGCACCAGAAGGGAAAATAGCATACTTTTCGTTGGTAGCAAAATTTGAAGCTCCATCACGTCTTATAGTAGCTGTAATTAAATATTTATCGTCATAATCAAAGTTTATCCTTCCAAATTGAGACTGGATTTCTTTTTCTGTAACATATATATCTCCTGATCCTTGTTGGATTAAGTTTGTAGCGGTCCATAAACCGTAGTATGAGAAAGAATCTGAAATTGTTCCTGTACCTTCATTAGAAAAACCTTTACTCGTAGTTTTTTGGTAAGAAAGACCAGCTAATAAAGTTAAATTTCCTTTTCCTATTTCTTTATTATAGGTTAAGTAGTTCTCAGTTAATACATTTTTAGTTTTATCTTCAGACATAATAGCTCTACCTTGAGTGCTACCACCTGCAGTAACTTCTAATGTTCTTGGCATATAAATACCTCTAAATGTATTTTTTGTGCTTATACCGAAAGTTGTTTTAAAAGCTAGCCCTTCTACGATATCGTAATTAGCATAAAAATTTGCTCTAAAATCTTCTATTTCAGTATCGTCATCTCTTTGAGTTGCAACAGCCCATGGGTTATCAACTTCGTCACCTACTTGATCGTTTGTAGTGAACGAACCGTCTGCATTGTATATACCTTTATCTGGAGCAAAACGCATTGCTAATGAAACAACATCATCTCCACCAACAGTAACAGAACCATCAGATTGAGTAGAAACACCATTTTTAGTGCTTATACCTCCTGTTAAGTTAACTCCAAGTTTTAATTTATCAGTTACTTGGGCATCTAAATTAGATAAGAAAGAAGCTCTTTCGTAACCAGAATTAACTAATACACCGTCTTGGTTAAAATAAGTACCCGATGCATAATAGTTTACTTTGTCTGAGCCTCCAGAAACAGATAGTTGGTGGTTTTGAACACTTCCTGATCTGTAAATTAAATCTTGCCAGTCTGTATCGAAGTCACCTTGTATGTATGGACTTGCTGTTGTAGAGTTTGTAATAGCAACATTTTGTCTAACTTGGTTTTGGTAATCGGTAAAATCATTAGCGTTTAATAAGTTTAGTTCATTTGCTGTAGACTGTACGGAGTAAGTAGAATTTAATTCAATATTTAATCTGCCAGATCTACCTTTTTTAGTTGTTACTAAAACAACACCATTTGAACCTTGTGAACCGTAAATAGCGGTTGCAGAAGCATCTTTTAATATTTGCATAGATTCAATATCTCCTGCTTGTGGCATATTGGCGCCAACGAAGCCATCTACAACAATTAGTGGGTTACTACTCGCATTAATTGAAGTATTACCCCTAATAGAGATGCTAATAGGTGCTCCTGGCTCTCCACCATTGTTAGATTGAACGTTTACACCGGCAGCACGACCTTGTAACGCTTGTGTTGCATCTAGAACTGGAAATGCTGTTAACTCTGCAGTTTTCACTGAAGAGACAGAGCCTGTTACATCACTCTTTTTTCGAGCGCCATATCCAACAACGACAACTTCTTCTAAAGCACTAACATCTTCATCTAGAGCTACGTTAATTTTCGATTGGTTTCCAACAGTAACTGTTTTTTGTACAAAACCTACATAGCTAAAGCTAAGAATGGTGTTGCTACCTTCAACTGTTATAGAGTAATTACCATCAAAATCGGTAGAAGCACCAGTGTTTGTGCCTTTTGCAATAACGTTAACGCCCGGTAGAGGTTGGTTATCCGTTGCTGAGGTTACTGTACCTGTTATTGTTTTTTGTTGTGCACTTAAGGTAAATGCAAAACAAAAGGATAATAATAAAAGGTAAACCTTTTTAAATCTTTTGTGTTTTTTCATTAGTTTAATAAATTAGATTAGTTTGGAATAATTTTCCAGATATGAACTGTTTCTAGTGGTGATTCAGGCTATATCTCGGATTGCTTTTTCGTTTTCTTTTTGTAGTTTCTTTTTTAGTTTTTCATTTTTATCTCTCGTAGATTTTAAGGATTAGTTTGAAATCTTTTTTTTGGTCAAAAAAACCTGAATTTAAACTGCCAAACCACTTTGGTTTACCACTTTGGTTTACCAAATATAGTTAAATATTTCATAAAAACAAGAGTGGTTGGTTTTGTTTTACATGTCGAATGTTACGAAATTGTTAAGAAAGCTAGATTACTCGTGGGATTTGAAGGTTTTGTGTACATGATAAAATATGTGTTAATTTTTTATGAAATTGAAATAATTACGTAGTCTTTTTTGGTTTTTTGATTAAATAAAAGCCTTTGTCGTTATCTTGATTTGCGTGTTTAGTTTATTGGTTTTGTTGGTTAGTTTATTGTCTCATTGAGGTAGATGTTGGTTTTTAATAAAACGTTACTTGTTTTAGATAGTTCTTAGTTTTAAGAGTTTAGTAGTTAGCTGGAGTTGTTGTTTTGCATATTGAAAATGATATGCAACTAAGGTAAGAAAATATATATAAAAAATTATTATCGAATAAGTTGTTTTTAGATTGTATGTTGTGATTTTATTGCTTGAAATAGAGATTATATAATTTAGGTTTAATTAGGATAGGGGTTTATGTGTTTTTGTTGAGTGTTTTTTTTGTTTAACTTATTGTTCCTTAGTTTTATATGTGTGTGCTTTTTTTGAGCAAATGGGTCTTTGGGGTTTGTTAAAATCTAGATTTTGTTAGGCAATCTTTTGTGCAAGTGATAATTATACTTATATTTGGTAAACCAATTTGGTAAACCAATTAAACTATTTCCAAAAAAATATGAAGAATTTAGGAGTCAATTTGCTCAGTATCATGCTTGTTTTAATGTTAGTTTTTTCTTGTAAAGAGCAAGTCTCGGATACTAGTGTAGAAGTCGCTACTACTGAAGCGGAAAGTGGACATCCAAGTTTGGTTTTAACCAAAAAAGGAGTAAGGGATATACGTGCAAATTTAGGGAATATTCCAATTTTTGATAAGAGTTTGGCTGAAACGAAAGCTGAGGTCGACGCAGAAATTGAGGTTGGAATCCTAGTTCCAGTTCCTAAAGATTTTTCTGGAGGATATACGCACCAACGTCATAAGCAGAACTTCTATATGATGCAAAAGGCAGGGGTTTTGTATCAAATTTTAGACGATGAAAAATATGCTACGTACGTAAAAGATATGTTAATGGCTTATGCTAAGCTGTATCCAACATTGCCAGTGCATCCACAAACTCGGTCTTATGCAAGAGGGAAGTTGTTTTGGCAATGCTTAAACGATGCTAACTGGTTGGTCTATTCGGCGCAAGCTTACGACTGTGTTTATGATTGGTTGAGCCCAGAAGATCGTGATGTTTTAGAAAATAATTTGTTTATTCCTTTCGCAAAGTTTATTTCCGAAGGAAATCCACAGTTTTTTAATCGTGTGCACAACCATAGTACATGGGGTAATGTTGCTGTTGGGATGATAGCCTTGGTTATGGATAATGATGCTTTATTAGAAGATGCTTTAAATGGTTTAAAAACCGACAATTTAAAAGTTGGAATGAAAGATAATGATGGTGGATTTATAAAAGTAGAAGGACAGAAATTAGGATTCTATGGTAATTTAGATGAGCCATTTTCTCCAGATGGATATTATACCGAAGGACCATACTACCAACGTTATGCTATGTACCCTTTTTTAATATTTGCTGAAGCGCTTCAGAATGTAAAACCTGAGTTAAATATTTTTGAATATAAAAATGGTGTACTAATTAAAGCAGTCGATGCGCTTATTAATTTGAGTGATGCAGATGGTGACTTTTTTCCACTAAACGATGGGCAAAAAGGAATGAGTTATTATACGAGTGCTGTGGTAACTGCTGTGGATATCGCTTATCATTTTGGAGGTAAAAATCCAGAATTGTTAAGTATTGCTGAAAAGCAAGATCGTGTTGTTTTAGATGATACGGGTTTAAGTATTGCTTTAGGTATTAAAGAAGGTTTAGGTAAGTCTTTTGATAAAAAATCTATTGAACTAAGTGATGGGCAAAACGGAGATGAGGGTGCTGTTGGTATATTAAGAAGCGAAGATTTAGAACTTGTTTTTAAATATGCAGCACAAGGGTTAAGCCATGGGCATTACGATAAATTATCATACTCGCTTTATGAAGATGGTGATGAGGTGCTTCAGGATTATGGTTTAGCGCGTTATGTAAATATTGAACAAAAAGGTGGCGGAAACTACTTAAAAGAAAATAAAACATGGGCTAAGCAGTCCATAGCTCATAATACGTTGGTTCAAAATGAAACGTCTCATTTTATGGGTAAATATGAAATTGGAAGTATACATCATTCAAATAAGTATGTGTTTGATGTTTCTAATAAAAACCTACAAGTTGCAAGTGCTAAAGAAAGCAATGCATACCCTGGTACAGAAATGCAACGTACAGTGGTGTTTATAAATGATGAAAGTTATGCTAAGCCGTACCTTTTAGACTTCATGAAAGTAGTATCTAATACATCTAATAAATACGATTTTCCATTTTACTATTTAGGACAATTAATGCAAACCAATTTTGAATATAATAAGTTAAATACCCCAACGGTTTTTGGTAAGGATAACGGTTACCAACATTTGTATAAAGAGGCTGAAGGTGTTTCTTTTGGGGATAATGCTAAATTAACCTGGTTATCGAATGGTAAATTTTATTCTATAACATCTGCAACTGCTAAAGGTGATAAAATGATATTAGCAAAAATAGGTGCTAACGATCCAGATTATAATTTACGTAATGAACCTGCTTTTATTCTTCGTAAAACAAACACTAAAAATACTGTTTTTGCATCGGTTGTAGAATCTCATGGAACATATACTGCTAGGTCTGAGTTTGCCGAAAATGCATATAGCCATGTAAAGCATGTTGAAGTTGTTCATGATGTTGCGGAATACACGGCTGTAAAGGTTGAAACAGATAATAATAAAACAAAGCTATTTGTAATCTCTAACTTGGATAATAAAGCAGGTTCGGACCATAAAGTAACTATTGAAGGTGAAGTTGTTTCATGGACAGGAGCTTTTACCTTGAAAGAATTAAAATAATAATAAACAACAAGAATTATATTTTGATATGTTCTTGTTTTAGTGCGATTAAATAAATTATAAAAAACAAAAAAAAATGAAGCGATTTAGTGAAAAGTACGTCATTACAAAAGACATGCAATGGGAAGAACTTGGTGGAGGAGTATCAAGAAAATTCTTAGGTTACGATAATCAAATTATGATGGTAAGAGTGAAATTTGAGAAGGGGGCATTAGGTTCTCCACATCAACATTTTCATACGCAAGCTACTTTTTGTGCTTCGGGTAAATTTGAATTTGAAATTGATGGAGTAAAGCAAATTGTAGAAGCTGGAGATGGTGTATATATTGAGCCTAATTTAATGCATAGTGCTGTTTGTTTGGAAGCAGGTGAGCTAATTGATACATTTAGTCCTGTGAGAGAAGATTTCTTAAGTGGTGGCGAGGTGTCTTATTTTGGAGATAAAGCATAATTAGGTAATTTAAAACCATTAGGGTAAGTTTAAAAAGTTTGAAAACAAAAGTCTTTTAAATTTATCTTTTTAGGTTTTATAGAATTACTTCGATATAATTTTAACTTTTTTTTAGTTAAAATATATCAAAAGGCTAGAATTAACAAAATTTTGTATATATTTGGTAAACCAATCTGGTCAACCAGTTGTTTGAGCTTAGTAAAATAAGTTAAATCTCATACTAAATATTAAAATGATAGCTTTCTAATAATATAGCAAACAAAAAAAAAGGAAGGGTCCACGCCCATCCTTTTTTAATTGATTTACTTTTTTTAGGAGGGAAGTAAATTAAAACATGCCATTACAGTAATAAAAACATGTGTTCTACAAAATTACTAAGATTATAGTTAGTTCATATTGTTTTTAGGATTGCTTTAAGAGTTAAATGTCTCTTAAAATAATCGAGTTTTTTGAGCATTATAGGGTTCAATTAATTTTGGAGCAAAAATTCCAAACCAAATAAAAATTAAACTAAATTGATTATGAATTTAAAGTCTAAACTAATTTTAGTAGTAATGTTGGTATTCAATATTACTTTATTTGCCCAAGGCAGCAGACAGCTAAAAGGTGTCATCGTCTCAGCAGCAGATAATATTCCAATTCCTGGAGTAAATGTTATTGTTAAAAATACATCAAAAGGTGCTTCAACCGATTTTGATGGTGCTTTTCAAATAGAAGTAAAAGAAAATGATGTTCTTCAAGTATCATACGTAGGATTTGTTTCTCAAACAATTATTATAACAAACCAAACAATACTAAATATAGCTCTAGAAGAAGATTTAGCGAAATTAGATGAGGTTGTAGTTATTGGGTATGGAACTCAAAAAAAATCACACGTAACTGGTGCTGTATCTAAGGTAGTAAATGAAAGTCTTGATCAAATTGCTGTGTCAAGGGTTGATGATGCTTTAATCGGGCAGGTTTCAGGTGTAAATATTCAAGCTACGGATGGTGAAGCCGGTGCTGCGCCAACTATCACAATTAGAGGTGTTGGTTCTATGGCTGGTGACTCTACTCCGTTAATAGTTGTTGATGGGATTATAGTGAGCTCAAGTTTTTTAGGGTCGCTAAATATGAATGATGTAGAGTCTTTTGAAATATTAAAAGATGCGGCTTCTTCTTCTATTTATGGTTCTAAGGGGTCTAATGGTATTATTATGATTACCATGAAATCTGGTGTTGCAGGGAAAACAAGAGTTAATTATAGCACGTTTACAGGTATGAAAACGGCTAGAAAAAGTGATGCTTACGGCTTTACAACACAAGGATGGGCAGATATGCAGTTGCAAGAAAATGGTGTGTTATCTCAATATACTCAAGCGCAATTGCAAATAGGAACAGATCGTTCTTGGCAAGATGTGTTCTTTGAATCTGGAGTTATTAAAAACCACTCTTTATCGTTAAGAGGAGGAAATGATAACACCAAATTTACTGTGAGTATGAATTACTCTGAAGATGAAGGTGTAATGTTAGTTGATAATTACAAGAAAATTGGTACTAGAATAAAAGTTGATAGTAAATTAAATGATAAGTTTAGTGTTGGAGCTACTATAAGTCCATCTTTTACAAACAGAAGAAGGTTTTCAGAAAACATTCATAACGTAGCAAGGCATCAACCTTGGTTACCTATTTATCATACAGAACAATCACTGCAATATGTAGATCCAAATGGGGCTTATCCAGATTTAAAGGTAGGTGATTATGCCAGACAAGATCATTTTACCATATTTGATTTAGATGGAGATGGTGAAATAAATGATATTCTTACTAATATCGGTAATAGTAATAATGCGAACCCTTATGCAAGAATTATTGAGCGTAATAGAACGGATAAAAAGTTTCAAATGTATGGTAACTTATATGGGCAATATAAGGTAACAGATGATTTGAACTTCAAGTCTTCACTATCTGCTTCGTATAATGATACTAAACGTATAGATTATATGGGAACTCAGGCTAGAGAAAATATTACTGATGCTTATATGGAGGAGATTTCTCAAAAAGAAAACTACATTATTTTTGATAACTTTTTCAATTATGATAAATCATTTGGTAAGCATGATTTAGGTCTTGTTGCTGGTGTATCTATTGAGAGTAGAAACTTTTTCTATTCAGGATTTAAAGGTACAGGTTTTACTAATGATGAGGTACAACAAATTACTAATGCAACAGCTATATCAGAATTTGACGGTTTTGAATGGCAAAAGCGTGGTATTTCTTATGTGTCAAGGTTAACTTATGCTTATGATAATAAATATTTAGCATCAGTTAGTATGAGACGTGATGGTAGTTCTATTTTTGGTTCTGATTTTCAATACGGTAATTTCCCTGCTGCATCTGTAGGTTGGAATATTGCTAAAGAAGATTTCTTATTAGAGAGTAATGTGGTAAGTAACCTTAAGTTTAGATTAAGTTATGGTGTTACTGGAAACGATAGGTTAAATACAGGAGCTGTAGATCAAGATTCAAACGGAAGTTCTACAACATTAAATACAGATAATATTCTAGTTGATTATTATCCACATTTAGCTCTATTAGGAGCATCAGGAAATAGTTATTCTGTGGACGGTACTATTACTGCAGGTTTTTCTCCTGTAAATATTGCAAATCCAGAATTAAAATGGGAACGTTTAGTTGAGGTTAATCCAGGTATTGATTTTGGATTTTTAAATAATAGAATAACGGGTTCTGTAGATTGGTACCAAAGAACAAGTGATCAATTACTACTTAACAACCCAATTTCTGTAACAACAGGTTTTGAAGGCGCTTTAGTTAACTTAGGAGAAGTTAAGAATGAAGGATGGGAACTAGAGTTAAGAACAAAAAATATTACTTCAGAGAAGTTCCGTTGGAGTTCTACACTTATAGCAACTACAAATAAAAATGAATTAGTAGATTTTGCAGATTCAGATGGTCAAATTACAAGTTTAGATCCAAGCAGACCTGCTGAATGGATTAACTTAGAAGGCCAACCGATATCTCAATATTACGGATATGTTGTAGATAAAGAAATTCCTGTTGAATATAGAGATAGGCCATATAGACACGTAGGTGCTGAATCTGGTTTAGTATATGTTAAAGATTTAAATGGTGACGGTGTTTTAGATGAAGAAGACAAAACAGAATTAGGAAACCCTTACCCAGAGTTAATCTGGAGTTTTACGAATGAATTTAATATTGGAGATTTTGACTTCTCTTTTATGTTCCAAGGATCTCATGGAGCGGAAGTAAGAAACATTGCTGATCATTACTTATTTAGTAATAATAACAACAGAACAATATTAGCTGATACTCCAGATCAAGAGTTCTTGGTAGATAAATATTTTACAAATAGTATTGTTCAAGATGCATCTTACATCGCTTTAAGAAACGTGAATATTGGATATAACTTCCCAAGCGCGGCTTTAGAAAGACTTAAAATTTCAGGATTAAGGGTTTATGCAACTGGTCAAAATCTAATTTATAAAACCGCTGATAATTACACAGGATGGAATCCAGAGGCTGTAGATAAAACAAGTCCTACACAATATGGTTACCAAAGAGGTGGGTCACCAATTTACAGGACTATATCTCTTGGTTTGAATTTAGATTTTTAATAAAATTTTTAACGTTTAATAAATAATATTATGAAATATTTTAAATATATCGCTTTAATATTGATGGTGAGTATCACTGTTTCTTGTAGTGATTTTTTAGATGCCGAATTAAACTCTGCTATAACTACCGATAGTTATTATAAAAATGTAGATGAGTTGGAGAATGGTTTAATTGGTGTTTACGCAGGAATAAAAGGTGTTAATAGTAGCAGTAAAGATGATAGCCATGGTGTGCAGTGGGAGTTTTACGTTACAGAAATGCGTTCGGATAACACAAGTACTAAAAGTCCAGATTCAGAAGATGCATCAGATGCAGGTCAAATGGAAAGTTTTGCTGTACTTCCAACAAATAACTTTGTATTAAATTACTATACAAGTTCATTTGAGGTTATTTATAGAGCTAATGTTATCTTAAGTAATTTAGATGTTGTTGAAGATGCTGAAGCAGCTGCAGCTATAGAAGGAGAGGCTAAGTTTTTAAGAGCATATTCTTATTTTAATTTGGTACGATTATTTGGAGATTTACCTTTAATTGATCGTGTTGTTACGCCTTCAGAAGTTGAAACACAATTTACTCGAGTAGATACTGATTTAATATATGATTTAATAGTTTCTGATTTAGAAGCAGCAGCAGCTAGTATTGCAGATCATGGTTATAAAACAAGAGCATCAAAAGATGCTGCAAAAGCGTTACTGGCGAAAGTACACTTAACTATAGGAACATCAGAATCGTACACAAAAGCACAATTGCTTTGTGAAGAAATTATTAATAGTGGTAATTACAAGTTAGAAGATTTTGCAGATGTATTTTATTCTGAATTGAATGACGAGGTTATTTTTGCAATAGGGTACAATAGTGGTATACAAGATAATAGTCAAATATTTTCTGCAGAATGGATGAATGCTCAAGGACATACAAGTGGTGTTAATTATGCTACTACAGATGTTGTAGCGGCAATAGATGCTCGAGGAGGTACAAGAACACAAAACTCTTATAGAGAAGATCCTCTTACACTTTTTGGAGGAACAATTAGATATCAAGTAGCAAAATACTTTCCTGACGGAGAATCGGGAGGTAGTGATGGGCAAACTTTTACAGGTTTACCACAACTTGCAGGTAATGATTGGATTGTTTTGCGTTATGCTGATGTTTTGTTAATGCATACAGAGGCTATTTTAGCCGGAGGTACAGAAACAACAAATGGTAACGCTATAGATTCTTATATGGAAGTAAGAGAAAGAGCTGGATTTACAGATAGACCTTCAACATTAACTAAGCTAGAATTATTGGCTGAAAGACGTGTGGAGTTAGCTTTTGAGAATCAAAGATTATTCGACTTAATTCGTTTCAATGAAGCGCAATCTATACTTTCTGCGTTTGCTACTGCTAATGGCTTTACCTTTACTTCTACGGATTTGTTATTGCCGATTCCTCAGAATGAAATAAACTTAAGTCAAGGTGTTATGAATCAAAACCCAGGTTACAATTAGGATAAATTAATTATTTAAAATTAAAAGATATGAAAACAATTATTAATTTAAAAAAACAGGTATTTGGAAGGTCTATAAGTGCATTAATACTTATGGTATGTGTTTCATTTACATCGTGCGACCCTTCTATTAGTGCTTTGGAATTTGATTTACCAGAAGCTAATTCTAAGGAGGATGAGACACCACCATCGGCAAGTTTCTCAGCTACAGTATCGTCAGATTTTTTGACATATGATTTTTCGAATACATCATCAAGTGCTACAACATATGTGTGGGATTATGGAGATGGAAACTCATCTACAGATGTAGATGGTCTTAATACTTTTCCAGATGAAGGAACCTATACTGTAACGTTAACAGCTACAGATAAGCTTGGTAAATCAAGTACGTTTTCATTAGATGTTGAGGTTGTTGAACCAGAAACGCCTCCGGCTATTAATCCAGAGATTGTTAATGGTGATTTTGAAAGTGGAACAAGTGGATGGAAACCTTCAGGTTGTACAGATTGTTCAACAAATGCGTTCAACGCAAGTTCTGATGGGTCACCTCTTAATTATGATGGGTCTGATTCAGGATCAAGTAAAACACCTGGAGCGAAATATACCGGTTCTACATCTGCAGGACCTTCATTAAGCAGTAGCACACGATATGGTTACCAAGCAATAGTGGTAACGCCTAATACTAATTATATTTTAGAATATGAATATGCTATCAAAACTGATAAAGATGACATTGAAGGTGGAGATAGAGCTGTTATTTCAATTGTAGACGGTTGGTATGATGACGCGGCAGATGCGGCTTCTAGTACGCCATTAGTAACTCTTGAAGGAAGTAAAGCTAATGGTAAAGGTAACTTTGAAGTTGTGAAACAAGTGTTTTCTTCAAACGCATCTGGTGAAATTGCAATATTAATGTACGGTATTACAAATGACGAATTATATATTGATAACGTTAAAGTTTATCCAGCAGAATAATTCAGTATAAAATGAAAAACATCCGAAAAGAACTATTAGTACTATTATTATCAATAATTCTATCTGGAAACGTTGCTTGTCATGCACAGAAAAGCAACGTTTCAGATTCGGATATTAAAGTTGAAAATAAAAAGAAGAAGAAGAAAAAAAAGAAAAAGATAAAGCTTCCAAATATTGATTTAAGTCATTGGAGTGTTACTACCCCAGAGCTAAATAAAAAAGGAAGAGCAATGAATATTGAGCCACCTGAAATTTTGAATTACGCTACAGATGAGAGATTAATACCTTATATGTACAACGATTCTACCAGTGGAGCATTAGTGTTTTATTCTTTTCCTAGTAATGCCACAACGGCAAATACAAAGTACACAAGGTCTGAATTAAGAGAGCAAATGGTTCCTGGTGATAATAACACAAACTGGACCTTTGCAGACGGAGCTAACATGAAAGGGAAACTTGCCATGGGAGAAACCACCAAAGATTCAGAAGGGAAATATCATAGAACTATTATCATGCAAATCCATGGACGTTTAACAAATGAACAAAGAGATTTAATTGGCCAAAAAGATAATAATGCACCTCCAATTTTGAAAATATATTGGGATAAAGGTAAAATTAGAGTAAAAACTAAAGTACTTAAAGATTTAAGTGCAACTGGTGAAGCTTTATTGCATGAAGACGCTTGGGATGATGATGATGGATTCAATTTTGAACAAGAAGTCGGTTTTAGAAAGTTCACTTTAGAGGTTAAAGTATCCGAAGGTAAAATGGTTATTGTGCTAAACAATAATGAGTATAAGGTTTACGAAGGTATTCATATGAGAAAATGGGGTGTTTTCGAAAACTATTTTAAGGCCGGAAATTATTTTCAATCAAGAGATGAAGGCTCTTATTCTAAAATTAAATATTACGAGTTAGAAGTAACTCATTAAAAAATAAGAAGAAGGAATCTATTTTGATGAGATTAGAAAAAAGATACTAGATAAAACAGGATTAATAACTTAACTGTTTTGTTTAAGTTTAGCACCTTTATTTGGTTAATTATAAACAAGTGTTAACCAGTTGGTAGTCATTAAATTGAAAAACATATGAAGTTAGAAGTAGTTACAATAAGCGAGAGTCAGAGAGTGCAAAACGATATAATTGGTAAAATTCGAGATCTTATCAATTATAAAAATTTGGAGCCTGGAGATAAATTACCTGCAGAGCGAACCTTATCTGAAAAGTTTGAAGTAACACGCTCTAATGTTCGTGATGCTATTCAGAAATTAGAATTCTATGGCTTATTAAAATCTATTCCTCAAAGCGGAACTTTTGTGGCAAACATTGGTGTAATTGCAATGAATGGAATGATTGATGATATTTTAAGATTAGAATCTTCAGATTTTAAATCGTTAGTAGAAACAAGAATTTTGTTGGAGTTAAAAACAGTAAGGCTAGCGTCTTTAAGAAGAACAGAAGAAGATTTAGAAAATATAAAGGAGGCTTTAGATGCTTATAAAGAAAAAGCCTTGTCTGGTGAAGATGCTGTGCAAGAAGATTTACTTTTTCATTTAGCAATCGCAAAGGCAAGCGGAAATAGTACCATAAACATGTTTATGTTAACTATTACGCCGCAAATAATTATCGATTTCGGTAAATATCATGTTTGTAATATCGATCAGGCAGTTGTTGGAATTCAAGAGCATAATGATATTTACGATGCCATAAAAAAGCAAGATCCTGTATTAGCCAAGCAAAAAATGAAAGATCATTTTAAAATTCTATATCAATATTGTTATAAGGTTGAATAAATTGAATCTCATTTGAAAAATAACGTGTTCGTGGATAAGCGAATATTTAAATTAAACTTAATTATAATAAACTTATGAAAGTAAAAGGTTTACGTTGGTGGATAATATCATTAATCTGTCTTGCTACAGTTATTAATTATATTGATAGAACCGCTTTTGGTGTAATGTGGCCAGAAATGGGAAAGGATTTGGGCATGGACGAATCAGATTATGCTATTATGCTTAATGTGTTCATGATAACTTATGCTTTAGGTAAGTTTTTATCGGGTAAGTTATATGATATCATTGGTACACGAATGGGGTTTACAGTATCTATAGTAGTATGGTCTGTAGCTTCTATATTTCATGCATTTGCAAGAGGTTTGGTGTCTTTAACATTGTTTAGAGCTCTTTTAGGCTTAGGTGAAGCAGGTAACTGGCCAGGAGCCGTAAAGAGTAATGGGGAGTGGTTTCCTGTGAAACAGCGCGCTATTGCGCAGGGTATTTTTAATGCAGGAGCCTCTTTAGGGAGTGTTATTGCTCCAGTGTTAATTGCTTATTTATATGGTCATTTTGGTTGGAGAACAACATTTATCATCATTGGTGCAATTGGTTTATTATGGGTAATTCCATGGTTGTTTATTAATAAAACAACTCCAGAAACGCATCCTTGGATTACAGATGAAGAGAGAAACTTGATTATGAATAGTAGAACAGAAGCTATTGCTTCTGTAGAAGTGAAAAAAGAGAAAGAAAAAGGATTAAGTGTTCTTCAAATATTAAGTTACAAAGAATCTTGGGGTGTACTAGCATCTCGATTTTTTATAGAACCAATTTGGTGGTTGTTTGTCGGCTGGATGCCTTTATACTTACACTCTAAATTTGGATTTAGTATTGCTGAAATTGGATCAACAATATGGATTTCTTACTTAGGTGGAATGGCAGGTAGTCTAATTGGTGGTTGGTACTCTGGTAAATTAATGGAAACTAAAACCGTTGATGCCGCTAGAAAAATTACAATTACAATTGGATGTTCATTAATTTTCTTAGGCTTATTAGGTATTATTTTCTTAGTAACCGAGAAAAACCCAATGACTTTTATTTATATCGTTAGTGTTGTGCTTTTCGGATTCCAATTTGCAATCGGGAATATCCAAACAATATCTAGTGATTTATTAAGAGGACCATCGGTTGGTACATTAGCTGGTTTAGCAGGTACGGTAGCCGCATTTTCAGTAATTATCATGAATACTTTAATTCCATTGATAGCCGAGGTTTCATATACACCAGCCTTCGTTGTAATTGCGGTTTTAGCTCCAATGGCAGTATTGTCCATATTTATCTTAATAAGAAAGATAGAACAAGTAGAAAAAATAAATTAACATCAAACAAGTATATTAAATATTAAAATTAAACGATATGAGTAATTCAAAAGTAAAAGTAGCAGTAATAACAGGAGCTACAGGTGGTATTGGTTTCGAAGTAGCAAAAAGGTTAGGGAAAGACGGATATACTGTAGTATTAAACGGTATTGAAGATGAAGTAGGTGCAAAACGTATAGAAGAACTTACTGCTGAAGGAATTACTGCTGAATATTTCGGATTTGATATGACAAAAGACGAAGCAGTAACTGAAAACATTACTAAAATTGGTGAAAAATACGGGAAAATTGATGTTCTTGTAAACAACACGGGTGGTATTGGTGTTAGAGCTAGATTTGAAGAAATGACAACTGAACAATACAGATTTGTTATGGCTTTAAACCTAGATTCAGTATTCTTTGCATCAAGAGCAGCAATTCCTTTCCTTAAGAAAAGTGAAAACCCTAGCATAATTAACTATACTTCTAATGCAGCATGGAATGGTGCAGGACCTGGAGCTGGAATCTATTCAGTATCTAAAGGTGGAGTACAATCTATCACTAGAGCTTTAGCTAAAGATTTAGCTGAATATGGAATTAGAGTAAATGCAGTATCTCCTGGTACTATCGATACGCCTTTCCATGCACAAATTAAAGCTACTAAACCAGAAGTTTTTGCTTCTTGGGCAAACAGTGTTTTATTAGGTAGATTAGGTGAGCCAGAAGAAGTTGCTGGTGTTGTTTCTTTCTTAGCTAGTAAAGATGCTTCTTTCATTACAGCTGAAACTATCCAAATTGGTGGAGGACAAGCTTTAGGTATCTAAGTAATTACAGATTTAGTCAAAATTATAAAGCGTCTTTGTTTAACTACAAAGGCGCTTTATTGTTTTTTAGAAGAGTCTCTAATAATCAGTTCCGCGTTTAAAATAATCTTGTTTAGTGTTTGAGTAAATGATTCTTTTTTAACGTGCTTTAAAAACGTTTTAGCGGCTTGCTGACCTATTTCGGAGCTGTGTTGTTCAATACTAGTAATTGTTGGAGAAACCATAGCTGTAAAAGCTTCATTTCCAAAACCAACTAAGGCAATATCTTCAGGCATTCTAATGTTTTGTTCATTTAAAACTTGAAAAGCACCTAAGGCAGCATAATCTCCAGCCACATACACAGCATCTGGTCTATTTTTTAAGGCCAATAGTTCGATCATCTTTTCTCTACCATCTTCAGTAGTTAAGCTACTCTCAATTAATAGTTCTGGATCTTGTGGTAAATTGTATTTTTCTAAAGCATCAACATAACCGCGAATTCTATTGTTAAAAATCCGGGTTCTCTTAAAACCTCCAATATGGGCAATGCGTTTACAGCCTTGTTTTACTAAATGTTCTACAATCATGTGGCTGCTATTGTAATCGTTAATTCCTATATAATCTACATTTAAATCGTTTTCACCACGATCAAATAGAATTAAAGGAATACCTTTAGATTTAACTTTCTCATAATAACTTAAGTCTACAGTTTCATTGGCCATCGAGGCTATAATGCCGTCTACTTGTGTAAACAATAAGGTGTCAATATTAGCGCATTCTTTTTTGTAAGACTCATTAGATTGTGTTATAATAATGTTGTAGCCCGCTTTGTTTAAAACCTCTTCCATATTCTGGATTACCGAAGAAAAAAAGTTGCTATTTGTACGCGGTACAATAACACCAACCAGATTACTTTTGCCGCTTCTTAAAGCACTCGCTAAATGGTTAGGCTGGTAGTTTAAGTTTTTCGCAACTTGTTTTACCGCTTTTTTTGTTTTATCACTAATTCTAGAGTCGTCGTGAAGTGCTTTTGAAACTGCGGCAGCAGATATATTTAAAACGTTTGCAATATCTTTTATGGTTGTTTTCTTTTTCACAATGAAATTTTTTATATATTTGCTTAAACGTTTAAGCAAATATACAGAGTTAGTATTTAGAATCAAAGCACGGTATTTAAAATATAAGGTTTTGATTTATTTTTAATTTTTTTGGTTAAACGTTTAAGCAGCTTTAATAAAAACAAATAAGTATTTAAAAAAATGGGTAAAGTAGTAACATTCGGAGAAATCATGTTAAGATTAGCTCCTCAAGGATTTTTAAGATTTTCACAAGCAAATAATTTCGACGCTGTTTATGGTGGAGGAGAATCTAACGTAGCAGTTTCTTTAGCAAACTACGGTGTAGATGTTGATTTTGTAACACGTTTACCAAAGAATGATATTGGCGAATGTGCTATGATGGAAATGCGTAAAAGAGGTGTTGGTGTAGACAAAATTGTTTACGGTGGAGATCGTTTAGGTATTTACTTTTTAGAAACTGGTGCTGTATCAAGAGGATCTAAAGTGGTTTATGATCGTGCACACTCTGCAATTGCTGAAATTGAATCGGGAATGATTAACTGGGATGATGTTTTTGAAGGATGCGAATGGTTCCATTGGACAGGAATTACACCTGCAATTTCTCAAGGTTCTGCAGATGTATGTTTAGAAGCTGTAAAAGCTGCTAGTGCAAAAGGAATTACTATTTCTACAGATTTAAACTACCGTGCTAAATTATGGAACTACTGTGATGATGCTCATAGAGAAGCTGTAATGACTGAGTTAACATCTTACTGTGATATCGTTTTAGGAAACGAAGAAGATGCAGAAATGCATTTTGGTATTAAACCAGATGGAGCAGCTGTTCAAACAGCAGGACATGATGTTAAAGCTGAAGCTTTTTTATCAGTTTGTAAGCAAATGACGGAGAAATTCCCAAGAGCTAAAAAAGTAATTACAACATTAAGAGGTTCTATCTCTGCATCTCATAACACATGGGCAGGTGTTTTATATGATGGAAAACAAATGTTACAAACACGTCAATACCAAATAACTGATATCGTAGATAGAGTAGGTGGTGGAGATTCGTTCATGGGAGGTTTAATCTACGGATTATTAAAATACCCAGAAGATGATCAAAATGCATTAGACTTTGCAGTTGCTGCATCTTGTTTAAAACACACTATTAAAGGTGATGCGAACTTAGTAACTGTTGCCGAAGTTGAAAAACTTATGGGTGGAGATGCTTCAGGACGTGTTGCAAGATAATATATAAGTTTATTTGTTAAGCTGTTGAGTTGTTATTTGCGAGTCAACAGCTTAACAGCTTATTTAACTTAACGAATAAATATAAAAAAATGGCACAATTTTCAAGATTAGAAGTGGCTCAAGCCATGAAAGATACAGGAATGATTCCTTTATTTTTCAATAACGATATTGAACTAAGTAAAAAAGTACTAAAAGCGTGTTACGATGGTGGTGCAAGGTTAATGGAATTTACAGCTCGTGGCGATTTCGCTCACGAAGTTTTTGGAGAATTAACTAAGTATGCTATTGCAGAATTACCAGGTATGATTATGGGTGTAGGCTCTGTTACCGATGGTGCTGCAGCATCTCTTTATATGGCTTTAGGAGCAAACTTTATTGTAACTCCTGTTTTAAGAGAAGATATTGCAATTGCATGTAACCGTAAAAAAGTTTTATGGTCTCCTGGATGCGGAAGTTTAACTGAAATTGCAAGAGCTGAAGAGTTAGGTTGCGAAATCGTGAAACTTTTCCCTGGTGATTTATACGGGCCAAAATTTGTAAAAGGAATTAAAGGACCACAACCTTGGACAAGCATTATGCCAACTGGTGGTGTTTCGCCAACTAAAGAAAATTTATCGGGATGGTTCGATGCAGGTGTAACTTGCGTTGGAATGGGATCTCAATTAATTTCTAAAGATATTATAGCGAATAAAGATTACGCTAAATTAGAGCAAGATGTAAAAAATGCATTAGCTATTATTGAAGCTGTTAGAAAATAAGCGGAATACCGCTTTAAAAATTAAAAAGCCTTTCTTTTTCTTAGATGAAAAATCAAAGGCTTTTTTTTATGCCTCATAGTGAAAACCTCAGCATAAGTTAAGATGTTTGAGTTTCGTAATATCTAATCTATTTTAACGCTCTGTATTAAGGTTTCTAAAACACTTTCTACACCTTGTTCCATATTGCTTTTAGTTTCAAAATTGGCTACTTTTTTTACGTTTGGGTGGGCATTTTTCATGGCGTAGCTAAAATGAGCTAATTCTAGCATTTGTAAATCGTTGTTATAATCTCCAAAAACCATAGTTTCATTTTTATGAATTCCCATTTCCTTTTGAAGCATGCTTAATGCGTAGCCTTTGTTCGCGTCTTTATGAGAAATATCTAGCCAGTTTAAACCAGAAACCGTGACTTGATAGTCTTTTTCAATGTTTGAAATATGAGGCAGAATATTAGCTTCGGAAGATTCAAAATGATAAACAGCTATTTTCATAAAATCATCGTTGGTTACTTTAGTTAGGTCGTCAACAATTTTATAAGCTGCGTAATACTCATTGAATTTTGAAATAAATTTAGAATCGTTCGTTTCAATATAAGCCGCTTTTCTTCCGCATAAAACAATATAGCACCCCGGAACTTCTCGAAGAATTTCAATAGATTTTAAAACATCTTCTGGAGTTAATTTCAATAAAACATTAGTTTCGTTGTTATGTTGCATTAATCCGCCATTTTCAGCAATTATCGAAATATCACTTTTAATGGTGTCAAGTTTTTGTGTAATACTTTGATATTGCCTTCCGCTTGCAGCAACAAAATGAATGTTTCGTTTCTTTAATTCTTCAAATTGATTAAAAAAACGATCGCTTACTTCACTATTGTTGTTTAATAGAGTGCCATCCATATCAGTGACAACAAGTTTAACTTCAGATAAATTCATATAATTTTTTTAAAAAAAACAAAAATACAAACTAGAACTGAGAGCGATGTTAGTTAAATATTAAAATAAAAAATCCTGCAAAACTTAATGGTCTTACAGGATCTCATATGTAATTTATTAAAGGGTATTAAAACTCTTTTTTACCAAACTCACTATCAATAAATTTAGATTTATTTTTTACCGTATTAAATGTGTATGATAGGTTTAGAGATATCATATCTACTTCGTAAACATAATTAGTTGTGGTGTAAAATTGGTTTGGTCTAGAGGTTGTAATACGTTGCTCGTTTGTATTTAATAGACCCATATCTATGTTTTGCCACTGTAGCGTTGCAGTTAAACGATTATCGAGAAACGTTTTTCTAAAGGCTAAATTAGGTGAGTAAAAACGAGAATCTTCTCCCATAGCTGTGTTTCTAGCAGATAGATAATTGAATGTAAATTGAAGTGATGCGTTTTCCCAAAACGAGTAAGTAGAATTTAGGTTGAAAGAATATATTGTAGATTCTGTATCGATATCATAACTACGAGAAACACCATCTCTATGGTTAAAATTTAAAACGCCATCAATAGCATAATTGTACACATTGGCACCAAAAACATTACTCCAGTTTTTAGTTGGTTTAATGGTTGCTCCAAACTCTAAACCGATTGCGTTACTTTTTCCAACGTTAGAATATACACGGTTTATAACACTGTCGATTACGGCGCCATTTGTTTCGTATGCTAGTGTGTTTACTCGGTTTATTACATTGTCGGTATGTCTAAAATAAGCCGTTGCGTATACCGAGTTTCCGCCTTTTAATTTTTTAGTAATACCCAATTCAACTAAATCTATAAATTCTGGTAATAGTGTATTATCACCTTGCTCAAAAACTTCAGAATGTTCGCGCTCGGCAAAACTATTCATTTTTAAAGTGGTGGTGCGTTCAACACGTTTACTGTAGGCGGCTTTAATATTTGTTTTATCGTTTGCAGCAAATTGTACAGAAGCTGAAGGGAATAATTTCACAAAATCATACTCGTATAAATTGGTTGTGGTTTCGCTTTTTAAAGCTTCAGTATAGGTTCTATCCATAGACTCTAAGCGAACACCAGCAGCATAATCCCATTTATCTTTTTTACCTGTTAATTGCGCATAACCCGAATGGATGGCACGTTTTAATTGAATATCACTAGAGAATTCTGGTACTAAATTACCATCACGCTCATAAACAAATTCTCCTTTGTGATCGATGTCTCTGTATTGATAGCCCGTTTCTATAGTTCCGAAAGAAAACGGTTTCCAAGTATAATCTAAGTTAAAACGGGTTCCGTAAAGCGGATTATCATTGGTGTTGTATTCTTGTTGATAGATAATCGAGTTATCCGGGTGGCCTAAATTATCATTAACTGTTGGACCTCCTAAAAAAGTGTATTCATATAAAAAAGAAGTCGAAAGTTTAGATTTATCGTTAAACTTATGCGCGTAATCAAAACTTCCTAAGGCAAAATCTCCTTTTCTAATTCTTAAATTGTGGTTGTAATATTCAAAGGAGTACAATCTATTTTCTGTTCCAATTGGAGATACCGCATGATTATCGTAATAAACAATATCTGCTAACCTTTCTTTAGTATGTTTTCCGGCGAAAAAACCTAGTGAGAACTCATCGTTCGGGTTTGGTGTGAAATCGACGTTAAAACGTCCGTTATAGCTAATGTCGTCAAAACTACGTTCACCATCCGAAGGTAAAACGGTTGTTTTATCTTCAGCTTGGTTTACAATAAACATATCGCCTTCTCTTCGGCCTGTTTTATCATTACGTTGGTAACTGGCACCAAGAGAGAGGTTCCATTTGTCGCTACGTTTATTTACAGTAGCATCAAGGCCGTAACGTTTTGCAGGAACTTTAGTATCGTAAGGTTCGATTGACGGAAAGCCACCTCGAGCATTTATTTGAGCAAAGGTACCGTTAGTAGCTCCTTTTTTTGTTTTAATATTTAAAATCCCACCTTTACCTTCTGGATCGTACTTTGCAGATGGCGCTGTAATTAGTTCCACGGTTTCTAAAGCATTTGCAGGTAATTGAGCTAAAATAGAAGCGGCGTCGCCTTGTGTTGGTTTTCCGTTTACTAAAACTGTAAAACCTTTGCTGCCACGAACACTAATTTCTCCTTGGCCATCTACAGTTACCGATGGTAAGTTTTTTATAACATCTACAGCATTTCCACCTTCGGCATTTTGATATTTTTTTGTGTCGAATACTTGGCGGTCAATTTTGTGTACTACGGCAGAGCGTTCTGCTTTAAGCAATACTTCGTTTAGCTGACTGCCTAAAGTTAATTTTATAACACCTAAGTTAATAGCTTGTCCCTTTTTGTTAACCGAAATAGTTGCCGATTTATAAGATGTGTATCCCATAAAAGAAGCTTCTAAATAATAGTTTCCGGGTTTTATGTTTTCTAATGAAAACTCACCTTCTGTGTTAGTTACAACACCTGTCACAAGTTCTGTGTTTATTTTGTAAAGTGCCGCTGTAGCATACTCTAAAGGTGCGTTAATATCTTTGTCAATGATTTTTCCGTTTATTTGACTGAAAATGAGTTGGGTTGAGAAAAATAGAAAAGAAAATACAATTGAAATTTTTGTTTTCATTTTAATTGGATTAGTTTGAGTTGGCTATATTGTTTGCAACAAAATTATACTTATTTAATAAAAGTAAATGCTGTTTAAGAAAAAATTACAAAAGGATCTCTATTTTTAATAATTACTCAGAATATCGGTAAATTGAAAAAATATAATTTAAACAATAAGAACTGCTGGTATAAAATAATTATAACTTATTTTTAGTAAGGTAATTTGAAAATAGTATTTTTGTAAATTGCACTTCTTTATATCTCAAAACTTGTATGGTTACATTAAAACAATTAGCGAAAGAATTAGGCGTTTCAATTTCTACAGTTTCAAAAGCTTTAAATAATAGCGAAGAAATTGGAGAGGATACTGTGAGACGTGTAAAAGAACTTGCAGAACTGTACAATTACAAACCGAACAAAGTAGCATTAAGTTTAAAAAATAATAAAACCAAAACTATAGGTGTTATTATCCCAAACATTTTAAACAGAATTTTGGCCAAAGTCCTTTTTGGTATCGAAACTGAAGCCGCAAAACATGGTTACAATATCATTACGTGTATATCAAATGAATCGCTAGAGAAAGAAAAACAAAGTTTACAATTACTTGCCAATGGGAGTGTAGATGGTTTTATTTTATCGGTTGCTGAAGAAACACAAATTAATAATGAAATTGAACACTTTAAAAAAACCATTAGTCAGGGCTTACCAATTGTTATGTTCGATCGCGTTGCTCACGATGTCATGTGCGACAAGGTTATAGTTGATGACTTTGATGCGATGTACAATGCAACTAAGAGTTTATTAAAAGAAAAAAGAAAAAACATTGTCTTTATTAGTAATATTAACGACCTTAGTGTGGGTAAGTTACGTGAGCGTGGCTACAATAAGGCTATTTTAGAACATGGCGTACAAGAGCCATTAGTTTTAAAGATAAAAAGGAAAAAAGACGATCATCAGAAAAAAATAAAATCTTTCCTAAAAAAGAATAGAACGGTTGATGCTGTTATAGCAGCCGATAGTTCGTCTGGAGTTATTGCACTAAATACAGCAATAAATCTAGGTTTAAAAGTACCAAAAGAATTTTCGGTAATTGCTTTTGCAAGTAAATCGGATTCTAACCACACCATCCCCAAATTAACAACTATTCGTCAGCACGCAAAAGAGATTGGAGTAAGTGCTGCGCAAATGTTAATTGCTCGAATGCAAAATTTACCTGCCAGTGCAGATGTAAAAACTAAGATTGTAAAGACGAGTATTGTTAAAAATAAATCAACTTTATAGCTAATTTTAGCTTTTTCTGTAGAGTTTTACTTTCAATTTCAATTTTTTTTAGGTCTTCGTCGCGGCCGATTATCGATGTAATGCATTTTGCGCAAGAATAACCTTATTTTTTCAGTAAGGTTAAGCCTTTTTTTGCGTGTTTTTTACGGGAAATCCTTTTTTTACTAAAAATTTAAAAGTTTTCTTCTGTACTTTTGTTTCACTGATCTTAAGATAATTACCAGTTTTTTACCCTTTAATTCGTACAAATTATAGGGCCAGAATTCCATTTGCCAAAATTTAAAATAACCTCAAAAACACGAAGAAAATGAAAGCATTAAAAATCACATTCTTATTAGCATTATTAGTAACCGTATTCACATCATGCACAGAGCAAGATTTAAACGATGACAGCTTATTAGCAGGAGACCAAACGGAAGTAAACGATACAGGCGGAGATATTGATGAATTTACAGGAGGCGACATCGACGAGTAGAACGTTATTAACAATAAAAATTCACCTTAAAAACATATATAAAATGAAAGCATTAAAAATTACATTCTTATTAGCATTATTAGTAACAGTATTCACATCATGCACAGAGCAAGATTTAAACGATGACAGCTTATTAGCAGGAGACCAAACGGAAGTAAACGATACAGGCGGAGATATTGATGAATTCACTGGAGGCGACATCGACGAGTAAAACATTATTAACAAATAAAAAAATCACATTAAAAACATATATAAAATGAAAGCATTAAAAATCACATTCTTATTAGCATTATTAGTAGCAGTATTCACATCATGCACAGAGCAAGATTTAAACGATGACAGCTTATTAGCAGGAGACCAAACGGAAGTAAACGATACAGGCGGAGATATTGACGAATTTACAGGAGGCGACATCGACGAGTAAAACATTATTAACCAAAAAAAA
>NZ_SORL01000009.1:0-339255 GCF_004368925.1 Algibacter lectus
TATGAACGTTACGCCTTTAAAGTTTTACCTTTTTTAGCGGGGTGCAAATATAGATCCCTTTTTGGTTCTGACAACCTTTTTTATGAAGTATTTTTGAATTAATTACTAAAAAAATGTTACGCAATTGATTTACAGAAGCTTAATTGTTATTTTTATTCCATAGGACATTAACTTTTATCTATTGAACAGCAATAAAGCGTTGTAAAAACATTTTACAAGGTGTATTTACTCTACAAAGCACTTCGGGGAGATCGCTTTATTTGATTAAAACCAATTTCCCTCATTATATATCTATTATATATATGACTATATAATCTTAGCTGTTGTATATAACGTATAATATAAACTTGTCTTTGATGTTTAGCTCTCCATAACTAATACTGGTTTTCTTCTCCTCCCCTATTCTTTTTACTATTCAACTTATTAATTATATATAGGTGTATTAATTTCACTTAACAGAGAACCTATATATGATGCTTTAGAAATGCTCTTTCCGAATTTATTTTTACGTTAGGGATTGAACGGCGTGTTTGAGCTCCCGACCTTAGGAGGAGCGAGTAGTGAAAGCCCGACTCTATATGCACACTTAAAAGTGCATATAGAGTAACGCCCATTTTATTCTATTTTAATTATTACTCTTATATATATTGTGTGGGTTTGTTTATACTATTATCTTTGCATACGGATTTTAATTTATTTTATGATACATATTACATTACCTGATGGCAGCGTGAAAACGTTTGATGAGAACGTGACACCTATGGATGTTGCGAAAAGTATTAGCGAAGGGTTTGCTAGAAACGTGATTTCGGCAAACTTTAATGGTACAACTATTGAAACCGTTACGCCGTTGACCACGGATGGTTCGTTAGTTTTATATACTTGGAAGGATGATGAGGGAAAAACTGCTTTTTGGCATAGTTCTGCTCACGTTTTGGCTCAGGCTATTGAAGAGCTATATAGTGACGCTAAATTAACCATTGGACCTGCTATTGATAATGGTTTTTATTATGATGTAGATTTTGGTGAGCAAACTGTTTCGGAAAAGGACTTTAAAGCCATTGAAAACAAGATGTTAGAAATTGCTCGTGGTAAACATGAGTTTAAAATGAGATCAGCTAGTAAAGCGGAAGCTTTAGAACTATATAAAGGTAACGAGTTTAAAACTGAACTTATTGAAAACTTAGAGGATGGCACTATTACTTTTTGTGACCACGCTACGTTTACAGATTTATGTCGGGGCGGACATATACCAAACACTGGTATAATAAAAGCTGTTAAAATTTTAAGTGTTGCTGGTGCTTACTGGAGAGGTAATGAAAACAACCCGCAATTAACACGTGTTTACGCTACATCGTTCCCTAAACAAAAGGAACTTACTGAATATTTAGCTTTACTTGAAGAGGCTAAAAAACGTGACCATAGAAAACTTGGTAAAGAATTAGAGTTATTTACGTTTTCTCAAAAAGTTGGACAGGGTTTACCACTTTGGTTACCTAAAGGAGCTGCCTTACGTGAGCGCTTAGAGAACTTTTTGAAAGCTGCACAAAAGAAAGCAGGTTACGAAATGGTAATTACTCCGCATATTGGACAAAAGGAACTTTATGTTACTTCTGGGCATTATGCTAAGTATGGTGCTGATAGTTTTCAGCCTATTACAACCCCTAAAGCTGATGAAGAGTTTTTATTAAAACCTATGAATTGCCCACACCATTGTGAAATCTACAACAGTGCGCAATGGAGTTATAAAGATTTACCTAAGCGTTATGCTGAATTTGGTACCGTTTATAGATATGAGCAAAGTGGTGAACTACATGGTTTAACTCGTGTTAGAGGTTTTACTCAAGATGATGCGCATTTATTTTGTATGCCAGAACAGTTAGATAAAGAGTTTAAGGATGTTATTGATTTGGTTCTTTACGTGTTTGGTTCTTTAGGTTTTGAAAACTTTACTGCACAAGTATCTGTAAGAGATCCAAAAAACCCCGACAAATACATTGGAGATGTAGAAAATTGGGAAAAAGCAGAACAAGCCATTATTAATGCAGCCACCGATAAAGGTTTAGATTTTATTATAGAAGAAGGTGAGGCTGCTTTTTACGGCCCAAAACTAGATTTTATGGTGAAAGATGCCTTAGGAAGAAAGTGGCAATTAGGTACTATTCAGGTAGATTATAACCTGCCAGAACGTTTTGATTTAACCTACAAAGGCAGTGATAACGAGCTTCACCGCCCTGTTATGATACACCGTGCTCCTTTTGGAAGTATGGAACGTTTTGTGGCATTATTATTGGAACATACAGGTGGTAACTTCCCGCTTTGGCTTATGCCAGTGCAGGTAATTATTTTATCTATTAGCGAGAAATATGAAAAATACTCGGAAAAAGTTTTAAATTTGCTAGAAAATGACGAAATTCGCGCCCTTGTAGACCATAGAAATGAAACTATTGGGAAGAAGATTAGAGAATCTGAAATGCAAAAACACCCGTATATGATTATTATAGGGGAACAAGAAGAGCAAGAAGGCAAAATATCTGTACGCCAACATGGTGGAGAAGATTTAGGAATGATATCCGTTGACGACTTCTCTACAATAATAAAGAATGAGATTAAAAAAACGTTAAAATCGTTTTAACAACAAAATATAATTAAGTTTAATTTAAAATTTTAAGGCCATAGCAATTAGAAGAAGACATCAACCGAGAAGGGTTTCACAAGAGGATAAACACAAGATAAACTCGAAAATTACAGCACAAAAACTGCGTCTTGTAGGAGACAACGTTGAAATTGGTATTTATACCAAAGGTGACGCTATGCGAATAGCTGACACACAAGGACTAGATCTTGTAGAAATATCACCAAATGCTGAGCCCCCTGTTTGTAAGGTTATGGACTATAAAAAGTTTCTTTACGAACAAAAGAAGCGTGATAAGGCTTTAAAATCTAAAGCTACAAAAGTGACTATCAAAGAGATTCGTTTTGGACCTCAAACTGATGATCATGATTACGCATTTAAAAGGAAGCATGCCGAAAAATTCCTAAAAGAAGGTGCAAAGCTAAAAGCATTTGTGTTTTTTAAAGGACGTTCTATTATATTTAAAGAACAAGGCCAAATCCTGTTACTACGTTTAGCTCAAGATCTAGAAGAACTTGGGAAGGTAGAACAAATGCCAAGATTGGAAGGTAAACGTATGACTATGTTTATTGCTCCTAAAAAGTAAATACCCCTAATTTATTAGGATAAAGATAAGTTGCCAAATACATTTGGCAGGAAAATAATTAAGCGAAATAATTAAAATCTAGGAGAAAAAAATGCCTAAAATGAAAACAAAATCTAGTGCTAAAAAGCGTTTCAAGCTTACTGGTACTGGTAAATTAAAAAGAAAGCACGCTTTTAAAAGTCACATCTTAACAAAGAAGTCTAAAAAGCGTAAGCTAGCGCTGCGTCATGATACATTAGTACATAAAGCAGACGAAAATAACATTAAAACAATGTTGCGTTTAAAATAAACACAACCTGTTTTAACGTTGGTTAAATAAATTATAAACCCTGGAGTTAGGCTCAATTTATAAAAAGTGTCTATTTTATAGACCGCCTACTACAAAAAAACAATTAAAATTATGCCAAGATCAGTAAATTCTGTAGCAAAAAGAGCCCGTAGAAAAAAGGTTCTAAAACAAGCAAAAGGTTACTTTGGACGTCGTAAAAACGTTTGGACAGTAGCAAAAAATGCGGTTGATAAAGCGATGCAATACTCGTATAGAGACCGTAGAAATAAAAAGAGAACATTCCGTGCATTATGGATCACGCGTATTAACGCAGGAGCCCGTTTACATGGTTTATCTTATTCTCAATTTATGGGGAAATTAAAAGCTAATGATATCGAATTAAACCGTAAGGTTTTAGCCGATTTAGCTATGAACAACCCAGAGGCTTTTAAAGCCGTAATCGAGAAAGTAAAATAAGGCGTTCCGCCTATTGTAAAACATATTATTCGCTTAATAAAAAAAAATCCGATTCTTAATTGAATCGGATTTTTTTATGCTTTTCATTTAAATGAAACATCTCTAATAAACAATTTGTTAAAGGTATATTAATTTAGTGATTTGAAATACCGAAACGCAAAGTAACAACACACCAATAACTCTATTTACCCGCGTAGTTACATTAGAGACCTTTACCTTTAATATATCGCTAAATTTGCTGTATGCATATAACACTAACAGTTTGCCCAAATATGCTCCAATTAGGAAAAATAGCAATAGCTTATAATCTACAGGAAAACTTAAATCTATTATATTCCTGTTTAAATAAGTGGTTATAAATATCCAATAAATAAGAACTGTTGGATTAACCAAACCTAAAAAGAAGCCTAACATTTGTTTTGAAACCGGTCTCCTTCTCTTCTTAATTATTATACACTCATCATTTTCATCTTTAACGCACTCTGTTCTACCAGAAAGAAAAATGGCACCAACTACAATAAAAACAGCAACAATAGTATAGTGTAACCAAATATTCATGTTAATAAACATTTCTATTTGGCTGTTAAAACTGATAGCAAATAATATTAAAATAAGTTCTGCAAAAGCAGCAGGATGTATTATTTTTAGAGCACTATTTACGTTTTCTTTAATAGTTGTGTTTATCACAGCTATATTTGTAGTACCCAAAGGAAGTGCACCAAGTACCGCTGCAGAAAAACCAATAAGTAAATAAAGAATTAAATCCATCACTTCTAACCTTGATTTATACGTTTCCAGTTTATATCTGCCTTTTCCTTTAAGCTATCAGGATATTCATCTAACCAAGATTTAAGCGTATTAATTCCCCATGAATTGTAAAACAAGTACAATTTACCATCTCTAATTTCGTAAGTTTCTGGATCTACGGAAACCTTGTCTCCCTTTACAGCAATGGCATAAGCACAATATCCGCCATATGCCGGAACGTACTTTTCAGGATTTTCATTAAAAGTGTCTAGATTATCTTGTGATGAAAATTTGAACTTCCCGCTTTTGTATTTCGATACATAATCATCATTTCCTTTTTTAGGCGCATTATTAAAATAAGAAACGACATCGAATCCCTCTATTACAAAACCTTTTTTAGTATTAAAATCGATATTTTGAGCTATCATAGTTTGACCAAATATGAAGAAAACTAGAGCTATTAAATTTTTCATTTGCTATACATTTATATTATTCATTTATTTCCCAAGAGTAATTTAAATTATTATAATGTCTCATGGTTACTTAGAAGTCAGTCGCCATGACGAGAACTACCTTTCAAATAAAAAAATTGAAAAGCTTATGTTAAGCTAAAAGAACATCGTATTTATTGCCTATTCTAAAAGTTTGGACAAAAAAAAGCACCTATCTCTTTTAGATAGATGCTCTTTTCTATTTTATTAGGAATTCTTTTTAATGTTATTTAGTAATTTATTTTAAACACCAAAAGCACTAATAACAATTTGTCTTGCTCCTCCATAATCCCGATGTTCGCATAAATAAATACCTTGCCAAATACCAAGATTTAATTTACCGTAAGTAATCGGTATTTGAACTGATGCTCCTAATAACGAAGCTTTAATATGAGCAGGCATATCATCAGGTCCCTCATAGGTATGCTTGTAATATGGTGCATTTTCAGGAATCATTTTATTAAAATGACTTTCGAAATCCATTTTAACTGTATCATCTGCATTTTCGTTAATGGTTAAACTTGCTGATGTATGCTTAATAAAAACCTGTAATTGCCCCATTTGAATCTCTACAATTTCGGGAATTGCATGCAGAATAGCATCCGTTATTAAATGAAAGCCTCTTTTATGCGATTCTAATTTAATTTCCTTTTGAAAAATTTTCATCTAAAACAAAAATTTTATCATTATTTGACATCTTTAGCTATTTCTGAAATAGCCTTTTTAAACTCTTTCCAATCAATTTTATCATCACCATCCTTATCATAACCATCAATCAATTTCGATGACACTAATCCTCGAATAAAACCATTAATCTCAGCTTCCTTAAGCAAAGCTACTATTTCACTTTTAGATAATTTACCGTCTCCACTTTTATCAAAAAAGTTAAATGCGTCTTCTGGAGTTTCAAAATGATTAGTAAGAACTATTTGTATTTTGTTGAGTATTGCTTTTTTTGATGCCATGTTTTTAAGTTTTATGGTTATAAATTAAAAATAAGAGCTACTATGTTTTCTGTTTCTTCTTTTTTGCAGCAGGAAATAACACATTATTAAGAATTAATCTGTAACCCGGTGATGTTGGATGCAAATCCAATTCCGTTTTAGGATCGCCAACACGGTGCTGATAATCTTCAGGATCATGCCCGCCATAAAATGTAAAGAAGCCTTTTCCCTTTATACCATGGATATATTTTGCTTCGCCATTGATTTTATTTTCTCCCATTACCAAAACATTCGATTTTATTTCATCTCTTGTAAAAGATGTTGTTTGCCCCATAAAACCTTTAACTAAAGCGGTATGATTTTGACATAACATAGATGGAATAGGATCCCATTTTGCTGAGAATTCCATAAGAGAAAAATAATCGGTTGTTTTACTTACCTTGCGTTTCTGCGTCATATCAATAGAAGAAAACTCGTAAACCGTAGGACTTCTTTCTAATTGATAATTAGTAAATGCAAATGTTTTATTAAAATCTATTTTATTCTGATATCCTGCATCGCTCCCATCGCCATCAAACATAGGTTCGCAAATATCTACACCTTCGGCAGATAAAGCTATATCAAAACTATCTGTAGCACTACACATAGCAAACATAAAGCCACCACCAACAACATAGTCTCTAATTTTATGAGCTACTGCCGATTTTTCATCAGAAACTTTATTATATCCTAATTTTTGAGCTAGAGTTTCTGCTGCTTTTTTCTCGTTTATATACCACGATGCCGCGCGATAAGCTCCATAGAACTTACCGAATTGTCCGGTAAAATCTTCATGATGCAGGTGCAACCAATCGAATAATAATAAACCATCGTTTAAAACTTCTTCATCGTAAACGGTTTCATAAGGGATTTCGGCATAGTTTAACACCATAGTTACAGCATCATCCCAAGGCAATTTTCCTTCTGGCGTATAAACTGCAATTTTTGGGGCCTTTTCTAATACAACAGCTTCCATATTTTGGCTAGGGCTACTTATATCTTCCAAAATAGCTTCCGCTTTAGCATTAGAAATAACATCGAAAGATACGCCACGAATTTGACATTCTCTCTGAATAGCTTCCGTATCAGGAAGTAAAAATGAACCACCTTGATAATTAAGAAGCCATTTCACTTTAAGATCTTTATTAAGAACCCAATAGGTAATTCCGTATGCTTTTAAGTGATTTTTTTGATTATCTACACCCATAGGAATAAAAACATAGGATGCGTAGGTTTTACATGCTAAGCATATAAATAATAATGTGAAGATTATCTTTTTCAATTTGAGATTGCCTAAAAATAATTTCTCAGTTAATTAATAAAAACCAACTGAGAAATTGAATTATATAAGCGAAAGATACTTAATTTTTGTGGGGATAAAAAAAAGTATTTATGATTCTATTTGATAAAATCAATACTAATTTTGTACTATTTCTAGGAATAATTTTCCTTTTTTGAGATTGAAAATCTCTATATAAATTCTCTTAGAAACTAATTAATTTTAAAATGGTACTTCGTTATCGTCATCATTAAATGAACTTCCAAAAGCTTGGTCTGGACTCGCCTTAAAATTATCTGCTTGGAAGGTATCATCATTTGCAGCCGCATTCATTTTAGAATGGAATTCAAACGGAGAATCAAAATCATCTAAATTGTCGAACTTACCTAAGTTACCGATAAATTTCAGTCTAATATTTTCTAAACCACCATTACGGTGTTTTGCAATAATAAATTCGGCTTGACCTTCTGTTGGAGAGCGTTCATCATCATCCCATTCATCAATTTTATAGTATTCCGGACGATAAATAAAACTTACAATATCGGCATCCTGCTCAATCGCACCAGATTCACGTAAATCCGATAGTAGCGGACGCTTACTTCCTCCACGCGTTTCCACCGCACGAGATAACTGAGATAGTGCTATTACTGGCACCATTAATTCTTTTGCTAATGCTTTTAAGTTTCGAGAAATCATCGAAATCTCCTGTTCACGGTTTCCTCCATGACTCGATCCACCCGTCATTAACTGTAAGTAATCAATCATGATTAATTTTATACCATGCTGAGAAGATAATCGACGGGCTTTTGCACGTAAATCGAAAATAGAAAGCGACGGCGTATCATCAATAAATAACGGTGCTTTTTCTAAACTCTTTACTTTTACGTTAAGCTGTTCCCATTCGTGTTTTTCAAGTTTCCCTGTTCTTAATTTTTCCGAAGATAAGCCCGTTTCACTAGAAATTAAACGCATAATCAACTGTACAGATGCCATCTCCAATGAGAAAAAGGCAACGGGTACATTTTGATCTACAGCAATATTTCGTGCCATGGATAAAGTTAATGCCGTTTTACCCATACCAGGACGTGCCGCAACAATAATTAAATCGGAAGGTTGCCACCCTGAGGTTAATTTATCTAGTTTGGTAAATCCTGTTGGAATACCACTTAAACCTTCTTTATTAGAAATTTCTTCAATTTTCTTTTTGGCCTGAATTACTAAATCTTGAGCGGTTTCACTAGATTTTTTAATATTTCCCTGTGTAACTTCATATAATTTAGACTCGGCTGTATCTAATAAGTCGAATACATCTTTAGTTTCATCGTAAGCATCTTCAATAATTTCATTTGAAATTTTTATTAAACTACGCTGAATAAACTTTTGCAGAATAATACGAGCGTGAAACTCAATATGCGCAGAAGATGATACTTTTTGAGTTAAAGAAATAAGATAAAAATCGCCCCCAGATTGCTCTAGTTTTGCATTTTTCTTTAACTGCGTTGAAACGGTTAATAAATCGACTGGTTCACTATTTTCAAATAACGTAAAAATAGCTTCAAATATATGTTGATGTGCTTCTTTATAAAATGCATCGGGTGCTAAAATATCGATAACTTCATCGACACCTTTTTTATCAATCATCATGGCACCTAAAACAACCTCTTCTAAATCAATAGCTTGAGGAGGTATTTTCCCTTTTTCGAGGCTTATTAGTGTGCTTTTATCGACTTTATATCCCTGAACGGGGTTTGGTTGTTTCATAACTACGAAAGTAATTAAAATTGAAGTAGGTTTATAGATTTTTACGGCTATGATTGTTAACCATTGGTTAACAATTTAACTGTTAATAACTTAAATATATTGTGAATAAGCATAAAAAAAATCTGAAGTGATACCCTTCAGATTTTTTTCTTAAGTATGTTTTCTATGGTTTAGTCTTTGTAAACCCCCATTTGTAGATATTTATCCATACGTTGGGCAACTAAATCTTTTTCTGATAACTTTTTTAACACCTCATAATGTTTTGTAATGGCATTACTAACCGATGTAAAAGTTTTTGTTCTATCGCGATGTGCGCCTCCAAGAGGTTCTTTTATAATCTCATCAACAATTTTTAGCTTTTTCATATCAGGAGCCGTTAACTTTAAAGCTGATGCAGCTAATTCTTTATACTCCCAACTACGCCATAAAATAGACGAACATGACTCTGGAGAAATAACAGAATACCATGTGTTTTCTAACATCATAACAACATCTCCAACACCTATACCTAATGCTCCACCTGATGCACCTTCACCAACTACTATAGTTATAATTGGCACTTTAAGGCGTGTCATTTCTAAAATATTTCTAGCAATAGCTTCACCTTGTCCTCGCTCTTCAGCTTCTAAACCAGGATAAGCTCCAGGAGTATCTAAAAGTGTTACCACAGGAATTCCAAATTTTTCAGCAGATTTCATTAAACGTAACGCTTTTCGGTATCCTTCTGGATTAGCCATACCAAAATTTCTGTATTGCCTTGTTTTGGTATTGTATCCTTTTTGTTGACCAATGAACATAAAACTTTGATCTCCAATTTTACCTAATCCGCCAATCATTGCTTTATCATCTTTAAAGCTTCTATCACCATGCAACTCTAAGAAAGAATTACCGCAAATAGCTTTAATATAATCTAAAGTATAAGGACGTTCTGGATGACGAGACATTTGTACACGCTGCCAAGCCGTTAGGTTTTTGTAAATATCTTTTTGAGCTTCTTTAAGCTTTTTTTCTATCTGCGTACATGTTTCTGTAACATCCACTTCGCTTTCTTCACCAATAATTTTACATTTCTGTAATTGATCTTCAAGCTCTTTTATTGGGAGTTCAAATTCTAAATATTCCATAGGAAATTTGTTTTGACTAATTATTAGAGTTAGTCTGCAAATATAAAAACTTTAATTTTGTTAATACATTATGAGCGACTTCTTTTTATCTTTCTACGGTTTTTAACTAGCACATTTAACATAACAACGGTAATAATAACAAGGGCTCCGTAATAAAATGATGGGCTCATTTTTTCTTTCTCCGGAAATAGAATTAAGGCTAAAATAATGCCATAAACAGGTTCTAAATTGTAAGTAAGTACAACGGTGTAAGGACTTATGGTTTTCATTATATAAACTGATGCTATAAAAGCATATGTTGTACAAATGGATGCTAAAATGAAAAGATACCAAAAATCGGAAGTGCTTAAACTGAAAAACTCTGCAGAAAACCCTTCTCCAAAGCATAAAATGTAAATAGTAATGAATAATACACCACTTATAAACTCGTAAAACGAGATAACAGTTGCCGAATGCTTTTTAAGAAAGCTTCCGTTAAGTACAGCAAATAATGACGAAAAAAAAGCAGATAAAATACCTAGAATAATTCCTGTGAGATACTCTACTTCACTTTGTGTAATAATGCAAACGCCTACAATAGCAAGTATACCGAATAGAATTTCGTAGCCTAAAACTTTACGTTTATAAACAATAGGTTCTATTATAGATGCAAAAAATGTACCTGTTGAAAATACCGCTAAAGTTGTAGAAACATTTGAGGCATCGATAGCTCCAAAAAAAGTAATCCAATGTAAGGCAATAATAACTCCTGCAAACGAAAGCCGTAATAAAGCCCTCGGATTTACTTTTAAATTTACCTTAGAAAATAACACATAAACCACAAGTAAAACCGATGCCATTAACATACGAAACCAAACCAAAGAAATTGCTTCAATAGTGATTAACTCGCCTAAAATTGCCGTAAATCCAGCAATAAAAACAAGAATATGTAAATGAAAATAATCTTTAAAATTAGCGCTTTGCATGGTACAACAGGTAAGCTGCTAAAACTCCAAAAATTATATTTGGAAACCATACAGCTATAAGTGGATTAAAATCTGACTGCTCGGCCATTACTCCAAATATTTTATCAAAAAATACAAATATCATGGCTATACAAATACCTACAGCAAGATTAACTCCCATACCACCACGACGTTTTTTAGAAGAAACGGCCACAGCAATAATAGTTAATATAAACACTGAAACAGGTAAACTCCATTTTCTATATAGCACCAATTTAAAACGCCCCACATTAGAAGACCCTCTCGATTCTTCTTTTGCTATAAATTGTTTTAAATCACCATACATTTTAGTTTCTGCCGCGTAGATTTCTGGAATTAAATCACCTACGTCAAAGGCGAAAAGCGTGTCTTTTTTCTTTAAGACTCCTAATTCGTCTTCATTTTGACCAATAATACGCTTGGTATAGTTGGTTAATTCGTAAGTTGAAGACGAATCTTTTTCAACATATTTAATTTTATCGGCAGTAATTTTATAAACAAGTTCATTCTCTTCAAAATGTTCTAAAGTAAAATTTCGTCCTATACTGTTTTTAACATCAAAACTACTAACGTATATAATATCGTTATCATTAATTTGCCTAAAAACATTAGTATTTTCTACAGCACTACGTCCCTTTTTTAAATATTTATAACTGAAATCGTTAAACCCTTTACTAGCATTTGGAGCTAAGTACAAGCCTAAAAGAATAGACAAAATACCAACAATTGTAGCACCTATCATATAAGGACGTAAAAACCTTGTAAACGATACTCCCGAACTTAAAAAAGCAATAACTTCTGTATTATTTGCTAGCTTTGAAGTAAACCAAATTACAGATAGGAATAAAAATAGAGGAAAAAGTAGATGTGCAAAATAGATAGTAAAATCTAAAAAATAAATAAGCACTTCTCCAAAAGGTACTTCGTTTTCTAAAATTTTACCAATTTTTTCAGCTAAATGCACCGTTATACCAATGGGTATAAACAGAAGTAACATCATTAAAAATGTAAACAAATAGCGTTTTAATATGTACCAATCTAATATTTTCATACTTATACAGCTTCAATAAACAAGCAGTGTTTCAATATTTTATTTCTTCTAAAGTCTATTAGCCATTTGTTTTACCATTTGGTTTTTCCAGTCATTGAAATCTCCTGCTAATATATGTTTTCTTGCTTCGCGAACCAACCACATATAAAAACCCAAATTATGTATAGTTGCTATTTGCTTACCTAACAACTCGTTAACCGTAAATAAATGACGTAAATATGCTTTACTATATTCTGTATCAACAAAGGTAATTCCCATCTCGTCGATTGGAGAAAAATCTTCTGCCCATTTTAAATTTTTAATATTGATAGAGCCATGCGCTGTAAATAACATCCCATTTCTAGCATTTCTAGTTGGCATAACACAATCGAACATATCTACACCTAACGCAATATTTTCTAAAATATTGATTGGTGTACCTACTCCCATTAAATATCTTGGTTTTTCTTCTGGTAAAATAGAACAAACCACATCTGTCATGGCATACATTTCTTCAGCAGGTTCCCCTACAGATAAACCTCCAATAGCATTTCCTACAGCACCAGAGTTCGCTATATACTCCGCCGATTGTTTTCTAAGGTCTTTATAAGTACTTCCTTGTACAATAGGAAAAAATGCCTGATTGTAATCGTACTTTAAAGGTGTTTTTTCAAGGTGATTAATACAACGATCTAACCAACGATGCGTCATGTGCATAGATCGTTTCGCGTAATTATAATCGCAAGGATATGGTGTACACTCATCAAAAGCCATAATAATATCAGCTCCAATAGTACGTTGAATTTCCATAACATTCTCTGGCGTAAATGTGTGATAACTACCATCGATATGCGATTTAAACTTCACACCTTCCTCTTTTATCTTTCTATTTGCAGAAAGCGAGTACACTTGGTATCCACCAGAATCGGTTAAAATATTTCTATCCCAATTCATAAATTTATGAAGTCCACCTGCTTTTTCTAACACATGTGTTTGGGGTCTTAGGTATAAATGGTAGGTGTTTCCTAAAATAATATCGGGGTTAATATCATTCTTTAACTCCCTTTGATGCACTCCCTTAACCGTTCCAACAGTTCCCACAGGCATAAAAATTGGTGTTTCTATTACACCATGATCTGTAGTTAATTTCCCTGCTCTCGCTTTGCTTTGTGGGTCTTTTGCGTTTAATTCGAATTTCATCTCTATATTTGTATCAGTTGGCAAAGATAATTAACTAAAATCCGAAAGCAATATTTAAAAAAAGGAAATAATTTAACTTTGGCAACGTTTTTGTAATAATAAACGAAATCTTAAAACGAACATTATGAAAAATTTATTTTTAATTTTAGTAGTCGCCATTGTTGTCCCATCAGCAGCTTTCGCGCAAACAGCTAGTGGTATTGGTATTAAAGGAGGTTTAAATTACAATGCTAATGGTAAATATGTTGAGTCTGCAACACAAGCTTCTAAAAATCCAGATAGAAATGTTGGATACCACATTGGTCTATTTGGGAAAATTGGTGACAAATTATATTTGAGACCAGAGATTGTTTACACAAAAACAAAAAGTGATTACGATAATGATAGCTTTGAAATGCAAAAACTTGATGCTCCAATTTTGGTTGGATTGAATATTCTAGGCCCGGTTAGTGTTTTCGCTGGTCCATCATTTCAATATATTTTAGACACCGAATACGAAGGCATTACTATTGGTGATATTGAAGATGATTTTTCAGTTGGGCTTAACTTTGGTGTTGGCGTTAACTTCAAAAAAGTTGGTATCGACTTGAGATATGAGCGTGGATTTAGCAAAAATGAAGCTGATATACTTCAAAATAATGGATTATCCGTGAACGACCGTTTGGATACACGACCAGATCAACTAATTTTGAGTTTAGCTATTATTTTATAGTCCAAACTTTATAAAAACAAAAAGCCCTAGTAAAAATTACTAGGGCTTTTTTTATGCTTATTTTTAATATTATCTTGTTACTGTACCAGACAAACTTACTACTGGGCCAGCTCCCATATCTATTACGGTGTGGTTCATAGCATCTGCAGGAACTACATTTGCTAAAGGTTTTAGTGTGAAAGGTGCTGCACTATTATCAGGACTTGGTTCTACAGAAATAACAATTGTTCTTTCTTTTAAATCTGTTGGAAAAGTTAATCCTGATGGTGCATTTTGAAGAAAATCTTCTCCTGGATAACCAGGTCCATTACCTGCATCGCCTTTAAAAACTGAAGTTGCAGCATTATTATCTGCAGCATTTGGATCTGTAAACGTACCTGTACTTACTGGAGTACCATCGAATACAACCCAACCTTCATATACCCATCCATCAGATAGTGTTGGTAAATCCAAACCTTGAACAGCTGCTTCGCCAGAGTTATCTAAAAACCAAACTCCACTTTCTTCGTTAGTTTCATCTTCATCTGTAGGTGTTGCAAGAATATATTTCCCTGTAGAAGATGATAAATCTGCAACTATATTATTTGAATTTACACTTGCTGAACTACCAGAAAAATCTCCTGCTAAAATTTTTGTTGCAGCTGGAGCTGGGTCAGAATCTACTGCCGGTTCAATAGAAAGTACAAATGTTGATGCACTTGCTAATTGATCTGCATCGACAGAAAAAGATTGAGGAAAATCTACTGAGGAAAATGTTCCGGTTGAAACTGGTGCTCCATCAACAATTACCCATCCTTCGTAAACAAAATCGCTACCAAGTTCTTCCAAACCTGTAAGGTTGATTGTTAAATTTGCTGTTGTTGGTGCGTTATCGTCATCGCTATCGCATGATGTTGTTAAAACCCCTAGGGCTAACATTGCTAAAATTGTGTTCTTAATCATTTTATCTTTTTTTAGTGATTGTTTTATACTCCAAAGGTATTTCACTAAAACATTATAAAATGTTAGCCAACTAACATTAAGCACTTTTTTTATAAATTCTTATCTCTTTTCTTTTAAATTCAAGTACGTTTTCATCTCTTAATTCATTTAAAAGCACATTTAAAGTTGGTCTAGAGGTACCAATTAACGAGGCGATATCTTTTTGTGTGTATGGATGGTTTACTACCCGATCTCCTGTTTGGTCACAATCGTAACCATAATCGGTGCATAATTCATGTAGAAATTCTAGAAGACGGGTTTTGGCATCTTTAAAAAGTAATAATTGCAAACGACGTTCCAATTTTTTCAATTTAAAACCTATTACTTTATAGACTTTAAAACTAAAAGTTTGATTGTCTCGCATTAAATTGTGCATAGTATCTACCCCAACAGGGCAAATGCTTGTTGCGTTATCTACAGATTGAGCAAACTCTTCTCGGGTATCATCGCCTAATATGGCCGTTTCTCCAAACAGTTCTCCTTTGGTTAAAATAGCTTTTACAACTTCTACTCCATCTTCATTATAGTATCCTATTTTAACTTTGCCTTTTTCTATTAAATAGACTTTATTGGCAAAATCTTGCTCGAAATAAATATAATCCTGCTTTTTATAAGCATCGAAAGTATGATCTTTTTTATAATTTTTAAACTTATGCGGACAAAGGACTTTAAAAAGATTTACGTCGTCGAAAAACCAAAGTGAGTTCATATTTAAAAGAAATTAATTTACTCATTAATAGACGCAAAAAGGCTGTAATACTTACATAACTGCAAAAAAAAAGCTCCCATAATATGGAAGCTTTCATGTATATTTTAAATAAACTAGTATTTATTCTTCTTCGTCTGCAGCTTTACTTTCTGCAATTTCAGCTTCTAAATTATCTAGTAAATTATTTTTTACTAATAAATTATACCATTGTAACACCTTTTTAATATCACTAGCATAAACACGATCTTCATCGTAATCTGGTAAAATTTCAAAAAAGTACTCTTCTAATTTATCCTTACCATCTTTAGGTTTAACAGAACTTTCTTGACCATTTTCTTTATTTTTAATGTTTAAAAACACTTGTTTTAACGGTACTTCTTCTGTTAAAGTATAAATAGCAATTTCGCTTAAAACGCTAACATTTTGACGCACATTTACAGTAATACGTTTTTTATCGATTAACGATTCTGCTATAAAACCACCTCTGGTTTGCGTTACTAAATTATACAAACCTGGTTTTCCAGATATTGATAGAACTTTATCTAAACTCATAAATTATTTTTTGAAAGTCGCAAATATCAAATGTTTATTGATGTCTTGCAAATATTATCTCTTCTTTTTTTGATCAGGAAAGCGCATTCTGTAATCTACTTTTATCTTGCCTTTAGAAATGTTTGAAAGTCGTCCTTTTATTAAACGCTTTTTTAGGCTAGATAGTTTATCTGTAAATAAAACACCTTCGATATGGTCGTATTCATGCTGAATTACTCTTGCCACTAAACCATCGAATGTTTCGGTGTGTGCCTTAAAGTTTTCATCTAAATACTCAATAGTAATAACAGGTTTTCTAAATACATCTTCACGAACATCCGGAATACTTAAGCAACCTTCGTTAAAAGCCCACTCTTCTCCTTCTTCTTTAGTGATTTTTGGATTTATAAAAACACGTTTAAAACCTTCTAAACTTTTTTGTTCCTCTTCTGTTAATTCTTCATCATCAGCAAAAGGTGTCGTATCTACTAAAAACATACGAATTGGTAAACCTATTTGAGGCGCAGCAAGACCAACACCATAGGCGTTGTACATGGTTTCGAACATGTTATCCACCAAGGCATCTAGTTTTGGATAATCTTCAGTAATATCGGTCGCTTTTCTTTTTAAAACGGGATCGCCGTATGCTACAATAGGTAAAATCATTCTATGTTTTTTGTTAGTAAATGCAAAAGTACAATTCTATAAATTTACTACGAACTTTTTACTTAGAAAAAACAGATTTTAATCTATTAAGTAAAGTCCGGAAAATAATATTGTAATACTTATTTAGAATACAAATAACTCTGTAAAATAAGTGTGGCACTAATTTCGTCTACCAAAGCTTTATTTTTTCTTTGATTCTTTTTCAAACCACTATCAATCATAGTTTGGAATGCCATTTTAGATGTAAAACGCTCATCAACACGTTTTACAGGTATATTAGGAAACTGTTTTTCAAGCTTACTTAAAAATTTTGCAATAAAAACTTCACTTTCAGATGCTGTGTTGTCCATTTGTTTAGGCTCGCCTACCAAAAACAACTCTACCTGCTCTTTAGACGTGTAGGTTTTTAAAAAACTAAAAATCTCTTTAGTATTTACTGTAGTAAGCCCAGAGGCAATAATTTGTAACTCATCGGTAATTGCAATTCCCGTGCGCTTGGTGCCATAATCTATTGCTAAAATGCGTGCCATAAATAAGTTTTGTGCAAAAATAGTTTATTAATACTATTGAAAACTGTTTAAAAACAAAAAAGGCTATCTTTTCAGATAACCTTAATAATATAACTCTTTTATTTTTTTAATTATGCTTTTACTCTTTTTTCGATAGTAGGAAACAATAAACCGATGTTGCTAATGTTTCTTTCCCTATTTAAGTAACTTCTAATATCACTTGTAGTACGCGCTAAAATAGCTTCAAATTCTACTGTATCAATTAATGTATTATCTTCATCAACAGTATCAACCGTAACTTGTTTCTCAGTATCTTCAACAGAAACAATTTCACTAGTTTTTACAGCTACATTCTCGCTGTCTACGCTTTGTGCGTTTCCAACAGAAACTGTAAGAAGTAAAATTAATAGTATGATAAAGTTTGTTTTCATGTTTGATGTGATACTTTGTTGGTACAAATATACAGAGCAACAACATGTTGAAAACAATATATTAGTTGTAACCACACAGATTTTCGTTTACTAGAAAATCGGAGTGATTTCAACGTTTAACTGTTGAAATGATCATTTTAAACGACTAAAAACAGATATGAAAAATATTTTACCGACAAAAAGCCTTAAAGAAAGACAAACAGCGCTTTCAAGTGTGTGCATGTGGTGTGTTTTAACCCAAATTTAACGGCTAAAACCCCAATATTATATTTTAATAGTTACCATATTTTAGTTGATACCTATTATATTTGCGAAAAATAAAACACAAAAATGACACAATTACAAGAGATCATAGAAAAAGCTTGGGAGAACAGAGACCTTTTAAATGAAGAAGCAACTACAACAGCCATTAGAAAAGTTGTTGATTTATTAGATGCAGGTGAATTGCGCGTTGCTGAACCTATTGAAGGTGGATGGCAAGTTAACGAATGGGTTAAGAAAGCCGTAGTTTTATATTTCCCAATTCAAAAAATGGAAACCATAGAATGTGGTCCATTAGAATTTCATGATAAAATTCCATTAAAAACAGGTTATGCTGCAAAAGGCATTCGTGTAGTACCTCATGCTGTTGCTAGACATGGTGCTTATATTTCTGCGGGAACTATTTTAATGCCAAGTTATGTAAACATTGGTGCTTATGTAGATGAAGGAACCATGGTAGATACTTGGGCAACCGTTGGTAGTTGTGCTCAAATTGGTAAAAACGTTCACCTTTCTGGTGGTGTTGGTATTGGTGGTGTTTTAGAGCCATTACAAGCTGCTCCGGTAATTATAGAAGATAATGCTTTTATTGGTAGCCGTTGTATTGTTGTTGAAGGTGTACGTGTTGAAACAGAAGCTGTTTTAGGTGCTGGTGTAACACTAACTATGAGTACAAAAATTATTGATGTTACGGGTGATGAACCTGTTGAATATAAAGGTGTTGTTCCTGCACGCTCGGTAGTAATACCTGGTAGTTATGCTAAAGAATTCCCTGCTGGAACTTACAATGTACCATGTGCAATTATTATTGGTAAACGTAAAGAAAGTACAAACAAAAAAACATCGCTTAACGATGCTTTAAGAGAGCATAATGTAGCGGTTTAAATAAAATATATCTATACCAGACCTAACCTTGTGTCAAAAAATAACATTTAAATATTATTGAATATGAAAATAGGATATGATTCTAAAAGAGCTTTTCACAATAGGTCTGGTTTAGGTAATTTTAGTAGAGATTTAATTAGTATTATTTCTTCTTATTTCCCTAAAAACCAATACGTATTATACAATCCTAAAAAAGCTAAAATCAATTTTAGCTTAAATGAAAACACAACAGAAGTTTTACCAAGTTCTATTTTCTGGAAAATATTCTCATCCATTTGGAGACAAAAAGGAATATTAAATCAAATTAAAAATGATAAAATTGAGATATACCACGGTTTAAGTGGCGAAATCCCTCAAGGCATTCATAAAATGAATATTAAAACAATTGTAACTATACATGATTTAATATTTATGAGATTTCCTAAACTATACTCCCCAATAGACAGAAGAATCTACTTCAAAAAATTTAAATATGCTGCTGATAAAGCAGATGTAGTTATTGCTATTTCCGAAGAAACAAAAAAGGACATTGTGCATTTTTTAAATATTGATCCTGAAAAAGTTTCTGTTATCTATCAAGGATGCAACAAAGCTTTTAAGCAAGTTTATCCTTCTGAAGCATTAGAACAAACAAGAACTAAGTTTAATATTCCGAAGGCGTTTGTTTTAAACGTAGGTACTATTCAAAAAAGGAAAAATTTACTTAATTTAATAAAAGCTATTGAAACGTTAGACATCGACTTAGTGGTAGTAGGTAATGATAAAAGGAAATACACTAACACAGTTAAAGAATACATAAATAGCAAGAACTTAAATCATAGAGTTCACTTTCTTAAAAATGTTAGTACAGAAGAACTTGCACACATATACCAATTAGCAAATATTTTTGTTTACCCAAGTATTTTCGAAGGTTTTGGCATCCCTATAATAGAAGCTTTATACTCTAAAACACCCGTAATTACAAGTAAAGGGAGTTGTTTTCCTGAAGCTGGAGGACCAGATAGTATTTATATTGATCCTGAAAATGTTAGTGAATTAAGATCTGAAATAGAAAACTTACTTAATTCGGAACAAAAGCAACTGCTTATGGTTTCGAAGGGCTTAGAATATGCCCAGAAATTTGAAGATAAACATATTGCTGAGCAACATGTAGCAATCTACAACGCTCTTATTTAATTACATTTTGCTTACTTACAATACAGAATTATAAACCTTAATTGTCTCTTCTGCAACTTTATCCCAAGTAAACCCTTTAGCGTACTCTTTTGCTAATTTCACTTTATCTTTCTCAATATTTCCTAAATCAACTATGCCTCTAGCTATTTCTTCTGGGTTATGAGGGTCTACTAGAAGTGCATACCCATTTGCTACCTCTGGTGCTGCACCAATATTACCTGTTAAAACAGGTAAACCATAAGCCATAGCTTCAATTATAGGAATTCCAAACCCCTCATAATACGTTGGGAACAAAAATGCTTTTGCATTTTTATACAGCACACTTAAAGTCTCATCTGAAATATAACTTGTAAAAACAACATCGTTTTCAAGATCATGCTCCTTCAAAAACACCTTTATTATTTCCATCTCACTTTCAACAATTTTCCCTGCAAAAACCAACTTAGTCGTTTTACGCTCTCCTGATAACGCAAACCCTTTTATAAGATTGAAACTATTTTTTCTTTTTGAAACTCCGCCTACACTTAAAAAGTAATTTTCTTTACCTATGGAGAATGAATTTAATATATCATTTTCATTATCCAATTTAGTTTCTAAAGGTTTAAAAACAGGAGCTAGATGCACTACATGAATTTTTTCTTCTGGGTAATCGAACATTTTTAAATAATCGTCTTTAGTAGCCTGGCTAACAGCGATTATTGCATCTGCATTTTTAGCAAAGTCCTGAAATAATTTATAACGTTTTTCTTGAAAATATTTTGAAGCAAAATTAAACTCTGCAAATTCAGGAAGATGCACAGCTAAATCATGAATTGTAGCTATTTTTTTTGTGCCTCTAAGTTTTAAAAATGGTGTATGTAAACTATGAGAAATTGCTGGTTTAAATGTCCTAGAAAACAATATAGAACCAACATACCAAAAATGAGTTTTCTTTAAAACTTCTGGCTTAAACTTGTTTATTTTTTTTAGGTTGAAAGCTAATTCAACTTCAATATTATGCTTGTTTTTTAAAGCTTTTTGAATACTAATTATATAATGAGGAATCCCTGTAAAACCTTTTGTGCTTAATGTTGAGCCTTCAATAATAATTTTCATAAAACCTTTTTTCAGAATACTTATAATTACAAATATATAATTGCTAAGCTATTTAACGTAAAAAAAAAGTACATTTGTGATATAAGGGGCCAAACTCCTTTTAAGACCTATTCTAAAAACCAATTACACCTTTCAAAACTACATGAAAACAATTTGCTTCTTTAATACAACCAAGGCTTGGGGAGGTGGTGAAAAATGGCATTTAGAAACTTGTAAATACATGCACGATAAAGGTCATAATGTCTTCTTTATTACCAATAAAAACAGTCAACTTTATCACAAATTACAAGAGTCTAGTATAAAGCATGTAGGCTTATCAATAACAAATCAAAGTTTCCTTAATCCTTTTGCTATAAACGAAGTGAAAAATATTCTTAAGGAAAACAATATTGATGTTATAATTATCAATTTATCTAGAGATTTAAAAATTGCCGCTCTTGCCGCAAAAAAAGCCGGTTTAGACCGCGTAATTTATAGGCGAGGTAGCGCAATACCTATAAAAAACAAATTTCTAAATAGATATTATTTTAAAAATTTAGTAACCGATATTTTAGCTAATTCACAAGCTACAAAAGAGACTGTATTAGTAAACAATTCCAATTTATTTCCAAGAGAAAAGATTGAAGTTATTTATAATGGTTTGGATATAGAGGCGTTTATACAGAAAGCATATACCCCTATATACAAAAAAGCTGAAGGTGAATTTGTTTTAACTAATTTGGGTCGATTAGAAAATCAGAAAAATCAAAAATTCTTATTACATCTAGCCAAAGAGTTAAAATCTAGAAACCTTAATTTTAAACTTATTATTGGAGGAGAAGGATCTTTAAAAAATGAATTACAAAAACTATCAGACGAACTTAACATCAATGATGTTGTTTTATTTCCTGGTTTTATAGAAAACCCGAAGGACTTAATGTATTCTGGAGACCTATTTGTGTTATCCTCTTTTTGGGAAGGTTTCGGGTATGTTTTAGCCGAAGCTTCTTTATGCAGAAAACCAATTATCGCCTTTGATATCAGTAGTAATCCCGAAGTTGTAAAAGATAACGAAACTGGTTTTTTAACACCTTTAAATGATGTAAAATTATTTGCTGATAAAGTTGATTTTTTAAGTAACAACAAAGAAAAAACGAAAAGCATGGGAGAGGCAGGTTTTAATTTTGCTTCAACCACTTTTAACAGTAAAATTACTCTAGCTAAAATTGAAGAATATCTACTAAAATAACATACTTTAATTTGAAAAAATCAAACAACATATCAGCTTTGATGATTGTCTTTAATGAATCGAAACACATCGAAGACGCTATCAACAACATTGATTTTGCCGATGAAATTATTGTTATAGACTCTTTTAGTACCGATGGTACTTTCGAAAAACTTCAAAAATTAAAGCATGTTAAAGTCATTCAGCGTGAATTTAAAAATTTTGCAGACCAAAGAAATTTCGCAATAAGCCAAGCTACTAAAGATTGGATTCTTTTTATTGATGCAGACGAGCGCATAACAGAAAAACTAAAACAGGAACTAAATTCCGAAATTAATACCTCAAATGATATTATCGCTTATATGTTTAAGCGCAAATACTTTTTTAAGCAAAAGAGAATACGTTTTTGTGGCTTTCAAACAGATACAACATATCGCCTATTCAAAAAAGGATTTTTTAAATACGACGAAACAAAAATTGTTCACGAAATGCCCATAATAGATGGCAAAAGTAAAATTTTAAAAAATGATATGTTACACTATTGCTTTGATAGTGCAGCGCATTATAAATCTAAAATGGAACATTACGCAAGCTTGAAAGCGTTAGAACTTTTTAAAAAAGGAAAAAAGCCTAACGCATTCCATTTTTACATCCGTCCACTATATAAGTTTCTTGTAAATTATATATTCAGGTTAGGATTTTTAGACGGCGTCGAAGGTTTGCAAATATGCTACCTAAGTGCCTATGGTGTTTATTATAGATATAAAGAATTAGAGAAGTTATCCTCCTAATTCTTCCAAAACAGCCATTTCTTTTTTAATCGTTTTTTACGATAATATTTATATTGAAAATCTTCCGTTTCTTTCCACATTAAATTAAAGATATCATCATAGTTTTCACCAGAACATTTGGCATATTCGTCACTCATAACTTCAACCATGCTTTTATGTATCGTTAACCGTGAGAAGTTTTTTATTCTAGTTTCAAAATCCAAAGTTTTAAAGTTCATTCTATTCAAATCCACTAAGTAAAAGTTATAGGTCTCACCATTTCTTTTTATTAATGTATTTCCTGGAGAATGATCTAAAAAATGAATCTCCTTTTCATGCAACTTGTAAGTAAATCTAGTAAAAGCTCTTAAAACATTATCGTAATCTGGGTAATCAAAATCTTTGGTAAGTTCTCTGTAAGTTATATCATAATCCTCTTGCTCGCTAATATAATAACTTTCACCAAAACCAAATGTGTTTTTATATTCGAAAAAAGCAATAGGCTTTGGAGTTCCAACACCCATTTTGGTTAACTTATTGGCGTACTCGAAAGACCGCTGTGCTTTACTTTTTCTAAAAAAATTATAAGCAACTCTATTTATTAAATTTGGAATTTTAAACGCTTTAATATTTAAATTTACACCATCAATATTTATAATTTTAATGATGTTTCTATTACCAACACCTCCATCATAATTATCGAAGTTATGAATCATTTCTGTCAACTTATTTTTATAAGCTTCAGTTAAATCGTTATTAAAAACTTTAATTTCCTTCATTTAAAAAAGATAGAATATATTTTCTATTGTAAATTTGCAACACTGCAAATATAAGGTTCAAAACATGAATGAAGAAATAAATAAAGCGATACAAATTTTAAAAGAAGGCGGACTTATACTCTACCCTACCGATACCGTTTGGGGAATTGGCTGCGATGCCACAAACCCCGAGGCTGTAAAAAAGGTATACCAATTAAAGCAGCGTGAAGATAGCAAAGCATTAATTTGTTTAGTGACCGATGATAGAATGCTTAAAAAGTATGTAAAAAGCATTCCCGAAGCAGCGTTAACCATTATTGATGTTGCCGATAAACCTACCACCATTATTTACGACGATGCCCAAAATTTAGCTCTGAATTTAATTGCTGAAGATGGCTCGATTGCTATTAGAATTCCAGACGACGAATTTTGCTACCAACTTAGCAGAAGATTAAATGGAGCTCTAGTATCTACTTCTGCAAATATTAGTGGCTTTCCTACACCTAAATCCTTTAAAGAAATAGCGCCAGAGGTTTTAAAAGGTGTGGACTATGTTGTAAATTTGCAACGCGAAAAAACATGTGCGAATCCGTCGTCTATTATAAAATTGAGTAACAGTGGTGTTGTTAAAATTATTCGTAAATAATTAATACCAATAAATTCATCACAAGTTTTCAAATAAGGTCTATCTCATCTAAAAAAAGAAATAATTTTTTAAGATAAAATAAGCCTTCAATAAATGGATAACACCATGTTTAAACTATTAAACATTTAGTAAAACCAAATAGCCATTTCAGTAAATTTCTAAGTAGAATATTTACAAAAACAGCATAATTATTTTTTAATAATTTGTTATTAATGGCCACACACAGTATGAATTATAAAGAAGCATTAACAAACCCAATTTTCAAAATCATCTCACAATCTGCCAAAGAATTAAATTTGGATAGTTACGTGATTGGTGGCTTTGTTCGCGATTATATTTTAGAACGTGGTAACGCCAAAGATATCGATGTGGTAGCCATTGGCGACGGTATACAATTAGCAAAACAAGTGGCGAAAAACTTGCCAAACAAACCAAAAGTACAGGTTTTTAAAACCTACGGAACGGCCATGCTTCGTTACGAGGATATTGAAATTGAATTTGTTGGAGCTCGTAAAGAATCGTACACCGAAGATAGTCGGAATCCATCTGTAGAAAATGGCACATTGCAAGACGACCAAAACCGTCGAGATTTCACAATAAATGCCCTAGCTTTAAATTTAAGCGAAACCAATTTTGGGGATTTATTAGATCCTTTTGGCGGCATTGATGATTTAAATAAAAAAATAATCCGTACGCCATTAAACCCAGACATCACTTATAGTGATGATCCTTTGCGCATGATGCGTGCCATTAGGTTCGCAACACAATTAGAATTTACTATTGAAGAAAAATCGCTTAAAGCTATTTCTGATAATTGTGATAGAATTAAAATTATAACCAAAGAACGTATTGTTACAGAATTGAATAAAATTCTAGAAAGCAAAACACCTTCTATTGGTTTTTTACTGTTAGAAAAAACAAAATTACTTCAATATATTTTACCTGAAATTACGGCTTTAAAAGGTATAGATGAAGTTGAAGGTCAACGCCATAAAGATAACTTTTATCACACTTTAGAAGTTGTAGATAATATTGCCAAAAATACCGACAATCTTTGGTTGCGCTGGGCTGCTCTATTACATGATATTGGTAAGGCCCCAACAAAACGTTTTAGTAAAAAAGCAGGTTGGACCTTTCATGCACATGAATTTGAAGGCTCCAAAATGGTGTATCATTTGTTTAAAAGACTAAAAATGCCATTGAATGAAAAAATGAAATTTGTTCAGAAAATGGTGTTTATGAGTTCGCGTCCTATTGTTTTGGCTCAAGACGTAACAGACTCTGCTGTTAGACGTTTAGTGTTTGATGCTGGCGAGTATGTAGAAGATTTAATGACGCTTTGCGAAGCCGATATTACTACTAAAAACCCTAAGAAATTTAACAAATACCATAACAATTTCAAAATTGTAAGAGAGAAAATTATTGAAGTTGAAGAGCGAGATCAGGTTAGAAACTTTCAACCTCCCGTTTCTGGTGAAGAAATTATGAAAGCTTTCAACATGAAACCATCTCGAGAAATTGGTATTATTAAAGATTTTATCAAAGAAGCCATTTTAGAAGGAGACATTCCGAACGAATTTAATGCTGCCTACCAACTCATGTTAGAAAAAGGAAAAGCATTAGGATTACAAGTTGCTGAATAAAAAATATAATAGCATGAAAAAAGATAATAAAAAAGTGATTTATTGGCTCCTAACCGGGTGCTTTTTAATATTTATCATGGTTGTTGTTGGTGGTATTACTAGGCTTACGCATTCTGGTTTATCAATTTCTAGTTATAAATTAATTTCAGGAACCATTCCGCCTATGAACGATGCTGAATGGACCGAAGCTTTCGATTTATATAAACAATATCCAGAATATCAAAAGCTAAACAATCATTTTAATCTAGAAGATTTTAAAGATATTTATTTTTGGGAATGGCTGCACCGCGTAATTGGTCGTTTTATTGGTTTAGTGTTTTTCTTACCTTTCCTGTACTTTCTAATCACAAAGCAACTCACAAAATCTACCATAAAAAAAACTGTTATCCTTTTAATCATGGGTGGCTTTCAAGGTTTTCTTGGTTGGTATATGGTAAAAAGCGGTTTGGTAGACAACCCAGATGTAAGTCATTTTAGGCTATCTGCACATTTAACAACCGCATTTTTAACTTTCGCTTATACATTTTGGGTAGCGCTCGATTTAAAATTTCCATGCAGAAAAACAGTAAATACATCTTTCAGAAATTTTATAAGGCTAGGTTTAGTTGTTTTACTTCTCCAAATTATCTATGGTGCTTTTGTTGCCGGTTTAGATGCTGGTTTTATACACAACCATTGGCCTTTAATGAACGAGGGTAAATTTATGCATGAAACCGTATATATTGAACAAAATCCGCTTTACAAAAACTTTATAGAGGGTAAAAGTGGGGTTCAGTTTGTACACCGCATGCTAGCATATCTTGTCGCTTTTCTGCTCGTATCTATTTGGTATAAAGCTAGAAAAATGGAAACCACCAAACTGCAAAATTACGCCGTAACAGGTCTTTTAATTATGGTAGGTGTTCAGTTTTTATTAGGCGTATTAACCCTTATTTTTCACGTACCTGTTTGGTTAGGTGTGGCTCACCAAGTTGGCGCATTTTTCCTTTTAAGCATCACAACATTTACTTTACATCGTTTCAGTAAATAATTATAAAAAGACTTACCTTTGCACCATATTTTTTTACAATGATTTATAGATTTAGAGTAATACTTGATAACGATACAGACGAAGATGTATTCCGCGATTTAGAAATTCGTGAAGATGATACACTCGAAGATTTACACAACATTATCACGCAATCTTTTGGGTTTGATGGTAGTGAAATGGCATCTTTTTACCGTAGTGACGACCAATGGAATCAAGGTGAAGAAATATCTTTATTTGATTTGAGTGATGATGGTTCTGCGCGTTTAATGAACGAAACTGCCATTAACGATGTTACTTTCGAAATGCAAACGAAACTGATTTACGTTTATGATTTTTTAAGCATGTGGACGTTTTATGTTGAATTAGCTGAAATTGTTGAAGAAGCTGAAGGATCAGATTACCCGAACTTAATGTTTGTACAAGGGCAAGTACCTGACGATGCCCCAGACAAAGTGTTTAAAGCTGAAAATGATGATGATTTTAATGAATTTGACGATGAATTAGATCTTGATGATTATGAAGATTTAGACTTCGATGAACATTGGAATTAATATAGTAAGCAGTAAGCAGTAAGCAGTAAGCAGTAAGCAAAACTAATAATTGCGCTATTACAAACAATTTGGTGCAAGAAAATCATCCTTTTACAAGTTCGATTACGGAATCAACGAACATACTTCTTAAAGGAGAAGTTAACTTCATTGAGCAACATAGTAATTAGATAATTAAAGTTAAATGCTCTTGGGGGAAAACATGGTTATCAATCAATATAGCATCACGTAAAACAGATTTAAAATCTCATTTCTTACCTTGCCAATTAAAGCAAGCATCCCTTTTAAGTTTTTTAACAAGAAGTAGTGCTTTTAACTTTTATGGAGAAAAAAGTAAATATTCAGAATTACTTTTAAAAAGTCCTGAAACACGTCATATACTAGCCAGTAAAAGGAGTTACATTCTTCTTGATGCAAATAGCTTAATTTATAAAGGTTCGGTACGTAAAAAAGACACCAAGAGTTTATCTAATATTTTCATTCTAATAGAAAGTTTACATAACAAAATTGATAATTTAGACCGTGTGCCTTCCGTCTAAACACAAGTCCTAGTTTTTATTCAAGTTTAATTGAACCAAAGCATACATCAATTGACATACAAATTCAATAAAATTCCGAATAAAAACTTCATATTAAAAATCAATGTAAACGGCTCATAAACAACGTATATACCTTCATGTTTTTTTATTAAAACAATTAGCCTTTTTTATTGTTTTCTTTTATAAAAAAACTAATTTTACAGCGTCTGAAATTAGACACAAAAAGATGAATTTAACCATAGAAAACATATTATTAGTTGGGTCTCTATTACTTTTTATAAGTATTGTAGTAGGTAAGACCTCTTACAAGTTTGGAGTACCAACTTTAATACTCTTTTTAACTATCGGTATGCTCGCAGGATCCGATGGTATTGGTGGCATACGTTTTAGTGACTCTAAAATGGCGCAGTTTATTGGTATCGTTTCCCTTAACTTCATCTTGTTTTCTGGTGGACTAGATACCAACTGGAAAGCGGTTAAACCTATTTTAAAAGAAGGTCTTGTTTTATCAACCATTGGAGTGTTACTTACAGCAGTTTCATTAGGGACCTTTGTTTGGTTTGTAACCGATTTTACCATTTTTGAAAGTATGTTACTTGGTTCTATTGTTTCTTCTACAGATGCAGCGGCCGTATTTTCAATTTTACGTTCAAAAAACTTAGCGTTAAAAAATAATTTAAGACCAACATTAGAGTTAGAAAGTGGAAGTAACGACCCGATGGCCTATGTGCTTACGCTTACCTTTCTAACCTTAGTTACTAGTCAAGACGAAAGCATTTGGAAGATTATTATAATGTTTCTTCAGCAAATGATTTTTGGTGGTGTGGCTGGTTTTGCCTTCGGAAAGTTGAGCAAAATAATTATCAATAAAATTAAATTAGGTTTCGAAGGGCTTTACCCTGTTTTAGTTATTGCTCTAATGTTTATAACATTTTCGGCAACAGACCTTTTTGGTGGTAACGGATTTCTTGCCATTTACATTTGTTCGGTATATTTAGGAAACCAAGATTTAATACATAAATCGACTATTTTAAAAATGTTTGATGGTATTGCATGGCTTATGCAAATTGTATTATTCCTAACCTTAGGTTTACTTGTTTTTCCTTCGCAAATTATACCTTATATGGGCATTGGTTTACTAATTTCAGTATTCTTAATTCTCGTTGCACGACCAATAAGTGTCTTTCTAAGTTTAATGTTTTTTAAAATGAAACTTAGAAGACGTTTTTACATTTCGTGGGTTGGCTTACGAGGTGCGGTTCCTATTGTGTTTGCCACTTACCCACTTTTAGCAGGTATTGATAAGGCCAATATTATTTTCAATATTGTATTCTTTATCTCTGTAACATCAATATTAATTCAAGGTACAACACTATCTATTATTGCCAAGTGGCTAAATGTAGCATTACCAGAAGAAGTTAAACCTATAGCAGAAAATGACAGGTATATTCTAAATTTACCGAAATCAGAAATGGAAGAAATAACCATAGCTCCAGGAAGTTTTGCTGTAGAAAAACGAATTATAGACTTACATTTTCCGCGATCTGCGTTTATTGTTATGATTAAGCGCAACAAAAAATTTGTGCGCCCAGGAGGCTCAACAGTCATTGAGGCCAACGATACCTTGGTGCTTTTACTAGATAATGAGGCTAGTTTAAATGAAGTGCACACCATTCTAGACCAAACTCCAATAGCTTAAATGAAAAATTGGAATAACATATTAGGTGTTTTTCTGCTGGTTTCAATATACTGTTTCGGCATATACACTCCTGCGCAAACATTACCAAGTTCTAGTTTTCAATACATAGAGCAAAGCAACGGTAGCATGCCTAAAGAAAACTTAGAAGCTAATTCTAAGTTATTGCAGCCACATACACAGCAATTCGAAAACTTATTTTCGGATGTAGCCGAGCTCTCTTTTCCGGAGTTAAAACTACCTTACAATGGCTTTTGGGCTATTATTTGCTCGAATGATATGTTGTTTAGCGCTAAGTTTAAGCAGTATCAAAATCATTTAAAAACCATTCTGATTAGGCACAGAAAGTCTGATCTTATTTTTCCTTTCCACAATTTTTGGTAATACACTTTAATAAAAATCCACCGCTTAGGTGATTAAAATTAAAGTATTGATATGCTGCGAATTAACGCTTCATACAGAAATTATATTATCAAAATTTAAAATATTATCAAAATGGAATTAGGAACAACCCTTATCGGAATTATATGCGTTGCAATTTGTGCAATGCCATTTGTATTAACTAACAGAAGCAAAAAAGCGATTGTTAAACGTCAATTAATCGTGTTAAAAGATTTAGCATCCCAACATAACAACACCATTACACAAAACGAAATTAAGAGCTTCTATGCCATTGGTATAGATGAGAGCAAAAAATCTGTTTCGTTTATCTTGAAAGAAGAAACTGAAGTTGAACAACAGTTTATAGACCTTTCTACAATTAAAAGTTGTGAGATTGTTAATATTACTAAATCGAAACACATTGATAGACTGTATTTAAAGCTTATACCTATCGATAAAACTAAAAAAGAGGTGAATTTAGAGTTTTTTAATGCTGATGTAAGTTACCAATTAGGAGAAGAATTACAATCTATTGAAAAATGGAATAAAATAATCAATAACTTATTGGAGACCAAACAGTAAAACCTTTAATAAACATGTAAGCAATAGCGGATTTGAGTTAACAATTTGAGAATATTTATCAAAATCATAAACTCGAATCCGCTATTTCTTATTTATAAGTATTACAGTACAAATAAAGTCTCAAAACAACAAATTTCCTACACAAATCTATTTACAACTAAATTTTAACACGATTAAAAACACATTTAACCGTTTATCGTATATTTTCTAGTTAAAACAAAAGGTTATTTCATAAAAAATCAATAAATTTGTTTATCTTATACTACAAAACAGTTTCTATGGGGAAAATCTACACTATAACTCTTATTTTATTTTTCAGTTTCCTCAACTCAAACGCGCAAACAAAAACCGTTGAGCAGGAAACAGAACATGCAACTAGTGCTTTACTTAAAAGTAAAGATGTCGATAAAGAAGATTATACAGCTGCTAAACCTCCAAATTTAAATGAGGTAGCGCTTTCTACAGAAAATAATGTTACAGCTAAACGAGATATCAATATATCTCCAAATCCTTCTAGTCATTTTATTCAAATTTCAGGTTTAAAAAACACCGAGCAATATAGAATTTATAATATTTTAGGAAAACAAATTGCTAAAGGGCTTGTTTCAAATAATGCAACTATTAATATTGAAAACCTTAAAAAAGGTTTGTATTTATTAAAAATCAATAATGCAAATTCTAGAAAATTCTTAAAAGAATAACCTTATATAATCTACCTTAACCGCTAAACTGCTGCTAAATAATACTTAGTGGCAGTTTTTTTTATGTCTTCTAAAAATTATGAGGACATAAGTTAATAAACAAAAAAATCTCAGATAACTTAAATTACCTGAGATTTTTTATTTTATACTGTTAATAGAAAACTGAAATACTTGTTATAAAATTATAGCTCTCCTAAAACAGGAATATTTATTAATGTATCGTGCTTAGCAAACACCATGTTTTCTTTATAATTATTGAAAGCACTTATAGAATTACCGCCTCTAATCCACTCTATATATATTGCAGCTGTATTAATACCTGCTTCATGCGAAAAAGGATAACCTCCTCCAAAACGTGGATTAAACTCTAATACATATATTTTATCTTCATCTACAAAAACATCGCAATCTAAAGTGCCTAAATGTTTTAGTTTTTCTGAAATAGCCTTACCAACATTACTAATATCAATGTTTATTACAGATTTAGCTTTATCGGTTTCACCACAACGCATAGAGAGTTTTTCTCTTGCAAATGATCCGTAATAATTACCATGAAAATCATTCAGAATATCCATTCCGAATTCTTTTCCTCCTAATTTTTCTTGAATTAAAATGGCGTTATTCATATCAATCACACTCGTTTTACCAGCATTAGATCTAGAAAGCTTAATTTTTAATAATTGATAAGATAGCATAAGCTCCTCTTTACTTTCAACAATATCCACACCAATAGAAGCACTACCCCATCTTGGTTTTAAAACCAATGGAAAGTTTAATTTATTATCTTCTAAATCAACCAAAGCTTTATTTAAATCTATATAAGTTTGTGGTGTTAATAAATTATTAGCCTTTAAAAACTGATAGGTTTTCCATTTATCGAAAGCCGTATCAATAACCTCCTCATTAGACACTATAATTTTAGTACCAAAATCTTCAAATTCTTTTTTATGTTTTGATAAAATTGGTAACTCTAAATCATTTAAAGAAATTACGGCAGCTACTTTGTGAGTTTTACAAACATCTTTTAAAAACGAGATATAATTCTCGTCAAATATACTTGGTACGGTTAGAAAAATATCAGCATCAATTAAAGCAGACGCGTTAACATCCATATCTACAGCTATAACAGAGCCGGTTCCGTTTAAGGCTTGTTTAAAGTAATTTATAAGGTAATTTCGTCTACCAGCACAAGTGAATAATATATTGGTTTGGGGCATTTATTATTGTTTGTATAAGTTAACTGATATCTTTCTTTTTCCCGACTTTAGACTAGGAATTTCATCTACATATTGAATGTCTACATGAGCATCTGTACCTATATCATTTTTAAAATTTTCTATTAGTAGGGATTCGCCTTCAAACATTACATTTGTATTTACTTTTATTTCATATTTTTTCTCCTTATGCTGTATGAATTGTAATTGCTTAATTTCAGGAAAATCGTACACATACGCATGCATGGTAAATGGATTTAGCATATCCCCATTGGTTTTATACAAGGCATCCATTTTTCTTCCTTGAATACTTTCTAGTTTAGGTATGTTATCTGTAGAGTTTTCATCGTTTACAAAAGCACCAATATCTCCAGTATCATAACGAATCATAGGCGTTGCCAAGTTATACAGATCGGTTATAATGATACGTCCAATAGTACCATTTGGAACGGGCACATCGCTTTCCAAATCTAAAATTTCAACCACATAACTCGCCCAATTTATTCTAAAAGCATTATCATTTGGCATTTGCTGCGCTATTATTCCGTTTTCAACATTAGAATAGCGAGATACTGTTGGAGCCTTAAAATAGTATTCCATTTTAGATTTCACCTCTGGACTCAAGCCTTCAGCGATCGCTATTATAGATTTTATATTACAATCTAGAGGCTTTGCATTCAAAGCATCTAGTGATTTACAAATAGATTCAAATCCCGAAGGGTAACCAATCCAACCTTTAGGCGATTTATCTTTTTCTAAGCGATCTACCATAGCCTTAACATAAGTATTGTTTAAATCGCTAACATCAAGTTGCTCCGTGTTTTGCAACCAAGCAATCATTTTTGGCTTTTTATAATAAGCCGCCCATAACCTTAGATATAATAATTTTTCTCCAAGGGTGTAGCCTGCCAATTTTGCAAAATATAGTGTATCGGCTGTATTTCTATTTTTTTTTCTTTTAGTCTGAAAGATTGAAAAAGGAGATCCTGTAGATCCACTTGTTTTTACAGGAAGATAATTGCTTTCCTGATCTTCAAAAGTGATATCATCAAAATGATCTTTAATGATGGATTTATTTACAATAGGAAAATCTGAAAGACTTTTGTAATTTTTACAGCCTGAATAGAACGTAGAATTATTTACAACAGCATTGAGCAAATTGTCTAAAACCGGTTTTTGATGCTCTTTTAATGACGTAAAGGATGTATAACCAAATATCTTTTCGATATCCTGAAAATCCTTTTTTACCTCTCCACCTTTTAAGGCATCTATGCTCCAATAAGCAAAATTTCTAAGCGTGTTTAAAATCTCCATAAGTCTAATACACAAAGCTTTAAAAATAGGTCTTTTTCCGGACTCTATTATCTCTATATAAATATTTACCATATATTTAACAAGCTATCATAGTCGTAAATAATCATTTTTTATTACTGAATAAATTCAATAACTTCGTTTTAATATTTTATAATTAATTTATAGAATTACGACTACAACAAAACACTTATTACAAGTCTAAGATTTAGGCTAATCAACTTTTAATTAATGTTATACATTTCCTTCAATATATTGGATACTTTAAAGTTTAAAGACTTTAAAAATCTACATAAACATATGGTTAATGTGCGGAAACCTAATTATGAGTTTCCAGATGATTCTCCCAAAATTGATTGGGATAGTAAACACACGCAAGAGGAAGTCGATATAGCTGTAAAGGAATTAAGCGACTACCTAGATATAGCACCAGAAATTCACAGGCGTAGAGCTTTTATTCCTGATTATGCCATCACGTATTTAGAAAAATATATTAACGCTGATAACGCTAAATTAGAAGCATTAGGTTTACAAAACGTAGATTCTATATTCAATTATTTAGAATATGGATTTGAAGTCGATATCGACAATTTGGAAAAGCTTAATGCAAATAGTGCTCTTATTAATTTTTCTACTGGTAATTATCCTTTTGGAGGTATTGAACGTTTTATAATAACGTTAAAAGCCTTCGGGTTAAAAGCTACAGAATGTTTTGATGGTTTTGTTATTTCTAAAATAGAATGGCTTTCTGATATAGAATATAAAACCACCGAACTACCAGAAAAAACTAAAGCGTATTTACAACCAACGCATTCAAAAAACAAGACAGCGCTTATGGAGCTTTTATCTCATTTTTTAGCTAGCGAAAAATCACTATACCTTGCTGCGGGAATTATTGGTATTATTTCGGCCGTTGTAGGATTACTTTTATATTATTTTCTAATCATAAAAGTTTTGCCGTAACCTTGATTTTTATAGGACTCATAGAAATAGCTGCTATGGTTCCTGCTTATTTTAAATACCAACAAAAATTTGACGACAAGGTTTCCTTTTATGAAACCGACCAGATAGCTTTTGCTCAATCTGAAATTGAAACTTCCGAAAAGGCTCTAAAATCTTTCTTTTGGCTAAAATTAATTTATGGCGGTTTAATTGTGATGCTTATTTTGGCCATGTCTTTTATTAGTCCAGAATCTATACTCTTTGGGATATTTACAGCGCTTATTTTACATCTTGCCTTTGCGATTACTATAGATAATTTTGGAGAAAGATATACTAAAACTTATTTAACTGAATTACAATCGGTGGAGTTTTAAGAGGGTTAATAATTTACACATTTCCTGTTAAAAACAAATACCACAAACTAGCCTGCGTTAGGGATTGATGCGGCATCCTTTTTTTTACTTCTAACCAAACCATGATTAAAAAGAAGTAAACCTCAATGTTAAAGTTTAAATTACTTAAACAAAACCAACCTTAAAAAAGATATAGCGGAAAGCCCGACCCTTTTCGGGTAACGCCCAAAATAATACGCATAAAAAAAGTCCAACCTTTCAGTTGAACTTTAATTTTATAGTACTGTTTATATTACCTTGAATAGTTTGGTGATTCTTTGGTAATGGTTACATCGTGCGGATGACTTTCGTTAATTCCACTTGCTGTAATTTTAACAAACTGTCCTGTTTCTTTTAACGTCTCAATATCTTTAGCTCCACAGTAGCCCATACCTGCGCGTAAACCACCGATAAATTGGTGAATACTCTCGTATAAATCGCCTTTGTAAGGCACACGACCAACAATACCTTCTGGTACTAATTTTTTAATATCGTCTTCTACATCTTGGAAATAACGGTCTTTACTACCTTCTTTCATAGCCTCTACAGATCCCATACCACGGTAAGATTTAAACTTACGTCCTTCGTATATAATGGTTTCTCCTGGAGATTCTTTTGTTCCTGCTAAAAGCGACCCTAACATCACGGTATCTGCTCCTGCTGCAATAGCTTTAGGAATATCGCCCGTGTAACGTATACCACCATCGGCAATTACCGGTACTCCGCTGCCTTTAATAGCTGCTGCTACTTCTAGAACTGCAGAAAACTGAGGAAAACCTACACCTGCTACAACACGTGTTGTACAAATAGATCCTGGACCAATACCAACTTTTACAGCATCGGCTCCGGCTTCTACTAAATATTTAGCAGCTGCGCCAGTTGCAATATTACCTACAATAACATCTAGGTTTGGAAATTTTGCTTTTATAGTTTTTAATACAGAAACCACACCTTTTGTATGCCCGTGCGCAGTATCGATAACTACGGCATCTACTCCGGCGTTAACTAATGCCTCGGCACGTTCTACAGCATCTGCAGTAACACCTAAAGCGGCAGCCACACGCAAACGACCATATTGATCTTTGTTTGCATTTGGTTTCTGACTTAATTTTGTAATATCTCTAAAGGTTATTAATCCTGATAATTTAAAATTATCGTCTACAATTAATAACTTTTCAATTTTATGTTCTTGAAGTATAAGCTCAGCATCTTTTAAAGAAGTTCCTACAGATGCAGTAACTAGTTTTTCGCTTGTCATGACTTCGCTAATGGCACGTTTGCCATTATGCTCGAAACGTAAGTCTCGATTGGTTACTATACCTTTTAATGTGCCATCTTCTGCAACAATTGGTATACCGCCAATACTATATTCTGCCATGTATTTTTTAGCATCGCTAACTACTGCAGTTACAGGTAGGGTTACCGGATCGATAATCATACCGCTTTCTGCACGTTTTACTCTGCGCACCTTTAAGGCTTGCGCCTCTATAGACATGTTCTTGTGTAGCACACCAATACCTCCTTCTTGCGCCATGGCAATTGCCATTTTACTTTCGGTAACGGTATCCATTGCAGCCGAAATAATAGGGACGTTAATGGTGATGTTACGTGTAAATTTTGTTTGAATACTAACTTCTCTAGGGAGTACTTCGGAGAACGCTGGAACTAAAAGGACATCGTCGTAAGTTAGCCCTTCTCCTACTATTTTATTTTCGTGTGCAGTCATGTTGCAATTACTGTTATAATTGCGTGCAAATCTAAGCATTTTTTTCGGTTTAAATTAGCTTTATTAAGATGAAATCCTTAATAAAGCCAATTCTTAACATTTAGCTCATAGACTGCACGGCATATTAAAAAAAGCAGAGATATTATCTACCGCGTCTTCCGCCACCATAACCACCTCTTCCACTTGGACTATCTGGTCTCACATTCATGTTTTGCCCTGCAATTCTACCAAATTTATAAGAGAATGTTAGCATAAAATATTGCTCTAAAATTTTGTTTTCTATATCTTGAATATAGGTTTCGGTAACCGAACGTCTGTATCCATTATTCTTACCTAAAATATCGTATCCTACAAGGGTTAATGTACCTTTATTATTCCAAAGTTGCACACCCAAACCTGCATTCCAAAATACAGCATCGCCATCAAAAGCATCTCCTACTCTACTGTTATATTGGTATGCTATTTTATTAGAGAAAAAAGCATTTTTAAAGAAAAAGATAGAGGTATCTAATTTTAAATTCTGAACAAAATATTCGTTATCATTAAAAGCATCCGTATCATACAAAGTTTCATTTACAGAATAGCTATAATTAATTCCGAAATCGAATTTGTTATTATAAGAGTACTTAAAACCTACAGAAGGCTTGTAAACGGTATTTTTTCCAGAAAATTTCACTCCATTCTGAATAGAAATATTGTTATCGTATGATGCCGCAAACTTAGCACTCATATTAATATTTGTGTTTTGACTGAAATATGATTTAGAAATAGAAGCATTACCACTAAGCGAATAATCGCCGTTAATATTATCATAGGTGGTGTACTTAATTAAATCGGCATCTGTAATAGTCGAATTAATAATTTTATCTTCTACAAACTCTGCTTTTGTTTCTGCATTAATGGTAATATTATTAAAGGCAATATTGTTTTGATATCGGAATCTTAAATTATGACTTAAACCTGGTTCTAAATCTGGATTTCCAGTGTAAATATGCGTTTGGTTACTTACATCAGCAACAGGTTGTAATTGTGTTGATGATGGCAAATCTACATTTTGATTATAATCTAAAGAGATATTTTTATAGCCTTTATCATCACGATAACGAATTCTACTTGAATAAGTTATGTAATCGAATTCTGCATTAAAATTTCTTTCAGTAATTAACTCATCGGTATATTTTCTAAAAGTATTTGTATACGCACCTTCTACTTCAAACCTAAAATCTTTATACTCGTATCTAAACCTTAATGCAGGCTTTAAGGTTGTAGTTACATATTTACTATCAAAACTTTGTTGCTCATTAAAATCGGAATAATCATTATCTATTTCATTAAAATCGAAAACGTTTTTCTCATTTTTATTATGGTAAATAGTAGCGCTATACTTTGGTATAATTCTGAAATTAGTAAATAACTCTTTAAACCAATACCCATTAAAATTAATGTTTGAGGTTGAATTATCTGTACTTCTAACTTGATCTTGAATTTCCGTTGTATTTCTTTGATACAATATATTTTCTGAGTAATTTTTAGAATCACTCTCTGAATTATCAAAATTGGTGCTTAATTTAAGATTGAAAAAATCACGTCCTTTTCCTGTTCTCACAATAGCTCCTATGGTATTATCAATGCTATTACTAATAGAAGTCGATTCGCTATTGGCATTATAATCGCTAATATCTTCGCCATCGTTAGATTTAGATTCTGTAGCAGAATCGGAAAAAGAATCGCTAGTATCTCTATTAAAATTAAGTTCGTTAGATAGCTGTATTTTATTGTTAGACGATTTATTTTTTGAAGGAATAATAAATTTTAAATCCAAATCGCCACTATGGTTATCACTATCTGTAGTGCTATTACTTACCGTTTCGGTGGTGTAATTTAAGTCTGGCAAAAAGTTATCTCTAAAACTCAAACTACTATTATCTACATTATTTGCGCTGTATTTATAATTTGCGTTTACACGAGTTTCGTTCCATTTTCCTTTGGAGTAATTGGCTCCAACAAAATCCGATTCTACATAACCAGTACTAGACTTGGCATCTGGCAAGGCCGTAAAACCACGGCGCATATTTATATTATTGGTTCCCGAAATAAACCCAATTTGTTTACCATCTATCATTTGGAATAAGTTGGCATTGGCCTGATATTTATCATCGGTACCTACACCTCCATTTAAATCACCAAAAAACGCTGTATTCTTACCTTTTTTAATTTTAATGTTAATCTCCTTGGTTCCCGAATCGGACTCTTCACCTGTAAACTTTTGTAAATTGGTTTTGTAATCGGTAACTTGAACTTTACTAATTACGTTACTGGGTAAATTTTTAAGAGCAATATCTCCCATTTTTTCACCAAAAAACTCCATACCATCCACATTAATAGCTTCCACCTCTACGCCATTTACCGTAATATTTCCGTCTATATCAAACTCTACGCCTGGCAGTTTTTTAAGTAAATCTTCTGCACGATCATTAGCCAACGTTTTAAAACTATCGGCATTATATTCAATAGTGTCTTTTTTAATAACAATTGGTGGAGCTTTCCCTATAATAGAAACCACATCTAATTCTTCTATTTGATCGGATAAGGTAACCGTACCCATATCAAATTTATTTTCCGTAGGCACATCAATATCTTTAGAATACGGTTGGTAGCCTAAATAAGCAACATTAAATAAAAGTTTCGTTTCTTCTTCTGCATTAATATTTATCGAGAATTGCCCTGTTTTATTAGTAATACCATAAGCCATGGTAATACTGTCTTTAAGGCTTTGTACATAAACTGTGGCACCTTCTAAGCTGATGGCGTCCGGATCTTTTACTTGGCCTTCTAAAGTAAAACGTTGAGCAAAGAGCGTAGTGCTAAATGCTAATAAAAGAAATAGAAATAATTGTTTCAAACTGATTGGTTTTTGCTTGGTTTAGTTTTAGACTAAAGCTTTTACCAAAGGTTTAAATCAAAATGACAAATATTTTTAAAATTTAATTTGAAGTGTGGTATACCAATTTCTTGGCGATGACGGGATAATTCCCGGTCCTGGATAGCCAGTAGCTCTACGTGTAAAATATGCGTTATCTAAAACGTTATTTACTCCTGTTTCTAGTTTGAAATTTTTATAACTGTAAGAAAGCGATACATCTAAAATATCATATTCAGGTATTTCACCTACAACACCGCTTTCACTAGCCTCTATAGAATTTGTAGCATCGGTAAATTGACTACCTAAATAACTATATTGAATATTAGCCAATAGGTTTTTATAACCACCGTTAAGTCCCATTTTTAAATTTAAATCAGGAACAAACTCTACTTTATTTCCTTTAACACCTGCTTTTTCAGAATTGGTATATTCCGAATTAATAACCGATGTATTTATAAAATAATTAAGCTTAACATTATTATTTAAGTTGAAAATTTTCTTCAAATTAAAATCGAATAAAGATTCTACGCCATACATTACAGCATCTCCAATATTACCACGTTCATTTTTAATACTTCCATCGGTATCTACAATGGTTACAAAACCAATTCTTTTTTTATAAAACAGTCCAAAAACACCCAAATCGTAAGACACCATATTATTGAAATTCCCACGAATACCTAAATCGGTTGTAAAACCTTCTTCATCGGTAATATCCGGACTAATTAAAAACGCAGGATTGTCAATATTTATATCAGAAAACGTAACCGAACGGTAATTTTGGGATACATTTCCATAAGCTTCAAAGTTTGTGTTAGGCTTATAACTAAGCCCCAAACCTAATAAAATAAACGAACGCTCGAAGTTTTGGTTATCTTCAACCGTTTCTTCAAAAATAACATTGCCAGCAGCATCGGTATTTATGTTTTTATAAAAACCATCACTTTGGGTTTTTATATATTCAAATCTAAAACCTGGTGTTACCGAAAACTTATCGGATACATAAAAAATATTTTCACCAAAAACAGAAACGTTTAAATTAGGTAAATCGAATTGCGACTGGTTTGGATAATTAGGATACTCGTCGTTGGTAAAGTCAAAATCTGGACCAATACCATCACTAGCAGGGCCTTGTTCTTGATAGTTATCGGCTTTGTAAAATTTAGATCCAATTAAAAACGTAGCATCCTTATTAAATACTTTGTATTTGGTAAGCAAACGCGACTCAAAACCAAAGTTTTTAAAGTCACCTTTAATTAAATCGCGTTCTTGGTTAGAATCTACCTGACTTACTCGGTTGGTTCTAAAACCTAAAGCATCACGAGAGGCATTCAACCCAAAAAAGTTAAAAGTAAAATTTGTTTTATCAGAAAATTTATGATCTAATTTTAGATTATAAAGCAACCAATCTACCTGAAACCAGTTTCTAGCACGGTTACTTTGGTACGGATCTTCGTTAAACATAGCATCCGTTAATCCGCCAGCTTGTTGGGCTAAATAGCGCATGTAGGTTATCTCGCCTGTTAACTTTGTTTTTTCGTTAAATTGATATCCTAAATGTGCGAATACATTTTTAGATTCAAACTCAGAATTTGGACGAAATCCATCTCCTTTTTTATAGTTGAAATAACTGTAATAACTCCATTTGTTTTTGGTACCACTAACACTTGTGAAATTGGTGTATAACCCATAACTCCCCAAGGTAAATCTACTAATCACTTCTAGAGGTTTATTCGGGTTTGGTTCTTTCATTTTAAAATTAATTAAACCTCCAAACTGCGTTCCGTATTGTAATGAAGCCGCACCTCGAATCACCTGAATTTCTGATAAACCCTCTGAGGCTGGTGTATAATAACTTTCTGGATATCCTAAAACATCCGCGCTAATATCATAACCATTTTGTCTGGTATTAAAGTTAGCCGTACGGTTTGGGTCTAAACCACGACCACCAATATTTAACTGCAATCCAGCATCGTCATTTTGGTAAATATTTAAACCTGCTACCTGACTATAAATTTGTCTTGCATTATTAGATGCTAAATTTGCCATAGACTGATCTACCAATACCACTTCCGTTTTTTTACCGGCATAAATAGCAGTGCCCTCAACATCGTTTAAACGTTTTAATTCGAAAATGCGTTGCTTACGTGCTGTAATTTCAACTTCAGATAAATTCTGAGTTAAATCTTTTAAAGTAATATTTAAGGCTGAAGCGTTTTCGGTTTGAATGGTCACTTCTTCCACCGCATATTCAAAAGAGAAAAACACCAAGGTTAGTTCTTTTTTAGCAGTTTCAAACTTGAAAAACCCAGAATTATCTGTAGTTGCAAGAACTCCAGATGTTTTATCGTAAACTTTTACATCGGCCACTGGTGCATTTGTTTTCGAAAAAGTAACCCTTCCAGAAACGTTGTGCTGTGCAAAACTTAACGCACTAATTAAAAGTGCTAGTATAATTTTAAAGTCCTTTAATGTCATCCTTAAATGGTAAAATCCAGTGTTTTGGTTTAAATGATTCCTTTTCCGCGTACAAATCTACGGTTTTATTGATATATGGAGCGCTTAATCTGCCATTTAATGCCACATAGCTTTCAACAAAAACCTGAACATTGTTGTGTCCTTGCTCCGTAAAGTGATCGCCTAAATAATGTGCGTATTCCAAAATAAAATCAGGTTGAAAACTCATTTGTTTTTCCTGAAAAGGGGTTAAAAAATCTTTATTATTCACGTAAAAAAATCGTCCTGTATCGGCATCGACAATCTTAAACGTTGCGATACCCATTTTTTCCATAAGCATAACGCGCCATGAAAAGCGATACCCTTCTTCGGTCCAAAATAGTTCGTTTGGGTATGCTAAATAACGAAACGGAAATACCAATTGAATACTGAAAAACAGCACAAATAATGGAATAATGAGCGATTTACGTTTAAGTTGAAACTGGGAATAAACATTTAATTTGCTTCCTTGCAATGATGGTTTCCGAAGAGATAACGCATTTAATAGGCGTTTTAAAAGCCTTATAATATTCTGATGAAAACTAGCATCGAAAAATATTAAAGTAGATACAATCATGATAAACGGGAACATACCAATAGGAAATAAAACCCGAGTAAACACATGAAAAACAACTACCAAAACAAAGGCAAACCAGCGTGTTTTTTTGTACAATAATAAAAACGGAATACACAAATCGTATAGCATACCGCTCCAGCTCATTACGAAATGAAACCAGTTTTGTTGCATGAGGTTTTCGCCAATAAACGGTAAATCATATTTTGAAGGCAACCAAATTTTTAAAGGCATGGCTTTAAATAACCAATCGCTATTAAGTTTTGCTAAGCCAGCATAAAAATAGACAATTCCTAAAAGGAGTTTTATGCTATCAATAGTCCAATTTGGAATGCTTTGATACGTTTTTCTTCTGAATATATTATCTACCGAGAAATGCGCATTGGCAGGAAGAAAAATCATTATAAAACTCAATAAAGTAATAAAGTAGTAATGATTTAAATAGGTGGTTTTATCCATTAATTCAATGTAAGTAAAACTTAAAAAGAATGTAATAATGGCTATCCTATATTTAAAACCCAAAGCCACAAAAAGGGCTGCGATACCGCAAATTGCAAACAATACATAGGTATAAACGCCTAGTGGTTTTATAAATTCAAATCCAAAATACGTAAAATGAAACTTAGGTTGTATATACAGTAAATCGATCCAATCGTTATACCAAAACCGAACTATACTTAAGCACATCATGATACCAAAGAAAACACGAAACACAGCCAATGGGGCTGCGCTTGTTGTTTTATTTAGATATGTACTTATATTCAATCTCATTAAAAATATGCCCTTTGAATTTAGTGATACGCAAAAAAGGTTGCCTTTTTATTAGACAACCTTTTTAGTAATGTTTATATGTTTTTAATCGCCATCGGCATCAACATAGTCGACGCTCACATTGAAAGCTTGTAGCATATCTACTTTTAATGATACTACTACTAATTGTAAAGCATCATAAGCTTCTGTCATTTTAACATTATCGCTATTTACTTGTGAGTAAAAATTATCATCTAAAAGATTAACTTTTGCTCTTGCGGCATCTATTCTTGTATTCAATAAAGTACTTAAATCGGTACGTTCCAATTCGGTTAAATAGGTTTTAAAACTTTCGCCAGTAGCACTAGTACTATAATAAGTACCGTTTAATGTATTTTGAAAAGCTGCTAAAGCCTCTAAAGCTAATGTTTTTGAAACTTCTTGATTATAAAAAGCTTCTACTTTTTCTGGTAACGGATCTGTTGAAAAAACACCTCCTGGAATTCCAAACTTATTCGCTCTTAAACTTTTTTCGAAGTAAAAGATATAATCGTTTACAAACTTATTTAAAGAACTCGTTACTGTATTGGAAGTCGAGCTAACAAAAGTTGCACGGTAGCTAGAAGTCCAATCTGTTAAAACTGTTTCGGTTAAGCTTTCCATTTGGTTTACTAAATCTGATAAATAAGCCTTATACTTATCATCTTCATACTTAGTTAAAATAGCAGCATCACTATCTGCAACACCGTAAAGCATATAATCTACAGCAGGAAAACCAACGGCATCATTATTATTAACGTGCGTTAAATCGGCATTTCCAGCAGAAATATTAGCTTCAACATCTGTAGTAGAAACCGGATAGATATTCATTTGAAAACTATAGGTTAACTCTTCAGCTTTACCAATATTGAACATTTCAACATGTTGCCAAACTTTATAAGCTTCTAACCAAGATGCTCTTAAGTTATCTAAATTAGTTTGATTTGCATCGGCTATAAAAGCATCCTTATCTGCCGTTAACGTCGTTAATTTTTCAGACAAATCTTGATATGCAGGAATAATGATATTATCTGCCAAATTGGTTAATAAGGCGCCTCTATCAAAATTATCGGGACTTACCGATGGACTATCATCAGATGATGATGAACTACATGCCACTATAAATGTTAAGGTTATTACTGCTAAAAAAATCTTTTTAATCATACTACATGTTGTTTTAATTCTAAAAACTAAAGTTTCTAGTTAGAGGCTTCTTCTGTTGTGAAACCAAATTTAGCAGAAATCTCATCTGAAATTTCATCTAAAGTATTAGTCGTAACATCCCAGAAACCATTACCTTCCATAAGCTCTTCTAAATAAGCATCTACTTCTGTTTTTGTTAAATAAGGTGAATTTGAATTTGGTTGTCTGGTAAACTGAAGACTGTAAATAAATCCGTAAGCTTCTGATAATGCATGAAATGCAGATGCATTATCTACACCTAAATTATTTTTTCCTGATTGTAAATAGTACACCGCTCTAACTGCTGGTATTACTGAAATATTTTCTTTAATAATCTCTGCTTGTGCATCACGAACTGTATAGTTGTTAGCAACAATTGCAGCACGACCTAATATAAAAGCATTGTATATTTTAGAAGCGATACCCGCAAAATCTTCGTCTGCTTCAACGCGATCTAAATATTCACTTAAAAACTGATCTACATCTAAAACAGGGTTAGCAGCGTCTGCTTCGTTTCCGTATAAATATCCGAATGCTTCATCCCATTTATGCTCCATAGAAGTGTATGTTTTACCTTCTTCTAAAACCTCACTATCATTATCTGCAATATTTGTACCTGCATCTAAAACTGCTGGACTTAAATAGTTGTTAAGGATTTGATCGATCATTAATCCACCAATTAAACCTTTAGCAAAAGCTTGGTTATATTCTAATCCTTTAGCATTTAAATAACGGGTTGTTCCACCACCAGCTTGTTGTAAAGCACCTGCCTCTCCAGCTGCTGCTGTAAAGCTCCAGTTAGGAAAAACATCATTTACTTGTGATGCAATCCATCCGTCAAAATCAGCTTTAATTTCGTTAGCTTCTGTAGTGTTAGCAGAGAAAAAATCTGTTGAAGCTGCTACTTTACTACGCACACTTTTATCTGATGCGTTTAAATCTGCATCACTAAAATCACTTGCTCCTTCTATATGAGCAAACATAGCGTCTAAAGTCTCTTCTGTGTTTGTTTCAACTTTTAACCCAGCAACCAACTCTTCTGCCATTAAAATTCTTGTGGTTTGTCCACTATAACTTACCGACGAATTTCCATCTCTTAAAAAGGTGTATGTTGTTGGTGCTTCTACTTGAGAAGTTTGTCCTCCATCATCATCACTTGAACAAGATTGAAATAATGCTGATGCTACAAAAAGACTGAATACTATTTTTTTCATTATAAGTTATTGTTTTATTTAGACTTATTACAAATAATTTTTAATTTGAAGTTGCAAATATAAAACACAGAATAACTTCAACAAAGTTTATTTAGAACAAATTAAAATAAAGAAACACATGATTTCATGTAAATACAAAAAAAGGTAGAAATATCAAGCGTTTACAAAGCATAGAATGATGAAAATAAATTACTTGTAATTTTTACATATAACAATAAGCGCCTCGGTATCTAAGACAATTTTAAAACTAAAAATTAAGATTTATCTCACTTTTTATAAGTAAGAAATTCAAAATTAATGATAAACTTTGAAGATTTTTGAAGCTTCATTATAAGCACTTTCAAAACTAAGTGCATTTAAATTATTGTTTTTTTGTGAAGTAAAATAAGATAGAAGTTTTTCGGTTGGCATATTTCCTGTTAATTCATCTTTCGCCATTGGGCAACCACCAAAACCTTGTATAGCCCCATCAAATCGGTAACATCCTGCTTTGTAAGCCGCATCTACCTTTTCAAACCAACTGGTTGGTGTGGTATGTAAATGTGCACCAAACTCAATCTCTGGATATTTGGGAATTAAATTTGAAAATAAGTAATTAATACTTTCTGGGTCTGATGTGCCAACAGTATCGCTTAACGATAATATTTTAACACCCATATTGGCTAATTTCTCTGTCCACTCACCAACTATATCTACATTCCAGGGATCGCCATACGGATTTCCAAAACCCATAGAAATATAGACTACAACTTCCTTACTAGCTTTATCTGCATGCTCTAAAATTTCAGAAAGTGTCACCACAGATTCTGCTATGGTTTTATGAGTATTACGCATTTGGAAATTCTCTGAAATCGAAAATGGGTATCCTAAATAATCTATAACGTTTTCCTGACACGCATCTATAGCACCGCGAGTATTAGCAATAATGGCTAATAATTTACTAGTAGTTTTACTTAAATCTAACTGCTCTAAAACCTGTGATGTATCGACCATTTGCGGAATTGCCTTTGGAGACACAAAACTCCCAACATCAATAGTATCGAAACCTACACGCAAAAGCGACTGAATGTATTGCACTTTTTTTTCCGTTGGAATAAAAGCCTTAATACCTTGCATAGCATCACGAGGGCACTCAATAATTTTTATGGTTTTTTGCATAAACAGTTAAAAATATAGTTGTTAAAAATACTATTATTTTTCTGAAAAAAGAATAGATAGAAGTCTTGTTTTAAGTTCTCTAAAAATCTAAATGAAAAAACGACTTTTTAAAAAAACATCCTAAACACATAACATTCTAAAAACCGACTATTTACACAAAAACGAAAGCGCTTTTCAAGGTTATACTTTAAAAACTTAAACTAATTTGCGAGACTACAAAACCGATACACTTCATTTACAAGATATTACATCTAAAAATAATGTTAAAATTTAACACTTTTGAACCTAAAAAATTACCACTTGGTACGCTGAACGAGTATATCAATAAGTATAACGTTTTTATTCTTACTAATCCGAATTATGAAATACATTTGATTAGAAATTACCCCAAACCTAAATACCATCCGTGAATAAAGCATCATTACTTTTTACATTCATCTTTACATTGTTCGTTAGCGTATTTAGCTATGGACAAAATGAAGTTGTACAAGAGTGCCAAACGGTGACTTCTCCCGAAACTTTAAACTATTTCAAAACGCATAAAGCCGAACTCCAAGCTGCTAAACAATCGATGCTTCAACAACGATCGGCTAATAGTAAAGGAAATATACCAAGTGCTCAAGATGTTTACATAAAAGTTCACGCCATTCGTTATTCTAATGGTTCTGGTGGTTTACGTGCTTACGATTTAGAAAAAGCATTTCAAAACTTAAATAACATGTTTGATGGTGCCCTTGTAAACTTTATACTTTATGAAGGTGTAGATTATATTGATGATAGTGACTTAATGCAGTTTGAAAAAGGTGACGAAAAAACCTTATTAGAGAACCATTATATTCCTGGTATTTTAAACGTTTATTTTGCTGAATATTTAACAAACTCATCAAAATCTTCAATTTGTGGTTATAGCGATAATACCGATAATAGAGATATTATAGTTGTGAAAAATAGCTGCTCCATTAATGATTCTACTTTAGCACATGAAATTGGACATATATTATCTCTAGTGCACACACACGGTGTTAGTAACACGCAATTAACTACAGAACTGGTTGATGGTAGCAACTGCGATACTGATGGTGATGGCATATGCGACACTCCTGCAGATCCAGGATTATCAAGCGATAACGTTGATAATTTTTGTAACTACACAGGTAGCGCTACCGATGCAAATGGTGATACTTTTAATCCTGATACTAGCAACATGATGTCGTATTCGTTAAAAGCTTGTAGAACATACTTCTCTAAGGAACAAATAATACGCATGTATACTTATTTCACTTTAGAAAAAAACAGATTTACGCAACCTGGCGTTGTTCCAGAAATAGTTATAGAGGAAGAGGATTACGATAAAGATAGTTTAACTGCAGTTAAGCTATTCCCTAACCCTGTACAAAATGGTAATATTTACCTATCGTCTACCAAAATAGAAACCGCAATAAACTTCAAAATTGTTAACCTACAAGGTCAAGCCCTGGCAAATGGTTATGTTGAAAATAATGAAATTAATGTGAACCGTTTACCTGCTGGAAGTTATATTCTACAACTGCAAAACGGAAACTCTACTGTAATTAGAAGGTTTGTTAAATAACTAACCTCTATTCAAAATTGCTTTATTAATTTGTTTCACCAAACTAGGACCTTCATAAATAAATCCGGTATAAATTTGAACTAAATCGGCGCCTGCGTCAATTTTCTCTAAAGCATCTTTAGCAGAATGTACACCACCAACTCCTATAATAGGAAAGGCTTTATTACTCTTTTCAGATAAATATTTAATAACGGCTGTACTTTTATCCTTAACAGGTTGTCCGCTTAAACCACCATTACCAATACTTTCTAAACGCTCGGGAGAAGCTTTTAAACCACTTCTATCCATAGAGGTATTACTTGCAATTACACCATCTAAATTCGTGTCTTTTACCAATTCAATAATCTCATCTAACTGCGCATTATTTAAATCTGGTGCAATTTTTAAAACTATAGGTTTTTGAGTTGCAAACGTGCCATTGGCTTTTTGTACCGCTCCAATCAACTCTTCTAAATAATCTTTATCATTTAACTTAGCATGCGATCCCACATTAGGGCAACTCACATTAAGTACAAAATAATCTACATAAGGGTGCAAGGCGTTAAAACACTCTAAATAATCTTTAGTATAATCTTCAGGTTTTGTTTGCGTGTTTTTACCAATATTCCCACCAATAATAAGTTTTCCCTTATTCTTTTTAAGTTGAACAATAGCAGCTTGTAAGCCTTCATTATTAAAACCCATTCGGTTAATAATACCTCGATCATCTTTTAGACGAAACAAACGCTTTTTAGGATTTCCCTCTTGCGCTTTTGGAGTTACAGTTCCTATTTCAATAAAACCAAATCCAAAGTTTGCCAATTCATTGTATAGCACGGCATTTTTATCAAAACCTGCAGCTAATCCCACTGGGTTTTTAAAAGTTAGCCCCAATACATTTCGCTCTAATTTAGGGTTTTCTATAACATATAAACTCCTGTATATAGATTTAAAACCAGGGATTTTAGAAGTGAATTTTACTAATGAAAATGTAAAATGGTGAATTTTTTCAGGATCGAAAGAAAAAAATATCGGGCGCAGTAATTGTTTGTACATCAGGATTATTTGTGCAAAAATAGGTTTAATTAAAAAATTGAACAATTCTAACGCCTGAAAATTTAAATATTTGAATCTTGTCTCCTAATTATTTGAATGAAAACATTCGTGAATTCATGGCTAAAAATCGTATTTTTGAAATATTAAAATCAAGAACATTTTTTCCCTCAAATACATTAAAATTTTTCTAAAATGATTTCAAAAGAACATATCATAAAACGTTTTGTAGGTTATGTAACTGTGGATACCGAGTCTGATCCAGAATCTCAAACTACACCAAGTACAGAAAAACAATGGGATTTGGCTAACAAACTTGCCGAAGAACTTAAACAAATTGGTTTAGAAGATGTTAGCATCGACGAAAACGCATACATTATGGCTACATTGCCTAGCAACGTAGATCACAATGTACCAACTATTGGGTTTATTTCTCATTTTGATACATCGCCAGATTTTACAGGTAAAAACGTAAAACCTCAAATTATCGAAAATTACGATGGAAAAGATATTGTTTTAAATGAAGCTGAAAACATTATTCTATCTCCAGATTATTTTGAAGATTTATTACAATACAAAGGACAAACGATAATTACCACAGATGGCACAACGCTTTTAGGTGCAGATGATAAAGCTGGAATTTGCGAAATTGTTTCTGCCATGGAATACTTAGTGCAACACCCAGAAATTAAACATGGAAAAATTCGTGTTGGATTTACTCCAGATGAAGAAATTGGAAGAGGTGCTCATAAATTTGATGTTGAAAAATTTGGAGCCGAGTGGGCCTACACTATGGACGGTAGTCAAATTGGTGAATTAGAATACGAAAACTTTAATGCCGCCGGAGCCGTTGTAAAAATTAAAGGAAAAATTGTGCATCCCGGTTATGCTAAAGGCAAAATGATAAACTCCATGTATATTGCTACCGAGTTTATTAATTCTCTACCACGTATGGAAACACCTGAGCATACTACAGATTATCAAGGTTTTTTCCATTTACATAATATGGAAGGTGATGTTGAAGAAACCACTTTAAAATATATTATTCGCGATCATGATAGTGGCCATTTTGAAGCTAGAAAAGAAGTGATGCTAAAACTTACTGCTGAACTTAATTCGCAATATGGAAACGAAGTGATTACTACAGAAATTAAGGACCAGTATTTTAACATGCGTGAAAAAATTGAACCTGTAATGCATATTGTTGATGTTGCAGAAAAAGCGATGAAAGCATTAGATATTGAACCATTAATTAAAGCCATTAGAGGTGGTACAGACGGATCGCAATTAAGCTACATGGGCTTACCTTGTCCTAATATTTTTGCTGGTGGCCATAACTTTCATGGGCGTTATGAATATGTACCTGTAGAAAGCATTATAAAAGCTACTGAAGTCATTTGTAAAATTGCAGAGTTAACAGCAAAAGAAGCTCAAAACTAAGAACTTCAACCCATATCCTTATTTATAAAAATAGCGCTAAGACCTGAAGGTTTTAGCGCTATTTTACTTTATATCCAAAAGATAATATATAGTCTAGAGCAAGCCTCGTGCTTTAATTTCCAGATATTTATTTATAGTATCTATAGTTAAATTTTCTGGAGTTGTTAAAATGGAATAAATACCATATTTCTTCAGTTCATTAACGATAAGGCGTTTTTCGAAAGCAAATTTTTCTGCTATTACTTTATCATAAGCATGCTGAACAGTTTCGGCCTTTTCATCTATTATACTATCTAACTCTGTATTTTTAAAGAATATAACGACTAATAAATGACTTTTAGCAATTCCTTTTAAATAAGGTAATTGGCGGTGTAAACCATCTAAGGTTTCAAAATTAGTATATAGCAAAACAAGACTTCGTTGCGTAATATTACGCTTTACATCGGCATACAAACGTCCAAAATCACTTTCGTAATAATCGGTGTTCACCTTGTAAAGCGCCTCTAAAATCAAATTCATTTGAGATGTTCTGCGCTCCGCAACGACTCTATTTTCTACTTTTTTGGAAAATGAAAAAATACCGGCTTTATCTTGTTTCTTTAAAGCCACATTAGATATTACCAAAGCAGCATTTATAGCATAATCTAGTAAAGTTAAGCCATCAAAAGGCATTTTCATAACACGTCCTTTATCAATTACAGAATATATAGGCTGAGATTTTTCATCCTGAAACTGATTTACCATTAATTGATTTTTCTTGGCAGTAGCCTTCCAATTTATGGTTCGTAAATCATCACCTAAAACATAATCTTTAATCTGCTCAAATTCCATGGTGTGCCCTAACTTCCTTACTTTTTTAACTCCATACTGTAATAAATTATTACTTATGGCAAGTAAATTATATTTACGCAATTGAATAAAACTTGGGTACGTAGCAATCATTTGGTCATCATCAAACCAAAAGCGTCTTGCAATTAATCCAAAAACCGATGTGGCATAAATATTAAGTTTCCCGAATTGATATTCTCCACGCTCCGTTGGGCGCAGTTCGTACTCTAATTCTGTTAAGCTAGAAGCATCTAACTTTCTATCTATTTTGAAATCACGCACCTGAAACTGTACAGGAATTTCATCTATAATTCTAATAAAAATAGGGAATGTGTAGAAGTTTTCAATAGAAACACCAATAGCATTTTGATCACCATTAGAGAATTTTTCCGGTAAATTTCGTTTTCCTTTTATACCTTTTTTTGCAACGAATAATAAAATAGCATCTAAAAACGTAAGAGCAAACAAACATAGCAATAACAACTTCACTAAATTAAACAACCTAGGAAACACAAAGCTTAACACAAACAAGACCATAACAATCAGGCATCCGTAGAAAAATCTGTTTTGTATGTAAAAAGGTTTAATACGTTTCAATTTTTTTGATTATTGGTTGATGGTTATTAGTTACGTGTTGTGCTCGTTACTTATTTTTTACTAAATACTGTAAACTGAATAATTCACTCCTTACCTCGGGATCTCTACAGCTTCTATAATTTGTTTAATAATTTGTTTAGAAGTTACGCCTTCCATTTCGCGCTCTGGAGTAACAATAACACGGTGCTGCAATACCGGAATAGCGGCTTGTTTAATATCTTCGGGTGTTACAAAATCGCGTCCGTTCATGGCTGCAAAGGCTTTACTTGCTTTTAATATTGCAATAGATGCACGTGGCGAAGCGCCTAAATATAAAAACGGATTACTTCGTGTGTTAACAATAATATCAGCGATATATTTTACTAAATGTGATTCGATAATTATTTGACTCACCAAAATCTGAAATTTAGAAATATCTTCTTTACTTAAATGTGCCGTAATCTTTTCGGTTTTTGTGCCACCTTGCAAGGCTTGTTCTCTATTTATAATTTCAATCTCTTCTTCTAAATTAGGATAATCTACATCTATTTTAAACAAAAAACGGTCTAATTGTGCTTCCGGTAAACGGTAAGTTCCTTCTTGCTCTACAGGGTTTTGTGTTGCCAAAACAATAAATGGTAAATCCATAATAAATTTATTACCATCGATAGTAATTTGGCGTTCTTCCATAACTTCAAACAAAGCAGCTTGCGTTTTTGCAGGCGCACGATTTATTTCATCAATAAGAATCATATTCGAAAAAATAGGTCCTTTTTTGAATTGAAATTCAGATGATTTCATATCGAAAACCGAGGTTCCTAAAATATCACTTGGCATTAAATCGGGTGTAAACTGTATACGACTAAAACCAACATCTAATGATTTTGCCAATAACTTAGCCGAAATGGTTTTGGCAACGCCCGGAACACCTTCTATTAAAGAATGGCCGTTAGCTAAAATAGAAGCAATTAGCATATCTATCATCCCTTTCTGCCCAACAATAACTTTTCCTATTTCATTTTTTATAAGTGCTATACCTTCTTGTAGCTCACTTAAATCAATACGACTCTTAAAATCTAAATTAGAATCTTGTCCGGCTTCTTTACCTTCAATAGTATTTTCAAAACTTTGTTGTTCTGCTCCTAAATCTAAATTATCGTTGCTTGGCGTGTTCTTTTCGTCCATAATTATTTATTATAAAAAGCCTCAATAGCTTTGTTTAACCTTAACAAATCGGCCTCTTCTAGATGTCGTTTGGCTTTCAATTGTAAAATTAAATTAATTAATCGTTTTATAGTATCTTCTTTTTTATTTGATTTAAGACTTAAATTTTTAATGAATTTTTCATCTAAAATCTGCGTATCTAAAAAGTATTCTCGTCTTAAGAACTCTAAAAAATAAGTGATTTTTTTATCAATAATAGTATCGTGTTCCTTGGTTTCGTAATACAAATTACCAATGGTTTTAGTGAATGCCACGGTTGTATTCTCATTAGGTTTTATAATTTTTACGATACGTTGTCTGCGTTTTGCATTAAAAATCATGAAGCAAACCATTGTAAACAAAGCCAAATACCAAGCCCAACGCAAGGCCGGTGTTTTTAAAATAAATCTTAACGGTGAACTGCCTAAATCTTGCCCTATTTTATTAACCGAATCGAAATGAATGGTATCGTTTTCTGCATAAGACAAAGCTGCTTCGGCATATTTTTTATTGTTCTTTTTAAGTAAATGATAATTAGTAAACACAATGGGTTGCAAGTGTAAATAGAAATTCCCTGCACCGTATTCTACTTTTACAAAATTAATATTTTGAATAGAATCGAATTTTTGATAGCCTAAAACGGTTGTTGTTGCCGAATCTAACTTAGTGAAATAATAATTCCCTAAACCTTTTTCAACGGTTATAGAATCGGTTCTAAAGTTAGGATTGGCAAAGTTAAAAAGGGCTTTTCCTTTAAAATTATAATCACTTTTAATATCGACTCCTAAAGAGTCTTGAATGTTTTTAGATGGAAAATGAGATGCTATAAAAACATCGTTTCCATGCGCAGCAAAATCTAATAATTCTTGTGAAGACACATCGTCTAAACCAGAAAAATTATTAACCGCCATATACGTTCCGCTAGTATTATAAATGCTATCTTCAAAATTATAAAGCGCATCAAAATACTCGTAAGGTGTTGTTTTAATTGTTTTTACATCACTTTCCGGAAATAGATTTTTAAGTTCTTCGTAGAAAATAAAAGTCCCGTAAGGAATTTTATCTGTCTCGTCAAAGCTTCTATTCCAGTCTATAGGTTCCTCTCTAGTAAACTCTATAGCGGCGGCTCCAGCAAATAAAAAGACGAGCAAAACGATATATATTTTTATTGTTTTGTTCATGCTTTTATCGATTTTAGAAATTGAATAAAAGCTTCTTTCGCTTTATTAAACTCATGCTCGTTAACATCAAATTCGCCATACCATATGTAGTTATACAAATAAGATGTGTATGAAAAACCCTTTTTTAAATCCTGCGAAACAATTTCGTTTTGATAATCACTATTTGTTTTTTCAACGTCGTATTCAATAATTTCGGCCGTAGTTAATCCTTTTAAAAGCCATAAATAATAATACCGAATAGCCAATCTATAATTGTGTTCTGCTTCCGCGGAAGCGATAAGTGTTTTAAAATCTACAGCATGAATATTAGCTTCTATATCACTAACAGGAATAATACTTTTATCCGATCCTTTGCCAAAAACCCATTTGCCTTCGCTATTCATTACAGCTTTAAAAATAAAGAAGATGACTAACAGAATAACGAGAACGGCTCCTATTTTAAGAGCTATATCTGCAAATGCAAAAGATTGCCCTTTATCTTTAATTTCAAAGAAATCGATAAAACGTTCATTTAACCATTGCTTAAATCGTGTCCACCAACCAGAACTCTCAACGGTTCTATCGTAAACAAATTCTTCACCAGTATAGATTTCTTTTAAATTTTCGAAATGTCGTTTTTCGCCCCAAGTGGTATCTATTTGCAAACTATCCTGCTCAACCAAAACCACCTCTAAAGTTGTGATGCTTTTAGCCGAAATAGTTCCTGAAGATAAAAACAATCCAAATACTAAAAAAACGATATGTAAAGCTTGCTTCCTATTCACCCGAACCTATTTGATCGATAACACTTTTGGTATTTATATTCTCTTTATCTTCTTTTAGACTGTAAAACACAATACCTTGATTAAGCTGCACAACGTTACCTAAAACTGCACTAACAAAAAAGGTTAAGAAAAATATAGCTAGCATAACCACAGTCATGGTAGCCCCAATATCTTCGTTAGAAGGTACATCTTGTACCGTAGTAAACATGCTTGCCATACCAAAAAAGTAAGGAATTATTGAAATTATATTCTGTATAATGTAAACTATTAAATAGAACAAACCAACGCTACCTACTGCTGCCCAAAATTTAGATTTAAGCAAATCCCATGAGTATGAAAAACATTCCCAAATGCCTTTTTCGTCTTCTAAATATTCCATTAATGCCATGCCATAAAAAAGCATAAATGCACCTGCTAAAAGCGGAAGCGCCATAATACCGATTATGGTAACCGTTAAAATTATAGCACCAATAGAAAAGATGATTAGCATAGGAAAACCAATTAGAAAACAACAAAGTATAAATGTAAAAAGCTTACCTAGGTTCGCTTTATAGGCTTTTAAAATATCTCGTGTTTCGAAGTTTGTACCGCTGTTATGGTTATATAATTTTAAATAAACAAAAGGAAATGCATAAGATACTACTCCGGCAATGACAGCAACAATAACGAAAATAAAAACCATAGCCATGAATAGCACAAAATTATCATTTAAGTACTCATCTAAAAGCGTGGTGCTATTGTTGTTTAGAATGCTTCCGAAAACAAAATCGCTATAAAACTTCGTAAAGAAATAGCCTAAAACCGCTAAAACCAATAAAAAGATACCATTTATAATAAAATATTCTCTAAAAAAGTGTTTTCCGCTTTGTTTTATAAACGCGAAAGTATCTTGAAAAAACTCACTAAAACCTCTTGATTTATATAATTCCATATGTTTTTTTAAGTTTTTTATTTACGATAAATGGGTAAACTAAATAGTAAAATGAAATTATACCTAACGTTATTAAAATGATGCCAACCGATAACCAATTGGGCATAATATTAGAATATCGAGTTACAAAACCTTCTAAAAAACCAGCCGCAATAGTAAACGGAAACGTACTAATTAATATTTTAACACCATCTTTCATGCCTCTTTTAAAGCTTGTAACTCTAGAATAGGTTTTAGGAAATAAAATACTTGCTCCCAAAAGTAAACCCGCTGCACCTTCGATAACAATAGCAAAAATTTCCATAGCGCCATGAATCCATATACCACGAACACTTTCCCAAAGCACGCCATGTTTTTGAAACATAAATTGAAAAGCGCCAAGCATAATACCGTTTTGTAACAACACATAACCTGTTCCGAGTCCGCCAAAAACACCAAATATAAAAGACTTGATACCCACGTATAAGTTATTGAGCGTAATGCCTATAAAACTCCCCCAATTACTTCCACTTTTGTAAACAGCCACCGGATCGCCTTTTTCGATATTCTCCAAAGTCATGTTTACATAATGATCGCCTAAAATAAGACGCACAAACGAATCATCGAAAGCAGCCGACAAAACACCAATGGCAACAAATGTTAAGAAAATAGCGAATGCATAAAGCACATATCGCCTGCTTTGATAAACAATTAAAGGCACTTCTATTTTCCAAAATTGTATAAATCTATTACTGTCTTCACGCTTAGTTTTATAAATTTTTTGAAAAGCTTTGGCTGCTAAGTTGTTTAAATAAAGAATTGTTTTACTTTTGGGATAATAGGTTTGAGCGTAAGATAGATCGTTTACCAAATGAATATAAAGAGAAGCCAGCTCGTCTGGATTTTTTAAAGTTTTTCCAAAAATAGCTTTTTCAAAATCTAACCATTTCTCTTTGTTTTGTTTAATAAATGCAACTTCTCTCATGTGTAATCAAATTAAAACAATTCATGGTAGAGTTACAAATAAATACTACACAAAATGTTAATATAAATTTTACAGCGGCAAGTGTTGGTGAACGTATTTTAGCATATGGTATTGATTGGATTATAAAAATCGCCTACATTATTGTTGTTTACCAGCTGCTTTTCAACCTGTTTAACATTCCTGCTTTAATTCAGGATATGGATAATTGGTCTCAAGGCGCTATATACGTCACCTTCTATTTTCCCGTTATTTTTTACACCTTAATTTTTGAAACTCTTTTGGACGGACAAACCTTAGGTAAACGTATCTTAAAAATAAAAGTGGTAAAAATAGATGGTTACCAAGCCTCTTTAGCCGATTTTTTGATACGTTGGCTTTTTCGTATTATAGATTTAAATATGCTTAGCGGTGTGGTTGCATTAATCTCTATTATTACGAGTAGTAAAAACCAAAGACTGGGTGATATTACGGCCGGAACATCGGTAATTACGTTAAAAAACAATGTAAATATCAGCCATACTATTCTAGAAAATCTGCAAGATAACTATAGGCCCACTTACCCGAATGTTATAAAATTATCGGATAATGATGCTAGAATTATAAAAGAAACATTTACCACAGCAAAAGCATCACTAGATTATCCAACTTTAATAAAACTGCGTAAAAAGCTTATAGAAGTTATTGAAATCAAAGAAGTTAAACAAAAAACTGACATGGAATTTATTGATGTTATTATGAAAGACTACAACTATTACACTCAAAACATGTAAGTGTGGTATTTCTGTTATTCTTATAAAAAATTACTAAACAAACATCTCGTAAAAAATCTTCCTAAAGAAAACAAAAACACTCCTTAAAAAGAACTAATTTCGCGCAAAAAAATAAGCGTTGTTAATACGTTAAACTGTTCAGCAATTACATATATCTACTGAATTTTCTAATAAAACATTTAACAGCTATAAATTGAACTCATATGTTTTACATCGATATTTTAGGTATTGTTGCTTTCTCTATTTCGGGTGTTTTAATTGCCTTAGAAAAAAAGATGGATATTTTTGGCATCTTAATCATTGCCTTTGTAACAGCTGTTGGTGGCGGAACATTACGTGATCTACTTATTGGCCACACACCAGTAAGCTGGATGCAAAACATCACTATTTCTTACGTTATTTTAGGCTCTACCATTGCCGCAGTACTTTTTAGAAGTAAAATTAATTACCTACGTACCTCTCTATTTTTATTCGATACCATTGGTATAAGCATATATACTATGGCAGGTGTTGAGCAAGGTATTGAAGCCGAGTTACACCCGTTAATCTGTATTGCTTTAGGAACAATAACAGCTAGTTTTGGAGGTGTAATTCGTGATATTTTATGTAATGAAATTCCTGTAATTTTCCGCAAAGAAATTTATGCTACCGCGTGTATTATGGGTGGTGCGACTTATTTTATTTTAAAAGAATTTCCTATTCAAGAAAATTGGATTTTTATAATTTCTGGTGCTGTAGTTATTTTAATACGCTTACTTGCTGTTAAATTTAAAATCTCTTTACCACGACTTTATAAGGAAGAATTCGAACATTAAGTTTTCTAGTATGAATCTTTACTTGTTTGGCACTAAATCTCCCCACTCTGTCCAAGAACCATCGTAAACCGATAAGTTGTTATAACCAGAAATATCAGCAGCTAAAGCCAAAACACATGCCGTTAAACCCGATCCGCACGAAAATATAATATCATCATTTTTATCCGCTAGCATATAAAAAGCTTTTTCTAATTCTACTTGAGGTTTTAAAACACCATCGGTTAATAAATCTGTAAAAGGTAAATTAACCGAGTTTGGAATGGTCCCCATACGCAAACCTTCGCGAGGTTCTGGTACTTCACAGTTAAATCGTCCGGCAGAACGCGCATCTATAATTGTATGTGTTTTATTTGCTGAAGCTGTTTTTACATCATCAAAAAACTGCATAAATTTTGGTTGAAGATTAGCTGAAAAATCACCAATTTCACCTTCATAATTCGTCATAGACTCTGTGGCATAACCAGCCTTTAGCCACTCAGGAAAACCTCCATTTAAAACCGCAACGTTATTATAGCCAAATGCCCTAAATAACCACCAAACACGTGCGCTCGAGTAAATTCCTTTATCATCGTAAACTACAATGGCACTATTGTTATTTACTCCTAAATTTCGAGCTTCTCTTTGAAACTGTTCTTCCGAAGGAAAAGCGCTAGGAAACGGATTCGATACATCGCTAAATTTCTTTTTGATATCGAAAAGTCGTGTTCCTGGTATTTGCTTTTGCGAAGCATTAAAAACTTTATTTATAGTACCATCTAAAACAATAAGGTTTTCATTGTTTAAATGCTCTTGAAGCCATTTTACAGAAACAATTGGTGTTGGTAAACTAATTGAAGTGCTCATGTTGATTTTATGGTTTAATCAAATATAAAGAAATAAGTTGTTTTCTACATAAATCTATAATGTCCAATAATTTTAAAATCAAAAAGACAGTCTTCTAAAACTTGTCCGCTACCAATATTATGAACAATTAAATTCCGTTTTCCGTCTGTAGATTTTTTATTGACAACAATTCCTATATGCGTTATGGCACCTCCTAGATTCCAACACACTATATCTCCAGGTAAATAGTCTTTAGCTAGGTCGCTAATTACTTTTTCTGCACCTTGCCTTTTAAAATATGTCATTAAATTAGGCACTCTTCGATGATCAATATTTTTATCAGTTCTTTTAAGTCCCCAAATTTTAGGATAAGCACTAAAATTAGCTTTCATATCCTCATGCACGTTTTTCTGCAAGTCGACTCCCATTTTTCTATACGCACGAATAACAACATCTGTACAAACGCCTTTATCTTTAGGCACATCTCCATTTGGATAATCTATTGAAAAATAGCTGGGATCGTAAACCACGTTTTGTTTTATTAACTCTAGAGCACAATCTGATAGTTGAAAATTAGTGTTTTCAGTTTGCGAAAAACAAAAATTGAGGTTAAATAATAATATTAAAATAAATACTTTTCTCATAGAAAGCCTGATTATTTAACCCCCTTTTTTCGCTTGAAATAACACTATAGTTATCTGAATTAATTCATGGCTGGATCGGACCTTAAAACTCCAGAATTTGTATGCACATTACCTACTTCTGTAATTACTGCCCCTTCTGGACCTGCCATTTGCCAATGAGCAGACTCTACAAGTGCTAACGAATCGAAACCACCTTCATTTAATTCTACAATATGGTTTGCCGTTACCTTACCGTCCCAATGTGTTTTTGGAACTACAACTTGAGGAAATTGATCGCGGTTATTCTCGCCTACACCTGCTACATAACTTTTACCGTGCCTAATAAGCCAACCTTCCATTTTAGCTGGATTGTTTTCTGCTGCAAAATGCATGTGCTCTCCTAACATTTGACCCGGTAATAAAAAGATATCCATTAGCATATATCGGTCGTCTTCATTATTCACAAACATAACAGAAGCTAAACCTAAGTTAGCATAATCGCCTTTGTTATAATCGGTAAGCCAAATTTTTTCGCGAAGTCCATCAAACACTGGGTAATTATGATATTCTAACATTTCGATTAAAGCATCTTTAGCCTTTTCTTCTAAAAACTTACCATCCTTATCGTAAAATTGGTCGTTAGTAAACTTTAATTCCGTTTTAACAACCTCCTTAGTGTTTACCATTGGCTTTTTTTCTACTTTATTATTACAACTTGTAAATAATACAAACATTAATAAAGCGTTTATAAGAATTCTTTTTTTCATAAAATGTGTTTTATTTAAATTTTTATGTTTTTTATTTTACCTCCGCATAATTATCATCCCATTCTTGAGGTTTTGGATCGTGTAGCTTTCCTAAAGATTTCGCCACAATCATAGCCACAGTAGCATCTCCTGTTACATTAACAACGGTTCTACACATATCTAAAGGTCTATCTACAGCAAAAATTAAAGCTAAACCAATAGGCAATAATTCAGCAGGAAACCCAATAGATTCTAGCACAATTACAAGCATTACAATACCGGCACTTGGTACAGCTGCACTACCAATAGAAGCTAGCAACGCCGTACCGATAATTACTAATTGATTGGTAAATGTTAAACCTTCTGGCCAAACTACTTGCATGATAAATACGGCTGCAATACCTTGATATAAACTGGTTCCATCCATATTTACTGTAGCTCCAACGGGCAGTACAAATCCGGCAACTTCACCGTCTACTCCCAAATGTTCTTCTACACGTTCCATAGTTACAGGTAATGTTGCTGCACTACTACTTGTTGAAAATGCTAATAATTGTGCTGGGCTAATTTGTTGTAAAAACCACATTGGTGATTTTTTAGTGTACACCGCAACTAGAATTAAATAAACACCTATCATTAAAACAAGGCCTACAACTACACATAAAGCGTATAATAGTAATTTTAAGAGTATCTCAGTATCATCGAAAGCTATAATTACATTCGCCATTAATGCAAACACGGCATAAGGAGCAGAAAGCATAATTAAGTCGACCATTTTCATGACCACATCATTTAAAGAATTAAAAAAACCTGTTAATGGTTTTGCTTTTTCTTCTCCAATTAGTAATAAACATATACCAACAAAAAGTGCGAAAAATATAATTTGAAGCATTGAAGCCTCTGTGAAAGATTGAAAAATATTACTCGGAAAAATATCTACCAAAGCTTGTAATGGTCCTGCATTTGTTCGTGCAGATGCTTCGCTAATTTTATCGGCTATACCAGTGTCATTAGCATAACGTAATTTAATTTTCTCAATAGTTTCTTCTGGCATTCCAACTCCTGGCTTTACTGTATTTACCAAAGCCAAACCTATAGCAATAGCTATTACAGTAGTTCCCATGTAGATTCCCAGGGTGCGTAAACCCATGTTTTTTATTTTAGAGATATCTTTTAAATCGGTAATTCCTTTTATTAAAGATGCTAATATTAAAGGTACTGCAATAAGTTTTAAAAGATTAATGAATATCTTTCCGAAAGGTGCAACCCAGTCGCCTACAAAGCCTCTTCCACCGTCTACATTATTCATAATAAAACCAAAAATGATTCCGAGAATCATTCCTATAATAATCTTCCAGTGCATTGCAAGTTTTTTCATATGTTTTAGGGTACTTTTTACGTCTTTAAAATTTGACACAATATAAGTATTTTTGGTATGAAAAAAAGCAGATTCGCTATGAGTTTACTGCAAAAAATTGAAGATAAATTAGATTTTTAATTACAAATACGAATATTTGCACACAATAAATGAATGAAAAGTGTCTTAAATTGATTTTTTAATAATTAAATACACATGTTTTTTAAGCAAAAAAAGACACTACCAAAAGCTATAATTTGGCAGACAGGTTTAGCCCCGATAGCAGCGACATCCTTTTTATATGCTTAATATTTAAGTTATTAAACAGAAAAACAATAACTGGTTAAGCTATATTTTTTTAAACACAAATGACGTTTCTACACATAAAAAGATATAGCGGAAAGCGGGAAATAGCTTCTAAAAAATATTTTAGTTGTAAAGCTTATTAATTAATTGAAAATCGGCTATTACAAGTGCTGCCATAGCTTCTACAATAGGTACGGCGCGTGGTACAACACATGGGTCGTGACGTCCTTTACCTTGCATTTCTACAAAATTACCATCTTTATCTATGGTTTCGTATTTTTGAATTAGCGTAGCCACGGGTTTAAATGCAACACTAAAATAGATATCCATACCGTTGCTTATTCCGCCTTGAATACCGCCAGAATAATTTGTTTTTGTAGTACCATCACTATTAAAAGCATCGTTATGATCGCTTCCATACATGGTGCTTCCATGGAATCCGCTACCATACTCAAAACCTTTTACAGCATTGATAGATAACATGGCTTTACCTAGTTCCGCATGTAATTTATCGAAAACCGGCTCACCTAAACCAACTGGTACATTTTTAATTACACAGCTCACTATACCACCAACGGTATCACCTTTTCCGCGAACTTCCTTGATGTAAGTTTCCATTTTTGCTGCCATATCTTGGTCTGGACAACGTACGATGTTAGATTCTACTAAATTTAGGTCTAGCTCGTTGTACGGTTTATCTAATTTCATGGTGCCAACTCCAGAAACGTAGGCTATTATTTCGATACCTTTTAGCATTTGTTTTGCAATGGCTCCGGCCACTACGCGACATGCCGTTTCGCGCGCCGAGCTACGACCACCACCACGATAATCGCGTACACCATATTTTTTATCGTAGGTATAATCGGCGTGACTTGGACGGTAACTATCTTTTATATGACTGTAATCGTGAGATTTTTGATTGGTGTTTTCGATAACAAAACCAATAGATGTTCCTGTGGTTACGCCCTCGAAAATGCCTGAATGAAATTTTACTGTATCGGGTTCTTTACGTTGTGTAACGATAGCAGATTGGCCTGGTTTTCTTCGGTTTAATTCGTTTTGAATTTCGTCTAAATCTAACTTAATTCCTGATGGACAACCATCTATAACACCGCCCAATGCTGGGCCGTGAGATTCGCCATAAGTTGATAAAGTAAATAGTTTTCCGAAGGTGTTACCTGCCATGATTTCAATTTTTGGCTAAAATAAACTATAGTCGTGAATTTGACGAATTTAGTTGAATAAAAATGTTGGTTAAAAATATGGTTTATTGTCCTTTTCTTTAATTATTATGCTTTTGGTTTAGGCTTTATTTTATAAAAAAATCTTTAAATAAAGATATCTCGTATCTGTAACAATCTACCTAATTATCAAAAATTTAATGTTTTAACAAAGCTAAAACACACGTAACACTTAGTTAACAATTACCTCATAATTAGTTAATTATATAGTAAAGATTAAGTAATACAAATCTCACCTAATTATTAGAAATTTACAATGAACAACACCTCAGCTTTTGAAAATAAAACGTAAAATAGAAATTGCCGTAATATCGGATGTGCACCTTGGAACCTATGGTTGTCACGCCAAACACCTACTTACATACCTAAATAGTATAGAGCCTAAAAAACTTATTTTAAATGGTGATATTATTGATATTTGGCAATTTAGTAAGCGTTATTTTCCGAAATCGCATTTAAAGGTTATAAAAAAAATAATGACCATGGCTTCTAATGGTGTGGAGGTGATTTACATTACTGGTAACCATGATGAAATGCTTCGGAAATTTAGTAACACTACTATTGGCAACATTTCTATTGTGGATAAAATAGTTTTAGACTTAGACGGATTGAAAGCTTGGTTTTTTCATGGTGATGTTTTTGATGTTTCCATACAAAACGCCAAATGGCTAGCGAAACTCGGCGGTTATGGTTACGATATGCTTACACTAATTAACCGCGGTGTAAACTGGTACTTAGATAAACGTGGAAAGGAACGTTACTCACTTTCTAAAAAAGTTAAAAACGGAGTTAAAGGTGCCGTAAAATACATAAACGATTATGAAAAAGTAATATCGGAACTTGCTATAGAAAACGGCTACGACTACGTGGTTTGCGGACATATACACCAACCTAAAATGGAATATATTGAAAACAAACACGGTAGAACCATGTACTTAAACTCTGGTGATTGGGTAGAAAACTTTACTGCCTTAGAATATCAGTTTAAACGTTGGAAAATTTACAACTTTAGTAAAGATAAACTAGCGCCTTTTATAGTTGACGAGGATTTTGAGGAAATGAAAATTAACGATTTAATTGCCGCCATTACTATTGTAGATCGGGCAGAAAAGAAATCGAAAATTTAAGCCAAACTAGCTATTCTACAGTTGAGTAGCAAAAATCTACATTTCGGTAAACTGTTTTATAATAACCTGTATTTAAGTGAGATCTTTGAAGTGTTAAACAATTAAAACACAACATTATGAAAACTTTATCTCTTATTTTTGCTTTATTATTTTCAATAACTTTTACTACCGCTCAAACCTCCGAAGGCAAAAACAACACTAGCAGTATTCATGTTAAAATAAACAAACTACCTTCTAGTAACGGCCATGTTATTTTAACTCTGCATAGCGAGGAAACCTTTATGAAATCTGCTGGTATAAGAACCATTAAAGCTGAAATTACTGATGGCAAAATTGATGTGAATTTTGAAGACATTACACCTGGAACTTACGCCATTTTAGTTATACATGATACTAATGACAACAATAAAATGGATTTTCAACCAAATGGCATGCCAAAGGAAGCTTACGGCGCATCGAACAATAATATGAGTTTTGGTCCTCCTCAATTTTCTAATGCTAAATTTGAGGTTAATGATGAAGATTTAGAAATGAAAATTATTCTGTAGTAAATAATATCTTTTAAACTTTAATATTGAAAAAAACCTAAAGCAAGTTTTAAGTTAAACTTGCTTTAGGTTTTTTATTTTTATTTTTTCTTCGGCCCCACCAAATTAAAAACCCGGTGACAGATAATGATGTTGCAATAACACCTGTGAGAAAGGTTATTAACTTACCTATTTGGCCCCACCACTGTCCCATATGTAATTGCCAAACAATATTTTCTGTTTTAGTCTTAATAATTAAAGGTTTTTGCATTTCTATTTTTTCTCCGGTGTATTTATTGTAAACGGTTACATCTAAATTTTCAATACTTTTAAGTCCAGGTTTACCAGAATTAAACGTATAACTACCTGCTTTATCCAAATTAAAAACCCAAGAATTCACAGCTTCTTTTTCGGGGTACTCATTCTCTAAAGTTTTATAAGCCAGAGATACTAAATCTTTCGCTACAAGTGTACTATCAGCTTTTGGTAAAAAGGTTTCTAATTTTTCGGTATCACCACCAGAGAGCTTTACAGTAAAATCCATTAAAGGATGAAAGAATATAATTAACCCTGTTATACTTAAAATAATACTGCTAGGCAAAGCATAAAAGCCAAGCACATTATGCAAATCGTAATTTAAACGTTTAAATCTAGCTCTCCATTTTATTTTAAAACTAGCTTGCCTCGTTGTTTTTGTCCATTTTTTGGGCCACCATAACACCAAACCTGTAATACAACCTATTAAGAAAATAATTGTAGAAATTATTACAATCCATCCGCCAATAGGCCCTGCCAACAATTCGGCATGTAAATGTGCCACTACAAAGAAAAAATAAACAGTACTATCAATTTTTAAAACAGAGCCCGTATAAGGATTCATATAAATCATAACCAAGCTTTTTTCTTTTATATCGAACACACGAAGTCTAATACTACGAGCTGGGTCTTTAAAAAACACCAGTTCTGAAATACGGTAATTGGGGTTTAAATCTTCTATGTTATCAAAAATTTCATCGTGAGTAATTCTATTTTCTTGTGGAGTAACGTATAGCGAACTACCTGCTGATAAATCCATGATTTCATCACTATAAACAATAATTGTACCTGTAAGACAGACAAACAAAACTATAATTCCTGACACTAAACTTGGCCAAAGATGAAGCCAAGCTACTACTTTTTGAAACTTACTTTTATTTTTCTTTTTAGCCATTTTTTTAACCTTAAAAAAGGACAGTAAAAATCACCGTCCCTTAGATAATATTCAATTAACACATTTTGAATTTATACGAAAATCAAAAAGAGAACGCCTTACTAACTAGCGTTCTCTTTAGCTTTTACTTTATTTAAAAAACACTATAAAATAAACCTACTCTAAAATTGAAAGGTTTTTGCGGAATTCCATATCCGTTATAATATTCTTTATCCAAAAGATTATCTACTTTTAAACTTACTTTATACTTGCCTTTTTTGTAAAATGCTGTTGCATCTACGGTTGTATAAGCATCGGAACCAAAATTGTTTGTTGTGCTGTTGTAAATCTCACTCATATGGTTGGCTCCTACTCCAAAACCTAAACCTTTTACTTTACCTTTTAAGGCCTGGTAACTCAACCAAAAATCCCAAACAGTTTCTGGTGTATAGCTTAAACTATTTCCAATAAGATCTTCTCTTCCTGAACTCACTTTTTCTAAAGTTGCATTATTTTTACTGAAACCAGCCACAATATTTAAACCTGGTAATGGGTTTGCTATAAGGTCTATTTCAAAACCTTTACTTAATGTTTCTCCTGTTTGCGAGCTAATACCATTTTCATCAACAATAATATCATTATCAATTCTAATATTATAATAACTTATGGTACTTAATAATTTACCATTAAAGAAATTTAATTTACTTCCTACTTCAAATTGCTTAGCTCTTTCAGCATCCCAAGTAATAATTTCACCATTTCCATTATCTGATGGTGCATTGTTACTAAGTCCATCCATATAATTCACAAATAATGATGCTTTATCATCAAATGGATTATAGGCTAAACCTAATTTAGTACTAAGTGCATTTTGGTTATATCCATTACTTCCTTCTGCTCCATTTGATATGGTATTGTCAGACATAAAACGATCGAAACGTAAACCTCCAGTAAAAGTTAATTCTTTATTTAAAGTTATGGCATCGAAAACATAAAAGCCTAAAGTTTGAAACTTAGTAATTGTTTTATTCTTTGTTTCATCGGCTATATTGGCTTCAAACTGCTCGTTTGTTAGACCTGTTATTACCGGGTTTGTAATATCTACGGCATCTATAGCATTCCAAACTCCCGTGCGCTGTGTATCATCTAAATTATTTAAATAACTTAAACCTGCTACAAATTTATTATCAATTTTTTCGCCTTCAATTACATTTAAAAAATCTTGTTGAATATGTGTATTATCTGTTTCTCTAGGGTCTAATTGAAGATAATATCTGCCAACGTTAGTTTCATCGAGCATAACAACTCTTAGGTAATTAGCATCGGTAAATGAATTCGCTTTAGTAAATGTTGTTTTGGCTGTCCAGCTATGTGTAAGTTTATAATCTATTTTTATTTGACTTACTACAGATGAAAAATAACCTGCCATTTCATTAGTACCATAATTTGTATCAAAATCCCAGTTTAAATCATCCCAAGAGTTGACACTATCAGAAATAAGATTAGAAGATAAACCTCTAGCAAAATTTAAATTACGTTTACTCTGGTTGTATTCTAAGTTTCCTTGAATTGTTAATCTATCTGATAATTTTAAAGTTAACGAGGGAGCAAGCATAAACTCTCTTTTAATGCCCTGATCCTGAAAACTATTTTCGGTGTTATAAGCTCCATTAAATCTAAAATACACTTGGTCTTCTTTATCTAATACTGTATTATAATCAATGGTTGCTCTATTTTGGTCCCAACGGCCAGTGATATAACCAATATCTAGTTTTTTTCCGCTATAAGCTTGCTTAGTAACCTTATTTACAATACCACCAAAATTCGCTACATTGTTAACATTAGCACCATAAAATAAAGATGCCGGACCTTTAACAAGTTCTATTCTTTCAATATTTTGAGGATCAATTGGAGCCTTAATCCAAGCTATCCCACCGTTTCTTAAATGAACATCAGACCTAAACCCTCTTAAATATACACTTACGTTACCATCGTTAGATTCTACATAACCACCACCTGTAATACTTTTAAAAGCAGAAGGTAAATCTGTATTTATTTGTTCCTTTAATAAAGCATTAGTTACCACAGAATAAGATTGTGGATTGTTAATATTTTTTAATGGTACGCGAGCAACATATTCCGATTCTTTATGAGCAAATTGATTTAAACGCTCAGCAATAACGATTACCTCGCTTAATTGCTCTTGGTTTTCATTTAAAATAATATCGTTGATTTTAACTTCAGGTGCATTTACCTCTATGTCAACTGTTTTTGTTTCCATTCCCATTAAGGAAAACTCTAATGTATAGTTTCCATAAGAAATGTTTTTAATAGAATACGCCCCGCTTTCATCGGTCATAGTTCCTATTTTAGTAGATTTAATGAGAACATTAATAAAAGCTGCTGGACTATTATCCGATGTTAAAACTTTTCCGGCTATACGACCTTTATTCTCCTGAGCATAAGTGGTTGCTAGCATAAGCAAAGCAAGAGTTGTGCTTAAAATTTTTGATACTTTCATAAAATTAATTTGGTTTTATTAAAAAACAGGATTTTACTTTAATTTAGACTAAATATAAATAATATTTATATTTTTGTGCAAATGTAGATAAGTGCGCCCTTTAGGCTATAACGCAAAGAGTTTTTTAACCAACGTAAAAAGAAGTAATGAAAACCATACTAAAAAGTTCGATGTTTGAAAACAATGTTTTGGTTAAACGTTTTGAAAAAGACTTTAAAACTTCGGGTTTTATTGAACAAAAGAAACAAATAGATTATGCTTTAGTAAAAGGTACATTGATTGAAATATCTATTAATGGTCTACGTATTTTAATAAGAAATGTTAAAACCGAAGATTACAGTGTTGATGTACAGCACGATTTTCCGTTTTTTAAATTACAATTTGAAATTGAAGGCTCTAGTTTTTATGAGCCTTTAGATAAATGCCAGCCTAAAGTTTATATCCCTAATGCGCATTACAATTTATTCTATTTACCAAAAGTTCAGGGGACACTAACCTATAAAAAAGGACATAGAAAAACCTTAGAAATTCTATTTACCGAAAATTACTTAAAAGATATAATAGGTGAAAATTTTAATGAGATACTACATCGATTTGGGACCGCCATATCAAGAAAAAAACCTTTTTTTATGTGGGATAAAAGCCAACCAATAACTAATGATTTACAAAACCATATTAATGAAATTGTATTTTGTAATTATCACAAAGATTTAAAAAAACCTTATTTAGAAGCCAAGATAAAGGAGTTACTTATTTTATTATTAGCACAAACCAATGATAACATTAATACGGATACACCTTTCAATCTTCCTGAAACGGATTATAATGCCATACTAAAAGTAGAACGTTATATAAATACACATTTAAAAGACACCTTAACAATTCCTGAATTAGCCATAATTGCAGGTATGAACACCACAAAATTAAAACAGGGCTTTAAATTAATATTTTCAACAACTATTTTTAAATACATATCTTGTTTAAGAATGGAACAGGCTAAAAAACAGATAGTAGAAAAAAAATGTACAGTAGCAGAAGCGGCATACCATGTTGGGTATAAGCATCCGCAACATTTTACTGTAGCTTTTAAAAAAATATACGGTTATTTACCAAGCGATCTAACTTAGTGGCAAAACAGATATTTTTAAACATAAAAAAGGCGACCTAAGTAGATCGCCTTTTTTCGCTATTAATCAATTAATTTATTTTAAACTGTTTCGTTCAACCAAGCTTTCATCATCCAAACAGTTTTTTCTTGTTCGGTAATAAAATCGCTCATCATAGAACCTGTTCCTTCATCGCTAGCATCGCCAGCTTTTTCTAATATTTCACGTTCAATTTTTAATAATTGAGCTAAAGAATCTACAATTAACCTAACAGCTAAATCATCTTGAGAAATATTTTTACCAACAGGTACTTGTGCCTTCGCTGCATAATCTTCAAAAGTATGTAATGGTGTATCCCCTAAAGTTAAAATACGCTCTGCAATTTCGTCTACCTTGGTATTAGCATCGGTATACAATTCTTCGAATTTAACGTGTAAATCAAAAAAACGTTTACCCTTAATATTCCAGTGAATACCTCTTAAATTTTGATAATATATTTGAAAATTAGCTAAAAGATGATTCAAATCTGTTGCTATTTCTTGTGTTTTTATGGTATCTAAACCTATTGTATTTAAAGTCATTACGATGTGTTTTTTATGTTCATACAAATTTAAGTCATAAAAAAAGCTTTTTAGCATAAGTTTTATTGATAGTTTTTATATTTTTATAGTCAAAATTGATTCTTATGACAATTACCCAATTATCTTATGTTTTGGCTGTTGCCGAAAACCAGAACTTCACTAAAGCTGCCGAAAAGTGCTTTGTTACTCAGCCTACTTTAAGTATGCAAATTCAGAAATTAGAAGATCAACTCGATATTTTAATTTTTGACAGAAGTAAAAAACCTATTGAACTTACCGATGTTGGGCGAAAAATTGTAACCCAAGCTAGAAATATTGTAAACGAATCTTACAGAATTCAAGATATTGTAGATCAACAAAAAGGATTTATTGGTGGTGAATTTAAATTAGGAATTATACCAACAGTAATGCCTACTCTACTGCCAATGTTTTTGAAAAACTTCATAAAGAAACACCCTAAGGTGAAACTTAAAATTGAAGAATTAACTACGGAAGAAATAATGGCACGTATAAAAGATGGTCATTTAGATGCTGCCATTGCCGCAACACCTTTAGAAGATGAAAGCATAAAAGAGCGTGTACTCTATTTTGAGCCTTTTGTAAGCTATATACCAAAAAGCCACAGACTATATAAAAACAAAACAATTGATGTATCAGATTTAGATGTAGATGATATGCTACTTTTAGAAGACGGTCACTGTTTTAGAGATGGTGTAATAAACCTGTGTAAAGCGTTTAAAAATCAAACCGATGAAACATTTCAATTAGAAAGTGGAAGCATTGAAACTTTAATTAGACTATCTAATGAAGGTTTAGGCATGACGCTTCTACCCTATTTACATACCCTAGAAATTAACGAAAAAGAAAAAGAGAATCTACGCTATTTCAACGAGCCATCTCCTGCGCGTGAAGTGAGTTTGATTTACCATAAAAGCGAGTTAAAAATGCAGATTATCGAAGCTTTACAAGATGTTATTTCCGGTGTGGTTCGTGGAGCGATTGCTTTCCAAAATGTAAAAATTATTAGCCCATTACCGAAATAGAAACTATTCCGATAAGGTTTATATAAAATAAAAAGATTCACAGAAGTTTAATTTCTCTGTGAATCTTTTTTGTTGGCAAACACCTGGTTTACATATACTTTTAATAAAAGATATTATAGCGCAAAGTTGACGTAAATAGAAAAACGGTTTTTAGATTTCACATTCCCGCCAAATAAATCTTGACTTAATGGCGCAGTGTAATTTGCTCCGAAAATAAATTTTTCAATAGCAAATTCAGAACCTATAGTACCACTTAATATCTTTCCATCAGTATCTGCTAAAGTTTCGCCATATTGAGTGATTTTATCGTAGACATCACCAGAAACCCCAATAAATGGCATTATATTATAAGTTTCCTTCGGAAAGGTTGTGAAAAAATTAGCCGAATAACTAAACTGATTTCCGAATTGATAATCGTTTTTATTTTCGCCTTTCACATAATACGTCATAAGTGTATTGACTCCAAATTTATTAGTTCCATAATTATAGCCAACAGCAAAAACACCATCTACACTACCGGTACCAACCTGAAAACCAGGATTAACATTATCTGCCAAAGCTTCTTCAAACTTACCCGTTGGAAGTTTTGCACCAACACCAAATTGTAACGAATGTCCCGACGCTATACGCTCGGTATTAAAGGTTAGGGAGTCGCTTTCTTTATTATAAAACTGTAATTTATACCAGCCCATAACACTACTGTCTCCCAAACCATTTAGGTTTTCATTATTCCCTTCGGAATACTCTCTATTTAGATCTTGATAAGGCACATTCACACTCACATAAAAGGCATCATTTATAGGTAATTGCGCCCATAATTGGTACGTATTAAAGGTTTCTTTAGTTATCGGAGAGTTAGAAAAAATTCCATCTTTAGATTCAAAATTTTGATAGATATAGCGGATACCAACAAAATTAGCATTACTTAAAGTACCAAAACCAAAACTACCCGAGCTTGTAGAACAACCGCACAAATCGCACATAACGCTTAATGGTTCAAAAACATGTTCGTGAACACCAAATGGCGGATCTATCTCCCTTGCTTTCATCACCCCTATATTTAGCACAAATGCAACCGCAAGAACGCTTATTTTTTTAATATTCTGAAAATCTATCATCGGTCAAAAATTCATTATCTGTTAATGTGTAAAGAAATGCTATTATGCTCTCTTTTTCGTAATCGGAAAGTGTGATACCCAAGCTCCCATCTTCTCTATTAAACGCCTGGTCTACGTTACCATTATCGGTCATGCCAGAATCATAAAAATTTAAAACGGCTTCTAAGGTAGAAAAGCGTCCATCGTGCATGTATGGTAATGATAGCTCTACGTTACGCAAACTTGGCACCTTAAATTTATATAAATCGGCTGGGTCTTCAAAAATATCATATCGTCCTTTATCATCTAGCTTCGGATTTATTGACAAGCCATTGTTGCGGTAACTATGGTCCGTAAATAAATCGGTAGCATGACAGGTTGCGCATTTATTTTGAAAAGTATTTAAACCGTCCAATTCAATTTCGGTTAGCACCACACCGTCTTCACTTCTTACGTATTTATCGTATTTTGAGTTTGACGACACCATCATAAGCATAAATTGCGAAAGCGCTTTTAGCATATTTTCGCTATTTATCTCGCCATCTTCAAAAGCTTTTGGAAACTGCTTTTGATAATAAGCATCTGCACTAAGTTTACTTAATACATTACTTAAAGTTTCTCCCATTTCAACCTCACTTGTTAATGGAATTATAGGTTGAAAATCTAGATGCGTAGCGGCACCATCCCACATAAACTCCGATTGATATGCTAAGTTTTGAATGGGTTGCGCATTACGCGTTCCAATACCACCATTTACACCATGACTAACGGTGTGTTCGTGGTGAGTGAAAGCAAAGGCTTGCTCATGGCAAAAAGCACATGGAATAGCATCGTTTGCCGATAGTTTACCATCGTAAAACAAGCTTTTCCCTAACTCGAAACCTGCTTCGGTTACCGGATTATTATCCAGATTATAACCCATTTCCGGAAAATTAGCTGGTTGCTCTACATTTAAATACACCGGAACATAAACCTCTGTATTGGATGATTTGGAACAAGATAGGACACTGACAACTGCCAAAGTAATAAGAACTATTTTTTTCATTTTAATAAGTGTTAAACCAACGAAATAAACGCTACCTCTTTGGTATTAATAAATACACTCCTTTGTTTGATAAAACAAATAAGTTTCCTCGGTAGGTTATACCGAGGAAATTATTATATAAAAAAAATTAGTCGTTATGCACGTGGTGTACAGAAAATATGCCACTCATGTTTGTTGCAATTACACCTGTTGTAGTTTCATCGGTATGCACTTGTGCATAACCATCATCGAAACTTACAGAAGTTGCACCATCAAAAACCTGAGCAATATCTGCCTTAATATGTACCGATGGCTCATTACCTTCTCTTACTAACACTTCGTTTGGAAAAGTTAACGTTGTTTCTTTGTAGTTATCTATAGCCGTACCAACGCTTCCCATGTGGATGTTTAATGCTGCATCAGTTTCTGTTTCAGAAGTATAAGTTCCATCGAATCTCATAAACCTATATCCAGTGGCCCAAGACCACATCATACCTTCATCTTGCGCTGTAGTAAGGAAATCTCCTTGACCATCTGCTCCAGAAGCATAACGCTCTTGATCGATACCAATTCCAAAAGTTACTTGAGTATAATTTGCTGCATCTACATCTTCTAAAGTAATATAGATTTCGCCTGCAGTATTTCCGTTTGCTTCACTTACAATAAAGATATTGTCTTCTGCTGGGTATGTGTAAACATTACCGTCGCTATCTGTTAAGCTTACATTTGATATTAAATATTTTAATGTTTCTAATTGGTAAGTTTCACCGTTATCTTTAGTGTAAGTTGTTCCGAAAATAAAATCTTGATCGCCAACACCGTTATCGAATTTAAGGATTAAATCTCCTGTTTGTCCTGTTAAATCTTCTGTATTACCATCATCGTCTGATGAACATGAAGCGATAGTTATAGATAATAAAAGTGCGATTGTATATTTTAAAATTTTCATTAGTAATGGTATAAGTATATAACAGCCTTATCGTCATTATTTGGACGGCTGCTAAATTATTGTAAAATTGATTTTAATAAGTATGTTTAAGGCTGGTTTGCCTTTTTAAGAAATCAAATTACACCATTGGTGGACGAAAATGGTTATGCTCGTATAAATATGCATAACTACTATTACAGATTGTATTTACTATTTTATTTAAAGGAATTTGAGTTTCCTTAAAATTGAAATTTTCGTTTTCTTGAAAGTATAGCGCGAATAAATACTCGGTTAATAATACTACTGTTTTACTATCGTCTTGAGGATTGGTATCGGTTTGTAATTGTTTTGCTAAATGACATTTACCGTTACAGGCGAGTTCTACTTTTTCTTTGTTGATACAGAAAACCTCGGTAATATAATCCACATTTATTTCGTAATAAGCCAAATAACTCAGGTTATAGAGTGGCTTTATTACAAAGGCAATGAGTAATATGAATACAAAAGTCTTTTTCAACGGTAATTTTATAGTTTGGCAAATGTAAAAAAGTTTAGATTATTTTTATAAGAAAAACTTGCGTTAGTTTAAAACTTTAACGGTTTCTAATTTTAATAACTGCGCTTACCGATTGCCCTGCGTTAAGGATTGAACGGCCTGTTTAAGCTCCCCGACCAACGGAAGGGAGCGAGTAGTGAAAGCCTGCCCCATACTGTGCCCTTAAAGCACAGTATGGGGAACGCCCTAATTTTATTCAAAAAAAAAGCGACCGTTTGGCCGCTTTATAACTTAATGGTCTAATAGTACCATACATTGATTTAATTCTGGGTTTTGCTGAACGAGCGATTGTATAAAGATTTTAAGTTCTTCTATCTCGTAAGGTAACAATCGGTTTAGGGCCTTTTTTACCTCTTTGCAAAACAACGATGTGTCGAAACTAACTTTATTAAGCACTGTTTTAGTGTACTCAAGCATTGCTCTTGCCATAATATTGGGTTTGGTTTAGGTTTGTAATAAAAAGTAGATTTAATTTATAAGCTCGGGATTATTAGATTATAAATTTAGTAAAAAAAATATCAATACTTATAATTTTAGATAACATTAACACATATAAAACTATTTGTTTATAATTATTTAACGCTGTAATTACGAGTATGAGAATTTATAAGCATTATTCTTAGAAATATGTAAAAAGCTTAACAAATGCTGTGAACTGCTTAGTTTAGGGCATAAAAAAAGAGCCTCTTATGATAGAGGCTCTTTTTAGATTATGTAAACTAAAATTTTATTTTACTAAAACTTTTTGTGTGTACATTTTATCTTGACTAATCATTCTTAAAATATAAGTTCCTGCTGCTTTATCTTTTAAAGATATCACAGAGTTTGAAACATCTAAAGTACCTTTAAGTACTTGTTCTCCAAGAAGATTATATAAATAGTACACATAATTACTATCTGTGTTTACTAATTTTACATTTAAAACACCGTTTGAAACTGGGTTAGGATATAAAACTGGAGCTTGAGAGCTTAAACCAGCTACTTCGTCTGTTCCTAAAGTTACTAACGGACCTGTGCTTAAATTTGCTTGCCAGCTACCTCTACCATAAGTTGCTGCTCTAATTATTCCAGTAGATTCTGTTGGATAGAATATCTCTAAATCTTGAACGGCACATTTTGGCAAATCGGTTAAAAATGGAACTGCCGAGCTTACATTATTATCGATAGCATAAACGCCTAAATCTGCTCCTATATAAACCTCATCGTAAAGACTATTTTTTCTGTAAACAACAGTATTCATTGGGATATTAGGTAATCCGTTTGATACGTTTACCCATGTTGCTCCTGCATCTGTAGTTTTGTATACTTTTTCACCATCTGAATATCCTGAAAACACAACCCAAACCTTAGATGCATCGGTATTAGAGATGGTTAAATCTTTTAATTTAGCATTTGCAACTGGTAAACCTGCAGAAATATCTGTCCATGTAGACCCCGTATTTGTAGATTTTGAGATAATATTCTCTTTTATCACATAGATTACATTGTTACTACTTGGTGCAATCTCAAAACTTAAAATATTTTTATCTGCTGGGCTTGGAGCAATAGCTCCTGTTTTACTGTGTGTAAAATCACTATTACCCGAAAACATATCTGTACTTACATATAAGTGCGGACGACCACCAATGTAAACGTTGTCCACATTTCCTGGGTCTTGCTCTATCGGGCTAAACCATTGACCTTTTGGTAAAGGTGTTGTCCAAGTTACATCTCTATAATCAGTACCACCATCTGTAGATAAAAAGAAATCTCCATTGGTTGTAGATGATACAATATAGTTATCGTTAGTTCTATCAATAAAACCATCTTCACCATCACCACCGGTTAATACAGACCAAGCTCCGTTTTTATGTAATAGCGAACCAATATCTTGTAAGCCTGCGAAATAAAAATCTTCGGTTGTTTCAGATAATTCAATATTAGTTTGTTGACCTACAGCAATATTAGAAGTAATATCTGTCCATGATATACCATCGTCTGTACTTTTGTAAATACCACCATCGCAGGTTGCGAATAAGGTAGTTGTAGCCGTATCTCCAGGTAAATATTGAAGATATTGTACATCTGCATGCATATAAGCCTCTGGTGCGTCACCTTCCCCTGGGTGGTTTGGGTCTGTACCTCTCCAATACGTAATACGCGTCCAGTTTAATCCACCATCGACAGATTGCCATTGGTTTACACCTCCAATTGTAATTTTATCTTCATTATTTGGAGACACTGCTATTGCTAAATCATGATTGGCTTGCCCTCCTTCTGACGCTGCAGTTGGAGCCATATCTGAATGTAAAATATTTGGTGTAGATGCAGATGATTGTTTTGTAAATGTATCTCCACTATCTGTTGAACGGTAAAACCCTTCAAACCCTGAATCACTTTCTCTCCCTACGATAGCATATACATAATCACTATCAGCTTCTGTTACGGCTAATTCAATTCTAATAACATCGTTAGCATTTGGTAAGTTTGCTGAATCTATATAATCCCAATTATCTCCACCGTCTGATGTTTTATACATTTCATACCCGCCAGCATAAGCTACAGTTGAGCTACCTGGCTTATATTCGATATCGAAAAATGTAAAAGTAGGACTAGTTTCTGTACCACTTGGAGCAGTGTGTGTCGCCCAACCATCGGTAGTTTTAAAAATTCCTTTGTTTGTGGCGACCAACATGATGTTTGATTGGTTTGGGTCCATAACAATTTTATTGATTTTATATTCGTCTTGAGCTGTAAACACTAAACTTGTAGTATTCCAGTTTAAACCACCATCGGTAGATTTCATGACACCAATACTACTTCTATCGCTACCTCTATCTCCAGTAGCTAAATACATTATATCTGTATTATTTGGGTCGATAACTAGACCAGAACAACCAATTATAGGTAAATAATCGGTATTAGTTGTCCAAGTAGTTCCACCATCTGTTGTTTTCCAAAGTCCACCATCTGGTGCTCCAACAAACATAGTTGTTGTTGGATTATTTGGATCGAAAGTCACAAAATTTAAACGACCAGATCCAGAATCGTACCCTGAAGCAATCGCATTTTGATTTAAAGATACCCATTGAGACGATGTTAATGTCGCCTTCATTTTACTGTTAGCATTTCTAGCTAATTTATTATTGTAACGTTGTTGCCACTCAATAAAATTTGGATACGTATGAGATGGTAAAGACATATCTCCAGATGGGTAAATTTTATCTGCAATTTGATTTTCCCAACGTTTAAAAATTTTATACCCTTGTCCTTTTTCTGGAGCTTTATTCTCCCAGTACTGATTAAATTTTTCTTGAACACTGTAAAATGTTTCATTTTTACTAGATCCCATTTTTGCCCAACTTTTATCGTTTTGCCCAAACGATAAAATTGAAAAAAATGCAGTTAATACAAATGCGTAGAGTTTTCTCATTTCTTGATGAATTAATTAAGTTTAAATAAATATGTTTTTTGTGTCGTTTAATTAAATTAACTAAGACTTAGTTTAGACCTAGATAATTACAATACAAATATCTACACACTACCTTTAAATAAATAATTTTGAACTACTCAGGTACTACACACTTCAGTAAATATGTACCATTACAACGATTATACTGATAACACAAAGCGCTTTAAACACACCTGTATTTTTAATAATAACCAAAGTAATTCCTCCATATTAAACAGTCTTTTTGAAAACAAAAAAAAAAAAAAAAGCGATTACCTAATGAAATAGGTAATCGCTTTTAGCACTAAAACATATCTATTAAATTTTAGTAATAGCTAACTCGTTTTTAATAGAACAAATTTTAATGTATTCTCAACCCTCTACTTTTTGCGCATTAAAAAATCTAATCCTTACCATTTTGTTAATCGATATGAAGTTTATTCTCGAAATACAGCGCCTATTAGTTTTATTAATGCACCAACAAATATCTAAAAGACTTTAATGATTACTTGTATTTTAAACTACTCAGGTACTACTTACACTCGAAAAATTTTATTTTGAAGACTATTGATCACTTAAATTCTAACTTTCTACTTTTTTTAAACTCTTAAAAGAAGTATTGAGATACTCTACTAATGTAAAATCACTTTTTTGAAGATCCATTTTTTTTGCGATACGGTATCTTTTTCCTTCAACAGCTCTAGTAGAGCTATTTAAAAACACAGCGATTTCCTTGCTTTTAAAACCGACGAATAAATAATAACATATTATAACTTCAGAATCGCTTAACTGAGGATATTCATTTTTTATTTGGGTGAAGAAATCAATATTAAACTCATTTACTAATTCTAAATGGTTTTCTGTTTTATCTAATAACAACGACGAATCTAAATGAAGGTTTTTCAATAATTCCTTTATCTTTTTTCGCTGTGCATCTCCCGAATCCATAGACGAGATAGACTTAATCTCCTTTTTAACCTCAACAATATAATCTTCTAAACCATGAACCTTTACTTTGAGTTTTTCGTGAGTCGATTTTAAATAGGTAAACTCATCGTTACTTTTTTCAAAGTTGGTAATTACCTTTTTAGTTTTCTTTTTATTTAACGTATAGAGCACAAAAAGTAAAATTAAAAGCACTGCCAAAGCTATAAGCCACTTAATAATGTGCCATTTTTTTTCTTGTTCAGCTTTTAGTTCTGTTTCTACGTCTAATAATGAATCTCCAATATTAATACTAGAATCCATTATTTCATTCAACATTTTATGTTCAAAAACTTTTAAAGAATCTATATATTGAGTTTTAGCTTCATGGTTCTCCTTTAAATCGTAATAATTAATTTTTAGATTGAAGTAGTTTCTTAAATCATAATCGTTCATTGAGTGCTTTAGCAATTTAGATTCTGATATGTAATAAAAACTAGAGTCTACCTGCTTGTTTTCTAAATAAAAATCGGCTAGACCAGTCTGTATCGTTGCCAAATGCGATTGATATAATGATTTAGAAAGCGTTGCGTTTCCTTCTAAAGATTTTAGAATATTGAAATATTTATGACTTTTACCAATATCTCCTAAATCAATATAATTGGAGCTTAACATAAAAAGCGCGTACATATAATAGTAAGCATCATCTTTTATGCTTTTGTAATTTTCTAATTGTTCTAGAATAAGTTTATTACTTTTTTTAAAATTCCCGCTAAAAAACTCCACATAAGCAGGCATTTGCATAACCTCTACTAAACCATTTTTATTTCCGCTTAGCTCATAAAACTTTTTAGCGTTATCTAAATATTTATATGCGCTAGAATCTTTTTTGATTAAATAAGTATTATAAAAAAGCTCTAATGACGCGGCACCGGCAGCGTCGTAATTTTTCTCTAACTCCGCATATTTTAAAGCTAATGTAAAATTTTGGTAGCGTTTAGCCGTCTCATTAAATTTATCGTTAATTAAAGCCTTTAACTCGTAATAACAAGCCAAATGATTCTTTACATTTTTTTTAATAGGGTTGGGAATAGAATCTAAGTACTGTCGCGCTATTTTAGGGTTCTCGGAGAATGAATCGCTTGCCAATTCTAAAAACCTTAAATATTTATCTTCATGATTGTGCTGAGAAAAGACACTAAAAACAACAAAGAAAGGGATTAATAATATAAACTTATTTAAGAATTTAAAATTCAAAATAATTAGAGGGGTTAATTAGTTTATGCGTTTGGTTAAACAAAAGTAGCTAATAAACAAAAAAAAGCTGTGTTAAAACACAGCTTTTTTTATACTCTTAAATCTATTAAAAATTAAAATCTATTATCGCCATCTAGTATATTACCAATACCACCCAATATACTACCTTCTCCTTTTTGACTACCTCCGCTTTGTGGCGCCGATGCCAATACACGACCTGCTAATCTGCTGAATGGTAAAGACTGAACATAGACTGTCCCTGGGCCTTGAAGTTTTGCAAAAAACAAACCTTCGCCTCCAAAAACCGTGTTTTTTATTCCTCCTATAAACTCGATGTCGTAATTTACAGTTTGATCGAAACCAACAATACACCCCGTATCTACCCTAAGAATTTCTCCTGCTTTTAACTCTTTCTTCGCCATAGTTCCTCCGGCATGCACAAAAGCCATACCATCGCCTTCTAATTTTTGCATTATAAAACCTTCGCCTCCAAAAAGACCTCTTCCTAGTTTTTTAGAAAACTCTATACCTACGCTAACACCTTTAGCCGCGCATAAAAACGCATCTTTTTGGCAGATAAATTTACCACCAAATTCCGATAAATCTATTGGTATTATTTTTCCTGGATATGGCGATGCAAACGATACATTACGTTTACCTACTAAATTATTGTAAAAGGCCGTCATGAATAAGCTTTCGCCTGTTAATATACGTTTACCTGCACCTAAAATTTTCCCTAGAAACCCTGAATCTTTTTGAGATCCATCGCCAAAAATAGTTTCCATTTTTATGCCATCGTCCATCATCATGAAACTACCGGCTTCGGCAATTACACCTTCTTCTGGATCGAGTTCTATTTCTACATATTGCATTTCTTCGCCGTAGATTCTATAGTCAATTTCGTGTGCTGTCATTTTTAAAAGGTTTTATTTGATTAAAAATTAATTCATTTACTTGTATGTTGCAGTAATTGTGAATTTGTTACAGAGTTAAAAAAGTTTATTTGTGCAATTGCTTAATAGTTTTATTAAATCCCTTTCTAGAAAAAGTTTTATCTACAAGAGTAAACACTGAATACAGCGACTAAAAACTACCCCTTCACCTTTACACTCCACTGAAATTTAAAGGTAGATACCACAACACCATCTTGGTTTACACCTACAGATTCCATCCAAAGGGTTTGCCCCTCTCCTGTTGCTATTGTTTTCTCTAAAGCTTCGTCTATTAAATGTCCGTCATTACAAGTAAATGTAATACGCCCAGTAGCTTTTTTTGTAAAAGTTGCTGTTTGGGTAGTAACCAACATAGATATACGTTTTCCTGAATCTTGAATTTTAGAAATCATTAAAGCACCTGTAGAAAACTCGGCAGCCATACCTTGTACCGCCCAAAACATAGACTTAAATGGGTTCTGGTTTATCCATTTATGTTTAACAGTTACCAAGCACTTATCTTTATCTATATGTTTTGTTCTAACGCCACAGAAGAAGGCAGCAGGAAGCTTAAACATAGTGTAAGTATTTAGTTTTCTCGGTGTTAAAGTCATATTTATTTATTTTAGTTTTCACGAAGTTATGAAAAATTTTGATGTCAATCATTTGTTAATTTTATGTTAAATTTCAGTACTATGCGTTACAAAGTACCTTCTTTTAAACATATATTTGCATAAGAAACTATTATATGTTTTAATATTATGCCAGATAACCATCAAAAAAACATCGCAACTTTTATTCATTTATCGACATTTAGTCGGTTCTTTTTCCCTTTCGGAAATTTTATTGGGCCTATTATTTTATGGGCAGCCAATAAGGATAAATCGGATTTTATAGATCGCCATGGTAAGCAAGCTATTAATTTTCAAATCAGCATTTTACTTTACGCTATAATCTTGGGTACGTTATCGGTTCCGTTTTTTATTTTCAAAATATTTAATGGTTTTGATTTTATAGATTTCAACGGGTTCCAAAATGTCCATATCACTATTGGCAAACCTTCTGCTCTCCTTTACATAGGTGGCTTTCTAGGTGTGGTTGCTGTTATTGGTTTTATTATAGAACTAATTTGTATTGTAAATGCGAGCTTAAAGGCTAGAGATGGCGAGGTTTATAATTACCCGCTAACCATTCAGTTTTTGAAATAAACAAACCAATGATGTTAAAACAAAACCTAGCAAACATGCCCGCGTTAGGGATTGCAGTGAAAAGCCCACAGGGCTCCCGATGGTAATCGGGTGCACGAGGACTTGTAGCGGAAAGCCCGACCCTGTTCCTGAACTTTTTTTCAGGATAAAGGGTAACGCCCAAAATAAAAAATTAAATTTCATCAATAATCAATCATCAAAATCAATCAAAAAATGAACAGTTTCACAAAATTAAAATGCTTTAGAATATGAAGATAGAAAACACAAAAGCACAAATGCGTAAAGGGGTATTAGAATTCTGCATACTCTCGGTTTTAAAAGACGAGGATGCTTATGTTGCCGAAATTCTAAGCACCTTAAAAGATGCAAAGTTGCTGGTTGTGGAAGGTACCATTTATCCGTTGCTTACGCGACTTAAAAATGCGGGACTTTTAAACTACAGATGGGAAGAATCGACCTCTGGACCACCACGGAAATATTATGGCTTAACCGAGACGGGAAAGCTATTTTTAAAAGAATTAGACACCACTTGGAGTGAATTACACCATGCAGTAACCATAGTAACTAGCCAAAAACCACCAAAAAAATGAATAAAACAGTAAATATAAATTTAGCAGGTATATTTTTTCATATTGATGAAGATGCTTACTTAAAGCTGCAACGTTACCTGGAGGCTATTAAACGTTCGTTTACAGACTCGCAAGGGCGATCGGAGATTATATCTGATATTGAAGCACGAATTGCCGAACTTTTTAACGAACGTGTGCAAATGGACCGCCAAGTTATTAGAGTAAAAGAGGTGGATGAAGTGATCTCTATTATGGGCCAACCGGAAGATTATTTAGTGGACGACGAGATTTTTGAAGATGAGCCGCAACCAACACCTAGAAGAAAAAAATCGAACGCTAGAAAATTATTTCGTGATACAAACAACTCATATATTGGTGGTGTATCTTCTGGGTTAGCACATTATTTAGGTATAGATGCTATTTGGATTCGTTTGGTTTGGGTTTTATTATTTTTTGGATTTGGAACAGGGATTCTACTTTATATTTTACTTTGGGTATTAGTACCTGAAGCTAAAACAACAGCTGAAAAAATAATGATGACCGGAGAACCGGTTAACATTAGTAACATTGAAAAAAAAATTAAAGACGGTTTTGAAAACGTATCGGAAACGGTGACGGATGTTGCTAAAAATGTTTCGGATTCGGTATCTAACGCTACAAAAAACATCGATTTCGAAAAGCAAGGTAGTAGAATAAAATCGTCTTCTAGATCATTCTTTGAAGCTATTGGAGACATTATTATGTTCTTTTTTAAAGTGATTGCTAAATTTATTGGTGTGCTCCTTATTTTTATTGGTGCCGCTGCTTTAATTGCTTTAATTATTGGCCTATTCTCGGTTGGTGTTGCCAACTTTGTGCACATACCTGGTTTAGATTTGGTAGATATTGTTAATGCTGGCGAAACTCCTATTTGGTTTGTTTCCCTACTTACGCTATTTGCTGTTGGTATTCCTTTCTTTTTCCTGTTCTATTTAGGCTTAAAAATTTTGGTAAACAACTTAAAATCTATTGGTAATGTTGCTAAATTCACTTTACTAGGCTTATGGATTATATCTGTAATTGGCTTAATTGTTATTGGTATTCGCCAAGCTAGCGAGCATGCTTTTGATGAAACGTATGTTGAAAAAACAGAACTCCCAATTACAGCTATAGATACTCTAAGTATTAAAATGGTTGGTAACGATAATTTAAGTTCAAGCTTTTACCGCGACCACAGTGATTTTAAATTAGCGCATGACGATGAAGGTAATAAAATAATTTATTCTTCTGATATTGATATTAGAGTAAAATCTACCACAGATAGTGTAATTACAGTTGCTATAGAAAAAAGTGCCGATGGACGCGATTACCAGAAAGCCAGAGCTCGTGCTAAAAATATTGATTACAACTTCGAGCTTAGAAATAATGTTTTATTGCTAGACTCTTATTTTACAACCGATCCAAAAAATAAGTTTAGTGATCAAGAAGTAGATGTTGTTCTCTACATTCCAGAAAACATGATTATTAACTTTAAGAAGAACACAGAGTCTTATATTTACTACAGAAACTATGATGGTAACCTGATTAGAAGACAACATGTAAACTACAATCTTAAAATTCTTGATAATGACCTTGAATGCTTAGATTGCCCTATTGAGGAAAATGAAGACATGGAAATTGAAATCAACATGCCTAACGTTAAGATAAACGAAAACGGTATTGAAGTTAGATCTGAAGAGAACCATTTAAAAATAGACGAAAGTGGTATTAAAGCAGAATCGGACGAAGTTAAACTGAACATTGATAAAAACGGAATCCATATTAACACCGAAGATTAATAATTGAAATGTTTTATATCAAAAGATTGCTAAACATCAATTCATCAACCTAAAACAACAATTCAGGTATTTAAAGTTTTAATCAGACGCTTTTTAAAAGATATTTGAATTATAAATAAAGTACAACACAAACTTTCATCAATCAAAAAACGAATAACTATGGCAACTCTAACAAAAATTATAGTCACAACACTTTTAAGTTTATGCTTATTCTCTTGTAACTTCAACATCAACATGCATTCTGGCGTTAAAGGGAATGGCAATTTAAAAACTGAAACTCGAATGGTAACCGAACCGTTTTCAACCATTAAAGCTACCGAAGGCCTAGATGTTTACCTTACACAAAGCGACAACGAAAGCATTATTGTTGAAACCGATGAGAACTTACAAGAGCTAATTATTACCGAAGTTATAGATGGTGTTTTAAAAATCCATACTGCAGAAAGTATTGGTAAATCTGTTTCAAAAAAAGTAACGGTTAGTTTTAAAACCATTTCTAGTATTATTGCAACTAGCGGCAGTGATGTGGTATCGAGCAACACTATTACAGTAGAAGAACTAGATTTAAAAACAACAAGCGGTAGCGATATGTCTTTAAAACTAAACACCAAAATTTTGAACTGCGAGTCTACTAGCGGTAGCGATTTAAATTTATCGGGGATAACTGAGAAACTTAATGCAGAAGCGACTAGCGGAAGTGATATTGAAGCCAAAGAACTTATTGCTCAATACAGTAATGTAAAAGTTACTAGCGGGGCCGATATTAGTGTAAATACCAAAAAAATATTGGTTGCCAAGGCTACAAGCGGTGGCGATATTAAATATTATGGCAATCCGGAAAAGGTTGATAAATCGAAAAACTCTTCAGGAAACATAACGAAGAAGTAATTTAAAACCATTATTTCACCTTTAAAAGAAAGCCATTCCGGACTTAAATATAAGTTTGGGATGGTTTTTGTTTTATCTTTGTTCTAATATTTAATTAATGTACAAAATGAAACAAAAATCCCTTACTCTACTATTAGCAATAAGTATTTGTTTTTTGGGCCAAGCTCAAAGTGTAGAAAAAGTAAAAGGTAATAGAAATGTAACCATACAACAAACTCCTGTAAATTCTTTTAAAACCATTATTATTGATGAGGGTTTTGAAATTGATTTAGTTTACTCAAAAGAACCATACGTTGAAATAGAGACTGATGAAAATATTCATGAGTTTTTTGTTCTTAATTTAAGAGATAGCGTACTTAATATCGATTTAACAAAACGCGTTACCTCTAAAAAAAGACTGAATATCAAGGTTGCTTATGACGATTTTTTAACAACTATTGAAACTCGTGACAATGCTGAAGTACATAGCTTATCTACAATTAATGCAGATAACATGACATTAATTACATCGGGTAATTCTGAAGCTGGACTGACAATAAAAACGGAAAACTTCAATTTTGAAGGATTAGATAAATCTGACACCAAATTGAATGTAACTGCTAATACGTCGAAAGTTATTTTAAACGGAAACAGTAAATTGGAGGCTTTAATTAATTCACCAATACTAAAAGCCGATTTATACCAAAGAGCAAATGCTGAAATTGAAGGCAGCTGTGATAACCTAACACTTAGAACAGACAATAACGCACAGTTTACAGGTAAAAATTTCACTATTAAAAATTGCGATTTAATTTCGGAAATTGCTAGTGAAGCAATTTTAGAAGTTACAGACACTATAGCTGTAGAAATTTCTGGAGCAAGTTCTCTATATCTTTACAATGAACCGCAAATTATAGTAAACAAACTAGCGAACACATCTAAAATTCAGAAAAAAGAAAAATAATTCTACACAAAATTAATTAAGGTAGCTTTCTAAGAAATGCTACCTTTTTTTTGCTTTCACATTAACCGAAAACCAATTTAACCTACTAAAAATCAATTAAATAAAAAAAATAAATTTTTAAAAAACTCTAAGCTACTCAAAAACATAAAGTTACACAAATGGTTACTCTTTCATAAATTTCTCAAAATTGAAAATAAACCAAACTATATTTTTTCAGTCTAATAATATTAAAGGTTATATTTAACCTTTCAAGACTCTTAATATAAAGATTAACATTAACTTCCGTAACTGTAGATGAATAAATTGGCGTTTTTAAAAAAAGTATCATTCTTAGTTATATTCCTTTTCTGTCTAGCTAGTTTTGCCCAACTTAGTAAAACACACTTTATACCACCTTTAACATACGCCGATTCTGACAATGCTGTACCTCAAGATCAGTATATATATTTATCCACACCTTCTGTAACCGATGTCGCTTACACTATTATTCCGGTCGGACAACCCACATCAACTTATATATCTGGAGTAGTTTCAAATGCATCTCCTGTAGTTATTTTTATAGGCAATGGGGATAGTCAGCTATTCATGCCACCTACACAAACAAGTACCGTTACCAATAATAGAGGTTATATTATAGAAGCTCAAAATAGTATTTATGCCTCAGTTAGAATGATTGCTGCAACTACTGGTGCACAAGCAGGAGCGCTAGTTAGCAAGGGTTTAGCTGCTCGTGGAGAAACTTTTAGAATTGGTAGTTACACCAATGAAAATCCTCAGGACAACTACCTCAACTTTGTTTCAGTAATGGCTACCGAAAATAATACAGAAGTAGCATTTAGCAATTTACCCGTGGGTTTAATTATTGAAAATTATTCAGGAACAACCCCAATAACGGTTAATCTAAACAAAGGAGAAAGCTATACTATTGCAACTAACAGCAATGAAAGCACTATAAACACTGATGGATTAATTGGCACTTTAGTTAACTCAGATAAACCCATTGTTGTAAACTGTGGATCTGCAAATGGTAGTTTTCATAACGGTAATGGTAGAGACTACGGTATCGATCAAATTGTGGGCCTAGATAAGGTAGGCACAGAATATATTTTTGTAAAAGGAGACGGTTATGATGGTTGGGAAAACATTCTTATTGTGGCACATTACGATAATACTTCAGTTAGTATAAACGGAAATGCTGCAATTGCAACTATAAATGCAGGCGAATATTATTTAATTGAAGGCGATCAATATATTAATGGCAATATGTATGTAGAAACCTCTCAACCTGTTTTTGCATATCAAGGTATTGGAGCTACACCAAGCGAAGCTAACCAAGGTATGTATTTTGTACCTCCATTAAGTTGTGAAACACGTGGAAATCTAAATAATATCGCGAATATTCAATCAATAGGAAGTATAGATTTCGAAGGAGGTGTTTCTATTGTTACTAAGGCTGGAGCAACAGTTACCGTAAATAATATAGCTTTAAGTAATTTTTTCACAACAGGACCAACTGCAGTTACAGGAAAATCGGACTACGTCACTTATAAAATCGTAGACCTAACCGGAAACATTTCTGTACAAAGTACAGACGAGTTGTACTGTGCTTATTTCAATTTTAATGGAGCAGCAACCTCTGGTAGTTTTTATTCTGGTTTTCCAACACCGCCAGAAATTAATTTTAATGCCGTTTTTGAAAGTCTAGGAAATTGCATTCCAAATGTAACTTTAGAAGTTGCTAATATGGACAACTTTGATAGCGTTGAATGGTTTTTTGACAATGGCTCAGGTAGTGGCTTTGTAACAACAGGCATTACAACATTTCAAATTACACCAACCGTTTCTGGAACCTACAAACTAGTTGGAGAATTACTCTGCTCAGGCTTAAAACTAGAATCTCTCGAAGTACCTGTAAGTATATGTCCTGACGATAGAGATACCGACGGGATACCAGACAATATAGATATTGATAACGATAACGATGGAATCTTAAACTGTACAGAATCTTATGGTAATCAAATTATCAATTTATCAAATATTAATAGTGGTAGCATACCTGTAGGAGCATATACTTTTTCAGGAACCACAACTGTAACTAACAATACAGTTACTACACCAATTTTCGGAAATAGCGAAGGTATATTTACTAGTGAGGTATCTGTTAAAACTGGCGACCCAGAAAGCAGCACAACCTACCAATTAAACTTTAACAAACCACTTAATTTATTGGTAAGCTATCCCGATACTACTTTTAGTGGAAGCGGCATACTCAACACCAATCAAGAGTTTATTATTCGAGTACCGAGTTCAAGAACGATTACCCTTTTAGATCCTGACGATCAACTTTTAATAGATAGCGATTTCGATGGTATTTACGAAACAGGAATCACGCAAATTTCAGCTTTCGAAATTCGATTTAAATCAAAAACATCATTAGCTTTTGGAGCTGCAACATTCAGCTTTTCGTCCCATGGCGTAAACCAAATAACTTATATTCATAAAAATATTTCAGATACAAATGGCAACCAAGCTTCTTTCCAAATTGCGGCAACTTGCGTTGGAAAAGATAATGATTTAGACGGTGTTGACGATAGCTTAGACCTAGATAGTGATAACGATGGTATTCCAGATTTTATAGAAAACCAAGGTGAACTTGTTATATTATCAAATATAGATGTCGATTCTAACGGGTTGGATGATATTTATGATATTACACTCTTACCTATAGACACAGACAATGATGGCGTACCTGACTATCACGATTTAGATAGTGACAATGATGGTATTTATGATTTAATTGAAACAAGTGCATTGGGCTCAAATTTATCCGATACCGATTTAAACGGTATTGACGATGGTCCTAACTTTGGAATAAACGGATGGACAGATAACGCAGAAACCTCAGCAGACAGTAACCAAATAGGATATACGCTAAGTGATTTTGACAATAACACCGTATTTAGCTATATTGATTTAGACGCCGACGGAGACACATGTTTTGATGTTATTGAGGCAGGGTTTTCTGACGCAAATATGGATAACTACCTTGGAGATACTGCAACAATTACAGTAGACATTAACGGACTAGTAACTAATGCTTCAGACGGATACACGCTTCCTAATTCAAATTATTCAACCAGTGCTACATTATCAATAACTACGCAACCCGTTGATATTACTATTTGTGAGTCTTACGAAGCTTCTATTGCAATAATTTCAGATGAGTCTGAAACATTTCAATGGGAAATAAGCACAGATGGCACCACTTGGAACACCGTTATTGATGATACCAACTACAACAACTCACAAACAGCAACCCTAACTATTATAAATACACCTATAACTTTTAACAACAATCAATACCGTGTAAAGTTAGATAGAAGCGGAAATGGCTGTGGCTTATATTCAGAAAGCATGACGCTTACTGTAAATGCGCTTTCAAATGTTAATTCGCCTGTTATTTTAATTCAATGTGATGATGCTGATCCATCAACACTTGGTTATAGTTATTTCAATTTAACCGAAGCTAATGATGAAATTTCCTCAAATGCTATAAACGAAACATTCAGCTATTATTTAACTGAAGCTTCCGCGAAGTTAGGAGATGAGACGAGCCCTGATTTTATTGCAGACCCAACTACTTTTATAAATAGAACAATTAGTAACGATATAGTTTGGGCCAGGGTCGTAAATGCACTTAACTGCGGGAATATTGCAGAAATTCAACTTAATGTTTCAACTACAGTAATCCCTTCCAGCCTATCCATTACATTTAATCAATGTGATGATTTTCTTGATATTGACGGAAATGATACAGCAAACAATAACCAAAGAGATGGCATTGCAACATTCGACTTTAGTAGTGTAAATACAACTTTATTAAGTTTAATTCCTGCTGGACAAAACCCGTTACCACCAAGATATTATAGAAATGAAGCAGATGCTTTAGCAGAAATAAATGAAATTACAGATATCTCGAATTACAGAAATATTGGGTATCCAAATTCGCAAATAATTTACGTACGTGTAGATAGCTCTATATCTAATGATTGTTTAGGTTTAGGTGGCCATATTTTATTAACTGTAGAACCTTTACCACTTGCGAATCCTGTTACAATTACCAGAGCATGCGATGATGATTCTGATGGCGCCTACCCTTTCGATACTTCTAATTTAGAAAGCGATATTTTAGGAACACAAAACCCCGCAGATTTTAATATTTCATATTTTGATACTGCTGGAGATCCTTTATTATATACTGACGGCACTCCCGTTGTTAGTCCAATTTCATCTACATTTTTAACAAGCAATCAAACCATAACGATTCGAGTTACAAATGCAACATCTTCGGCTCCCGACGGACCTTGTTTCGATGAAACTACAGTAGAATTTATAGTAGACGAAAGCCCTATTGCTAATCCAACACCCTCAATTATTGTATGCGATGGTGAAACTGGAGACATTGATGATGATGGTATATTTCCTTTTAACACCAATAACTTTTCTAGTACAATTTTAGGAGCGCAAACCGGTATGGATATTAATTATACATATATAGATGAATCTGGAGTTACAGTCACAAATTCATCTTTACCAAACCCTTTAAATTCAGAATCTCAAAATATTTTAGTAGAAGTTACCAATCCGGCTAACACCACCTGCATAGCAACAACTACTATAGAATTAATTGTAAACCCACTTCCAGATTTCACTGTAGATTCACCCTTAATTGTTTGTACCTCAGACCCAAATTTCAGTGTAAACTTAGATCCTATTGAAGCTAGTGTAATCGATAGTTTTACTTACGAGTGGTATTTTGAGGATGGTACATTTTTATCTAACCAGCCTACTCTAGACCATGTATCTGCTGCAGGAACATACTCGGTAACACTTACTAAAACAGATGGAACAGGATGCTCACGCACACGTGATATTATAGTTACAGCCTCGGAGTCTGCAAATATGACTCAAGACGATGTTACTATTGTAGATATCTCTAACAACAACTCCGTCACTATAGATACTACAAATTTAGGTTCTGGAGATTATGAGTATGCCCTGCGCGAAGAGGGCTCAAACTTTATTACTTACCAAGCGGAACCCGTGTTTACAAATGTACGTCCAGGCTTTTACACCATTTATGTAAAGGATGATGTTTGCGGAACTACAGAATTAGATATTTCGGTGATTGGTTATGCTAAATTCTTTACACCAAATGGCGATAGTTATAATGATTTTTGGCAAGTAAAGGGCTTAAACGCTCAAACACAACCAAACTCGTTAATCTTTATTTACGATCGTTATGGAAAACTACTTAAACAATTCTTAGCAGGTTCAACAGGTTGGGATGGTACATTTAATGGAAATCCTTTACCTTCTGATGATTATTGGTTTAATGTTCAGCTAGAAGATGGACGACATTTTAGCGGACATTTCACTTTAAAAAGATAACACATTTATTTTGCGTAATTTTGTAAAATGAAGTTTAAAATTGAATCAGAATTTAAGCCAACAGGCGATCAACCAAACGCAATTAAACAATTAGCGGCAGGTTTAAATGCCGATGAAAAATATCAAACTTTATTAGGGGTTACTGGGTCTGGTAAAACATTTACTATTGCAAATGTTATAGAAGAAGTACAACGTCCAACTCTAATTTTAGCGCATAATAAAACTTTGGCAGCGCAGTTATACTCGGAGTTTAAACAGTTTTTCCCGAATAATGCTGTTGAGTATTTTGTATCTTATTACGATTATTATCAACCGGAAGCTTACATTCCTGTTTCTGGAGTGTACATCGAAAAAGATTTATCTATAAATGAAGAAATAGAGAAAATGCGTTTAAGCGCAACCTCTTCCCTACTTTCTGGACGTCGTGATGTTATTGTTATTGCGTCGGTATCTTGTATTTACGGTATTGGAAACCCTGTAGAATTTCAGAAAAACGTAATTTCATTAAAGCAAGATCAAGAAATTTCACGAACTAAACTCCTTCATACCCTGGTACAAAGTTTATATTCTAGAACCGAAGCCGATTTTAGACATGGAAATTTCAGAATAAAAGGTGACACTGTCGATATTTTTCCGAGTTATGCGGATGATGCTTTTAGAATACACTTTTTTGGAGATGAGATTGAAGAAATCGAGTCTTTCAATATTCAAACTAATGAAATTGTTGAAAAATACGAACAAATAACAATTTACCCTGCAAACATGTTTGTAACATCTCCCGATGTTTTACAAAATGCCATTTCGGAAATTCAGGATGATTTAGTTAAACAACACGATTATTTTAAAGAAATAGGCAAACACCTTGAAGCCAAACGCTTAAAAGAGCGTACGGAATTCGATTTAGAAATGATACGTGAATTAGGGTATTGTTCTGGTATTGAGAACTACTCGCGCTATTTAGACCGAAGGCAACCAGGAACACGACCTTTCTGTTTACTCGATTATTTTCCAGACGACTATTTAATGGTTGTAGACGAAAGTCACGTTACCGTTTCTCAAGTTCACGCCATGTATGGTGGCGATAGAAGTCGAAAAGAAAATTTAGTAGAATACGGTTTTAGATTACCTGCCGCTATGGACAACAGACCTCTAAAATTTGAAGAGTTTGAAGCCATACAAAACCAAGTAATATACGTAAGTGCCACACCAGCCGATTACGAATTACAGAAAACTGATGGTGTTTATGTAGAGCAAGTTATTAGACCTACCGGACTTTTAGACCCTATTATTGAAATTAGACCAAGTTTAAATCAAATTGATGATTTAATTGAAGAAATACAAATACGCGTAGAAAAAGATGAGCGTACTTTGGTTACCACACTTACCAAACGTATGGCAGAGGAGTTAACCAAATATTTAGACCGTATTCAAATACGTTGTCGTTACATACATAGTGATGTTGATACTTTGGAGCGTGTTGAAATTATGCAAGATTTACGTAAAGGCTTATTTGATGTTTTAGTTGGTGTAAACTTACTTCGTGAAGGTTTAGATTTACCAGAAGTATCTCTAGTCGCTATTTTAGATGCCGATAAAGAAGGCTTCTTGCGTTCGGCAAGATCTTTAACGCAAACCGTTGGTCGTGCCGCTAGAAATCTTAACGGAAGAGCCATAATGTATGCTGATAAAATTACTAAAAGCATGCAGAAAACGATGGACGAAACCGATTACCGTCGTGAGAAACAAATTGCCTACAATACTAAATTTAACATCACACCAACAGCATTAAACAAGAGTTTAGATAATGTATTAACCAAAAACTCGGTAAGCACTTACAGTTATGAGCTAGAGGCAGCAAAAGCCGCTGAGCCAGAGAGCGAGTATTTAACCAAAGGTGAATTAGAAAAGAAAATTAGAGAGAAACGCAAACTTATGGAAGAAGCTGCAAAAGCATTAGACTTTTTAGTTGCAGCTAAACTACGTGACGAAATTAAAGCATCTCAAGATAAACTAGAAAAGCTAAAGAATTAAATCTTTAGCTTTTCTATAATCTTATACGTCTCAAGTAAAATTAACACTTAGCAGATTTTCCTTAAAAGAAATAGAATGAGTGATAAGATATTATTTTAGAATGTATAAATCCCTTTTTAATTATACTGTGTTTTAAAAATATCAATTAAAACATCTGGTGGTACAATTTTATTAGGAAAACTTTCCATTAAATAAAGTACTTTAGTGATAGACTCGTGACTTAATCCCATACGTAAACCAAAATTATATAATTTAATTACACCTTTAGAATTGTTTCCTCCGCCATGTTCTTGTTCTATATTCATTAAAAGTACTAGTCTATGAAATTGTACAATACGTTCGCTATGCGATTTTAAATGTGTATAGTTTATTGGATTTTTAATTAAATATTCAAAATCCTCGCGTTCTATCTCTAATTGTTTGGCAACACCTAACAAAAAGTTATATTCTATGTTTTTTATATCCTTATCGTGCTTCGCAAAAGCAATCATTTCGGATAGGAGATGCAATTTCTGAGCTCTATTAATCATTTTTAAACTAGTTTTTGAGGGTTATACTATAAATTTAAGCAGAAAGATTAAAAACTAATCGAAGATATAATGTAGCTTATCGAAAAAGCCATGGTATTTTATCGTGTTTTTCTTTATTTCATCAATGTTTTAAAAAATTTCATCTAATAAAATTGCGTTTTATCTTTTATAGTCCTTATTAACAGAATATTAAGAACCTTTCAAACAGCCTAATAAATCAAGAGGTTCCAAAGGAATACTACACACAACTCTCCTCGTTTCAGGGTTTTACAGAATTAACTCACAGATAGAAAACAAAAACATCAGCTTGTACTATTTCAAAAGTAAAAATCGATGAAATGCACAGCATTGCTAAGTTCACCTTATAAAATGATTATTTTTTTTAATGAAGTAAGAAATACTAACTAAAATTCTATTTAAAATATTAAGTTAACTTAAATTTTAATATCTTAATTTTACATTTCTCGATAAAAGGACGATTTAAAACCTAATTTAAACTGTAAAAACAGCAATTGCTATTCAAAATATGACAAATAATGATATTTTAAAAAAATTACGCGTGGCATTAAAACTGCGTGATGATGAAATTGTAAAGATTTTAGAACTGGTAGATTTCAGAATTTCTAAAAGTGAATTGGGTGCGTTCTTTAGACGCGACGATCACCCGAAGTATATGGAATGTGGAGATCAAGTTTTACGTAATTTCCTTAATGGCTTAGTTATTCATTTAAGAGGGCCAATGCCTAAAAAAGGAGAAAAGAAACCACAAAAAAAGGAGTAGCGATTAGCTACTCCTTTTTTTATGGATTAAAAATATAATTAATCTTGATTAGATTCTGTTTCTGTAATATCTAGATATTTTGCAATGCCATTAGCACCAATATCATTTCCTGGATTACCATCTTCGTCTATATCTTCATATATAGAGAAAACACCATCATTATCATCATCTGTATCAGCATAATCTGGTGTTCCATCACCATCAGTATCATCGTCTGTAGTATCTTCTAAATCATCATAATTTACTGTAAATTCACCATCACCATTTAAATCTTCAAGATAAGATGGCACACCATCAAAATCATGATCGTTTACAGTAGTTTGTAATAAATCGAATTTAAAAATTAAAGGCGAGTAAGCTGAAATATCTGTTAAACTAGAAGAAAAATAACCAAGTCCTGAAGGAAGAAACATAACGCCTGCTCCATGATTAGAATAAGCTATAGTTCCATCTGCAGCATCTGCAATAGTTTCAGCTGTATTAAAATCGGTTAAAACTTTTCTCCAAGCTGGAATTAAATCTATTAAATCTAAATTCACAGGATTAACAGCGCTATCGAAAACAGTACCATCTAATCCAGATCCTTCATATCTCACTCTTACATCATCACAAAAGTGTGGAGATTCATCGCCACCACCATCATTTAAATGTAATATGTATACAATGTAATCTGTTTCCGCATAAACCACTTCTTTCGCATCTAGTACAAAATCTGCATCGGCATTATTCAATAAAGAACTTAACAAAATGCTACCTTCTGGTAAAGTCTCACCATCTAATAATTCTGTTAATTCTAAATCACCAATATTAGGATTTACATCTTCTCCTTGAAAATCACTTGCATTAAAGTAATGGCTTTCTAAATACGTAAGTAAAGCTTCATTATCTTCAACTTGCTGTTCTGTTCTATCATTTTCTTCAACAATAACCACGTCATCAGCGTCGTCATCCTTCTTACAGGCCGAAAAAACTAAAACTAAACTTAATATTAAAAAACTTATTTTTCTTAAACTCATTATTGCGTATTTTTGACGCGCAAGATACACTTTATTCAAGAATATTTAATCTTGCACAACAACATTAACGAAGTTTTTACAATAATTGTATGCGGATTGATAAGTATTTGTGGTGTATTAGATATTATAAAACGAGAACCTTGGCAACAACGGCTTGTAAAAAGGGCCAAGTTAGAATAAACAACGACCAGGTAAAACCAAGTAGGGAAGTTTATCCGCAGGATATTGTAGAACTTAGAAAGAACCAAATTAATTACCGTTTAAAGGTTAACGATATTCCGGAAAGCCGTGTTGGTGCAAAGCTTGTAGATCTTTATAGAACAGACACAACACCAAAGGAACAATTTGAAGCTCAAGAACTTTTAAAATACTCAAAAGATTACTATCGTAAAAAAGGTGTGGGACGCCCTACTAAAAAAGACCGAAGAGATATTGATGGCTATACTGAAGATCCTCTTTTTGACGAAGAGGAATAGTTGTTTTTTAAAAACAAAGATTAAAACCCAATAAAAAAACTTAATTTTATACTTTAAAGTTAGCTTAATATGACTGCAACAAGTAACATTATTTTAAATCACACGGAAATTAACCACAAAATACGCCGTATTGCTTTTCAAATTTATGAAAGTAATATGGACGAAACAGAAGTGATTTTAGCGGGAATAGACAGTAATGGCTATGTTTTTGCAAAAAAACTAAAATTAGCATTGCAAAAAATTTCTAAAATTAATGTTTCACTATGTAAAGTGATTATCGATAAAAAAAATCCGTGGCAAGATATTAAGACCTCTATGGATCCCGAAGATTACAAAAACAAATCTATTGTATTGGTAGATGATGTTTTAAACTCCGGAACCACACTAATTTATGGCGTTAAACACTTTTTAAATGTGCCTTTAAAACAATTTAAAACGGCTGTTTTAGTAAATAGAAACCATAAAAAATACCCTGTAAAGGCAGATTATAAAGGTATTTCGCTTTCTACCTCGTTGCATGAACACGTTAATGTTATTTTAGAAGGTAAAAACTTTGAAGCTATTTTAGAATAAGCTATCAAAAACATCTTTTGTAACTTCCTTTTTAGATCTACCATCAATAGACACCTTAACATTGGCCTGATTGTAGTAATAAGCACGTTCAAACAAGTGTTTCCCTATAAATTCGCCCATAGCCTCCTCGGTTTCAATATGCGCTATTAAAGGGCGTGTTGCCTTTTTCTTCATTAACTTTTCAATCAATGTCGGTATCGATGCCTTTAAATACACACTCTTTACATTCTCGGCGCCTAAAATAGCATCCATATTATTACTGTAGCAAGGTGTGCCTCCACCAACAGATAAAATAATATCTTCTTTAGATTGAAGTTGCTCACGCAAATAAAGTGCTTCTTGTTTTCTGAAATAGATTTCACCTTTAGATTTAAACACCTCGGAAACCGAAGCATTTTCTTTAGATTCAATTAAATCATCTAAATCAATAAAATTATAATTTAGTTTTTTTGCTAATCTCTTTCCAATTGTTGACTTTCCGGAAGCCATATACCCTATTAAAACTATTATCATTTTTTCGTTAAGAATTGATTTTTAAAAACATACGATTTACAGATGCAAAAAAACGAAATTTATTTAAAAAAAGTGTTGTTTTATTAAAGAAAGGTTTTATATTTGCACCCGCTAACAGCAATGTTAACAACTTTGAAATAATGACCTGGTAGCTCAGTTGGTAGAGCATCTCCCTTTTAAGGAGAGGGTCCTGGGTTCGAGCCCCAGCCCGGTCACAAAAAACCTATAGATTGAAAAATTTGTAGGTTTTTTTATTAAAGTTTTTTAATAAAAACTTTAGTTTAATTACAAATTTAATTGTTTTTCTAATTAAAGATGTTATATTTGCACCCGCTAACAATTACTGTTAGCATTTATTTTGAAATAATGACCTGGTAGCTCAGTTGGTAGAGCATCTCCCTTTTAAGGAGAGGGTCCTGGGTTCGAGCCCCAGCCCGGTCACAAAAAAAAACCTTTAAGTCTTTTGATTTAAAGGTTTTTTGCTTTTTATAAGTTTCTTGTATTTCTCTCTAAGCGCTTTTTAATAAAACAGATGCTTCGAGACCTCAAACTATTTTAAGGTCTCAAAAACTATCCTAAAAGTATTCTATTAACTATTTAAATGTGCTGTTTACATATTTCGGCGGTACTGCCCTCCTACTTCAAACAACGCATTTGTAATTTGCCCTAAAGAACACACTTTACAAACTTCCATTAAAGCTTCAAATATATTTTCGTTATTCACGGCTTTATGTTGAAGCTCTTTTAATAAAGATTGAGTATCATTAGCGTTATGCAGGTTTTTCAATGTTTTAATTTGAAATTTCTTTTCTTCTTCAGTAGCACGAATTACTTCCGCAGGTAAAACCGTTGGAGATCCCTGGCTACTTAAAAAGGTATTTACTCCAATTATCGGGAAATCTCCATTATGCTTTAAAGTTTCGTAATACAGACTTTCTTCTTGTATTTTACTACGTTGATACATAGTTTCCATAGCTCCTAAAACACCACCACGTTCTGTTATTCTATCAAACTCTAACAATACAGCTTCCTCGACCAAATCGGTTAATTCTTCAATAATAAACGAGCCTTGTATTGGGTTTTCATTTTTATTTAAACCTAACTCTTTATTAATAATAAGCTGAATAGCCATAGCACGACGCACAGACTCCTCTGTTGGCGTTGTAATGGCTTCATCATAGGCATTTGTGTGTAGCGAGTTACAGTTGTCGTAGATAGCATATAAAGCCTGAAGTGTTGTACGGATATCATTAAAATCGATTTCTTGAGCATGTAAGCTTCTACCAGATGTTTGAATATGGTATTTAAGCATTTGTGCTCTAGCGTTTGCACCATACTTATGTTTCATGGCTTTTGCCCAAATTTTACGAGCTACACGACCAATAACCGCATATTCCGGATCGATTCCGTTAGAAAAAAAGAAGGACAAGTTTGGTCCGAATTTATTAATATCCATGCCTCGGCTTAAATAATATTCCACGTAAGTGAAACCATTAGATAAAGTTAATGCCAATTGAGTAATGGGGTTTGCTCCTGCTTCGGCAATATGATATCCGGAAATAGACACCGAATAAAAATTACGCACATTATTATCTATAAAATATTCTTGCACATCGCCCATCAATCGTAATGCAAATTCTGTTGAAAAAATACAGGTGTTTTGAGCTTGGTCTTCTTTCAAAATATCGGCCTGAACCGTACCACGAACTTGAGCTATGGTATTTGTTTTAATTTCGGCATAAACATCCGCTGGTAACACCTGATCTCCAGTTACACCTAAAAGCATTAAACCTAAACCGTTATTACTTTCGGGTAAATCGCCATTGTATTTTGGACGCTCTTTACCTTTATAAATTTCAGCTATTTTAGCTTCTACTTCAGCTTCTAAATTATTTTCTTTTATATAAATCTCACATTGTTGATCGATGGCTGCATTCATAAAAAAGCCAAGCAACATTGGAGCTGGCCCATTAATCGTCATACTCACAGAGGTCATTACGTGTGCCAAATCGAAACCAGAATATAGTTTCTTAGCATCGTCTAAACAACAAATAGAAACTCCTGCATTTCCAATTTTACCGTAAATATCTGGTCGTAAATCGGGATCGTTTCCGTAAAGTGTAACACTATCAAAAGCAGTAGACAAACGTTTTGCCGGCAATCCTGCACTTACATAATGAAACCTTTTATTGGTACGCTCTGGTCCGCCTTCGCCTGCAAACATTCTGGCCGGATCTTCCCCTGTTCTTTTAAATGGATACAAACCAGATGTGTATGGAAATTCTCCAGGTACATTTTCTTGTAAGCACCATTTTAGTAAATCGCCCCAAGCTTGGTATTTTGGTAAAGCTATTTTAGGAATCTGCAAATGCGATAACGACTCGGAATGTGTTTCAATATTAATGTCCTTATCTCTAACTTTAAAGCTATATATTGGATTTTTATATTTTTTTACTTTCTCGTCCCAAGTGGTAATAATTTCCCAGTTGTAAGGATCGAGGTTTAATTTTACTCTGTCGAATTCTTTTATAAGTAGATGTAGTAAACTTCTTTGAGATTCCTCGTCAGTCGTTCCTCCTTCTTTCGGAATCGCAATTCCTTTATCATTCTGAGCTTGTTGAAGAATCTCATCTTCATTTAATCCTAATTTTCCAATAAGCGACTTCTCAACTTCGTTCAATGACACATTCATTACAGAACAAATGGTTTTATAAATTCCGTAAAGCTTCTGTGCCACTTCAAACTGTTCCAAGCCTTTTTTATCGTAAACACGGTTGTTTTCAGCAATTTCAGATAAATAACGTGTTCTATTTGGTGGAATTACAAAAATCTTTTCACTCATTTCATTAGAAATGGTAAAGGTTGATTTTAAATCGGCGCTCGCTTTTTCAACCAAAGTATCCATAATAGCCTTGTAAAGCGTATTCATTCCGGGATCATTAAACTGAGAAGCGATGGTTCCGAATACGGGTAAATCGTCCTGATGGGTATCCCACAAATTATTATTACGCATGTATTGTTTTTTTACATCGCGTAAAGCATCTAGCGAACCCCGTTTATCAAATTTATTAATGGCTACCAAATCGGCAAAATCGAGCATATCAATCTTTTCTAGTTGGGTTGCTGCTCCAAATTCTGGTGTCATTACATATAAGGACACATCAGAATGTTCGATAATTTCCGTATCACTTTGCCCAATTCCTGAAGTTTCTAGTATAATAAGATCGAATTCTGCGGCTTTTAGAACCTCAACCGCTTCGTTTACATATTTTGAAAGTGCTAAATTAGATTGTCTCGTTGCCAAACTTCTCATATAAACACGCGAGTTATTAATAGCATTCATACGAATTCTATCCCCAAGAAGTGCTCCACCTGTTTTTCTTTTTGAAGGATCTACAGAAACAATACCAACAGTTTTTTCTGGAAAATCTATTAAAAACCTTCGAACAAGCTCGTCTACCAAACTCGATTTTCCTGCACCACCGGTTCCGGTAATACCCAAAACTGGTGTTTTTGAGTTTTTATTTTTATTATGAATTTTATCTAAAACTACTTTTGAAATCTCCGGAAAATTCTCTGCAGAAGAAATAACTCTAGCTATAGTTTTATCATTTTTATTCTTTAAAGTATCAACATCTATATCGAGTTGATCGCCTATGGCGAAATCTGCTTGTTCTACCAAATCATTAATCATCCCTTGCAAACCCATTTCACGGCCATCATCGGGCGAATAGATTCTGGAAATACCATAATCCATTAAATCTTTTATTTCCGAAGGTAAAATAACACCGCCACCGCCGCCAAAAATTTTGATATGCTCTGCTCCGCGTTCCTTCAACAAATCGAACATGTATTTAAAATACTCGTTATGCCCACCTTGGTACGATGTTAAACAAATGGCATTAACATCTTCTTGAATAGCTGTATTTACAACTTCTTCCACACTTCTATCGTGGCCTAAATGAATCACTTCCACTCCAGTAGACTGAATAATTCGACGCATAATATTAATAGAAGCATCATGACCATCAAATAATGATGCAGCTGTAACTATTCGAACTTTATATTTTGGTTTGTAGGAAGGAATTTGTTTCATTCTTAAAAAATCTTATGATTAGAACTGCGAATTTACGGAATATTCAAAAATATCAACAATTTGCAACAGATAATCTAATTTTAAAATGCAAACTCCAATTTATCTAATTTTAACTTACATTTAACAAAAATTAACAAGTACGTTTTAATGAATAAAATCACCATACTCATTCACTGTAAAGATTTACCTGGCATCATTGCATCGGTTACCAACTTTATTACTGAAAAACAAGGTAATGTTATTTACTTAGATCAGCATGTAGATCGAGAACAGAACATATTTTTCATGCGTTTAGAAAGTGAATTTCAAGACCCAAACTTTTCAACAGAAACTTTTAAAGATTGTTTTAAAAGTAATATTGCTGATGAGTTTAACATGAAATGGCGCATATATTCTTCTGAAAAGAAACCTAAAATGGCGCTTTTTGTTTCTAAATACGACCATTGCCTTTACGATTTACTTGGCCGCTATAATTCTGGCGAACTTAATTTAGAAATTCCTTTTATAATAAGTAACCATAACGACTTAAAGCCTATTGCCGATAGTTTTAAAATACCGTTTTATCATATTCCTGTTACCAAAGACACTAAAGCACAGGCCGAAGCCAAGCAATTAGAGTTGCTAGAAGCACATAATATCGATTTTATTGTACTGGCTCGCTACATGCAAATAGTTTCTGGTACATTAATTAATAAATACCCAAATAAAATAATAAACATACATCACTCCTTTTTACCTGCCTTTGTTGGCGCCAAACCTTATCACTCTGCTTACAAGCGTGGTGTTAAAATTATTGGAGCTACAAGTCACTACGTAACCGAGGAGCTAGATGCCGGACCAATTATTGAGCAAGATGTTGCACACGTATCTCATACATATACTATAGATGCACTTATTGCCAAAGGAAGAGATTTAGAAAAAATAGTGCTAGCTAATGCGATAAAATCACATTCAAACCGAAAAGTTATGGTGTATAACAATAAAACCGTAATTTTTTCGTAACTTTTTAATCCATTAATAATCAACACTTAGACCCCTTAAAACCCCTCAAAAAAGTGCTCTTAACTAACACTTTTTAATTTTTTATCAATATAACTTGTGACTTATCAGTTTTTCCTGTGTCTTAATAATGTGGAAAAACAACCATTAACTAAATTTTAATTTTTATGAAAACAAATTTATTTTTAAGCCTAGCTTTAATTTTCGGAATCGGGTTTACCCAAGCTCAAAACTTACCAGCAAATCCTGATCCAGGGAAATGTTATGTAAAATGTATTACAAAAGATGAATTCAAAGACATCGAAGAAACTATCGAAGTATATCCAGCATATTCTGTTTTAGAAGTAGTTCCTGCAACATACAGAACTGTAGAAGATCGTGTATTAGTAAAAGAAGCTTCTAAGAAATTCGTTTACGTTCCTGCAACTTACGAAACTGTTGAAGTACCTTACGTAAAGAAAGAAGGAAGAACAGATTTAAACATTAATCCTGCAACTTTCGGTTCTAGCTCTAGAACTTTCGAAACTTACCCAAAAACTTCTGGATGGGAATACAAGGAAACTGCTTGTGATTCTCCTAACAAAGAAGATTGTGTTGTAGCATGTTTTGTTGAATATCCTGCTCAATCTAGAGATGTAAGCTTTACAACTTTAGCTACAGATGCTTCAACTAGCCAAGTACCAGTTACAGAAGTAAACACAGTATACAAAAAACGTGTTATCAAAACTCCAGCAAGAATGGACGAAATTGAAATTCCTGCAGAATACTCAACTATCAAACGTCAAGTTGTTAACACTCCAGCATCTACAAGAACTGTAACTGTACCTGCAAAAATGCAAACTGTTACAAGAACTGTATTAGCTAAAAAAGGTGGAATTACTACATGGGAAGAAGTTGATTGTGGGTTATTAAAATCTAACGTATTACCAATTTTTTACGAAACAGGTAGCGCACGTATCACACCAGCATCTAAAAAAATTATTGACGAAACATTATTACCATTATTAAACAGTAAGCCTGTGAGCATCGAACTAATGTCTCATACAGATGCTAGAGGAAATGATGATTTCAATATGTCTTTATCTCAACAACGTGCTAACTCAGTAGTAAACTACTTAGTATCTAAAGGAATCTCTAGAAACCGTTTAACTGCAAAAGGATACGGAGAAACAAGATTAGTAAACCGTTGTGCTAATGGTGTTGATTGTTCAGATAACGAACACCAAAAGAACAGACGTACCGAATTTAGAGTTATACAATAAAAACATTGTAAATTCTATTACAATTTTAAACTGAGGGGTTAGTTTAATTATCGAAAAGGGCATCTTTTAATTAAGATGCCTTTTTTATTTTTCAATATTTTGGGCGTTACCACAAGGGTCGAGCTTTACGTTGCAAATCCTCGCGCCACCGATTACCATCGGCCACGCTATGGGTTTTACACTGCAATCCCTAACGCAAGTATTTGCCAACCATATTTCTTCTCAATGCAGTATTAACATTTAGCTAAACCAGTTCTCCATGATTACTAAAATAAAAATATACGAGCACTAATAGACCAACGGTAATGTTTTAATTAAAATAAGAAAAAACTTCAATTCTTATTTTTTAAACTAAGGTATATCTCTATATTTAATCCTTAATTCAATTAAAACACTCAAATAAAACAACATGAAAAAAGTAATTTTTGCAGCAACATTAATGTTTCTAGCCATTATCAACACATCTTGCGATAGTAATGATGACAAAGATGACACCTCGGAAACTCAATACCCAATTACCCTTAAATTCTCTCACGTAGAAGAAAGCTTCTCTTATATTAAAGATGGAACAGAAACCGAAGAAGTACCCGATGATGTTTTAGCCGCATATTACGAAAATAGCGGACTTGGGCGTAATAAAGCAGAAATAGAAGAGGAAAGTAAAGACTATTATTTTAAATTTATAAGTGACACAGAGGTGGTGGTTGCTCAATATGGCGAAATCTACAATGTAGATTACGTATTTGAAGACGGATTTCTTCACGTCTATTATGAAGACCAAGATGAGGATGGAGAGATCATTAAACTGTTACTTGGTAAAGGCGACCTTAATAAATTAGAATACCTATACTCTTCTATAGTGCATAAAGTAGAAAACGGAAGTAGTGGATCTGCCAGTGCTTACGAAGATGCCGGAGATATACCATATTTTCCAACAACTTTTGACAACTCTGTAAATTTCCATAATTACGAGAATATTACAGATATACAAGGTGATGAAACTTATTTGTTAATACACAACTTAGCTGATGTATATATTAAAGAATAAATAATTTCCTTTTACAAAATAAAAAAGCTCAGGATTTATATCCTGAGCTTTTTTATTTTAAAGTAATTAGTTCTCTAATAAACCTAACGCTTATTGTAAACATACTCTAGGTATGTTGTAACTTTCTTTTCTACCTTTATTCCGTATTCTCCAAGATTAGAAGACATAAACTCAAAATATTTATAATGAATTTGCCAATCATGTAACTCTTCATTTTTAAACTTCTTATCAAAAATAATAGGAGTTTCTAATAAAAAAGATAGTTGATAAGCAATATCCGTTACAGAAGCATTATCTGCTTGTATATCGGAATCTCCGATTAAATATTTAGGATTATTAATACCCCAATCTATTTGGTTAGTATCCCAAAACTTAGCATCATCAATATTTAAAACCAATACATCTCCCTCCTTTTCATACTCTTTACGGCGTAACTTTAAAGCTCTACTAATGCTATTTTCTTTGTTTTCAAAGGCTTTAGAACCTTCTTCAAAATACATCTTGTAATACTTATTATCTTCTTTAGAAATTTTAATTTGCGCTTTATTACTGTGCAACGCATAAGCCATAATATCTTGTAAACGCCCTTCAATCTCTAAATATCCATTTCTATTTACAGCCTGAATTCCAGAATTAAGACTATGATCTACTTCCATTTCTAGATAATCAAAATCTTTTCTTCGCTTTATAGGGTTTTCTATAGCGACTTCTTGTTTATATTCTTCAAGTTTAAAAAAATCGTCTACCGCAATAGTTTTTTGATTTCTAGCTAAAAATCCACCAATTTTATAAGCCTTTAAATCGGCCGCATGTCCTTCCCATAGTTTTTGTCCATCGGCATTAAATAAAATACCATAAGGTAAACTAGCAATGTTATTTAAAGCAAAAGTCTCACCTTCATAATCTGTGGCAACTGCCAAACCTGTATTATGTTTAACCATAAACTTATTTACTACTTCTGCACTTTCTTGAGTTAGAGACAGAATATAAAAGTTTTTAGGAAACTGCTGTTGTAAAGATTCTAAATATTTAGAAACATGAATACACGGGCCACACCATGTTGCCCAAAAATCTACAAAATACAACGCGTTTTCATCCGTGGTTGCAATCGAAGATTTTTTAATGTTCTTTGATATATGTATTTGCCCAAAAAAAATCATTGGAGTTAAAACACATAACAAGCAAAGTACTAATTTTCTTATTTTCATTATAATACAGCTTAATATAGAGTCAATTTAATAATATATTGTGATACATACAATAATTGTGCTAAAATAGTATTTAAAAAAAAGAGAATGGTTTTCATTTGTAAAATATATCTTTGTATTTTAATATAAAACCCAATATCATGATTCGTAAAGCACTCGTTTTCTTACTAATATTTAATCTTACGGCATGTGCCGAACTTCAACAAGTAGTTAGTCAACTACCACAAGCAGGTGGCGCATTAGGCACTACCGAAATAGCATCAGGCTTACGTGAAGCTCTAGATTTAGGTATTGACAAGCAAGTAACAAAACTAACACAAACCGATGGTTTTTTTAAAAACGACTTGGTTAAAATTTTATTACCAGAAGAATTACAAAAGGTTGACAAAGCCCTTAGAGATATAGGATTGAGCAGTCTTGCAGACGAAGGTTTAAAAGTACTTAATAGAGCGGCAGAAGATGCTGTAAAAGAAGCAACTCCTATTTTTGTAGACGCTGTAAAAGACATTACGTTTGCAGATGCTAAAAATATTTTACTCGGTAGCAACGATGCTGCAACGCAGTATTTAACATCTAAAACACAAACAGCTCTTTACGATAAATTTAATCCTGTAATTAAAAGCTCGTTTGGAAAAGTAGGTGCCGATCAAGTATGGAGTAATTTAATTACTAAATACAACGCATTACCATTTACTAGTGATGTTAATCCAGATTTAACAGATTACGTAACAGGTGAAGCTTTAAAAGGTGTTTTTACAATGATTGCAGTTGAAGAAACTGAAATTAGAACTAAAGTATCTTCTAGATCTACAGATTTATTAAAAAAGGTTTTTGCTTTGCAAGACTAGATTTTTAAACATAAATAAAAGCCGCATACAGTTTTAAATTGTATGCGGCTTTTTTTTATGGAATAAATTATTGCAAAAACACAACCGGCTTAAATAAAACGTATTCAATTGAAAATCAATTAAAAAGAATTAAATAATTAAACAAAAAAGTGTATATTTATGTTCTACTTAATTCCCTTTAATCGTTATGAACCGAGTTGACAGTATTAAAACAGACCAACACAGACTAAGCCAACGCTACAAAGAACTTATAGAACAGGCTTATAATTTCCGACAAACAGATTCCGCTTTAAGTGATATTTCGGAATATCGAGCTATAAAGCTTCTCCATAAATTAAACCGATTAAAATATCTTATTAGAGATTCTAATATTTATGAATAGCATCTTTTTTTAAGACAACTAAAACTGATTCTAGAACAAAGCCAAAATCACATTTTTAATTAAACAGGGGTGTGTACTTCATTGTTATACTTCCGCTAGCTAAAGGCTTCTCAAAATCAATACCAATTCTAACAGCACCTTTTCCTTCTCGCATATGCTCTACAGGAACAGGCTCTGGATTAATAACAACCTTCCCTCCTCTGCTTTTTATTTCAACTTTTATCTTTTGAGTTTTTCCTGTAAGGATTATAGTGTTGGCATCAACAATTTTATATTTAGAAAACGTCGTAATTGCCGTTCCGAAAGCTACGGGTTTTGTTGTTTTAAAATCGTCTTGAATGGTTATTGTTCCGGCGCTAGACTTATCATTCACCATTGTTCTAGATAAAGATTCTAGCACAGGCAACTCATAAGCAGTACTAATATCAATAACCACTTTATCTTCTGCATCAGTGAATTTGGTTTCTGTTATTTTTCCTTCAAACTGGCGCCCGTTAGATTGCAAAGTATTATTAATTCTAGGAACAGGATGTCCCCAAGAACTTCTAGCTTTATTGGTTGGCGAAAAAGAACCTGCTCGGTATGACGGCGCCCCAATATCTCCTGAAATTAAATCTTCTCCTAAAACTAAAATATAAGTTCCTACATCACTATGATTGTGGTTTTCTTTATTGTGTCCAGATTTAACCGCTACAGAAAATGGTACATTTTGTTTTCCTCGCGAAATCACCATTCCAAAATCGTAAAAATAAGAATGATTTGGTACTTCAAACGTTCCTGAATTTGTTGTATTTCTTGTTGTATAATCTTCTGGGTTTTTCCAAACAATAAGTTGTTCTACAGCTTGATCTAAAATATTTTCAATCGGTTTTCTTGCCCCATATTGTTTTGCTGCCAATACATAAGCAAAATTGCCTTCATTATTTTTAACGATAGAGCTACCATCGGCAAAAGGTGCAAATTTTTCATTTTGAATATGGAAATTCTCAGGAAAATCGGCTATTCTATTCAGTTTATCAGGATCATGACCTTCAAACAAATTAATTTTCCCATCGGTATAATCGAAAAGTATTTCGGCTAAATATAAGTAATGGCCAAAACCATAACGCCAATATCCAACACCTTCAGAGCAATAACCATCGGCACCAAAACCACTGATATAATGTTTCATGCTATTAATTGCAGAACCTATAGCGGCAATACGCTCATCTCCATCTATTGCATTCGCTATAGACGTAAAAACGGCTCCACTAGTGCACACGGCATTCCAGTTACTTTTGCCATCAATCCAATGGTTATTTTTATCGGGTATTTTACAACTTTCCAAATAGTTATCCGTGATTCTGTATTGAAGTTGTGCTTTAATTTTGTCTCTAAGTTCTGGTGATAATTGATCTTCCAGAAGTATTTCAGCTACAGCTAAAACCGACCCGAAACGTCTTGCTCCCAAATCTATCGAAACTCGTTTTCCTTCTAGAACACTATTGTTTCTGTCGTCATGATTAGGGTGTAACCACGATTTCATACCCATAATAGCTCTTAAGTATGTTTTAATTTGAGGAACAAACCGTCCTTTATTTTCTAAGCATTCAGCTAAAATAAAATGCTCTAAGCGTATCATGGTATTGTAATACCTTGGTTTATAAATGGTACGATTCCCTTCCTTATTAGCTCTTCGATAAATTTCATCAGAAATTGGAACCTCTGGAGCTTCAGCTAAGTAAGACAAGGCTTTTTTAAAATATATTTTACCCGATTCGGTTTCCGCGACCTCATTCCAAAACACTCTATCGCTAATTTTTGGTGCGGGTTGAAAGACTTCATTTGGAATGACATTTTTAAGCATTTCAATTTGCTTTTCCGAAGGGTAAATAGTTTCTTCGTCAGCTTGTTCCAAATAAGCTTTAATATCTAAAACTTCCTGATTTTGAGCAAAACCATTAAATGAGAACACTCTAAAAACAAGCAAAAAAAATAAAACAAAAACATATTTTTTTCTATTGAAGCTTTTCTTTTTAACCAACATATTCAGCTTTACTTTAGAGTTACTTTCACTATTTTATTTGATACATCATAGCTCGCTTTTTTAGAAACCCCATTCACTTTAAGTGCCGATGTCTTCTTAGAGCTATACAAACTCACCGTTGCATTTTCTTGACCTTGATAAACCACTTTCGGTGTTGCAGAAAAACCTTCTACTAAAGCCGTGTATTTCGATAATGAATGCATTAAAACTTGATTATCTCGACGTAAATAGCTGCCATGCCCAATAAACATTTCATCAACATTATTGATTTTTGTTTTATCAGCATCTGTTTTAAATTTTAAAACCGTTAAATAAGCATCGGTTTCCCAACCATTCATGTTAATGACACTATTACGGTGTTTTAGTCTGCCATCGGCCAAAAGATTAAAATACACTTCTGTTGCTTCACCATTCTGTGTAATAGAAACTCCTAAAAAGTCTTTTCCTTCAAAACGTTTGATAACTGGTAAGTTCTCTTTATTTTCTTCAGTTTTTAAAGTAATTGCAGAAATAAATTTGGTTCTAGCTGTTTCTTCAAAATGACTGATAGACCAATATTTCGATCTATTTTCTGGATGATGATCTTCATATCCTAACTTTTCTTCCAAACGCATTTGCTCAGGAAAATCGTGAGGTAATCCTCCTTCAGGAAAGATTTCTGGATATAGCGAATTTACTATAACCTCAGCATCGCCATCTTTAATCGACAGGTCCAAATCTTTACGTTTAGATTCTCCATTGTAATGCAACAGCCACTCAAATTTACCTGGTTTATGAGCCAATAAATCGTCTATCACTAAAATAACATCGCCTACCCAAATAAAATTACGATAATTACGTGCTAGTGTTTGTGCATAAGGCCCTGTGGCGTTAGCTAAAATGTATTTAAAATTGTCGCCTTCTATTAAATTATGAAGCGATCCTGGGTTTGAAACTCCGAAATAAGGGTCTTTTCTATTCTGACCTTTACCATTAAACAGCACTACATTATGCGCTTCGCTTTGGCAATAATATTGCGTGTAAAGCGGATTTCCATAAGATGCATTTCCTGAATCGATAATTAAATTTTTTCCATTATGAAATAAAATATACGATCCCGCATCGGCATGCGTATGGTTCCAAGTAAAACCAGATTTTACGGCTAACATGGTAGCGTTTTTATCCCAGGAATTACGCATGGTTGCCCACCCCATATCTTTAAACAAATGTGATGTTGCTAATTTAGGCGCATAATTACTTGCTATTTCTGGTAATTTAGGATGTAAAACAAGCCCGTTAGGTGTATCTAATTGCAAACCTTCTTTATCATTTCCAGCACTGGTTTGATTGATGTACCATGCATAATCGTTTTTCTTATAGCCCAATTGCCATAGCAATGTTAAGCATGCGTTTCCTGTTTTATTGATAAAACTATCTCCAAAGTTTACAGACATTGGTTTTCCTTCTTCAACATAATAAGTGGTTTGAATAAAGAAATCGCCTATTTTATCTAAAATTGGTAAATCGACCTGTTTTGTATTTGGTAATGCCGATTGCAAAGCAAAACGAAACAATAAATATTGAGAAATACCGTAAGACGCATAGTTTATACTTTCGTAAAAGCCACCGTCCTGATCGAATGTTGGCGGTTTATTCTGTAATACACTACCCGAATAGTTAACAAACTCGGTAGCGGTTTGAGCAATATCATTCACCCAGTTTTTAGCGTCTGGAACTTCGTTTCTAATTGCTAAGGAGCTAAAACCAGCCATATAAACGCAAGCGCTCCACCAGTTATGCCCCATAGTATCAAACGTATGAAAGTTTGAATTTGGCAATAACCAATCGTCTAAAGCAGGTTGAATACCAACGCGCACTAAATTTTCAGCAATATCCTTTCGTTCTTTTTTAGTTAAGTAATTATAAATACAATCGAACCCTATAGAAACGAAAAAACTAGTATGCGATGTATTTAACCCTCCTTTCCAAGCTGGTGTTCTGTTTAATAAATTAGCGCCTTCCCAAGTATCTTTTGAAGTATAATCTATCAATATTTTTTTAATCGTTTTGGCATATTTCTCATCGCCCGTCATACGATAGGCTAATCCTAACACTTGACAATTATCGGCTTTAAATCTATCTTTTAAAACTAATTCGTCTGCATGTTTTAATTGCTTTTCCCAGCTATTTTTTATGTCGTTATCAACTTTAATTTGCTGTTTTAAATTAGTAATATTACTATCGGTGTACAACAGATAATTTCTTTTTTGGGCTGTGACTATCATCACAAAAAAGCAGCAAATAACAAATGAGATTCCTTTTTTCATAGTTCTAAAATGAAACATTAATGTTTAATATTTATATTCTATTCAATATTACTTATTTATGCATTAAATGAATATAAACCATTAACCATTGTCTGTAAATTATAGCTTTTATATATCGATTCTCATTTTTTCGAATCACAATAAGGCATAAAAAAAGCCAAGACAAACTAAAATTACTTTTAGAGCATCTTGGCTTAAACGTTGGCATCTACAACGATTTCTAAACAAACAAATTTAACCGTTGGACCATAACGTCATTATAGCTTAATTAGTTTTTTCACAGTTGTACCTTGATCACCTGTAAATTTCATAAAATAAACTCCTGTACTCAAGTTTTTCAATGAAACTTCCTTATTGTTTTCGGGTAGAAAAAATTTCGATTCTAAAACACCATTAATATTATATATTTCTAACAATAAATTAGATCCATTTACAACAGTAAGCACTTGGTTTGCTGGATTCGGATATAGAATTATTTGAGGTAAGTTAAAATCACTAACGCTTAAAGTCGTTGTTCCATAAACCTCAACCTCTGCTAAAGACAATCCTCGATCTGATGTTTTTGATATTTTTATAATTCGCCCTACTTTATTATCAACATCTATAGTTAATGGTCGCGAAGATGGATAGTTTTCATAAAATTGTGTAAACGTAACATCTCCATTATTGTTTAAAACTTCTACAGTAAAATTATTCAAATCATTAACATAATTACTACCTGTTCTACCATAAATTACAATTTCCCAAATAACATTATTGGCGCCTAAATCTACTTGCCACCATTTAGATGTATTAGATCCATTGCTTCCATGTTCGGTATGTGTTACGGAACCACTTCCATAATTACCATTAGTATTTCCGTCGTTACCGCGAGTAGCATCTCCATCGTAATCGGTTGTAGATTGAGAAGCAATGCCTCCATTTGAAGCTAAAGCTAAGTTAATTAATTCAGGTGTTTCTTGATGAAACTCGAACCAATCTAAATTGAAAGCGCCATTTCCAAAATATAAATAAACCTCATGGGTACCCGTAACATTTTGAAGTAAAGATTCTGTAACCTGCTCCCAAACTTCCCATCCGCCTGTTTTTGGAACGGTAGTTTGAGCAATTAAAGTACCTTCTGTTGGGTGTCCTAGCATCACATTTATAAATCCATTTTCTACAGTTTCCTCGGTAGGATAACCTGCTACATTAAATGTAATTTGTGCAGGGGCTTCCGAAGTAAAATCGACGCTACCGTAACGAATCCATTCGTTATCATTTATACCTCCAAGATACTCATTGTTTATTGGAACCACTCCAAACATGCCACAGTAATCTAATGTGTCTATCTGAGAAAATGCATTGTAATTTACACCGCTACATTCATCATTATTGAAAAAGAAGTTATCCATATTTAAAAAAGAAGATCCCGTCCCTTTAAAAACAAAGTATAAATCGTGTGTTCCTGTTATTTCAGAAGCCGTATAGCTAGAAAATATTTCATAATTATCATTGCTTCCTGTATTTCCTACTACTACACTTGTTAATAATGCACCGTCTACTGCGCCACTTCTAACTTCAATAGATCCTCCAGTTGTAGAAGATGCTAAAATTTCAATTTCATTGTAAACATCGTCATTTCCAAAATGGACATTACTAAATCTTAAATAATCTCCATCATCAATATCTCCAATTGATTTATTAAAGATAGACAAATCGTATACTGTTATTCCTGATGAAGCACAGAAATCTTCTGCACTTATAGGTAAAAACGGGTTGTATGAAGCCTGAGAACAGGCGTCTTTATTAAAAGATAGTTTATCTAAATTAAATAACCATCCTGTTTCGCTCACACTGGTGAATACAAAATAGATATTGGTTTCCCCGTTAACAACTTGATTTAAGTTTGCAGAAAACTCTAAATAATTAGATTCGCTACTGGTACTAGTTATGGGTATTGTAGCGAGTAAAGTTCCGGTATTACTGCCTGTTCTAACTTCTATAGACACATCATTATGGATACTAGACAAGATAGCTTCAACTGAAGTCATATCAGTTAAATCAATAGCATTAAAATTTATCCAATCTCCAGTATGTATCCCATAAACTTCTTTAGTATTTGGATCATCATTTATTTCTCTCGTTCCTACACCAGACATCGTATCATAGCATTCAGCCTGAAGGTTGTTAACTGTATTATTACAAGGCTTTGTTGTAATACAATCGGTTAACTGAGTAATTGTATTATTAGATCCATTATCTTCAACTGGTCCGCAAGAAAAAATATTACAATCTGTAGCACTCTCTAAAACCAAAGGATAAGGTGTATTGTTTGTAAATGTAATATTGTTAGCGTTTCTAGAAGGTATTGGCTCTACAGAACCTGCTAAAAATCTATTTGCAGGTCTTGTACCTCCTAATACAATTTTAATATCTGGATTATAGTAAGTTGTACCATCGTGTATTGTAATATTATGATTGGTTCCTCCTGCATAAAAATAAGGTGTATCTCCAATTTTAGGAATATAATTATCTAGGATAGTAACTTCATAAGAAGCGTTAGAACGAGAAATATCTTCTGATAGAATCGGCCCAACTGATGCATCTGCACGACAATTAATAACATCACCATCATTACCTAGCCAAAATCCGCCTTCGCAAGCAAGTGCTGTACAGTTCTCAATTCGTTTATTATCTCCACCTTCAGCACCTGTATTTACACCTACACGCATTTTAACAATGGTACAATCTATAACTGTTGTATTTTCAGTACCTCTACTTACACCTGTAGAATCTCCATTAGAATCGTGTATAACTCCGGTAGAATAAGCTCTAATACCTGCTTCTTGAAGACTGAAGGTATAATCACTTTTATGATCTTTTAAATTAAAACCCCAAACGGTTTCAAAATCTACATTATCCGCAGGAGAATCTGTACCTTCTTCCTGCAGCATTTCTCCAACCGTACGTAATTCTCCCTCAACATAACAACCTTCTATTATTGCTTTATGAGAACCTTGTACAAATATACCATGTCCATAAGCTCTCATAATAACACTACAATTTTTTATATGGTTTCTGTCTCCTCTAACCAAAATACCTGCATGTTTTTGATGTGCAATTACAGAACCTCCTCCTTTACCAAAAGTATCGCCATATCCATAAGGAAAAGAACCTCTTACGGTGGTTTTAAAACCTTCTATTAAATTATCTGCACCATCAAGATGTATTGAACCTGCTCCTTTAGAAGGAACCGTCATCCCGATATCTTCCATGGTTAAATTCAAGTATACATTATCATTTCCCGCTGCCCAAAACTCAATAATATCAGTGTTTCCGTATAATTTGAATATTTTAGTATCAATTTCAAATTTTACATCGGTAAAGTCAAATTTACAGTCGTTTCCCGTAAACAGGAGTAATTTTGGATTTGAAAATAATTTATCTGGTCCGCAATTAGTTTCATTAAAGTAATACGTACCCGGAGTCATTACGAAATTACCATCATTATCACCTAAATGGTCCTTTAATTCGGCAAGGGAATTTATTTCGGTTTGGGCTTGTACATAACCTAGCCATAAAAACAAGACTGGGAGAATTATTAATTGTATATATTTTTTCATTATTTGATGTTTTTTGTTAAAATTAAGGCATGACAATAAGTGTTCACTAAAAACATAAACAACACAATATCAATGCCTTTAAAGTGACTTTATTTTAATAAACATTTAGATTAAAAACAAAAAGCCTCCTTATTCAACATATTGCCTAAGGAGACTTTAAGTTTTAATCAATTACTAATACTTATATTTTTTCTGGGAAAACCCCTTCTATAGGGTTGCTTTCAAATAAGTAAGGTGAACCTACTACGGCTTTGTAAAATGTAGTATAAACATAAGTGCCTTCTGAAATAAAATCTGGGATAATTGTTTCATCCTCAGATTCATCGATAATTATAGTTTTTACAGAACCATCTATACTACTAGTATAAGTGAGTTCGGTTTTAATTAATAAATTATCAATAACCTCTCCATCAGTATCCGGAACTCTATTTGACACCCAAGTAATAATAGCTTCAGAATCAGAATAAGCGCTAGCTCCAAAATTTTGTCTAGCTTGTAGCGACTCCTTATATTCATCACCTAGAACTGTACCAAAAACATCATACTTTATCGATTTTCGGCCTTCTAGACCTTCTATATGAACAAAATACTCATTTCCTCCTTCTGGCAATTCCGCCTCCAGTTCATAAATTTCTGGTTCATAAACTGTTCTATTAATATCTAAAGTTGCAAGTATTTTTTCATCGTTATCTGTTGTGTCATCATCAAATAAAGCAACAACAATTTTCTTTATTTTTGGATCTGAGTTAACAAACACTCTAAATAACAACTTATTATGCCCACTAGATATTGTAGACACAGAATCTGGCATAGCCAAACTTACTACGTTTTCAGGAACGTACTGTTTATATGTTTCAACCAAATCTGTATCCTCACAAGAAAAACACAGTAATACAGCCGTAAACACACCAATTCCTATAAAATTGACGGTTTTATTCTTAAAATTATTAATCATAATTTTTATAATATTTTATTTTATTAAATTTTTATCGATTATCACCGTAGAACTCCATTTCACTAATATGAAATAGTGAATTAGTTCTGTTTTGCGCTACTTTCTGAACAAATCTGATATAACGAACCTTCGGCATATCAGGTGAAATATCAAAATTAAAGCCCGCTTCTGCAGCTTCAATATCTTCAGCCGTATTGTCATTATCCGGCTGTCCAGAAGGCTTAATAACCATGGCATCTTCTAATAACAGTGTCCAACCATCAAAACTTCCGTCTGCATTTAAATGATCGCTACCCCAAAGATCAAATAACCAAGGATTTCCATGACGATACATATAATTACCTAGTCTTGGCCAAAACTTAAATCTGTATACTTGAGATATTGAACCTATATCTAATGTAATCATTGCAGGTGTAATAGGAACTCCATTATAAGACCAGTCTATATATTCTGGTAAAACTCCATCTGGATCTTTCCAGTTTGGAGGTGAGTGATATCCATTATCTCCTTTTGTTCCATCATAAACTCTCGGAAGTATCCAACCGTAATCTGAAGGTGTATCATGTATCTGATAAACAGCCTGATAGTTCACTCTATCAAATAACTCTATATAAAGCGGTGTTATTGTAGCCTTGATTTGGCCACATCGATTATTAAACCTATCTCTAATTATAAATACAAAATCTGTTTCTACAGCCTCTAACCCTAAGACTAAACGTTCACCATTTTGTGCAGAAGAATATACAGCATCCTTAAATATCAGGCCTCCAAACTCATTTTCGGTGTAAATCTCTATAGTAACATCTCCTTCCTCTGGATTTTCCCAAGTTAATCTAATACCACCATAATCTGGTGCATAGGTTAATGTTTCACAAACAGATTTGTAAGGAGGTTCTTCTGGGTTTATAACAACAGAAGCTCCTACAGATTTATTTCCTGATTGATCAACAGCATACAAAATCACGTTATATTCTAAAGCTTCAGAAAATCCTTCAACTGTTAAACTACTATTAAACACCGATGATTTCACGCTTGATATTTCTTCATTAGCTCCTCTTTGATATTCTGCAACTACATATAACAAATCTTCATCATCAGGAAGATTATATGTTATTTTTGATGCTCCCGCTAAGTTTTCAACGGAACTTGCATCTACAACCACAGGGCCGGGAGCGATACCATCGTCAGTAATTAACGATGATATCTTATCTTCTTCGCAACTAAATACAGTTGCTATGCACAGAAGCACTATAAATGACTTTAAATTTTTCATCATAATATTATTTAATTGTTCATACTAATTTTAATTACCAACCAAAAGCCTGATCTAAATTTGGGTTTGCTAGTATATCATCTTCGGCTATAGGCCAAAAATAATCTCTTATTGAAAATTCTGTAACACCATATTCTACTTGGTTATAAAAAGTTTCTGCCGTTGCTTTTTCATAACTCCATCCTCTCATTGAAGTACTATTCAATAAAACATGAGCTTTAAACCATCTTCTTAAGTCCCAAAAACGGTGTCCTTCAAAGGCTAGTTCTATTGAACGTTCTTGATGGATTATTTCTCTTAAACCTTCTTTTGTACTTGGCTTTGTTGGATTATTTGAAGACGCGGTCCAAGAAGCTTGAACTCCGTCTAATCCAGATCTTTCTCTTACATCATCAACATATTGAAAAACCTCTGCAACCGGCCCTGATACCTCATTTAAGCATTCTGCATACAATAAATATAAATCTGCTAATCTATATACTGGCCATGAATAATTTTCAGCAGTAAAACTATTATTTCCTATTGCTGATTTATAGTGCACTAATTTTTTTGGCCAATATCCTGTTTGGTTAAATTGTCTTTCATTAAGGTAACCTGCCATACCACCATTCTTGGCATCTACAACAAATAAACTAGTGTCATCTGCTTCATTATTTACATCATAAGATAGAATACCATCTCCCGCTAAAGAGGCATAAAACCTAGATTCTCTATCTAAATGTAAACCAATTGTTTCATACCCTTGTTTAACATAAAACTTATTAGCTTCATCTCCGGTTTTTAAGTCGAATCTACTACTATAATCATAAGAATTATCTTCTTCTATAGGCACTCCATTTTTAGAATAAAATATTTCTGCCATATGCAATGGTATAGAATAATAAGAGTTGACCTGCCCTGAACTTGAACCTGAAAATTCATCGTCAATCCTTGCAAAACTATTATTTTGAATTGTATTTGTGGTTGGGTTAGCTTGCCCCCAAATAATCTCATTATTCCATCTATCTGTGATGGCGCCTCTAAGATTCATTTTTGTTATCGTCTCCTCTGATAAATTGTATGCTGTTGAAAACTTATATAAATTGTTACCTGCTTCGTGTGCTAAGTCTATTGCTTCTCTGCAAGCATCTGCAGCTAAAGTCCATTTATTAGCATCATACGTTTGATTTATATATGGTGTTCCTGCATTATTAGTCCAAGATGAGTATACCGAATTACCATTTACTAAAGGGCTCGCACTAAAAGCTAAAACTTTTGCTTTTAACATCGCAGCAATTGGCTTAGTTGCTCTACCTAGCTCTTCACCTTCCAAAGTTATGCGTGGTGGTAAATTTTCTATTGCCTCATCTAAAACAGATACAATATAATCTACAACATCATCGACCCCATCCCTTTCTATACGTACAGAAATAACATCTTCACTTACCTCAATATTTTCATCGATAATAGGAATAGGACCATACATTTTTAATAAATAAAAATGATAATAAGCCTTTAAAAATTTAACTTCCGCAATCCATCTTGTTTTTTCATCTTCGGTCATATCCCTAACATCGCTAATTCTATTTAGGAAAATATTACAATCTCTCAATGCTACATGCGGCTCTAAACGACCTCCGTTTCCCCATAGATTATATATTGGATTTGCTTTTGATTGTTCTCCGATAGAAAGTCGCATTCCATCCCAAGTTTGATGTGTCCAAACCTCATCTCCGCCTACTAATCCAATATTACTATTTACATCAGAAAAATGTGGTAAATAACCATATAATGTATAAAAGAATTTCTTAGCATTCGCTCTATTATTAAAAACCAAATCGAAAGTAGCTACGTTATCTGGTACTATATCAATATAAGAATCACATGACATTATACATATGAATATTATAGAATATATAATTTTATTCGTTTTCTTCATTTTCTTTTTTTTTATAAATTAACTCTAGCTCCAATGTTCACCGTTTTCTGTAAAGGATAATTTAATCCATTCCCTCTTAATTCTGGGTCCCAAAGTTTGAATTTACTCCAATGCACTAAATTTGTTCCACTGAGATATAGACGCACACTTGCCTGTCCGAATACAGCTCCATTTTCTGGTTTAAAATTATACCCGATTTCTAAGGATTTTAATCTCATAAATGCTCCATCTCTCATCCACCAACTACTTGTTTGGTTATTGTTCTGTACAGCATAAGTAGATAAGCGTGGCCATAAAGCATAAAGATCTTGGTTCTCTTCAGACCAGTGACTATAAGCAAAAGCTTGTAAAATTTGATTTTCAGAAATAGCATCTGGTAAATAATCTCCATTAGCATCAGTATCCGCAAATGGTGTTATTCCTGCTGAATCAATAAAAAAGGATACATTATCTAAACCTGCAAAAAATGCCGATATATCAAGGTTCTTGTATCCTACGGAAAATCCGAAACCATAACTTACTTCAGCTTGAGTAGGCTCTCCAATTGGAACTATATCTAAATTAGACACAATACCATCACCATTGATATCAGTATACTTTATATCTCCGGGCATAACTTCACCAAATTGCTGTTCTGGTGAATTAGCCACATCCGCATCATCGATAAATAAACGCTCTGCAACTAAACCATAAGCCTGATTGAAAGGGTTTCCTAATTTAGACAACCAAGGTGTTGCAGATAAATCAGACTCCTCATATACAGTATATTCACTACTAGTTTTTACAAAATTTGCAGTCGCCTGTAACCACCAGTCTTTATTGAAATTGTGATTTACCAATAGTGTAAACTCAAAACCATTGGATTTTCCTTCACCTAAATTTGCAACCGGAGATGCTTGTAAACCTAAAAAGGAAGGTATATCCGAACGAGTTTGTAAAATATCAGTTGTTGTTTGTTTAAAATACTCGGCTTGCAATTGAATAGCATCTTTAAGAAGGTTTATTTCTAAACCATAGTTTTGCTTATAGGCTCTTTCCCAGGAAATATGTGGGTTTTCATATCTACTGATACTAACACCTGCACTAGATTCTTGACCAAACGTTCCAAATTGGGCTCCTGCCCCTGAATCGTTTAAATTAACATTAGATAAATAGAAAAACCTATCATTACGATTTCCAATATTAGCATTACCAACTACGCCATAAGACCCTCTTAATTTAAGCCTACTTATTAAATCTACATTATCAAAAAAGTTCTCATTAGATATTACCCATGCCGCTCCAACAGACGGAAAGAAACCATACCTGTTTTTTTCAGCAAAACGTTCTGATCCATTATAACCAAAATTCCCTTCTATAAAATACCTTCTATCAAAGCTATAAGTAAAACGGCCAGATAAACCGACGTTTCTACTAGGAAGTGATGCCTGCAAATCATCCGCATTTCCATCAACAGATTCTCTTAAAATACCAACTAGCAAGCCGCTAACAGCATGTTTATCATTAAAAGTTCTATCATAGTTTAATGCAGACTCAAAATAGATATTTCTATTAACAACTCTAGAGTCTTCATTCTCTGTAAAATTTAAATACTCTGTTCCCGAATCTGGGTTAAGACTCGTTAATGTGTATGTATTATTCGCTCTATTATAATCAGTATCTCCAATAGCATAATAATAAGGCTCATATTCCCTTGTAATATTATAAGAAGACGTACTTGTAATATTCCCCAAAGCTCTCCATTTAAGCCCCTCAACAATACCTCCTAAGTCTTGCTTAACTTGTAAACTTAAAACATTTACAGATCTACTATAGTCACGATACCCCCTTACTAATTCGGCATAAGGATTTAAATAGCCGGCTAACTCTCCATCTCCAGTATCCACATTACCAAACAAAAGATGCTCTGTAAATTGGTTAGCCTCATCAGCTTCGTAATAAGCTGGGTACCTTACTGGATTAGTTCTATTAATCATGTTATATACTTGGTTTCCTGTTGGCACAGGACCTCTATAATCATCAACAGTAGCATTTAAATTCACTATCAATTCTGTGCTAGAAGTTAAATCTATATTAACATTAGATCTTAAATTATAAACTTTATTATCAATGTTATTGTTATAATTTGCTTGATTATCAACTTTTAGTATCCCATTATCTTGAGCAACAGAACCAGACACATAATACCTAGCTACTTTTCCTCCTCCAGAAACACTAAAATTTAATCTTTGATTCTTAGTAAAATCTTGCAACAACTCATCTTGCCAATTTGTAACAGGATAAACAAAAGGATTAATGTTACCAGCAAGAGTATTGTCTATCTTGTTTTGTAAATACGGTAGCCTATCATTTCTATTTGGCGACACATTTCTAGTATTAACAGCGTCCATATGTAATCTTAAATATTCCAGTGGGTCTGCTATTTCTAAATTCTGAGTAGCCTGAGAATAAGTAGTTTCATACCTAACAGATACTCTTGGCTTTCCTAATTCGCCTGTTTTCGTTTTAACAGCTATAACACCATTGGCCCCTCTAGCTCCATAAATAGCAGTTGCTGTCGCATCTTTAAATACAGAAAAACTTTCAATATCATCTGGTGATATTCTAGCTAAATCGTCTGCTGTTAATTCTATATTATCTATTAATATTAACGGAGAAGAATAAGCTCCAAAAGTAGTTGCACCCCTAATAAAAAACTCTGCATTATCAGATCCGCCCCCAGGTTCACCTGAACTTTGAAAAGCAATAACTCCTGGAACCCGACCAGCAAAAGAGGCCGTTAAATTACTCGATGGTATTTTTAAATCTTCAGGTTTAACAGTAGATACAGCTCCCACCAAAGCTTCTTTCGTTTGCGTACCAAACCCAACTACAACAACTTCATCTAACCCAGTAAGGTCTTCTATCATTGTAATGTTTAAACTTGTAAAATTTCCTATTTTAATTTCTTGAGTTTTAAAGCCTATTGAAGAAACAACCAGAACTTCTCCTTTTTTTGCAATTAATTTAAAATTGCCATCAAAATCTGTTTGTGTACCTCTGTTTGTACCTTGAACGAGTATATTAACACCGGGTATTGGTATCCCTTTTTCGTCAAGAACGATTCCTGACACTTCAATTTGTTGATAATCTTTAAGATCTATTTTATCTTCTTTTTCGGTTAGCTCTGTCATAGTGGTTAGAAATGGAGTTTTTGCGTTAGCATAACCACTGACAATAAAGGAAGTACATATTAATATTGATTTAATCATCTTAATTCCCCTGTGTTTAAAAGGACGAAATAGATGAATTAAAGAATAAATTTTATTCATATTGTTTTGTTTAATAAAGTTAGTTGAATACTTTTTTGGTTTTGTATTAGTTGGTTAGTTTTTAGTTGTTCTTTCTCATATCTTATATTTTATTGATTAGTAATTAATTAACCTAAATAAAGGGCGATCCTACACTTATAGTTAAAATAAAGGTTAAACCTACACTTATTGTAGATACGCAAGTATTAATTATAACTTTTTCAATATAAATTATAACCGTTTTACTTAGATAACCCCCTATATATTAGATAAATGCTATTTTTTATCTAAAAAAAATAAAGAATATGATATTTATGTTTAAGATTACGAATAGATATTAATTAATATAAAATTCGTACTTTAAACAGTAAGTAATTTTATACACTGTGTGTTTTGAAATTTTCATTGCTTTTTAAGCAAAAAAAAACATGACCATTACAAATGTTGTAACAATCATGTTTTTTTAATATAACTAATATATATTATTAGTCTAAACTACTAATTTGATAATACTACCTTTTCAAAGCCTTCCTTATAGCGGCTTTAACCAAAGGTTCCATAACAGCATAACCATCTAAATTTGGATGTACCGTATCTCTACCATACGCCTTTATTAAACCTTTATCTGCATTTACCATTGATGTGTAATAATCTAAATACACAATATTGTTCTTTTTAGCATATGCTTTAATTAAACTATTAAGTTCGCTAATTTTTTCTATAGGTTCTACCGATGGACTCCAAGAATAGCTACTAGCAGGAAGTACAGAAGCTAAAACTACTTTTATGTTATTGGCTTTAGCAATTTCGGCCATTGAAAAAATATTATCTGCAATTTCTGCGATAGAAATAGGTCCTCTATTTCCTGCAATATCATTAGTTCCTGCATGTATCACTACAGCTTTCGGATTTAAATTAACCACATCGGGCTTAAACCTTAACAGCATTTGAGATGAAGTTTGCCCGCTAATACCACGACCTACATAATTGTTTTCAGTGAAGAAATCGGCATGAAACATCACCCATTTTTCGGTGATAGAGTTCCCCATAAACACCACTCTATTTTCCTTTTTAGTTGGTGCTTTCAATTCTTTATTTGCTTTTCTGTACCTTCCAAAATTTGCCCAATCATCATTAGGTATTAATTGAATTTTAACAACTGAAATTTGAGAGCTAGGTGCCTTTTCAGGTAATAAAACAGTTAATTTATCATCAATCAATTTTATTTTTATTTTTTTATCAGGATCAGAAAGTAATCTCGCCTCTCTTGGTTTAATGGCTCTATCTATAATTAGTTTACCATTTTCTGGCCAATTAACAACATGTGCCATTAAAAAACCTTCTTCACCTTCAGTATATGCCCCCCATTCTGGTTTTTCATAAGGAATGGTTTGAGCAAATCCAACACCAACATTTAATGTAAAAGCAATTGTAAAAATTATTAACGCCTTGTAAACATTCATCTTTTATATATTTTATGTTTTACTAGTTTAAACAGACAAACAACCCGAAGGTTGTATGTCTATTAATCACTATATAATCTACTTAATACTTCAATTAGTTTGCTAACTCAATTTTAACAACAGAAACCGTAGCGTCTGGTGCTAACATTGGCACATCTACTAATACATCTCTAGATGTTGCTAAAGCATTTAATGTTTTACCAGGAGCTGATAATAACGTTGCTTTTTTAACTTTTATTTCTTTATTTAATTTTAATACACCATCTTTTGGCCAATCGAAAACATGAGCATAGATAACATTACCTTTTTTAGTATAGCGTCCCCATTTTGGTTTTTCAAAAGGACTTGCAGAAGCACCATAAACAGCTTCACCGTTTATTTTAGTCCATTCTCCCATAGCATTTAAACGTCTAATACTTTCAGCAGGAAATCTACCAAAACCATCAGGGCCAATGTTTAATAAGAAGTTACCACCTTTAGAAACGATATCTACTAATTTCTCAATTAAATCTTCACTACTTTTCCAGTTATTATCCGATGGTTTGTAACCCCAAGACCCATTCATAGTCATACAAGCTTCCCAATCCGAATCAATTCCTGTATCTGGAATTTCTTGCTCTGGTGTTCCAAAATCTCCAGCAAATTGTCCTGGTTTATTGTTCATCCCATCCATTCCTGTTCTACCTTTATCAACTCTATTATTTACAATAGTGTTAGGCTGAATATCACGAATAAAACTGTAAAGTTCTTTTCCCATTTCGGTAGTATAATCAGAAATCCAATCTCCATCAAACCAAACCACACCAATATCTCCATAGTTAGATAAAAGTTCTTTAACCTGAGGTTTCATATAGTTTTTAAAATACTCTGGAAATTTTGGATTTACAACCGATGGATCATCATGCTGTGCAATGTTGTAATTTGGATACAAGTTTCCTTGTGCTTGTGGATGGTGCCAATCTACGATAGAATAGTATAAACAAAATTTAATACCTTGTTTTTTACAAGCTTCAGATAGTTCTTTCACAATATCACGCTTAAAAGGTGCCGTATCCATAACATCATAATCAGACACTTTAGAATCCCATAATCCAAAACCTTCATGGTGCTTAGAAGTCAATACAATATACTTCATCCCAGCATTTTTAGCCATACTTACCCAGGCATCGGCATCAAACATAACAGGATTAAACATTTCTGGAAATTTCTCGTAATCTTTAACGGTGTAATCTAACTTATCCATGGCCCACTCAGCACCACCTCCAGCTATTTTTGTACCACGTTCTCCACCAATGATAGAATACGCTCCCCAATGGATAAACATACCGAATTTAGAATCGCGCCACCATTCCATACGCTCGTCATCAGACAATTTTTTCTTGCTGGAACTTTGAGCAAAACCCACATTAGTGTTTAATGCAACCACCAATGCTAGCAATAGTATTTTGTTTAAATTTTTCATTTTCTTTTATTTAGTGTTTATAGTTATTTTCTTTTCCGATTGATTACGCATAATAACCAAGTCTAATTTATTCGTTTTATTTTCAACATTAATTTGAAAAAAGTCTTTTACAGTTTTCACCTTTTTACCGTCAGCCTCAAGAATCACATCGCCTTTTTTAAGTCCGTTATTTTTCACAGCAGGGCTACCCGACCAAACTTTTAAAAGAATAACACCTTCTGGAGTATTTAAACCATAAGCCGATTGTTCTTGCTCAGATTCTACACTTTTTAAGTCGTTACGTAACCAAGCCACAACAAGAGTTCCTTTTTTATTTTCTTCGGAAGGATCTCGCATCACTGGAATTTCTGGAGTTTTGGCCATTTTTTTCAACTCTGCATTCTGAACTCCAAATTGATCCATAGGAAAGTTTTTGAAACCTATTTTTAATGCTGGCGAATTTTCAGCAACCGAAAAATCTAATGATGCTGGATCTTTAAACATCGGATCGCCAAAAGCACTGTGTAAATCTCTATTATAAATTTGTGCTTTCAACATCGATTCTTCATTCGGAAAAAAGTTGTAATCCATCTCTTTTCCCCAACCAGACAATCTTACATCTTGATAGCTTTTTTGAACAATATTATGTTTAAAAACATCTTCACTATTAACAAACCAAACATGTGGATGCAGAGAATTATTCACCATAATATTATTTTCGGCAACACGATTAAAACCTTCACGCAGTTTTAATCCGCTATTTAGCATCAAATTGTTATAAATATGATAATTCGATGAACCATCGTCTAAATCAACATCCCAACCATGATCGCAACGAAAACGATTATTTCTAATAATAGTCGTTTTTATGGCGTCCCATTTTGGCATATCTGCATTAGCTGTGGTTAAACTATCCATAATACCACGGTTTGGATGCCAAAAACGATCTCTTCCCCATGAGTTAAACGAACCATGATCGCTAGTTTCTAAAACAGTATTAAAGACATCGTTAAACTCTAAAATATGTCCGCCCCAAGTACCATCTCCAATATTAATACCTGCTCTTGGTACATCGTAAATACTATTACGACTCACCGTAATATCCATCGCCATAGCAATTTGCACACCGGCCGTTTGTTTTTCAACACGACCAATACGGTGAATTAAATTGTTATCCACTAAACATTCACGCGGATACAATTCACCTTTAGGTCCAGAAACAGTATCCATTTCTGCAACAGGCACAAACTCTCTATAAGTTAAAGCTGGCGATCTTACAGCCGACACATCACCAACAAATGAAACAGCACTTGCTCCACAATCGTGAATATAATTATCTTTAATTTCTAGTCCTTTATTATATTTACTCGCCATAATAACGTTACCTCCTAAATTGGTAAATTCACTATGTTCTACTTTACAGTTTTCAGTGCCTTCAAAAAAGACAACAGCCCCACGGTAAATAGTCCAATCGCTACGTAATAACGGCTCGAAATCTTCCATAAATGTACGTGTAGTATTTTCGAATTTAATACCCGAAATGGTAACATCTTTTACAGGATTTCCCAAAGTTCCAACCACTTGAATTAAATCTTTTAATACTGACACTTCAAGATTTAAATCGTTAATAGCACTTATACTTTCTGGCCAATAGAATAATTTATTTCGTTTTTTATCTAAAAACCACTCGCCTGCACTATCAAGTTCTTCAAACACATTTTCTACCATACGGTATTCTTCATGCGGTTTTGAACCTCTATTGTTTTGCTGACCTCCACTTAAAACAGGTGTTCCATCATCATTAACTCCTGTAATTTCAAAATGAAAACCTCCCCATCTTCCGTTGTGTAATGCATTAAAAATTGCGCCTTCAGGATTTGCCCAAGTTGCAACACGCTCTTTAGAAATAGCATCGGCAGCATAACCTTGCCAATATTGAGCACTCTCATCATAATTTGGATAACGTGCTAAAATTTGTGGTTTTCCGTTTACTAAAAACTGATCGAAATCTAAACCTGCAGGAATGTCGGTTACAAAAATATTATTGCTAAAAGTCTTCCATTTAGCCTCTAAAACCTGAGACCCTTTTATACTAACTTCCGAAGCACCTGCTCCTTTTATCGTTAAACCACTTAATGAGGCCGGTATTTTTATAGCTTCCGATAAACGATATGTTCCCGGTAAAATATTAATAACAACCTTAGCTTCCGTATTAGCCGATTTTATTTCATTTGCTTTTTTTATAGCTTCAGAAATATTTGAAAAAGGCGCATCCTTACTTCCGTTTGCATTTGCGACTTCATTTTGAGATACATAAATTTCCGTAATGTCCGTGGTCGACGAACAAGACATCATAAAAACAAAAAATATTACAATTACACTTAGTTTTTTCATCTTAATTTTCAGCTTTAGTTATTGTTGCTTTTCCTTTTAAATAGCCCAGCGATTGTAAAAACAAATCGGCTTCATAAACCGTTTCATAGTAATATTTACCTTTCTTTTTAGACTTATTAAAAAAACCATGTTCTTGCCCTTCATATATAAAAAGATCACATCGACTTCCTACCGCTTCCATTCTATATTTATATTCTTTTCCTGTTGCAACCGGTATGTGTTTATCATTATCTCCTAAAAAGAAAATAGTTGGTGGTGCGCCTTTTGTAATATTATGCATTGGTGAAATTTCCATATAACGATCGCCAATACGCTCGTAACCATAACCACCTTCGCCATTATCTATTACTGGGTTAAACAAGATTAAAGCAGTCGCTTTGGGACTTACAGAAAGATCATCTGTAGATTCATTTAAACCCGGAAGCAATGTTGTTGCAGCTGCTAAATGTCCTCCTGCAGACCCTCCAGAAGCCACCATTTTCTTGGTATCGATTCCGAAGTCTTTGGCATGAATTTTTAAATAGCGCATAGCCGACTTCGCATCTTTTACAGCATCAAAAGGTGTGGTTTTATTACGGCTTTTTACACGATAATCTACCACCGCAGTCACCATACCTCGCGATGCAAAATATTTAGATTGATCTTCAAACTGCGTAATAGTTCCGCCATTCCATCCGCCTCCAAAAAAGAAAACTATAGTTGGATATTTTTTCTTCTTTTTAAAGTTATCAGGAAAATAAACACGAAGCATTAAAGAATCGTTATTAATCACTTTGTAAATCGCATCTTTAGTAACAACATCTTGATTATTTTGACCATTACATGATGCAAAAATCATTAAACCTAATACTGTAAAAAGCGCTTTTTTAAAATTCATTGTCTATCTATTTTTAATTTTTATCGAATATAATTTCTGCGTTTTCATAACCTTTCTCTATTTTAAAAACTAACTGGTCGTCTCTATTACGGTTGGTTGTTCCTTTCCGACTTCCTACTAATTTACCATTTTCGTATAAACGTAATTCCGCAGGTTTGTCTCCTTTTACAAAAGGCATGTTTATAGTGATTGCTTTATCGGTTTGAAACTTAAACCCTTGGTCTGTTTTTTCAATAGATAGAGTAAATGGCTCGCCAGCTGCTACAATATCCCAACCGTTATTTTCAAATTTATACATTCCTGAAAGGAATAAAAACTCTAATTTATCACTTTGTTCCGATTGTCTTGTAACAGAAAGTAATCCTTTTTGATATAGGGCATCATTTTTAACAATATCAGATTCTGAAGCATTAAGAATGATATGATCCTTAGTCGATTTATCATTCATTAACACATTAATAACTTGCGTATTTGGATAGTCTTTAATAGTTGAATATGATACTGCATTAACCGGATTTTCTTCACCTTCGAAATAAGGATTATAAACCATCGCGAATGGGTTTGCCCAAGCTGATGCATTACGCTTTACAATTAAAGTTTGTATAGAATCGCCAATAACCTCAGCAGGTGCCGTACCAGAACCTCTTTTTAACACATTAGATTTTGGAGCCAAAGCCGTGTAAATACTTTGGTCTACACTTCCTTTAATCCAAATTTTCATTAAATTATCTGGTGCGTCGCTTGTTTTTAACCTAAAAAGTGCTTGCACATCTTTAGAGGTTTCTACTTTTTTCTTTTCCGTTAAATAATCATAAGCTTTTATGTCGCCTTGTTTACTACCAAAATCTGTTGTACTCTTTAAAGACAATGCTTTAGAATTGGCATCTAAAATTTGAAGTGATTGACCTAAATTATGATAAAAATAATCGTGACGCTCTGTACCGCCTTCTTGCTTTTTAGATCGAAATACATCTAAAATATATCCTTTTTTACTATTCGATTTTATAAGAGCCGTAAAGCGTTGTTGATCTGCTTTTGTCTTTGGTTCAAAAAACGACACCTTAGAAAAAGTTAACTTATCAAAAGCAGGTGTTGTGCTAACCTCCGGGTAGTTATTATCCAATTTAAAAGGATGGTAACCACGCATGGCATTATAATCTGATACCCCATCGACAACAACCGTATTGTGAGCCGGAAATCTAGAATAATATTCTCTATGGTCTGTATGCCAATAACTAGAACCTTTACCCATATCGAGACCTAAAGCATATTTATTAGCAAACAACTCGATTGAAATACCATTTACATGGGAATGGTTTCCGAAGGAACCAGCCGTAGAAATCATCATAGCATCATCGCCTTTACCTAATCTTTGGTTAAACATACTTACGTTAGATGCGTAAAATGTTGGTGAGGTTAACTTCTCTAAACCATTTTCGTTCGCATCTCCCTTTTTCAAATGATCAACATAAAAAAACAATTGAAATAAATCGTTTGCCTCACGCTCATATTCCCCTTTAGAAATCATTTGATCTAACAAGCCAGAAATAACCTCTTCTTTTTCTTCATTGTTATATTTACTATAATTTGAAATTAAAAGTTCAAAATTTTCTGGAGGTAATGTTTTATGATTAGAATCGCCAAAACCTACCGTGTAACCACTAGGAAATAAATATTGAAACGATGCTAATGCTGCTTTCTCTATAATAGGAAATTTAGAAAGCTCATTATTGTTAGTCGAATTATCTAATAAAGTAAAAATATTAAGTAAAGTAGTAATAACATGCACAGAATATGAAGCGCACTCCGGCCACATACCATTTTCTTGATCGTAAACTAGCAGCGATTCTTCAATTGATAATTGGCGTTCTGTAGATGTAGTAAACGTATGGTCTAAAAAGTACTCACGACCTTTTCCGTTTTTGTAAGCATCATTATTATCTAAAGTTAAAGCGACGTAAGTTAAAAACCGAGCCTGAAAAAGATTCCAGTTATTATCTGGTATACCGTTAGTAATAATTTGATCGCCCCATTTTTGAAATACCGCTGCACTATGGTCTAAGTTTACTTTTTCATCTTCAAAATAATCATACAGAAAATCGTATGTTGTTAATAAACTGATTAGAATTTTTTCATGAATCACTTCAAAGGTGGCCAAGCCAGAAATACGCTGTTGTGTACCGTTTTCTAAATCGATAGGTGCATCTCTGTAATACATGCCTTCTATATAAGTTTCGAAAACTGGCTTTGCAAATTCAGCATATTTTTTATCACCAGTAACCCAGTATAAAAAAGATGCATCTTCAACCAAACTCATTATATGGCGGTTGGTGCCCTCAATGGCGTGGCCTATTTTTGATGGGTGAAGCCATTCTTTTTTCTTTGTTTTTTTATGGGCTAAATAATAACCACGAGGATCATCAAAATAAGGTTCAACGTCTTCTAATTTAGGTGAAGAATATTCGGTGGCCCAATCTCGTGTTCCAGAAAAACGAACGGTTGGTACAGGTGCAGTTCCTTCAGAATAAGCAAACTCCCCACCTTTTAGAAACACTTTATTATGCTTCGTTTTCCAATTCATTTGTAATCTAGAAACTAGCCATGTTGGGTCGTTCTCCACATACTTTAAATACTTTTCTAGATTAGCAATTTTCTTATCGACTAAGCTTTTTTTCCACTCAATAGATTTTATACTGTTTAAAAAATCCTTTTTAGCGGCATTGGTAGCATAAATTCTAGGATGTCCAGATTCTTGTGCTTGCAACATTGAAGCACAACACATGATACCAATCATTAGGGGAATTAAAAAAAATTTCGTTCTCATTTTCATACTCTTTTTTTTGCTATTTAATTTCGATATGTTGTCCCTCAGGATATGTTTTAGACTTCCCTTTTTTAAGTTGAATTAAAACAGGTTGATTAGAAGAATAGAAATATTTACCATTTTCAATTTTTAATTCTGCTGTTACCGTATCATTAACCGCTTCAATTTTTAAATCGCCTTTTTGGATATATTTTCCTTTTCCTAAATACAAATATTGAAACGCATTATTTTCTTCGGAAACAACCGCAAATGTGCCTTGAAACTCTATGTCTTGAGGTGTTTGATAAACCTGACTATCTGCAGCATTCAAAATATATTGTGTGCTATTTTTAGAGTTTACAGCGATACTCACAAAATGCTCTGAAGTTTTTATTTTTTCAATAGTTTTAATTGATTTCTCTCCCGTTTCATAAGATTCAAAAACAGATACAAACGGATTTTTAGCACCGTTAATTCCGTTTTGACGTATAATTAATGTTGGTGTTGTATCAGGGCTTTTATTTACTTGCCCAGGCGTAATGTCACTACGTAATGTTGTTGGTGGCGCATCTACCGAGTAAAGTGCTCTGTTGTTTTGCCCCATCATCCACATGTTAACATGTAATGCAGGTGATACGCTGTTGATATCCCAAGTGGCATTAAAATCTTCGGAATAGTTTACCTTTCTTTGATTTTTGAAGAACTTATAATTATCATCATATTTTACACCTAAATCATCAACGTTCTCCAAGTTTAAAGCCTTATTTGATGCGTTTTTAAGTGTAACGGTATTTCCTAAGTTATGATGAATATAATCGTTATCAGCTTGATCCGATCTAAAAACATCTACATAATATCCAGAAGTTTCCGAAGTACGAATCATAGCTACTAAGCGTCGTTTTTCATCAGCAGAAACATCAGAAAATGAAACATTCTGAGATGTTTCCGAAGTATTATAAAACCCATTTGTAATGTCTACTGCTGGATCCATAGCGTTTATGGTAATATCACCTTTTCCATATCCAGGAACAATAGTATTAGAACCTGTAATTCCCCTGTGATAACCTGCATCTGAAGACCAATACGATTCGTAAGCTGAAGCATCAGGCGCTAAAGCCCAACCTTTACCATAGAATTGCATAGCCAAACCATTTTCTGCCAAATGCGACTGGTATTTCCCTCCATACAAAGTAAACATTAAACCGTTGTTTTCATCATTTCCATTTCTCATAATAATATGTTTATGAAAAGGAGAATACGCTGCTTTGTGAAAAGGCAAATCGCTTCCTGAACCTTGTAATGGTTGATTTAAAACTATGCCTTGCCAGTTAGACATATTTCTATCATACTGACCAGAAGCTATATTTTTACGGATTACGGTTGCCATTTTTTCAGCTGTTTCCATATCACCTTCCCAAGTCGCGTAGGTTAATAAAGACTCAAAAGATGAAATATTTGCAGGACCACCACGCATATCTCCAAAAACGACTAAATTTCCGCGAGCATCAAGCCAACCTAAATTTGCCAAAGCTGCTTTAGAAATAATTGGATTTCCTGCCAAAGTATTGATTCCCGATTTATAAAGTTTAACACCCATTTCTAAAACCAAAGGAATCATTGACGAAGCATAGCCTGGAGATTCTGGCCATAAGCCAGTTGTTGTATTGTAATAATCCATTATTTCTGGTAAGGCTGCACAGTAATCGCTCGATTTTTCAGTGTAAAAAGGAACGTAATATTCCTTTCCTTTTCCATCTTCATAAAAATCGTTAGACTCCAAAACAAGCATACTACCCAAAACATTTTTATAACGGTTAACATTCCAGTTTCCTTTTTTTCCACCGCGAATAAGTCCGATATCTATAAAACGTTTAAAAACAACACCTGCAACATCAGCTGGTGTTTTATTAATAGCTTTTAAATGCTCGTGCGGGTTTTCATTTAAATAATCATAAAGAAAATCGTAAGCAATAGCAGTTGGCATTTGTCTATCATCGTGAATCACTTCATAATCATAATAGCCCATAATACCACCTGGCTCGTAACCTCCAGGTCCTTTTGTTGATTTTTTAGGATCTAAAGGTGGCTCCATGTAATAAGTACCTAATAACCACGGCCATAAAATATCTGAAGAAAACTTAGCATATTTTTCATCTTCGGTTACATAATAAGCAAACGCAGCTTGTTCGGCCAACGTTAATATTTCCATATTATTAGCACGTATCATGTGTCCGGTTTCCTTATAAGGAATTAAAACAGGTGTTTTATCGGCACTAGAACGGCTAATACCAAGTAAATCTCCCGATTCGCTATACGGAATTCGATCTTCTAAAGGCACGTTTATATAATCGTTCCAAGTACGCATACCCGGTAAACGCACGGTTGGTAATGGCGCATTGCCTTCACCATAATCCCAGTTTTGATTTTTAATATAACATTGTGTAAAATGAGCACCATCTTTCCAATACATCGCTAATCGAGAAACTATCCATTCCGGATCTTCAACATGACGATTTACATGCGGATCTATTGTAGAAAGCAAGTTTTCCCAAGAGGCTTTTGCCCAAGCTTCATTTTTAATTTTAGCAACTATAGAAGCTTTATCCGATTTAGTAGCATAAAGTTTTGGATGGCTTGTTGCTTTTTGCCCATAAATAGAGCTTCCAACTAAAAATAAAAGGATTAATTTTGATAATTTCATCTAACTAAAAAGCTATTTTATGATTTCTGTTTTATGAAGTCTGAATATAAATTCAGACTCTATATTTTAAATATTATTTCTAATGCAATGGTACCGTTTCAATATCTGGATTGTTCTGAGCTTCAAGATATTTTCTAAGAATTTCTTGATCTAATTCTGAACTATCACCATACTGCTCACGTAATTCTACTAATTGCTTTTTAAGCTTTACAACCACATCGGCATAGGCAGGATCGTTTACAACATTTTTCATTTCTTGTGGATCATTTTTGCGATCGTAAAGTTCCCATTCATCCACATCATAATAAAAATGTGCTAGCTTATATTCTTGTGTAATAATGGCATAATGTCTTTTCACCATGTGAATACCAGGGTATTCGTAATAATGATAATACACGGCTTCTCTAGTCCATTCTTCTTGATTCCCTAATAAAAGAGGCACTAAACTTTCACCTTGCATATCGCTAGGTGCTTCAATTTGAGCAGCTTCTAAAATGGTTTGCGCAAAATCTAAATTCTGAACCATTTCAGTGTTTGTAATTCCAGCCTCAATAACGTTTGGCCATTTAATTAACAATGGTGTTTTAAACGATTCATCATAAACAAAACGCTTATCGAACCAACCGTGTTCTCCTAAATAAAATCCTTGATCGGAAGTGTAAATCACCATAGTATTTTCATCTAAACCAGAGTCTTCCATGTAATCTAACAAACGCCCAACATTTTCATCAACAGATGCAATACACCCTAAGTAATCTTGCATGTAGCGTTGGTAACGCCATTTCATTAATTCCTTATCATCCATTTCTGGATATTTGGCTTTGAAATCTTCCATAACAGGACGATAAACAGAATCCCAAACAGCACGTTGTTCTGCATTCATGGCGCCTACTTCACGCTCAAAAGCTTCTAAATCCCAACCAGACTCATCTTTTAAACCTAGCTCTGCCATAAGCTCAGGATAAATTTTAGCATCTCCAGCCCAGTTCATGTGCTTTAACAAATTCATTTCTGCAGTTTTTGCTGCAGTACCTCTACCTTCGTAATCATCGAACAACGTTTCTGGCTCAACAAATGTTTTTTTAGTGTATTCTTTAAAATGTCTTGGTGCTGGCAACCACTCTCTATGTGGTGCTTTTTGCATTGAAAATAACATGAATGGTTGCTCGTCGTCTTTATTTTTTTCTAACCATTCTAAAGTCATGTCCATGATGATGTCGGTAACATAACCTTCAACCGTAATTTGTCCATCATTTGTATTGAAAATAGGGTTGTAATAACGTCCTTGTCCTGGTAAAATTTTAAATTCATCTACACCTTTAGGGTTGTTTCCAAAGTGTAATTTCCCAAACATAGCTGTTTTGTAACCCGCCTGTTGCATTAACTGTGGAAAGGTAGTTTGTGACTCATCGAAAGGAAATACGTTATCTACTTTACCATGAATATGGCAATGTTTACCTGTTAAAATAGTAGCTCTAGATGGCGCGCAAATAGAGTTTGAAACACAGGCATTGGTGAATTTAATTCCCTCGTCTGCAATACGATCTATATTTGGCGTTTCAATTAAATGATTGCTGTACGCACTAATGGCCTGATATGCATGATCATCAGACATCATAAAAATAATATTTGGTCGTTTAGCAGGAAGTTCTTTTTTAACTACTACAACCTCTTTTTTTTCTTTTGATTTACAGGAAACAATTCCTATTAAAAGAAATATCGTTAATAATTTTAAAATAGATTTTTGACTCATCATTCTAGTTAATTATAGTTTAGTAATACGCATAGCAAAGCCGTTATTGCTTTTTACGTTTAAATTTAATTTTGATTTATTTGAAACTTCAATCGTCTCTATTTTAACATGCGTTCTAGTTTCGATAGTCTCGTCGTCTGTATATAATTTAGCTTTGTAACTTTGATTTTCATCTAAAAAAGAAAAATCTAACAACACGTTTCGTGCCGCTTCCCCATTAATTCCACCAATATACCAGTCGTTTCCTTTTCGTCTAGCAATAACACCTATCTCTCCAATTTCTGCTTCTAATACTTTAGTTTCGTCCCAAGTGGTTGGTACACTATCAAAAAACTCTAATTCCGGTTCATTACCAATAGTCTTGGTATCTCCCCAAAGTCCATCTTCTTTAACTGGAGCTAATGGTGCTTTATCATACCAATACAAAAACTGTAACGGACTAAAAATACAAACCGTTTTTGCTAATTGAGAGGCATGCGACCCCATGGTGTTTACTCGAGAACTATAATAACAAACCGTATTATCCGATGCACCAGCAAGTGTACGTGTAAACATACTAATAAGGGTGTGCGCGTTAGGAACAGATTCCTCATCACCACGAATACCTTCTTGAGTTAAAAAGTTTGGATACGTTCTAGAAAAACCTGTTGGTCTATATTCATCGTGTACATCAATAATCATTTCATATTGCGCCGTTTTTTTCACAGCCTCGTGCATCCATGCCGTAGCATCTTGATCACCTACACGAACAAAACCGTATTTAATTCCGGCAACACCCCATTTTTTCAATAATGGTAAAACCTCATCTATTTGCTTTTCTAAAGCACGACGGTTTATATATAGAATTAAACCAATGCCTTTTTCTTTTCCATAAGCTGTTACAGCTTCCATATCTAATGGGCCTTTAGATCTTTTTGGGTCTAAAGTTACCGTTGTCGCATCTGAACTGTTCTTCATTTCATCGCCATACCAACCCGCATCAAACATAATATACTGCATGTTATGTTCGGCCACAAAATCGATAGCAGCATAAGCGCCTTGTGTAGTAAGCGTGGTTTCTCTTAAAACTTTACCTGGCTTAATCCAAGATTCATCAGCTATAGCAGAAGGGTCATTTAAATTTTGAATTAAATAATTATTCTCTAATAATTCACCTTCGTTTTTCGCCATCATAACAACACGCCATGGCGATTGAAAAGGTAATTTTTTATGCACTTTGGCTCCAACTTCTAAGCGTTTAGAAATGATAGCTCCAGAAATGGTATCCTGTTCTTGTTTCCCCATTTCACCATCTAAACTAGAAAGAATACTATATTTTGAAGACGTCCCTTTATCGAAACTTAAACGTGCATAATCCACCAACTTTGCCTCAGCTAAAGCAATTTTTAAACTATCGTGAATTTCGATTACAAGCGGACGCTCACAACCTTTTTCGAGTATAGATAATGGGATTTTTTTATACTCACCTTGCGCCGTTAAAACACCAGGACCACGCTTTGGTGTAGCCCAAACGTTATAATCTTCCTTAAAATTGTAGTGAATATTTTCGGCTAAGCCTATTTCTTCAATATTTTGTTGCTCCGGAATTTGATAGGCAAAGGCAACACCTTCGTTGTATGCTCTACCAATAATATTTACCTGAGCTTCACCCAATTTTAAAAATATTTTTATTTGATTATAATGGTCTGTAATTGTGCTTAACTCAGCAAAATTAGGTTGCCACTCGTTATTTTCTGTGGATATTTCAGTTTTTAATATGGACAAATCACCAGAAAAATCAATCTCATTAGATAATAACTCCAATATTGAAGATTGAATAACCTCTTGCTCTCCATATTTTACTAAAAAGGTTATCTCATCACTATTTTCATCATTCAAAAATGTGATATTATTAATACCGTTAGGAGAAATAACCGTTGTTATTTCAGCTTTTTTACAACTAACAAACAACATCAAACAAAGCAACACTAAACTATAATCTTTTAATATTTTCTTCATTATTTTTTATTTTAATCCTATTGAAACCTCCTGAAAATTCATGGCTGGCACTTTAAAGTTAACCACATTTTTACCATTCATTTTTAAACGCTCACCTCTTAATTGTTTAAAACCAAAAGTTAAAACCACTTCGCCTTTTTTATAAGTATCTGGAATGGTTAGCAACATAACATCATCACAAGTTAATTGCATATTATCGCCATAAACTAAAGTTGCCGCCCCCGATTTTTTACCTAAAATTTGAATAGAAAAACCATCTTTCTCAATAAACTTCCCTGCGCCTAAAAAAAGTGTTGTTTTGTTTTCTTCGGAAGTCACCATCCCGAATGTGCCGTTAAAATTGATGTTTTGAAAAGCGTATTTACTAATAACATCGGATGAAAACACAATATCTGTTTTATCCTGAAGGCTTTCTATTTTTAACCCCACAAAGCTTTTATTTGAAGGACTTCCAAAGGTATCAACCTGCTTTATTGTTGAAGGCTCACTTGTTGTTGATGGCTCGTATATAGCTACAAACGGACGATTCCAAGCTTCTCCATATTGTCTAACCACTGTTGTTAAAAGCGGCGCTTCTTCTATATTCTTCGGAATCATGCCATGACGAAAAGCTTCAGAAGGTGGCGATTTCACTTTAAAAATCTCACGGTTTTCATTGCCTTGCATCCACATATTCATATGTACCTGCTCTTCCCCTTCAATAGATAAATTATAGGTCGCATTTAAAGTGTTATTCGTTTTGGTTGAAACTTCGTCCCATAGATAATCGTAAGCTTTAATATTACCAGCTTTGGATGTGAGCTTAGAACTTTCAACTAGATTTAAAAGCGCTCCATTTTCGGATGTTAACTTTAATTCCTGACCTAAATTATGATAGAAATAATCGTGATATTCATCTTTTCCTTCATTTTGTTTAGATCGAAACACATCAATATAATAGCCTGAAGTTTCTCCTGTACGCACAATACTCATCACACGATTTTGATCGGAATTTGTACTAGGTTCGTTAAAATAAATATCAGAAAAATTAATATTTGGATAATATCCTGTTTTACGTTCTGATGCCGGATATAAACGCTTCACCTCGAAAGGATAATAGCTACGCATTTTGTTATACTGCGATTTTCCGTTAACGGAAACCGTATTGTGCGCAGGAAATTGCGAATAATAGTCTTTATAATCGGGTCTAAAATAACTAGAACCACGACCACCTTCGGGAGCTAAAACATAGTTTTTACCATAAAGTTCCATGGCAATTCCGTTAGAATGTGCATGATTTCCTAAAGATCCAACTTGAGACACCATTAAGCCATGCTTTGAACTTAATCCGTTTCGCATAGCCACCCAACTTACCGTTGGTGCGTAAAAGGAAGTCGTCATAAAATCACCTTTATTCGCAGGCGCTATGCTTTCATCTAAATGTACTTTAGTGTTATGTAAAATATCGTGAATGGAGTTTTTTTCATTCCTTTTATGCTCACCTTCATTTTTATCTTGAAGCATATAAAGTAACGCCGTAAACGTTTCCTCCTGCTCACGGTTATTAAACTGTTGCGCATTGGCAACAAGGTCTAAAAAAGGTTCTGTTTCCAGCGGTCCATAATGTGAATCGCCAAAAGCAACAATATAATTATTAGGATATAAATATTGAGGCATAACCGCGACAGCTTCAGGTATTACTGGCATAAACTGTATCACATCAATATCTAAGGCATTTTGCAAGGTCCGTGCCAAATGCGTATACCCTTTTGCTACACTTAATGCGTAACTAGAACTCTCGTTCCAAACACCATTATCTTGATTGTATCCATAGTCTAAAACATCTTTAACCGACCATTGTCTAGCTTCCGATTCGTTAAAAACACGGTTTAAATAATATTGACAGCCTTTGCCATCAGCGTACGTTTTATCTTCATCTAAAACTAAAGCAATTTGTATTACAAAATTGGCTTGGTGTAAATTCCAGTTATTATCTGGAACGCCATTTTTTATAATTATTTCGGCTAACTTCTTTAAAGATGTTGCGTAAATTTCGTTTTCAGATTTATGTTCCTTTTGAATATAATGGTAGAGAAAATCGTAACATTGGGTTAATTCATCTACAATATTTTCTTTAATAACCTGAAAAGAAGTTAAACCAATAATGTTTTGAACGTTCCCTTTTTGCATATCAATAGGCTCATTTCTATAATACAAACCTTGCATATACACATCGAATAAATGGGTAGCTAGTTTTGCATAATCTGCATCACCTTCAATGAAATAAACCAGTGCTGCATCGCGAGCAATACGCATAATTTTCTCATTAGTATTTTCAATAATTCTTCCGGTTTTAGATGGTTTTACCCACTCCCACGTCTTTGTTTTTTTATGCTGAAGAAATAAACCTCGATCATCTTCAAAATACGGCTTCAAATCTTCTAAACTCGGCGTTTTGTAATCGGTAACATAATCTCTTTGCCCCGTAAACCGAACAGTTGGCACCGGCGCTTTTCCTTTGGCATGCGAATAAAACTCGCCATCGACATAAACATCTGTAGCATGAGAATTCCAATACATTTGGAAACGAGATGATAACCATTCTGGATCCGTTTTATACTGCACTACATATTTAGAAATCTTGCTTTTTATAGCTTCATAAGATTGTTTAACATCTTTAGAATTTTCTATATTTTGAAGAATATCTTCTTTGGAAACTTTAGATGAAATTAAACGCGGATGTTCGCGCTCAATACTCTTAGGAAATATGAATTGCCCATAATTTACCTGTACAAAACAGAAACTAACACTAATAAATAGGACTATTCTTCTCATTTCACTAAATATCTATTCGTTACGAACCCAAATATGACTTTCGTTTAATAAATCTTTATACTGTACTAAAAACTCAGCTTTCATTTTCTCAAAAACTGCTGGTTCTTTAGAAGCTAAATCTTCAGATTCACTGATGTCATTTTTCAAATTGAATAATACAAAATTGGTGAGTTCAGCATTTTTAACATAAGCTTCATTACCATCGTATAGGTTATGAATATTTGGAAGCACTTTATTGTCCGACTCCAAACGTGCCATAATTTTCCAATCGCCACTTCGCATAGCAACTCGGCGCTCATTAATAGCATCATAAAATGCCCATATTAATGGCTTTTGGCGCTCCAAATCACCTGTACTTAAAAACTTTTTAATAGATTGTCCATCTATGGTTCTTTTAGGTAGTTCCGCACCAGCGATATCAACAAACGTTGGTAAAAAATCTAAGGCAGACACCACTTTTTCTGAGGTTCCGGTAAAAGTTTCTTTTCCTAACCAGTTTACAATACAAGGCACTCTAAAACCAGCTTCGTTAGTCCAAAGTTTCATACCTTTTAATTCTCCAGGTGTTCCATAAGAATGTTTCGCTTTCGAATATCTCATAAAAGTTTCTGGTCCGTTATCCGAAGTAAAAATCACTAAAGTATTATCGCCATATTTTTCCTTTAAAAACGCTACCAAACGCCCCACAGCAATATCTACATTTTCAACATTTGCAAAATATTCTGCTTGTTGAAGGTTGTCTGCCAATGGTAAATATTTTTGAACTAAATCTTCTGGTGAAGCAATAGGTTCGTGCGGTTCGTGAAATGCCACTTCTAAGAAAAAAGGCTTATCACTTTTTTTGTTTTCAAGCCAATTAATAGCTTCACTAACTACAATTTGACTACTAAAACCTTCTATTTCGCCAACTTTCTCACCGTTTCTAACAAAATTCTTTGGGTTTTGATGACTTGGAGATGCATTATTGTGTGTTGAAAACCAATGATCGAATCCAAAATCGTTAGGCTGTGGCTGTTCTTTAGAATTAAAACGAGAATTACAATGCCATTTTCCTGATAAGCAAGTATCATAACCCGCCTTTTTCAACAAGGCAGGAATAGTAACCTCATCGGCCTGCATGTGTACTAAATCACGATTATCCTCACTCTTTTTAGGACCAGGAATAAAATCATAAACACCAGCTTTATTTGGGCTTCTTCCCGTAAGTAAACCTACACGAGAAGGCGAACACACCGGTGCGGTAGAATAGAAATTAGTTAGTTTAATTCCTGTTTTAGCCAATGCGTCTAAATGCTGGGTTTGTATAATGGAATGCCCAAAAGACGATAAATCTCCATACCCTAAATCGTCACACAAAAGCAGAACAATATTAGGTTGTTTAATGTCTTCCTGAACTTTACTTTCAACCGTTGTTTTTGTTTCATTTTTACAAGAAAAACTTACTAAAAGACAAACAACAGCTAGATATTTTACAAAATTAAAATGCATACTTATTTTTTAGTTGAATTAAAAAAGTCTTTAAAAAACACCATTTGATAGATTATTGAATTCGCCCAATATTGATTGGTATGTGCACCTGGTCTTTCGATATAATCGTGAGGAATTCTACGCTCTAAAAGTTTTTTATGCAAACGCACATTAGCATCGTAGAAAAAATCGTCTACGCCACAATCGAACATAAACTTCAGATTTTCACCATCGAGTAAGTGCGTCATATTAATAACGGTATTCTGCTCCCAAGTTTCTGGTGAATCGGCATAAACTCCTAAACGTTTTGCGATTTCCCATTGCAATGGAAAACCTCTTATGTCTAAACCACCACTCATACTAGCAGCAACACCCCAAACATCGTGATGTCTAAAAGCTAAATATAGCGCTCCATGACCGCCCATACTATATCCCGTAATGGCACGATGATTTTTATCGGCTATGGTATTGTAATTACTATCAACCCCAGTAATAAGCTCTTTAGAAATATAAGTTTCATATTGCATATTACTCTCTATTGGACTATCAAAATACCAACTGGTTTTATGCCCATCAGGACACACAATAATTACATTATATAAATCGGCATAAGCTTCGATATTAGGAGCTTTACTTAACCAAGCTTTGTGGTCGCCACCTGCGCCATGAAGTAAATAAACGACTGGCAATTTTGGTCCGTTTTTTTTATAAGAATCAGGGGTTATTACCACATTTTTTATATCTTTATTCATGACTGTACTATGCACAACCAACGTATCAATTTTTGACGCATGAAGCGATAATGATGCACAAAAAACGAGTAAAAATCCGATTAACTTTTTCATAAAATTTAACTTATTATTTTTTCTTTAAAATGATATCTTCTAATTCTTCTAAAGTTTTTCCTTTAGTCTCAGGCATCATGAAAGCAACAAACAATAATTGTAAAACCATCATACCTGCGAATACCAAAAATACAACACCAGCACCAATCATTGGGTGGTTAAACAAAAATGGAATTAAAGAAGGAATTAAAGCCGCTAACACCCAGTGCGTTGAACTCCCGAAAGATTGTCCTGATGCACGTAAATGGTTAGGAAAAATCTCTGAAATAAACACCCAAATTACAGCGCCTTGCCCAATAGCATGTGCTGCAATAAATAGAAATAAGAAAATAGGCACTGCCATTCCCGTCCATCCTAAAAAGAATGCCGCAGATACTAATCCTAATGAAATAATGTATCCAACCGAGCCTATATACATTAAGGTCTTTCTTCCTAATTTATCAATTAAAAACACGCCCAATAAAGTAAAAACAAGGTTAGTAACACCAATACCAACACTACTTAAAAGTGCTGTACTTTCTCCCAAACCAGCTTCTTCAAAAATACGTGGTGCATAATAAAGGAAGGCATTAATACCTGATAACTGATTGAAAAAAGCAATTAAAAACGCTAAGGTTAATGGAAACCTATATTTTTTTATAAAAATAGTTTCGGTTTTATCGCTAGCATCAGAATGTGCTGTAAACTCTCTAATTTGTTCGTTAACATCTGCATTAGGATCTATTAATTTTAAAACTGCTTTAGCTTCTTCAGTTCTAGATTGAGATAATAACCAACGTGGGCTTTTAGGAACTTTTAATGCAAATAAAATATATAAAACTGCTGGTATAGCCTCTACACCTAGCATCCAACGCCATGCATTTTCTCCAATACCACTTAATAAGTAGTTTGATAAAAAAGCAATTAAAATACCAAAAACAATATTAAATTGATATAAGGCTACTAAACGCCCACGATCTTTAGCTGGAGCAATTTCAGAAATATAAGCAGGAGCCGCAATGGTTGATGCTCCAACGCCAATACCACCAATAAAACGAGCAAAAGCAAATACATATGGATCGTTTGATAAAGCAGAACCAATGGCCGAAACAGCAAATAACACACCAATAGCAATTAAGGTGTTTTTACGTCCGTATTTGTTTGTTGGAAAGCCTCCAAAAATGGCTCCAATTACCGTTCCCCAAAGCGCCATACCCATGACTACCCAACCATGAAAAGCATCTGATGATTCCCATAAGGCTTGTAGTTTTTTATCGGCTCCCGATATTACTACAACATCAAATCCGAATAAAAATCCTGCTAAAGCTGCAGTAATAGACCATAATAATATTTTCTTGTCCATGTTATATCTGTATTTATTGTATTAAAATATTTAGTTTAGTTATGTTATTTTTTTAAAGGAATAACCATATTCCATGTTTTTGTACCATTGTTAAATCCGCCAGGACCATCCATGGTTGCAAAGAAAATATGCGTAGGTTTTCCATTTTCAACAAAAACAAAAGGTCGTTCTAACTGTCCTTGTTTAATAGTTGTTCCATTGTTCCATTTTACTGTTTTTGTATAAGCTCTTGGATTTTCATCTATTATCCAATCAATACCGTTTTCAGAATGTGCTACCAATCCATCACCTTTTCCTCCAGTAATTAAACCTCTTTGGTCTTTTGCTATCATATGGTAACCAGCATCATCACTCCATAAATGTGGATCTTCAACTTCTCCAAAACGTTCCATAGAAAATAATGGCTCGTCACCGATTACGGTATAGTCACCATCAAAACTAGGTGCTGTGGCCACGCCGATACTCATATCGCTTTGCGAAACGCCATCTTCCTTATAACTTCTTCCTTTAAAAAGTAAAACTACCGAACCATCTTCTTTAATTAAAGGTGACGGATTGGAGGTTAAAAAACTATAATATGAATTTGGTTCCACCTCTAAAACAGGTTCATTCTGACGTTTCCATGGGCCGTTCGGACTTTTAGATGTTGCTATACCAATACGTTTTCCCCAACGCGCAGCAATACACCATTTACTTGATAAATCGAAATCGCTAACATTGGCTTCCGTAACTGCCTCAAAAGGATGTGTAGATCCCATGTAGTAAAGAATGTAAGTATCTTTATATTTTACAATTTTAGGGTTATGGCAAGATTTTCCATCCCAAAATTGTGTACCACGATCGCCTAAAGCAACATCTTGAAATTGATAAGGTCCTTCTGGAGTTTTTGATGTGGCATGCACAATTTCTGAAGCCACCATCCAACCTGGGTGAAACGGCAACATTTTTGGCCATCGAGAAGCATACATGTGGTACAAACCATCGTCTCCCTTAATAACAGAACTTCCCCAAACCCAATAATCTTCCATTTGTAAACCGCCATCAATAGGTGCTTCATCTAAATTAATATATAGACTATTTTGTGCACCGCAAGAGAACAAACATCCAATAAACAAAAGAAAAATATACTTCATCATTTTATAAATCCAAATAAACGTTGATTATTTCTTTACGGGTTGAAGTTTAATATCCTTCAAATTAATGGCATTCCATTTTCCTGCTACAGGCATTAGAGAAAACTCATATTTACCAGGTTTATCAACTGTAAATTGTCCTAAGTCTGCTTTTTTAAATCGTTTTGGATTACTTCCTGTCGCGGCAACGTTTACATTTTTAGAAGTTCCTGCAAGTGCTACTGTAATTTCAGTAGATTCACTTCCTGAATAGCCAAGCTCCACATTAAACGTGCTTGGGTTATCAATTTCGAAAGACCAATATACTCGAGCCGTTTCACTATCCCAATGACTAACGCAGTCCCACTCCTCTTTGTATAGCGCGCCTGGCCCTTGTAAGTTTTCATATTGCGCTCTGTAAGCTGTAAGCACAGCTAATCCGCTTTCTTCTTGCCTTAAAGCTTTTACAGGTAATGCATTTGGCATTTCTTTCAACTTTAAAACAATAACAGAAGCTACGCTATCTGGCGCTTTTCCTGTTAATTTCACTTGAATTCCATGATCTAAAGTTTCGGTTTTAAACGTTCTGCTTTCATCAGTAAGTAAATAACAAGATTCTACGTTGTTTTTTAATCGAATTGGCAACGCTGCTCCATCTTCCCAGTTATAAACATGAAGATAAAGTAATGCTTTATCGTCAATAGTTTTCATGGTAATACGTCCCCAGTCTGGTTCGGTAGAAGTTGGACTTGCTTGTGTACCGTAAATCGCTTCGGAATTTGTATCCATCCAAACACCAATGGCTTTCATACGCTCAACGGCTTCGGTTCTTAAAATTCCTTCTCTGGTTGGGCTTACATTCAATAAATAATTTCCGCCTTTACTACTCTGATCAATTAAATTATGAATTAAAGTAGGTATCGATTTAAAATTATCATCGTCGCTACGATAACCCCAACTGCCGCTAACGGGTTGGCATAATTCCCAATATTTAGCTTCGGGTTGATGTCTTGGCCCGTTTCTTTCAAAAGTTTTATGATCTCCAGGATAATCGTCGCCCAAACGGTCGTTTGTAATAATCCATGGCTGTAATGCCGTGGTAATATGATGCAAGCTATCGACAACAGATTTTGTCATTTCGCGAGGTGTATCCCACCAAAAATTTGATATCGGTCCGTATTCTGTAAGTAACTGTTTTACTTCTGGCAATGCTTTTTCGTAAACATATTCGTCGCTACTTACACGCTCGAAAGATTTGTCCCAGCTATTACCTAAACCACCAGGATGGTGCCAATCTTGAGCTTGCGAGTAATAAAAACCGAATTTAAGGCCTTGCTCTTGGCAGGCGATAGATAATTCTTTTAAAATATCACGTTTAAAAGGCGTGGCATCTACAATGTTATAATCGGTGGCTTTAGAATCGAACATCGAGAATCCATCGTGATGTTTAGCCGTGATAATCATGTATTTCATTCCGGCTTGTTTAGCTAAAGCCACAAACTCGTCGGCATTAAATTTAGTGGGGTTAAATTCGTCTGCAAATTTCTCGTATTCAGCTACCGGAATTTTGCCTTTATTCATAATCCACTCGGCACTATTTGTTTGTGCTTCGCCGTTATAAAAACCTGCAGGAACCGAATAAATCCCCCAATGAATAAACATACCAAATCGGGCCTCTTGCCACCATTCCATACGCGCTTCGTCTGTTATATTTTCTGGATCGATATTCGCCTCTACAACTACAGTTTTTTCTACTTTAGAACCACATGCTGTTCCTAAAAGAAAAACAAACAACATTGTACAAATACCTATTTTTTTCATCCTTGGATTTTTTATTATTTATTCTAAAAAATTATAATAGATACAATAATAAAAATTAAAGACTTTTTACGGTATAAATCATGAGCCTTTCCATATAAACTATAGCTTATTTATGCGCTATATTAATGAAATAGGCTACTAACAAGCCGTTGATCGATTTTAAACAAAAATAAAACGTTACATTTTACATAAAATTAAGCAAACCTTTTTATGGATTTTCTATACAAAAAGAACGAAATAAAATTAAGGATTAGTTACCTTCAAAATAAAATCTACAATAGGTTTTGGGTCTTTTAAAGAATGTGGATGATGCCCCACTTCTGGTTTATGAATCATGTTTAACTCCCAACCTAAACTATTTAAACGTTCTTCTAATAAAGCACTATTTTCTGCCACAGGAACAACCTTATCGACATCGCCAACAACAATTAAAATAGGCACTTTTTGAACAGCAATATATTCCATGTGATTTATAGGATTTCCAGAAAATTGAGACGCTACTTCTTCAGTAAAATCATAGCTAACTAAGCAGGCTTCCCATGCTTTTTTAGAGCCATCGCCTGTGCCTTGTCCAGCAGGCCAACTTTTAAAATCGCAAACTGGTGCGTCGGCATAAATGCAAGCTACTTTTTCGGCATTTTGGTTCGCCCAATTAAAGATAATTAAACCACCTCTACTCATGCCTTCTAGCACGACTTTAGGGTTTAATTTATATTTTTTTATAATGAAATCGTAAAATTCATTCCAAATATTAACAGCCTTCGGACTTCCGAATAAATTAGCCACTTCAATATAAACCACATGAAAGCCTGCATTTAAGAGCGCGATATCTGTTTGTGGTTCATGACCCCAGAATCTAGCACGCCATATCCAATTTTTACTAGCGTTCGCTTTCTTTGGAAACACCACTTTATAATCCACTCCATTTAAGGTAGCTTCCTTTATTTTAAAACCATTCCACTCCTTTTTTACGGCTTCATTTTCTTCGGAAATATTTCTAATTGAAGTTTCAAAATTAGCTTTTGCTTCCACAGAACTTATTTCAGAAGAAAAACAATGAAAACTGATAAATATGATGATGAATAAACTGATTTTTTTTTTCATTTTTGAATTTTGTTTAATGTACTGAATTTTCGATAATTGCTCTTGCATCCTCAGGACTTGTTTTTTGTTTTCCGGTTAATAGATAAATAATCATACCAGCATCCGACGGATCGAAATCTCCTTTTTTAACACAAGTTAATTGCCTTTGATACAACCAATCTAATTGTTTTTTCGCTTTTTCCGAAGTATTTCTTATTGGTGAAGTATTTATCCAATCGAACATGGCTTTTGGTGCTTTCATACCTTCGTAATCTTTCCCGCCATTTTGATCGGATATTCTATCGCAAATCAATCCGAAAGACTCAAAACTCGCTTTAATTTCATTCCAAGTCCAACCAGAATGTTCTTCCCAATCATAAGGTTTATCAGAATGTCTATCGTTCCAATTCGAATGAGAAATAATTCTGACATATTTTAATTTTGCTTTTTTAGACTGAGAAATCGCAGATCCCACAACATGCATAGGCCCTGCAGCGACAATAGTTAACGGATTGCTCGCCTTAGATTTATTAATTTCTTTTACAATGGCATTAATGGCTTTTGTAGAATCGGCAACCGCTTCCAAGAAATTACTCTTTTTAAAATTATATATTTTTTGACCTTCTAAAGCACTGATTAACATTTCGGTTTTTCCTTTTTTCTTTTGATAATCGCTCCCCCAAATATGATCACTAAACGTGTAAACCGTTAGTTTATCCTGAAGTCCTTTTGCCGCCAAAAGCGCCAATGTAAAAGGTGTAGCGGCCCAATCATCATGATCGTGCTCATTACCATCAGAACTTACCACTATACGCCCAATAGAATACGGTACCGTCTGAGCGAAAAGACTAGAACTAAAAATTAATGTGATACAAATAAGAATAAAACCGAGTTTTTTCATTTTAAAATGCTGTGTTTATTAAATATTTTCTAGTTTCTTTAATCGTAATAAGGCTTCCATGTAATAATAATCGGCATAAATAATTGGAACATCCATTTCTTTATTCTTAGGGTGATTTCCTGTGGAATGCAATAGTAAGGCATCATTTTTGGCATTACTCAAATAAGCACTAGATGATAGATTTTCAACCAGTGCTTTACCTCCGTTGAAATATTTAGATTTTAATTTTTCATCTTGAACCAAACCTGATAATTCCATTAAGCCACATGCTGCAACCGCTGCTGCAGAAGCATCTTTTGGAGCATTAGGAATTTTAGGATCGTCAAAATCCCAAAACGGAATACCATCTTCCGGTAAACGGTCTAAAAATTTATCTGAAAGTTTTATGGCAGTATTTAAAAAATTAGAATCACCAGTTTCACGGTATGCCATTGCAAAACCATAAATTCCCCAACCTTGCCCTCGCGCCCACATAGACTCGTTAGCATAACCTTGGTGTGTGTATCCTTGTAAAAAGGCTCCTGTTTCTATATCAAAAGATCCGACATGAAATGCAGAACCATCTTCTCTCACCAAATACTTCATGGTTTGTTCAGCATGACTTTTGGCTATATCGTACAAACTTTTATCTCCACCATTTTTAGCTGCCCAAAAAAGCAATTCTAAATTCATCATGTTATCTATAATGGTGTTGTGTTTATAGCGCTTAATTTGAGAAGGCCAAGATAAAATGCTACCAACTTTCGGGTTGTATAATGTAGCTAATGTATCGGCTGCCGCTAATAAAATTTCCTTGTAATTTTGGTTTCCTGTTAATCTAAAACCATTACCATAACTGCAATATAATTGAAAACCAATATCGTGATTTCTCGCAGGACTGTATGCTATGGTTTTTAATGTTTCGGTGAATTTAATAGCTTTATTTTTTAGAACCTCATCTCCAGACTCTTCATAAGCATACCATAAAATCCCAGGATAAAAACCGCTACACCAATCTTTTGTTTTAACATAGCTCCATTGTTTGTTATTTTCATCTATATGCCTCGGGAAACTATCGTAAAATGTAAGTTTTTGAGTTACTGTTTTTATTTTCTCTACGTTTTGATTTAAAACCGTGTTTACATCAAACTTTGATAATTGATTTATAGCTGTTTCTTTCTTTACAGAATTACAGGAGAAACACACAAATAGCATTAAAAACAATATCGATTTTATTAAACGCATTTTTTCAGTTTTAAAACATTTACATCAAATTTATAAACCAACCTGATGTTTCTTTAATATTTATGCAATTTAAATATTAAAGCATTCTCTCTCGTTAAATTATCATTCGAAAACTATAAATTATGGTTTAAAATTACGATTTCTGATATAATTAAGAGTTAATTAACTATCAATAGCTATTTGGATAAGTATTAAAAATCTCATCATAAAAACTAGTATTCCACATCTTAATCAGAAAACATAAAATCACTAAAAGACACGTATAACGTTAATTCTATTATAACTAAGAACAACTTCTTTCGGTAAAAAGAATCATAATTTATCATGATTAACCTATAAGTTATAAGTATAAACTTAAATTTTAAATACCATTGTAGTTCTAAAACTAGATTGAAACCACTCCGATTTTTTTATGATTTAAAAACGAGTCATCACCTTAAATCTTAACAACTATTTGAAGGAGTATCTAAACAAACAAACTAATTATTTATGATGAAAAAAATCAAAAATCAGACAAGTCTGAAAAAACCTTTAAGCCTATTTTGGATGATAGCCTTTATGGTTTTCAGCATGACTAATGTTGGGTACGCAAACACAAACCCAACAATTGAACAAAACAGAACCGTTACAGGATCCGTTGTTAGCGCAGAAGATAACATGGGAATCCCTGGTGTAAATGTAATTGTTAAAGGCACATCTACTGGAGCCGTAACAGATTTTGATGGAAATTACAGTATTACAGTGCCATCAAACAGTTCTGTTATTTCGTTTTCTTACATAGGTTATGTAACAAAAGAAATAACCGTTGGAAGTAATGCTCAAATCAATGTTTCTTTAGAATCTGATGTTGCAGCCTTAGACGAAGTTGTTGTTGTTGGATATGGTTCTGCAAAAAAAGAGACCTTAACAGGTGCAGTAGAACAAATTAAAGCAGAAGCCTTTGAAGATTTGGCAGTAGGTAGTCCTGCTTTGGCTTTGCAAGGTAGAACACCTGGTTTAGTTGTTACGAGAGCGTCTTCTAGACCTGGTAACGAAGATGTTAATTTTCTTGTTAGAGGTTCATCTTCTGTTAATGGAATAGACCCACTTATAGTAATTGATGGAGTTCCTGCAATAAACTCTTCTGCTTTTAATGATATGAATCCTAATGACATTGAAAGTATTAGTGTTTTAAAAGGAGGTTCGGCATCTGTATATGGTTCTAGAGCTGCTGGAGGTGTTATTTTGGTAACTACCAAAAAAGGGAAAGGAGATGTGAAAGTAGATTTCAGTACTATTTTACGAATGGGCACCATAGGCATACGACCTCCAACACCTACAATGACTGAATATGGTGACAGTTATCTTGCAGCTGTTGATTCTGATATTGCAGCAGGAAAAGCTCCAAGATATTTCTTTTGGGATAATAGAGAGACTTTAGAGAGAATAGCAGCTGGTGAAGAAGGCTATTACGACTTACCTATAAATGGAAGGGTATGGCTCGCTGAGGGAAACAGATTCGACGACCTTTTTGGAAACTCATTTTCCAGCCAACATAATTTTAGTGTGTCAGGTGGATCAGAAACAAGTAACTTCCGTATTTCAGCAGGATATGATGAAAACGTTGGTGGATTAAAAGTTGCGGATGATTCTTCTGACAGATATAATTTTGCAGCAAGCTATAATGTTGATATTAGTGATAGATTAAGTTTAAACACAAATATCACATATTTCCATAGACATTTTTCAGGACCTGTTGGTGGATTAGCAGCAGATGCTGCCGCATATGACGCGCCTTTATTCCCTGCTTATAATGAACAAGGACAATACTACTCTGTTTTTGGAGGTGTTGATATTAAAGGAGAAAGAAACGCAGTAGCGCAAGTTATAGATGGAGGACGTCAAAATTTTATAGATGAGCAAATGAAAATCTTTGCACAGGCAACTTATAAACTTACAGACCATTTAAACATAGCAGGTTCTTATGCTGTTAGTAAACAAAACAGCGAAGATCAAGAATATGTATTATCTGTTCCTTTATATAGCTGGCAAGGAGATTTCGCTTCTTATATAAACGCACCGAGTAAAACTTATATTGAGGAAGAAACAAGTAATATTACCTATAAAAACTATAAAGCTTCTTTAAATTATAGCAACACATTCGGAGACCATAATGTATCGGGACTTTTGGCTGTTGAAGCTGAAAAAAATGAAAATAATGGCCTTAGAGCTAAAAGATTTGGTTTTGTAGACTATGGTGTTTATGATTTAAACTTAGGTGCAACAGACCAAAATATTATAACAGCAGGAGGCGGAAACACATGGGGTGCTTTTGGTTATATAGGGCGTGTAAATTACGATTACAAATCTAAATACTTATTTGAACTTCAAGGAAGAAGAGATGGCTCATCTAAATTTGCAGAAGGTCAAAAATGGTCTAACTATTTTAGTGTTTCAGGAGGTTGGGTTTTAAGTTCTGAAGATTTTCTAAATGACAGTAATACCATCTCATTCTTAAAGCTTCGTGGTGGCTATGGAGAACTAGGTAGTACATCTGGTTTTGGTAACTTCGGTTATTTATCAACTGTAAACTTTGGAACCACTGTTTTCGGACAAACCAATGCAGGTCAGCAAGTAACAACAAGAGCAAGTGATTTATTCAGTAACACCACAACCTGGGAACGTATAATAAACAAAGAAATTGGTGTAGATTTCAAATTATTTAACAATGCCGTATTCGGTGCTATTGACCTTTATCAAAAAGATAATAAGGATATGTTAATTAGCCTAGTTTACCCTGACATTATGGGAACATCTGCTCCGCTTACAAATTCGGGAGATTTACAAACCAAAGGATGGGAAGTTCAATTAGGTTGGAGAGGTCAGTTAGGTGATTTTGATGTAAGTGTAGCTGCCAATATGAGTGATTCTAGAAATGAAGTTACAAGTTACGATGGAGCCGATGCTGTTGTTGCTGGATTAAACCTAGTCGACACGAGCGACAATAATGATGAACAGGTTGTTGAAGGTAGACCAATTAACTCTTATTTCCTGTATAATACAGATGGTTATTTTGCTAATCAAGCTGAAGTAGATGCATATTACGCAACTTATTCTGGCGGTATATTACCAGCACAAGGTACAACTGCAGGATTGGTACCAGGAGACACAAGAATTGTAGATTCTAATGAAGATGGAGTTATTGATACTAAAGATTTAACATATCATGGTGATTCTTCATCGCATCACGTTTTTGGATTTAATTTTGATGTAAAATACAAAAATTGGGATATGAGTGCGTTTTTCCAAGGTGCATTAAACCAAAACTTAGTAAGAACAGGCTACTGGGCGGCTCCTTTTCAACAAATTTGGCAAAACCAATCTGCGACTTGGTTAGGAAGAACTTGGACAGCAGATAATCCAAATGCAGAATTCCCAAGGGTATCTACACAAAGAAATGTTGCTAACTGGAACTATATCAACAAAGATTTCATGAAACAAAATAACAGATATGTTAGATTAAAATCTTTAATAGTAGGGTATAACGTAAAAGGATTAAAAATAGGTAATACGCCTATCAACACATTTAGAGTTTATTTCTCTGGAAATGATTTATTTGAAGTTACCAGCGTAAAGGACGGATACGATCCTGAGTCAGGAGCGGGCGCAAACAATGCTACATATCCATTTATGCGTACTTGGGCATTAGGTTTAAAAGTTTCTTTATAACTAATAAAATATAGATACAAATGAAAAAAATAATATATATAATAGTACCATGCATCATGGTGTTTTTTACGTCTTGCGAAGACGAGTTTATTGATTTAACACCTCCATCTTCAATCACAGATAATGTGTATTACACGGAAGCAGAACACTTTTTAACAGGATCTAATAGATTTTATGCTTCCTTAATGGGATGGGGTGATCAAGGCATTTTTTCAGACCATGGATCTGATTTAGCTGGTTTCTTCGAAGGAGGAGACATGCAAGAGTATGGAAGAGGAGAAACCTTAGCTCCTGTAGATGACAATTACTATACAGATACATATGAAGTCATTAGAGATATAAATTTATTATTAGAAAGATCGGAATCATATACTGGAGTTGAAAGTATTACTGAATACGTTGCAGCTTCTAAATTTCATAGAGCTTATCAGTATTTCTTTTTAGTACAACGATTTGGTGGTGTAACACTAGTAACATCATCCTTAGATGTAAACTCACCAGAATTATATGCACCTAGAAATAGTAGATATGAAGTTGTTGCTCAAATAATAGCAGATTTAGACGATGCTATTACTGGCTTACCAAATGAAACAAGTATTGGAGGAGAAGATAAGGGTAAAATTAGCAAAGAAGCCGCAATGGCCTTTAAAGCCAAAGTTTTGTTACATGAAGCTACTTGGATGAAATATGTAGGAACCGCAACAGACGGTGATGGTGTGAGTAACGGAGCTGGAAGTGCTGGATTTGAAGCAGCAAACATAACGGCATATTTAGAAGAAGTTGTTACCCTTAGTCAGTCGGTAATGAATTCTAATGCTTTCGAATTATGGAATTATAATGATGCTCTGGACAACTTAAGCTCTAATTTCTTATTCAACTTAGAAGACGGCGGATCTAATCCAGGCGGATTGGATAAAGCATCCAATAAAGAATTTATTCTATACGGTAAATACGATTTTACATTTAGACAAGCTAATACACTTGTAAGTCATGTTTATGAAGGAAGATTAAAGCCTAGTAGAAAAATGATGGACTTGTTCTTATGTGATGATGGATTACCAATAGACAAATCTGACAAATTTTTAGGCTATGATAATACTCCAGATGAATTTCAAAATAGAGATTACAGAATGAGAGCTTATTTTACTTATCATAGAAATCTTGGTGAAATACCACAAAATGGTGATGTATTATTGAATGGAACAAATAATTATGGCTATTTCAATTCAAAATTTATGAGCTGGAACTGGGGTACAGCTGAAGCTTACAGAGTTACAAAAACAGAAGCTTATGATATTCCTTTACTACGCTTAGCTGAAGTTTATTTAATGTATGCAGAAGCTCTATATGAATTAAACGGAAATTTAACTGATGGCCAAATGAATGAATCTATAAACCTGATTAAAGCTAGAGCGGGTTTACCAGCACTTACTAACGCTTTTTTAGATGTTAACGGTATGGATATAGAAACAGAAATTAGAAGAGAGCGTGCGATTGAGCTATATGCAGAAGCAGGCTCAAGATACAGCGATTTAAGACGTTGGGGAATAGCTGAACAAGAATTAGGTGAAGCTGTATATGGCGCGGTTATAGAAGGTACTATTTATGAAGGTAACGATGCTTTATATACTCCTAGCTCTTACAGCCATAGTCCAGAAAGTACAACAACCGGAGTTGGAATGAGAGAATGTCTTGTTATACAACCAGCTTCAACTCGTAACTTTTCTATAGACAACTACTTATTTCCTTTACCAACATCGCAACTAGGTTTAAACGACAGCCTACTGCAAAACCCAGGTTACTAGTAAAAGGTAAAATTATATTAAATACTTTATTAAACCGGCAAATCGAACTTTTCGATTTGCCGGTTTTCTTTTTAATCTACTCAAAATAAAACTTTAAGAACATTACATTTAAAAATACATTATAAGTTACTTTCCTATAAAAACTGTACACACACCTCTCAAAACCCTTAAAATAACTGATAATTTATAGATATAGAACCATAAATTATAGTCGGCAACCTTAAAATGAGATAATATTGTAAAAGGAAGTCGTTAGCATATCATTTTGATTTCAGTTGATATAAAAACGATAACCTTCATAAAGTTTGAAATTAAGTATTATATAGTTTGAGTTAGTTTTTTTTTAATTGAAAATAAGCAGTTATAATTTTATAGCTGCTTTTTTTTTGTCCTTTTCCCAGATACCATTTCATATTAAAACAAAAAAAAGCCACCTACAAAGGCAGCTTTTATTTAGAGTGACTAACTCAAAATAATTATATATGCTAATAATTATTTTTTCTTTTTCTCAGCTAGAGTTTCTTTAATAATTAAAGCCGCATCTGTTGCGCCATGAATTTCGGCATATTTAGCAGCTGTCATTTTTTTAGAATTCTTAGTTTTTAAATCTGCTCCATGTATTATTAAAAGTTCCAGAATTTCAGTTCTGTTAAACTTTGCAGCATACATAGCCGGCGTCATGCCATTAGAAATTTGATTCACATCTTCACCTAAAGATAATAACTTCATAACAGTATCAATATCACCTAAAGCGATAGAGACGCAAAAAGAATTCACTTTAAAATAGCGTACACTTTCTAAAGTATTACGAGTTGAATTTAAAGGTGTTGCATTTACTGTTCCTAAAGAAAAGCATAAGGCGATTGCGGAAATAATGATTGATTTTTTCATGATGAAAGATTTTTGATTTGATTAAATTGATTATGTTTTTTGATATACTTAAAAGACGACGGAAACTTAAAAGTGTTACATAAAAAATAAATAATATTGAGTTTTCATCATTTAATTTCAATATAATTAAGCAAAACCTCCATTTTCAAACAGATTAACAAACCCCTATTAAATAGGCTATTTTCAGGCTATATTTAATGGTCACTTAGGCCAAGTTATGTATCTTTGTAGTGTTTCATAAAATTTTTAAATAAAATGAATAAAAAAGTAATCTTAATGATTCTAGACGGTTGGGGAAACTCTCCAGACCCAAAAGTTTCAGCTATCGATCATGCAAATACACCTTTCATAGACTCTTTATATAAAAAATACCCATTCGCGACCTTAAGGACCGATGGTTTACATGTTGGCTTGCCAGAAGGCCAAATGGGAAATAGTGAAGTTGGCCACATGAATTTAGGAGCTGGCAGAATTGTGTATCAAGATTTAGCTAAAATTAACTTAGCTATAGAAAAAGATACACTAAAAGATGAAAAAGTACTAGTAGACGCTTTAAAATATGCTTCTGATAATAATAAAAACGTTCACTTTTTAGGTTTACTAAGTGATGGTGGCGTACATGCACATACAAGCCATTTACGTGGCTTTATTGATGCAGCTAATAAAGCAGGCGTAAACTCTTATGTACATGCCTTTACAGATGGTCGTGATGTAGACCCAAAATCTGGTAAAAGTTATGTTGAAGACTTACAAAAATATACAGAAGGCACTAAAGCTAAAATAGCAACCATTACAGGCCGTTATTATGCCATGGATAGAGATACGCGTTGGGAACGTGTAAAACTAGCCTACGATGCTATTGTAAACAATGTGGGTACTAAAACAGATAATCCTACTGCCGAAATTCAGGCTAACTATGATAATGATGTTACCGATGAGTTCATCAAACCATTAATTATTACAGAAAACAAAGAACCTGTTGCTAAAGTAGAAAAAGATGATGTTGTAATCTTCTTTAATTTTAGAACAGATAGAGGTCGTGAGTTAACCGAAATGTTAAACCAACAAGATTTCCCAGAATACGATACCCAAAAATTAGATTTATATTATGTAACCATCACAAACTATAGTGATGCTTTTAAAGGTATAAAAGTGATTTTCAATAAAGATAATATTACAGAAACACTTGGTGAGGTTTTATCCAAAAACGGAAAAAAACAAATTAGAATTGCCGAGACTGAAAAATACCCGCACGTAACATTTTTCTTTTCAGGAGGACAAGAAACTCCTTTTGAAGGCGAATCTCGAATTTTAAAAAACTCGCCAAAAGTAGCGACTTACGATTTACAACCAGAAATGAGTGCTTTTGAGTTAACTGATGCTTTAGTTCCTGAATTACAAAAAGGAGAAGCCGATTTTGTTTGCTTAAATTTTGCAAATGGTGATATGGTTGGGCACACAGGTGTTATGGAAGCTGCAATAAAAGCTTGTGAAGCTGTTGATACTTGTGTAAACAAAGTAGTAACAACAGGTTTAGAAAACGGGTACACTACCCTATTAATTGCCGACCACGGTAACTGTGAAACCATGATTAACCCAGATGGTTCTCCAAATACAGCGCACACAACAAACCCAGTGCCCGTTATTTTAATAGACAACGAATTAAAAAGTATTAAAGATGGTGTTTTAGGAGATATGGCTCCAACTATTTTAAAACTTATAGGCGTAGAACAGCCAAAAGCAATGACGCAACATCCTTTAATTTAAAATACAATAACTTAGGCTTTGTAAACTACCGTTAATAATTATGAATTTTAATAACACTAAAATAATTGCTGTCGATTTTGACGGCACGATAGTAGAAGATGCTTATCCTAAAATAGGAAAGCCTATGATATTTGCTTTCGAAACGTTAAAGAAGTTACAACAAGAAGGGCATCGTTTAATTCTATGGACCTACAGATGTGGCAGTAGATTAGACGAAGCCGTTGCTTTTTGTGAAGAAAACGGCATCAGTTTTTATGCAATAAACAATAGTTTTTCTGGAGAAGAATATACTACTGATATTAGCAGAAAAATAAATGCTGATATTTTTATTGATGATAGAAACATTGGTGGTTTTATTGGTTGGGGAGAAGTTTATCAAATACTTACCAACGAAACACCAGTAATTCCTAAACAGAAAAAAGGCTTTTTTAGCTTCTTGAAATAGTTTGAATTTGAAGTCTCTTCATTTCAACCAAAATTCAATCTTAGCGATTTAAGTATCTTTGCCATTATTTTTTAGAATATGATAGTAATAAAAACAAAAGAAGAAATTGAATTAATGCGCGAAAGTGCCTTAATTGTATCTAAAACATTGGGCGAAGTTGCCAAGGCATTAAAGCCAGGTGTAACAACGCTTCAACTTGATAAAATTGCCGAAGAACATATTAGAGACCATGGTGCTATACCTGGTTTTTTAGGGCTTTACGATTTCCCGAATACACTTTGCATGAGTCCGAACACACAGGTAGTACATGGTATTCCTAATAATACACCTTTAGTTGAAGGTGATATTATTTCGATAGATTGTGGTGCTTTAAAAAACGGATTTTATGGCGATCACGCTTACACTTTTGCTGTAGGTGAAATTGCTCCCGAAACCGAAAAACTACTTCAAGTTACAAAAGAATCTTTATACGTTGGTATCCGCGAATTTAAAGCGAATAACCGTGTAGGCGATGTTGGTTATGCCATTCAAAAATATTGTGAAGATCATGGTTATGGTGTCGTTCGTGAATTAGTTGGTCATGGATTGGGTGCAAAAATGCACGAAGATCCAGAAATGCCAAACTATGGTAAACGTGGTAGAGGTAAAAAGTTTATAGATGGTATGGTAGTTGCCATAGAGCCAATGATAAACTTAGGTACACACCGTATTAAACAACATAGAGACGGTTGGACTATTACAACTTTAGACGAAAAACCATCGGCACATTTTGAGCACGATGTAGCATTAGTAGACGGTAAACCTGAATTACTTTCAACTTTTGCTTACATTTATGATGCTTTAGGTATAGTTTCTAACGAAGAAGATGAATTTCGCCAAAACGCATTAGTACTTTAAATGAATACATCCATAAAATCTATTGAACTCGTACTAAAACCGTTGCGAGAAAAACTCAATTCGCATAAACTATACAGTGATTTAGCTTCAGTTGAAGATATTAAAACATTTATGGAACAGCATGTTTTTGCTGTTTGGGATTTTATGAGTTTGCTAAAAGCGCTTCAAAATCATTTAACTAACACATCAGTACCTTGGACCCCTGTAAAACATCCTTCTACGGCTCGTTTTATAAATGAAATTGTTCTAGGTGAGGAAAGTGATGTTAACGAGCTAGGCGAGCCTTACAGTCATTTTGAAATGTACTTAGATGCCATGCAACAAATTGGAGCAAGCACAACAGATATCGATAAATTTATAAAAAACATAGTAGCTGGCACTTCAGTTTCTAATGCGCTAACTGCTTTAAATTTACCTAAAGAAACTCTAGAATTTGTAGATTTCTCTTTTAAAACCATTGCTACTAATGCACCGCATAAAATTGCTGCCGCTTTTACCTTTGGAAGAGAAGATGTAATTCCCGATATGTTTTTTCAAATTATTAAACAATCGGAACAACAACATAAAGCCTCTTATAGTAAACTTACTTATTATTTGGAGCGCCATATAGAGCTAGATGGTGATGAGCATGGCCCATTATCTTTAAAAATGGTTGAAGAATTATGCCAAAATGATTCTCAAAAATGGGACGAGGTATTAGAAACCGCACAAGATGCGCTAAAATATCGTATTGCGCTGTGGGATGGTATTTCAAACTTAATTTCATCAACAAAAGCTCTAGAAGCATAAACATTGAAAAAACTTTTTAAACTTATATTGAATACCATTCCGAGACCCTTATTAATAAGGTTAAGCTATGTTATTCGTCCGGTTTTAGCTTTTTTTTTAAAAGGAAATACTTTTACCGACCCTATAGACGGAAAGGGTTTTAAAAGTTTTTTACCATACGGTTATGGGCAACAACGCAATAATGTTTTATCGCCTTCTACTTTAAGTTTAGAGCGCCATAGATTACTTTGGCTTTACCTAAAGAATGAAACCGACTTCTTTTCTTCGGAAAAAAAAGTGCTTCATTTTGCTCCCGAACAGTGTTTTTTGAAACGCTTTAGAAAATTAAAAAACTTAGATTATACTACTACCGATTTGCTATCGCCTATTGCTGATGTAAAAGCTGATATTTGCAATTTACCTTTTGAAGATAATAGTTATGATATTATTTTTTGTAATCATGTTCTAGAGCATATTCCAGATGATACCAAAGCCATGCAAGAGCTTTACCGTGTTCTTAAACCTGGTGGCATGGGCATTTTTCAAATTCCGCAAGATTTATCTAGAGCCACTACTTTTGAAGATGATACTATTACCGACAAAGCAGAACGTGCTAAAATATTCGGACAGTATGATCATGTTCGTGTTTATGGCCGAGATTATTTTGATAAGCTACGCAGCATAGGTTTTAAAGTAGATGAAGTAGATTATACCGCAAACCTTTCCGTGGAAGCGATAAAAGAATACTGCTTAGCTCCAGGTGAAATTATTCCTGTAGTTTATAAATAACATTTTTAGTTTTTCTCAATATTATGACACAATCTATTATACTAGCAACAGGTGCCATTTTTGGTATGTTATCTGTTATTTTTGGTGCTTTTGGAGCGCATGCTTTAAAAAAAATACTATCTGCAGACCAATTACAAAGTTTTGAAGTTGGAGTAAAATACCAAATGTATCATGCTATTCTTTTAGTGGCGTTAGGTTTGAATCCTGAATATGTAACGATGCCAATTTATTGGTGCTTTACCATTGGTATCGTGTTGTTTTCTTTTAGTATTTATGGATTAATACTATCAGATGCTCGAGGTAAGAAGTTAAAATTTCTGGGGCCTATTACTCCTCTAGGTGGTTTACTTTTAGTAACCGGTTGGTTACTTTTGTGCATTGCTGCTTTCTAATAAAATTAAGGCTAATCACTTATTTTTAATTTTCTCCAAAGCCATTCAAACTCAACGTTTCGAACTCTTTTCTATCATTTTCAAATATTAGGAACACTTTTAATTCAGGATGCGATTCTAAAAAAGTCTTTACCCTTTCTATTCCCATAGCTTTAAATGCGGTAGCATAAGCATCTGCAGTCATACAATTGTCGGCAATTACAGAAATGCTTAATAGGTTCGTTTTACTCGGATAGCCGGTTTTAGTATCGATAATATGTGCATAGCGATTACCGTCGGCATCTATTTTAAACTTTCTATAAGTTCCTGATGTTGCCATGGCTTTATCTTTTAAAGAAAGAACCTTATTAATAGATTGTGTGCCATTAAAATTAGGGTTCTCTACACCTACTGTCCAAATCTTTCCACTAGCTTTATTTAAACCTCTTGCTCGTAATTCTCCTCCAATATTGACTAAATAGTTTTTTACGTTTCTGCTTTCTAAAAACTCTCCAACCACATCTACCCCATAGCCTTTTGCTATAGCATTGAAATCAATAAAAGTTCCTTCTGGCTTAATAATTTTATTTCCTTTTAAGGACACCTTATCCAACCCCACAGATTGCATGAGCGTATTGATTTTAAGACTATCTAAATCCATTATTTTTCCTTCTGGACCAAAATCCCATGCATTTACTACAGCGCCAATAGTGGGATCGAAAGCGCCATTAGTTGCTATATAAATAGCTTCGGAATTAGAAAAAACTGTTTTAAAGTGATTATCAACATCAATCAACTCATTTCTGTTAAGTTTTGAAATATCAGAATTATCAATATAGGTAGACATTGATGTATTAATTACAGCAAATAAACTATCGAGTTGTACTTCATAATTAGCATCTGTATCGTAAGTTACTTGGTAAAACGTTCCGAATACAGAACCTTCTAGTTGGGTGTTTTTAAAACTTTGTTCTGTATAATTAGAAGGCGCCTGCTTACAAGCACAAATCACGAAACAACAGAGCACTAATTTTAATATATTCATTTAGTTTAAATTAGTTTCTAAAACCTGAATACCATTATATTCTAATAAATACTCTTCGTTTAAATAAAGCGGCTCGTTCTCACCTTTAACACTACCTATTCCAACACCCGCGTATAATACTTTAGCATCATTTTCCCTAGCGTGCTTTTTAAAGCTTTCCATCCAAACTACATCATAATTATTAGGGTTCTCAGGAAGAATAACTGCTCTAACAATTACAAAGAAATACTGCTTAGTTTTATCCATGCAAACAAATTGCGGATGCCTTTTTAGTTTACTATTTATAGCTATAAACTCGAAACCACGGTGTTCTAAATCTTTACCAACATGGTTCATGGCTAAATTATGAAGTTCTTGTTTTGATAATGCTTTGCTCATAGTGCAAAAATAAGTAACCCTATTTAAACCGCACAAATTTAAAGCTAAGAAATGAATAATATTACGCGCTCATAGGTAGCGAAAAACAAAATGTAGTACCCATACCTTTTTCTGAAGTAAACCATATTTTACCAGAATGCGATTCTACAATTTTTTTACAATGTGCTAAACCAATTCCAGAGCCCTCGTATTCTAATCTGGAATGTAATCTTTGAAAGATGGCAAAAACCCGATCTTGATATTCTGTAGCAATACCAATACCATTATCGGTAACCGAAAATTTCCAGTACTTTTCTGCTCCATTATTAGCATCTTCTCCTTCTGAAATTTCGGTACACTCTATATTAATTCTTGGTTTTACATTAGGGTCTCTAAATTTAATACCATTTGTAATCAGGTTTTGAAAGAGTAAACGTAACTCAACTTCATTACCCTTTATAATTGGTAAATCTTTGTAGTTAATTTCCGCATCACTATCTTTTATTGTGCTCTGTAAATCTGCCGTTAAAACATCTAATAATGGCATGCAATTAACATCTTCAAAAACTTTAGATCTACCTAATCGCGAATATTGTAAAAGCGCATCTATTAATTTTTTCATTCGCACACTTCCCTCTTTGATAAAACCTAAAATTTGCTGACCATCTCCATCGAACTGGCTATAGTAGTCTTCATTTAAAACATCAATAAAACTAGAAACCGTATTCAATGGTTCTTGTAAATCGTGACTGGCTATATACGCGAATTGCTCTAATTCCTTATTTTTTGAGGTTAATAATACAGATTGTTTTTTAATTTCTTTATGCTGAACATTCAAGCGTGTGTTTAATTTTTTATTTTTAATATAAGCAAATAGTAACGACAGACAGGCAATAAATAACAAACCAGATAATATGGATAAGATGATATTATGCTTTCGTTGTGTATCAATTATAATATTCTTCTCTTCTAATATGGCCGTTTTTTCCTTTATGTTACTTGTTTGAATTTCTAATGTTCTTTTATGATTCAAAATTTCATTATTTACAGAATCTATCTCATTTTGTTGATCAATTATTTGATTAATTTGTTCGTCTAACCTTTTTTCTAACTCTCTTTCTAAATTAAGGTTTTCGGCTAATTGTTTTGCTTTTAACTCACTATCCAGAGCTAGTGTTTTTAAGGAATAATCTTTAATATAAATAACTTCATCCTTTTCATTAATAGCATTAATTTGATTCCCAATTGTTTTTATTTGACTTTCAATAATCTTCTTCTGCTCTTTATTTTCCCTAGTAGCGATGTAAAGTTTTTGCTCTGTTTTTTTATAGAGAGATTCTTTAATTTCTTTGGAAGTTACAGCATGACCTGCAAGTATTGGTGTGATTTTCAGTTTGGCTTCTCTTATGTACTTTCGGTTTATATCATATTTATAGCTATCGTCAACTTGTACCATGTTAATCATTGAGGAATTTGTTGGATAGCCTTCGGTAATAATTAGTACTTCCAGCCCCTTACTTTCTTCTAAAATAGATTTTAATAAATACTCGTAGGTGCTATTTACATAAACAACATTATAGTTTTTTATATCTTCAAGTTTATTTATTCGATCTACTTGAATAAGTTTTTCAAATATTCTTCTGTTTTTAGAAATTTTAGATAAGCTATTTTTAATAGTATCAGGTCCCATAACTCCTATTTTAAAGGTAGTAATTTGAGATATTTTAGACCATTTAACTTCTTCTGTTAAATTTAAAACCATAACAGCGCGCTGCTCATTTACAGAAGTAACCTTATCATTTTTTATATCCTGCCCATAAGATATTAAGGTAAATAAAAACATACACAAGAATAAACCAACATACTTTGGAAACCAAATTGCAGTGTTTTTAAAAGCGACCATAGCTAAGCGCATATCGTCAATTAAATATTTAAAATAATTGTTTAGCATTCTAATTACTCCATCCAAAAAGCACCTTTAAAGAAAAATTTAAAGGGTATTGTTAACGTGATATTATTATTGCATAATATCAGTATCTGTTATTTATTAATTTTGAGGGGACAAATGGAATAACTAACTCGAATTGTTAAGCTATATTTTAAACTTAACTATTACTTATTTATAAATTTATTAACTACATACTTTCAATAAAACATCATTGAATAATTTTGAATCTAATGGTTTCTTCACAAAATCTAAAAGTGTATTACGACTTTTAAATTGATTTATATCACTAGGGTCATCTGAGGATGACAGAATAACTATTTCTATATCCTTGATTAATCCTGAATCTATTTTATAAAATACATCTAAAAACTCCCAACCATTCATGGCAGGCATATTAATATCTAAAAAAATAATATCGGGTCTATCCTCCGGGTTTACTATTTTTTTCTCAAGGTAGTCTATAGCTTCAAAAGCGCTATCTACTAATACAGTAGAACTAACGCTAGCATTTTTTTTAGCGATATGTTTATTTAAAAAATTGGTCGCTTTATCATCATCGATGAATAAAATTCTCAATTGTTTATCTACAATACTCATATTATTTAGAAAATAAGTTCTTACCTATAAAAATTTCAGATGAATTCCTACTTGCTAATTTAATCATTTTATCGGTTATACGCCTTTATTTTCGACGAAATACACGGTTTTTAACTATTCAATCATTTATAACCAAGAACCCTACAACAAAAAACCTCTCAAAATCAGAGTGTAAGAACAAAAATTTAACACAATTTAAAGCAAAAAAAAACCAACACTATCGTGTTGGTTTTTTATAATACCTTGAATTTAGAGATTATCCTCCAAAATCATCAAATCTAATATGCTCATCAGGGATTCCGAAATCTTCACCCATTTTTTGAACTGCTTTATTCATTAACGGTGGTCCACAGAAGTATAATTCTATATCTTCTGGCGACTCGTGTAATGATAAATAGTTATCGATAACACAATTGTGAATAAATCCAACAAAACCGTCTCCTGGCGCATCTATATTCTCTTTTACTTTCCAGTTATCTTCTTCCATTGGTTCAGATAATGCTAAATAGAATTTAAAGTTCGGGAACTCTTTTTCTAACTCGTAAAAATGCTCTAAATAAAATAACTCACGTTTAGAACGTCCACCATACCAATATGTTACTTTACGACCTGTTTTTAAGGTTTTAAATAAGTGATATAAATGAGAACGCATTGGTGCCATACCTGCACCACCACCAACGTAAAGCATTTCACTCTCAGACTCATTGATGAAGAATTCACCGTAAGGTCCAGAAATAGTTACTTTATCACCTGGTTTTTGGTTAAAAATGTAAGAGGAAGCTATTCCTGGATTTACATCCATCCAGCCACCTTTGGCTCTATCAAACGGTGGACAAGCCACACGTACGTTTAACATAATTTCTCTTCCTTCTGCAGGGTAAGAAGCCATAGAATAAGCACGTTCTATTGTTTCCGTATTCTTCATAACTAATGGCCAAAGCTTAAACTTATCCCATTCTGCTTGAAATTTGTCTGGAGTTTCGTGTTCTTCAGGGTGTGCTGTAATATCCATATCAGAATATTTTACTTCACATGGAGGAATTTCAATTTGAATATATCCACCTGCTTTGTACCCCATATCTTCAGGGATTTCAACAACAAACTCCTTAATAAATGATGCTACGTTATAGTTACGAACTACAACAGCTTCCCATTTCTTAATTCCAAATACTTCTTCAGGAATAGTGATGTCCATATCTTGTTTCACTTTAACTTGACAAGCTAAACGTGCACCATGTTGTAATTCTTTTCTTGTAAAATGCGGCACTTCTGTTGGTAAAGCTTCACCTCCACCAGAGTTTACGTGACACTCACATTGAATACAAGTTCCACCACCACCACAGGCAGATGGTAAAAATATTTTAGAATTTCCTAAAGTTGAAAGTAAACTCGCTCCTGAAGCTACTTCTATCTCCTTCTCACCATTAATGGTAATCTTTACAGGTCCCGATGGTGATAGTTTTTGTTTTACAACTAATAATAAACCAACGAGTAAAAGTAAAATGATTAAAAAAGCAATTACTGTTACTCCAATTGTTCCTATTGTACTTGCGGCTAATATCATATTACTCATTTACTTTTATGTTGTTAGCTAACACTTCTTTGTTATCCTTTGCAGAATTTACTTTTGCAGTTGTTTCTTCCTTTGGTGCTTCTTCATCACCTCCAGTTAACATACCTCCAAAACTCATGAATCCAATCGCCATTAATCCAGTAATGATGAATGTAATACCTAAGCCTCTTAATGCAGGTGGCACATTTGAATATCTAATTTTTTCACGAATAGCTGCAATAGCTAAAATCGCTAAAAACCATCCTATTCCAGAACCTATACCGTAAACTGTAGCTAAACCTAAAGTTGGTATTTCACGAGATTGCATAAATAATGACCCCCCTAAAATAGCACAGTTTACTGCAATTAATGGTAAAAAGATACCTAATGAATTGTATAATGATGGTGAGAACTTCTCTACCACTATTTCTACCAATTGTACCATGGTTGCAATAGTTGCAATGAACATGATGAATGATAGGAAACTTAAATCGTAACTTGCATACTCTTCACCTAACCAAGATAAAGCTCCTGGCTGCAATAAATACTGATCTAACAACCAGTTTAAAGGCACGGTAATCGCTAGTACAAAAATTACAGCTGCTCCTAAACCAACCGCTGTACTTACTTTTTTAGATACCGCAAGGTAAGAACACATTCCTAAGAACGTGGCAAATACCATGTTGTCGATAAATATTGATTTGAAAAATAACTCTATATATTCCATTTTTTTTATAGTATTCAGTTTTCAGTTTTTCAATTTTCCATAGACTTAAAAAGCTACAGTAAATTAATTTAACTGCTCACTAATTAATGATCTTCTACTAATGCTGTATTTCTGCTACGTTGTATCCAGATGATTATTCCAACTACTATTAAGGCCATTGGTGATAATAACATAAAACCGTTATTCTCGTAACCAATAGCATATAATCCGGTTTTTTCAATTGGATCTCCTAATACCTTAAATCCTAATAAAGTACCAGAACCTAAAAGCTCTCTAAAAAATCCAACAATAATTAAAATTAAACCGTAACCAGCAGCATTACCAATACCATCTAGAAAAGATCTCCAAGGTTTATTTGCTAATGCAAAAGCCTCAAAACGTCCCATGATGATACAGTTAGTAATAATTAAACCAACAAATACAGAAAGTGTTTTACTTAACTCGTAAGCAAAAGCTTTAAGTACTTGGTCAACTATAATTACCAAAGCGGCAACAACAACCAATTGTACAATAATTCTAATTTTAGAAGGAATAATATTTCTCATTAAAGAAATAACAACATTCCCTATTGCTAATACGGCCATTACTGAAACAGCCATTACAATAGATGCTTTTAACTCAGCAGTAATTGCTAAAGCAGAACAAATACCAAGTACTTGAATAGTAATTGGGTTATTATCCGCTAATGGATCTGTGATTAACTTGGCGTCTTTTTTTGATAAAAGTCCCATAAATTAATTGTTTTTTAAGTTTTTAAAGAACGGCTCATAAAGCTTTAAATCGCTTTTAATCATTGCTGCAACACCATTACCTGTAATAGTAGCTCCTGCAATAGCATCGACTTCGTTATCTGTTTTATCCTCGTTTTTTGGATCGGCATTACTTTTAGAAACCTCAATACCTTTAAAACGGTCTGCGTTATCTAATAAATGCTCCCCAATAAAATCGTCCATAAAGAAACGTTGCTTAATATTAGCTCCTAAACCAGGCGTTTCTCCTTTATGATCAAAATAAGCACCTTGTATTACCATGTTTTCGTCCATAGCAACATAAGCCCAAATAGCATCCCAAAGCCCTTTACCACGAATTGGTGCAATGTAAAATGTTTTACCATCCTTTTCACCTTTTAACAAAGGTAAACGTCTTGCAATACCAGCTTTAGCATTAGCTTGTTCCTTTTTAATATCAATTAAATACGCTTGGTCATCTTCGGTAACCTTACCATCTTGAATAACCAATTGCTTCTTAATATATTTCTTGAATAATTCTGGTGCTTTATCTGTTGAAACAAAATTAGCACTAGTTTCGTCATTCTCGTTCACGCCCATAGCATACAAAATGTTTTGTTGCTTTTCTAGACGTTTATTTTCATCAATACTAGGTTTCAATGATGAAGCTGTAAAGGCTAATAATGAACCTACAACCAACACCATAACAACGGCGAAAATTATAGTATATGAATTTTTATCTGTTCTATTCTCCATCGTTATGCAACTTTAGCTTTTAAACGTTTCATTCTTTTCTTCACATTTCCTTGTACCACGTAATGGTCAATTGTTGGTGCAAACACATTCATTAATAGAATAGCTAACATCACACCTTCTGGATATGCTGGGTTGAATACACGAATCATAATAGAAAGAAATCCTATTAAGAAACCATAAATCCATTTCCCTTTATTGGTTTGCGACGCCGTAACTGGGTCGGTAGCCATAAACACGGTACCAAAAGCAAAACCACCAATAAGTAGGTGATGCCAAAATTCAGTACTCATTAATCCGTAAAATTTACTTGTTTCAGTAATCCATCCAGAACTAACAACACCATTAAATATTAAGCCCATTACTATAGCCCCAACACACGATGATAACATTATTCTCCAGCTTCCAATTTTAGCAAATACTAAAAATAAACCACCTAAAACAATAAGTAACGTTGAAGTCTCTCCTACTGAACCAGGAATAAACCCTAAGAACATATCGGCAACAGAGTGTGTTACAGCTTTACCTTGAGCTAGAGTTCCTAAAATAGTTTCACCAGAAATGGCATCTAAATTAGCACCGGCTGCAATTTCATTTGTTCTTTCAACTGCACCTTCAACCCAAACTTTATCTCCAGACATCCAAGTAGGATATGCAAAGAATAAAAAGGCTCTAATAGTTAAAGCTGGATTTAAGATATTCATCCCTGTTCCACCAAAAACTTCTTTACCAATAACAACACCAAATACAACTGCAACTGCTAACATCCATAACGGAATATCTACTGGTACAATTAATGGCACTAACATTCCTGTTACTAAATAACCTTCTTCTACTTCGTGACCTTTAATTACAGCGAATAAGAATTCAATTCCTAAACCTACACCGTAAGAAACGATTACTAAAGGAATAATTTTCCAGAAACCGATCATGAAGTTATCTAAAGCCCAAAACTCCGGACTAAAGAAACCTGCTGTTACTGCTTGAATTTCTCCAACCTGTAAGTTATGCTGGTAACCAGCGTTAAACATACCAAACAATAAACATGGCACCATAGCCATAATTACTGTATTCATGGTACGCTTTAAATCGTCGGCAGCTTTTATATGAGTTCCATTATGTGTGGTCTCATCTGGCAAGTATAAAAAGGTATGGATTGCATTAAATGCAGGAGCCATTTTTGTCCCTTTATACTTTAGTTTTAATTTATGTAAATTATTTTTTAAACCCATTATCCTATCTCTTTAAGCATTAAGTCTAAACCTTCTCTAATAATTTTTTGATGCGGTTGTTTAGATACACATACAAACTCGGTTAAAGCGAAATCTTCTGGTGCAACTTCGTACATTCCTAAAGCTTCCATTTCATCTAAATCTTTATACATACAAGCTTTTAATATTTGCATAGGATAAATATCTAAAGGAAAAACTTCCTCGTAAACTCCTGTAGTAACAAAAGCACGGTGTTCACCATTAGTATTGGTGTTCAAATCGTATTTTTTAGATTTACTTAACCATGAGAATGTCATAGCTCTAGAAGTAGAGATTTTATTAAACACAGGTTTGTTCCATCCAAAAAGCTCGTAATCATCACCTTCAGGAATAACAGATACTACATTGCTGTAATAATCTAAATTTCCGTCTGGTTTAATTTGCTTTCCAGATAATACATTTCCAGAAATAACACGATCGTTACCACCTTTAGAAACACCTTTATCGTAAATTAGAGTAGAAATTTCGCTACCAATAATGGTTTTAAAATATCTTGGTTTTTCAACCGAAGAACCTACTAAAGCTACAATACGTTCAGCATTAAACTTACCAGTTAATAAAAGTTCACCAATAATAACTAGGTCTTGAGCATTAACTGTCCAAACAACTTCGCCTTTATTTACTGGATTCACTTTATTGATAAGTGTACCAACATTCCCTGAAGGATGTGGCCCTGAAACCTTGTGCGTAGTAACACCTGTTAAACCAGCAAGTGGCGAGCTAGAAGTACCAACCGAAATGTGCACTGCACCTTCTGTTAGTTTCCCTAAAGCCGTTACCGCAGCCTGCAATTCAGCTTCTTTACCTTTTAAGGTAAAGTCTAAATCGGCAGCCAATGGTGCGCTAGCATACCCCGAAATAAAAATCGCTTTTGGCGACTTACTCGGATTTGCAATCACATCATATGGGCGTTGTTTTACAAACGGCCAGCATCCTGATGCTAACAAATGTGCTTTTACAGATTCCGCTGTGGCACTGTTTAAATCAAATGCTGCTAAATCTGCATATACTTGCGATTTATCGGCTTCAATTTTAATAGCGTCTATGCGTCTTTTTGGTCCACGTTGTACTTCAATCACTTTCCCTGAAACTGGCGATGCGAACATAACCGATTCCTGAGATTTATCGAAAAACAAAGTATCTCCAGCTTTTACTGAAGTCCCTTCTTTTGCAACAAGTTTTGGAATTACGCCGTGAAAATCCTCTGGCCTTATAGTGTAGTAGTTACTGATAATCGCTTGTTCAACGGTTTTATCAGCTTCACCTATAAGTTTAATGTCCAGACCTTTTTTGATACGGATGTCGTTTGACATATTTATTTTTATTGAAATTAGTTGTCTAAAAATCGGTGCAAAAATACAAATAAATACCTAAATTATTCGTCCTAAAAAATGCATATCATTTATTTATACTAATTCTAAATAAGTAAATTTAATTAGGCATAGATTTTGTTTATATTTACACACAAAACTATAATGAATATGCATTCTAAGGTAATAAAAAAAATTCTCATCGCCCTCCTGCCCGCTCTGGTTTTTTCACAAGTTCAAGAAGTAAATCCACCAGATTATATTAAAACTATAAATTTTAAAAGTAACACGCCTGAAACCCAACTTCCTATACTAAAACTGGGCGAATATGTAGTTTTAGAGTTCGATGCTTTAAATGGTGAAGAAGCCGATTACTACTATAAAATCGAGCATTTCAATTTCGATTGGACACCTTCAACACTTATTAAATCAGAATTCCTGAGCGGCTTTGACAACCAACGTATTCGCGATTACGAGAATTCACTAAACACCTACCAAATATTTTCGCATTACAAACTCACTATCCCTAATCAATTCACCAAAGGATTACTCGTTTCTGGAAACTACATGATTTCGGTTTATAATGACAATGATGAGCTTCAGTTCTCTAGAAAATTTATGATTTATGAAGATAAAACCGCTGTTGGCGTAAGCGTAAAACGCTCTAGAAACATCGAATTTATAGAACAAAAACAACGTGTAGAACTCATAATTACTTCAAATAACATACAATTAAACAACCCCACTCAAACCGTAAAAGCTGTTATTATTCAAAATAATAATTTAAACAATGTTATTACCAACATAAAGCCGCAATACACGCTTGGCAACCAACTTATTTACAGATACGACAGTGAAACAAGTTTTTGGGCAGGTAACGAATTCCTGTTTTTCGAAAATAAAGATGTTCGTGCCGCCAATACAGGCATCCAGTTTATAGACCTAAAAGATCTTTACCACAACTACCTCTACACCAATATACCGCGCGCCAAAATGCCGTACACATACAACCCAGATATTAACGGTAATTACCTTATCACCAACGTAGATGCCGATGATGCCAGCATTGAAGCCGATTACGTGTGGATACATTTTTCTCTACGTGGCGACGACTTTTTAATCAATAAGAACGTACATATATATGGAAACTTTAACAACTATGCTATAGACGATAGCACAAGAATGATTTTTGATGAAGTCAACAATCGCTTTATCAATACCATGCTTTTAAAACAAGGTTTCTACAACTACAAATATATTGTAGTTAACGATGATGGTACTGTGGACGATGGTGCAGTGAGTGGTGATTTCTGGCAAACCGAAAACAATTACAAAGTGCTTGTTTATTACCGCGATCTAGGCGCTCGATACGATAAAATAATTGGTTTAGGCGAAGCCAGTTCAGTAAACATCACAAATTAATACGTTAATATTATAAAATCGACAAAATATAGGGTAAGAAATGCATTTCAACTAATTTATTCGCCAAACCCGTTGAAATCACGCACTAACTCTTTAATATTTATTATTTTAGCAAAGTAAATTGCTTAATCAATCATGGTACAACAAGTTACATCTGGCATTAAAATTTCGGTAGTTACAAACTTCGAAGGTTCATTTTATAAAAACTATAAAATGCAATACGCCTTTGGTTATACCGTAACTATAGAAAACCAAAGTAAAGATTCTGTGCAACTTTACGCGCGTCATTGGGAAATTCTAGACGCCTTAAACAATGTTGAAACCGTTATCGGCGAAGGCGTAGTAGGTAAAAAACCGGTTTTAAAACCTGGAGAATCTCACACTTACACCTCTGGCTGCCTACTCACCTCTCCTTTTGGTGCTATGCAAGGGCATTACAACATGGTTAATTTTACAACCACTAGAAAATTCCAAGTTACCATCCCTACATTTAAATTGAGCGCTACTTTTGCTATCAATTAATTTCTGAATTTATTTTATTTTAGCGTTACCCGAAAAGGGTCGGGCTTTCCGCTATATCTTTATTTGTGCAGTATTATTTCGGCTTAGCAACACGCTATTTTCTAAATCCAAATTTTGGAGCTTTCAACTAATTAAAAGGCTTGCACAAAAAAGGATGCCGCATCAATCCCTAACGCAATTATCCGCAAATATTTTCACATCACCCAAACCTATTCTCATCCGCGTATCAACACTGCATTTCACAAATGGATAACACCTTCTTAAAAAATAAAACCCCGCTTCTACTGTAACATTTTAATCCAAATTGTTACTTATATATAAAGCAGCTACTTTAAATATTCTTAAGATTATAACCAATAATCTTAAACACACTTTTTTGAATATCTCAATAGTGTTTCACTTTAAAATATAAATTATGGGAGGCGAAGGATCAATGATGGCTGCAAACCAGTCATTAAAAAACAATAGAAGTTTAACCTCAAAACGCAAAGAAAAAGGAGCGTTATCTGGCAGTTATGCCAATATAGAATTAAAAGAGTTTCCAAAAGCAACACAAGAACAACTAGACACTATAAAAGCACAAACCTTAACAGATAACAAAAAAGCTCTAATACAAACCATTGTGTTTTTTATAATCGCCAGCCTAGGTTTACTTATCGCTGTACACTACTTATTCTAACAAAAAAAGAGCTGCTAGATTAAAAAATCTAGCAGCTCTTGATATATAAAAGTTTTTTAAAGAACTAGCTTATTACTTCCTTAATACGCTTAATAGCTTCAATAATTTGATCTTGCGAAGCTGCATAAGAAATACGAATACAGTTAGGGTTACCAAAAGCATCTCCTGTTACTGTTGCCACTAATGCTTCTTCTAATAAATATAAAGAAAAATCGGTAGCATTATTTATTGTTTTTCCTCTTAACGTTTTTCCGAAGTAATAAGATACATCTGGGAATACGTAAAACGCACCTTCTGGCGTGTTTGAGTTAAAACCTGTAACATCGCTCAATAAGTCTAAAACTAAATCACGACGCACTTTAAATTCATCTATCATGTACTTTACTGCACTCGGATCTGCGTTTAAAGCAGTAATTACAGCACGTTGTGCAATACAGTTAGCACCACTAGTAATTTGACCTTGCATTTTATTACATGCACGAGCAATTTTTTCTGGAGCACCAATAAAACCAATACGCCATCCCGTCATAGCAAAAGCTTTCGAAACACCGTTTACAGTAATAGTATTGTTATACATATCATCAAATTCCGCTATACTTGCGTGACCAGAACCATAGTTAATATGCTCGTAAATTTCATCTGAAACTACATAAATATTAGGGTGTTTAACCAATACATCGGCTAAAGCTCTTAACTCTTCTCTACTGTAAACAGATCCACTTGGGTTACATGGAGAACTAAACCACATCATTTTGGTTTTTGGCGTAATAGCCGCTTCCAATTGTGCAGGTGTCATTTTAAAATCTGTATCGATAGATGTTGCAACCTCAACTGGCACACCACCGTTTAACTTAACAATATCAGAATAACTTACCCAGTAAGGACAAGGTAAAAGCACCTCATCACCATCATTTAGCATAACAGCTGCTATATTTGCCAAACATTGTTTAGCTCCCGTAGAAACAACAATTTGTGGTAAAGTATACGTTAAATTATTATCACGTTTAAACTTTGTAATAACCGCCTCTTTCAACTCTACATAACCATCTACTGGCGAGTAAGAATTGTAATTATCATTCACAGCCTGAATAGCTGCTTCTTTAATAAAATCTGGGGTGTTAAAATCTGGTTCCCCAAGACTTAAACCTATAATGTCTTTTCCTTCGCCTCTTAATTCGCGAGCTTTGGCTGCCATAGCTAACGTTGCCGAAGTAGCCATGTTTAAAATTCTTTCAGATAATAATTGCATGAATTGTGTTTATGAAGTAAATATAAAGTTTAGGCAATGTTAGGATTTTTCCCAAGTACCTTTAGTTGATTATAATGTTCTGAAACGGCTTTCCAAAATGTGTTGTATTCATTATATGGTAAGCTAAATTCGTTTGCTGTTTCCTTTACTATTTTTGCTATTTTGCTATAATGCACGTGGCTAATATTTGCAAACAAGTGGTGCTCTACTTGTCTGTTTAATCCACCTGTATAAAACTCGGCTAACCAACTTTTAGGTGAAAAATTACATGTAGTAAATAATTGGTGAATAGCCCAAGTATTTTTCATGTTACCATCTTCATCTGGTAAAGGCATAACTGTACTTGGTACAACGTGAGCCAATTGAAAAACCACACTTAAAATAATTCCTGCTGTGTAGTGCATAATTAAGAAGCCAATTAATACTTGCCACCAAGTAAAACCTACAACTAAAGGTAATGCTACCCAAATTGAATAATATACAATTTTACCAATAATAAGTTTAGTCCATTGCGTTGCAGGACTTGGTAACTTACCGTAAGCTAATTTACGCTTTAAGTATTTGTAAGTTTGTATAAAATCTGTTGTGATAGCCCAGTTTGCAGTAAGCAAACCGTATAAGAAAAACGCATAATACTTTTGATATTGATGAATTTTAAACCATTTTGAATGTTTAGAAAAACGAATAATTCTACCAGCATCAATATCTTCATCATGCCCTTGAATGTTTGTATATGTATGGTGCAATACGTTGTGTTGCACTTTCCAGTTATAATCGTTACCAGCTAGTATATAAATACTGCTTCCCATTAATTTGTTAACCCACTTTTTACTAGAAAAAGAACCATGGTTAGCATCGTGCATCACATTCATGCCTACACCAGCCATACCAATCCCAACAACCACCATGCATAAAGCTTGTAGCCATCCAGACATTGGAACAGTTAAAATTAATACTGCAGGAACAATTAATAAAGCAAACATTATTATGGCTTTTGTATATAATTCCCAGTTTCCTGTACGTTTAATATCATTTTCCTTAAAGTAATCATTAACACGTTTATTCAACGTCTTAAAGAACTTCGCGGGGTCTTTTCTCGAGAACGAGACGGTTTGTTTAGTCATTCTAATAATTTTAATATGATTTTAAAAATGTTTTTTTGATCATACCTATCTGCAAAGATATGAATAAAGCTATTTAAGTAATCCCAATTTTTTGTAAAATTATGTACTTAAAAAGTATATTTTTGTTGAAAATTTAACATAAATGAAACTGCTTTTAAAATATTTCCCTAACCTCACCGAAGACCAAATTGAAAAATTTACACTTTTAGAATCCCTATATCAAGATTGGAATTTGAAGATAAATGTAGTTTCACGTAAGGATATCGACGAGTTATATTTACGTCATGTATTACACTCTTTGGGTATCGCCAAAGTGATAGAGTTTAAAGATGGTAGCCACATTTTAGATGTTGGTACAGGTGGTGGATTTCCGGGAATCCCTTTAGCCATTATGTTTCCTGAGTGTTCTTTTCATTTAGTAGATAGCATTGCTAAAAAACTAAAGGTTGTAAATGAAGTGGTTGAAGGCTTAGGCTTAACCAACGTTAAAACAACACACAGCCGTGTTGAAGAAATTAAAGAAAACTACGATTTTATTGTAAGTCGTGCCGTTGCCGCTATGCCTACTTTTGTACATTGGGTAAAAGGAAAAATTGCAAAAGAGCAAAACCACGAATTGAAAAATGGCATTATCTATTTAAAAGGTGGCGATCTAGAAGAAGAGCTAAAAGATTACAAAACCACTACTATTTATAATTTAAGCGACTATTTTGAGGAAGATTTTTACGAAACCAAAAAAGTAGTACACTTACCTTTAAAATACCGTGGATAGTTTATAAAACACTTGTTAAAAATAAAAGCCAGTAATAACAATCGTTATTACTGGCTTTTTTATGTTCTGTATAATGACATTAATATGATAAACTAATCACAATGCAGCCACACCTATCAACTTATTGAAAACTTAAGCTTTCTCAGGTATTTCTTTTAAAATCTCAATAACGAAATCCCAATATTTTTGAGCCGATGAAATTTGAGCACGTTCATCCGGAGAGTGCGCACCTTTAATAGTTGGTCCAAAACTAATCATATCCATATCTGGATAATTGGTTCCAAGAATTCCACATTCTAAACCTGCATGACATGCTGCAACGTGTGGCTTCTCGTTATTTAATTTTTCATAAAGTTTTGTCATCACTTTCAAAATAGCCGAATCCATGTTTGGAGACCAACCAGGATAATCACCTGTGCATGTAACCTCGCAACCTGTTAACTCAAAAGTTGAGCGTAGTGTATTTGCTAAATCCCATTTAGAACTTTCTACAGAAGAACGTGTTAAACAACCAATTTTTACAGCGCCATCTTTTACAATAACTCTTGCTATGTTGTTTGATGTTTCTACCAATTCAGGAATATCTGCACTCATACGGTACACACCATTCCAAGCGGCATAAATAGCACGTGTTAAACCTTCTTGAACTCCTAAGTCCATGATTTTTTCTGGAGTTTCAACTTTAGAAACCACAATTTCTAAGTTAGGTTCCATAGTTTTTAACTCAGCCTTTAACATCGCTTCTTGTTCTTTTGTTTCTAAAAGAAAAGCTTCTTCGTGTATAGCATCGATTGCAACAATAGCATTGCTTTCACGAGGAATGGCGTTACGCAAACTTCCGCCATCGATTTCCGAAATACGTAAGCCAAAATTCTCAAAACCATCAAATAATACACGGTTCATTATTTTATTAGCATTACCTAAACCTTCGTGAATTTGCATTCCCGAGTGGCCACCTTGTAAACCTTTTACAGTTATTTTGTAACCTATTTTAAATTCTGGCGTTTCCTCTTCTTCGTAAGTTCTAGTAGCAGTAACATCGATACCACCGGCACAACCTACTCCAATTTCGTCATCTTCTTCAGTATCTAAGTTCAATAGAATTCCTCCTGTAAGTAATCCGCCTTTTAAACCCATTGCTCCTGTCATTCCAGTTTCTTCATCTATAGTAAACAAAGCTTCAATTGCAGGATGTGCAATATCTGTACTTTCTAGAATAGCCATAATGGTGGCAACACCTAATCCGTTATCGGCGCCTAAAGTGGTACCTTTTGCACGAACCCAATCACCATCAACATACATTTCAATACCTTGAGTATCAAAATCGAATTCAGTATCATTATTTTTTTGATGTACCATATCTAAATGCGATTGCATTACAATGGTCGTTCTCTTTTCCATACCTGCCGTAGCTGGCTTTTTGATAATAACATTACCAACCTCGTCTTCTATAGTTTCGAAACCAAGTTTTTTACCAAAGTCTTTCATAAAAGCGATAACACGTTCTTCTTTTTTAGACGGACGCGGTACAGCATTTAAATCGGCAAATTTATTCCAAAGCTGTTTAGGTTCTAAATTTCTTATTTCTGAGCTCATTTTGTTTACATTTTAATGCAAAGTTAGCAAAAATACACAGATATTGGTAGCTACTCCTGATTGATGTGGCATCCTTTTTTTTGAATACCGAATAGTTCTCCAAAAACTCCAAGTTTTAATAATTAAGATTGATGTTACCTAATAGAGAAATACGTGCATTAAAAAAAAGATATAACTGAAAGCAGGAAGAAACCTTTATAAATATGTATAACCTTTGGGTACAAATTTTTACTATTTTTGGTCTATGCTGAAAGATAAAAAAACGATTATTGCGCTGCTGTTGATTCCGCAGTACTTTTTAGTGAAATTATTAGGGAATTACCCCGGTTTTGTGGAGACTTTCTACAGTAACGGACTTTATGTATATATATCCAAAATGTTTCGGTTTTGCTTGGGTTGGTTGCCTTTTTCTTTCGGCGATTTGTTTTACGCAGCAGGTTTAATTTATATTTTTAGATGGTTTTATAAAAATTGGAAACGAATTAAAACCGATACCAAACAATGGTTTGCAGATGTGTTTTCGGCAGTTTCTATATTGTATTTCGCGTTTCATTTATTTTGGGGATTCAATTATTACCGATTGCCATTGTACAAAAGTTTGGATTTAAATCCGGAATACAGCACAGAACAATTAGTTAAAGTTACAGAGCAACTTATTTTAAAGGCAAACGCTTTACATTTTGAAATCACAAAAAACGACTCTATGAAAGTAGATGTTCCGTTAACTAAAAGCGAGATTTTAAAATTGGCTCCAGATGGTTATTTGGGATTAAAACAGGTGTTTCCAGATTTAGAATATTCGCCTAGAAGTGTAAAAAAATCCTTATTTAGTTATCCCTTAACCTATATGGGTTTTAGTGGTTACTTAAATCCGTTAACCAATGAAGCGCAAGTTGATGGCCTTATCCCTACTTTTAAATTTGCCACTACCACAACACACGAAATTGCACATCAGTTAGGTTTTGCTGCAGAAAACGAAGCTAATTTTATTGGTTGCTTAGCAGCCATAAACCATGAGAATATTTATTTTAGATATTGCGGTTACACCTTTGGCTTACGCTATTGCTTAAATGAAATTTATCGACGCGATCAAGACCTTTACAAAAAAACGGTTGAAAATTTAAATATTGGTGTTTTAAAAAATTACGAAGAAGTGCGATTGTTTTGGGAAGCACACCAAAATCCGGCCGAACCCTTTTTTAAAAGCTTCTATAGCGGCTTTTTAAAAGCAAATAAGCAAACTAAAGGCATGGAAAGCTATAGCTATGTTGTTGCATTATTGGTCAATTATTTTGAAGAAAAATGAGAAATTCTTAAAGATTACAACTTTATATGTAAAGGAACTTTGATTCTAGATAGATATCCGTATTTTTAGCTAAAACTAACAGATTGTATCTATGATTAAAAAATGTATTGGAATCTTGAGCTTCTTTTGCTGCAGTTGCTTATTCGGCCAAGATTATTTTCCAAAAAATGATGGTGTTAAAACTACAAACACCAACTACACAGCATTCACGAATGCAAAAATCCATGTTTCTAGCGGACAAATTATTAACAAAGGCACCTTGTTAATACATAATGGAAAGGTAATTTCTACCGGAACAAATGTTTCGATTCCAAAAAACACTAAAATTATTAATATTGAAGGTAAAAGCATTTACCCTTCTTTTATTGATATGTATTCCGATTTTGGAATTGAAAAACCAAAAGCACAACCAAGAAGCAGAAGTCAGGCTCCACAATACGATGCCAGCAGAACAGGATATTATTGGAACGACCATGTGATGCCAGAAAACGAGGCACTTTCTAAATTTAACTACGATTCTAAAACAGCCAAAGCATTATTAGATGCTGGGTTTGGCGTTGTAAATACACACATACAAGACGGTATTCATAGAGGAACCGGTGCTTTAGTAGCGCTTAATACTAAGGAAGGTAATGAAACACGTATACTAAAAGAGAACTCGGCACAATATCTATCTTTCGATAGAAGCGCCACGTCTCGACAGGCTTACCCAAATTCTATAATGGGTAGTATTGCTTTGCTACGCCAATTGTATAACGATGCGGCATGGTATAAAAAAGGACTTAGTAAAACGAAAGATTTATCTATTGAAGCCTTAAACAGAAACCAAGATTTAATTCAAATTTTTGAAGCTGGAAGTAAAGCCAATGCACTAAGAGCCGATAAAATTGGAGATCAGTTTGGTATTCAATATGTTATTTTAGGTGGTGGTGACGAGTATGAGCGTATTGATGAGATAAAAAACACCAATGCTGCGTTTATACTTCCCGTAAACTTTAAGGATGCTTACGATGTTGAAAACAGTTTTTTAACAAGTTCATTGGCACTTAGCGACATGCGCGCATGGAGCCAAGAACCAACGAACCCAAAGGTTTTAGCCGATAACAATATTAGTTTTGCACTTACAACGCATACTTTAAAATCGCCAAGTGAATTTAAAGGCAAATTAATGCAAGCTATTAAAAACGGACTTTCTAAAGAGAAGGCTCTAGAAGCATTAACGCTTGTACCTGCGCAATTACTTGGGCAATCTACAGCAATAGGAACACTTAACAATGGTGCTTATGCTAACTTTTTAATTACCTCGGGCGATATTTTTGAGAAGAAAACCAAGCTTTACGAAAACTGGGTACAAGGTCAGCAACACATTGTTACCAACATGAACACTATAGATATTGTTGGTGATTATGAGTTTAGCGTAGATAATACGACTTATAAAATGACTGTAGAAGGCGATATTAAAAAGCTGAAATCTAAAATTACAAGCGAGACTAAAACCTTAGGTTCTAAAATTAGTTATAATAATGACTGGGTTCAAATCTCGATGACTACAAAAGATTCTACGTCGCAAGATTTTATTCGTATTGTGGCTCATGTTGAAAACGATGCTGCTTTAAAAGGAAAAGCTACTTTACCTAATGGTAATGAAATTTCATTTTCAGCCAAAAAGAGTACAAAAACCGAAGACGATTCCGAAGAAAAAGATAAAAAGGACGATGATTCGAAAAATAGCATAGCCTCTATCTCCTACCCTAACACTGCTTACGGATTTAAAACACTACCAAAACAAGAAACGCTTTTGTTTAAAAACGCAACGGTTTGGACTAACGAAACCGATGGTATTTTAGAAAACACAGACGTGCTTATTAAAAATGGTAAAATAGTTAAAATCGGTAAAAACCTCAGCGACGGAAAAGCTCAAATTATTGATGCTACTGGCAAACATTTAACGGCTGGTATTATAGACGAGCATTCGCATATTGCAACCGCCTCTGTTAACGAAGGCGGGCAAAACTCGTCTGCAGAAGTAAGCATCGAAGATGTTATCGACAATGAAGATATTGGCATTTACCGCAACCTTGCTGGTGGTGTAACCTCTATACAAATATTGCACGGTTCAGCCAACCCAATTGGTGGACGTTCGGCTATTATAAAATTAAAATGGGGCGAATCTGCCGATAATTTAATTTATAACGATTCACCTAAATTTATAAAATTCGCTTTAGGAGAAAACGTAAAACAAACTAGATATTCTAATGGTGTGCGTTTTCCACAAACTAGAATGGGTGTCGAGCAAGTTTACATCGATTATTTTACACGCGCTAAAGAATATGATGCTTTAAAGAAAAGTGGTAAACCTTATAGAAAAGACGTCGAAATGGACGTGCTTGCTGAGATTTTAAACAAAGAGCGTTTTATTTCTTGTCACTCTTACGTTCAAAGTGAAATTAATATGCTTATGAAGGTTGCCGAACAATTCGACTTCAATATTAACACATTCACTCACATTTTAGAAGGTTATAAAGTAGCCGATAAAATGGTTGAACACGGTGTTGGTGGCTCTACATTTAGCGATTGGTGGGCGTACAAATACGAGGTTAACGATGCCATTCCGTACAATGCCGCCATTATGCACAATGCAGGCGTTACGGTTGCTATAAATAGTGACGATCCAGAAATGTCTAGACGTTTAAATCAAGAAGCTGCAAAATCTATTAAATACGGCGGTATTAGCGAAGAAGAAGCTTGGAAGTTTGTTACTCTAAACCCTGCTAAACTTTTACACATCGATAACCGTGTAGGAAGTATAAAAGTTGGTAAAGATGCCGATGTTGTTTTATGGACCGATCACCCAATGTCTATTTATGCTAAAGCAGAAAAAACAATTATTGAAGGTGTCACTTATTTCGATTTAGAGCGCGATACTATGCTGCGTTCGGAAATTAAGAAAGAGAAAAACGAGCTTATCAACCAAATGCTAAAAGCTAAAAACAAAGGCTTAAAAACGCAACCTATTAAGAAAAAGGAAAAAGTAGATATGCATTGCGATTTTATTGGCAATATAATTAACTAAAACATAGAAAATGAAATATTTCAATTTATATATAGCGTGTGCCTGCCTCCTATTTTTCGGATCCATACACGCCCAACAAACCCCAGCAGACAAACAAAGCAAAGCTATATCTATAGAAGGTGCCACGGCACATTTAGGTACAGGTGAAGTTATTGAGAACGCCCTTATTATGTTTAATGAAGGTGAAATCACTTTCGTAGGAAGTGCTAATATGAAAATTGCTCGTATTGGTGATGTTATCGACGGTAAAGGCAAACACGTCTATCCTGGTTTTATTATTCCGAATTCAACTTTAGGTTTAGTTGAAATTGATGCTGTAAAGGCCACTGATGATGATTCTGAAATAGGAACATGGAACCCTAACATTAGAAGTATAATTGCTTATAATACGGAATCTAAAGTTGTAGAATCTATGAGACCAAACGGTGTTTTACTTGGGCAAATTACACCACGAGGCGGTCGTATTTCTGGCACATCATCTGTAGTGCAATTTGACGCTTGGAACTGGGAAGATGCTGCTGTAAAAACAGACGACGGAATTCACATAAACTGGCCGAGCAACTTCAAAAGAGGTCGCTACTGGTTAGGTGAAGATCCTTCCTTAAAGGTAAATAAAGAATACGGCAACCAAATTACAGAAATAGAAGATTATTTTAATAACGCCAAAGCCTATTTAAAAGCAAGCCCTTCTATCACCAACCTATCTTATAAAGCATTAGAAGGTATTTTCGATGGTTCTAAAAAACTTTACATTAATGTAGATGATGAAAAAGGCATTATCGATGCTGTAAATTTCACTAAGAAAAATACCATTCCAAACATGGTTATTGTTGGTGGAGCAGAAGCTTATAAAGTAACCGATATTTTAAAATCGAATAACATATCTGTGGTTTTAAACCGTATACACTCGCAACCAAGCCAAACTGATGACGATTACGATTTACCATATAAATCGGCTAAGTTATTAGTAGATAACGGCATTACAGTAGCCTTACAAGCCAACGGACAAATGGAACGTATGAATTCTAGAAACCTACCATTTTACGCAGGTACAACCGTAGCTCACGGATTAACAAAAGCACAAGCGCTACAGTTAATCACATTAAACCCAGCAAAAATACTGGGTATCGATGCGCAGTATGGTTCTTTAGAAACTGGCAAGAGCGCCACCTTATTTATAAGTGAAGGTGACGCCTTAGATATGCGTACCAACATAATTTCTCATGCTTTTATAGACGGACGCTTAATTAGTCTAGAAACGCACCAAACAGAATTATGGAAACGTTATTCCAAAAAATATCAATCCAATTAATACCAACAAAAAAAGCAAGCTTCTCAGCTTGCTTTTTTTATTTTATATCAATTGTTATTTAAAACTTACTTAGCAACTTTAGCGGTTTCAGGAGTTTTAAATACGCTACTATCAGGAGCTTCTGTAGATAGTTTTACGTTTATAAATTTATCTTCACGACCAGCAGCTGTTGGTACGTTCTCTTCAGCTTTATAGCCAACCATCGCTTCTACTACATCTAAGCCATTCACATTTTGCCAAGCTGTATAGCGTCTAAAATGTAATTCGCTACTTTTCTCTTTAGAGAAATACGTAACTGTATAACCTAACCATTCCATTTTGTAGGTTGTTGGGTTGTAGTAAAGCACATAATCGTCACCCGACGATTCACCAACACCATTTTGGTAAGAAATTTTTATTCCAGGATACGTAACACCTTCAAAAGTTAAAGGCTCAGCATCACCATAAATAATACCATCATCAGCTAAAACAAAAGGCATCGCATAGAAATAAAACATTAAGTTATAGTAAAAACGAGGGTTTCCTTTAAACGCTTTCTCTCCTTTAGTATTTAACCAAACATCCTCATCATTAGCACCAATAGTATGCTCTGGCATATCTACAACAATGTTTCTATTCTTTAAATTAGTAATCGTAGATACATTGCCACTTTCTTTCACTTGTGTGTATGCTAGAGATTGCATCTTATTCCATGTGTCCAATCCGCCATGCGCATCGAATACTTTAACTAAAGCTTCAGGGTATTTTTTAGTTGGAGCCTCTACTGTAGTTTCAGAAATAATTTCTGGGTTTGCAGCATCTTTTTTTGCTTCATTTTTACACGAAAACATTGAAATAGCAAGTAATAATAAAAAAGTGTGTTTCATAGTGGTTTTTTAATTTGTCCGTAAGTCGGAAATAAGCACTCAAAATTACATTAAATAAATTATTTTTGTAAAATATTATGATGAAAGCAATTACAAGCATCCAGAATGCATACATAAAACAACTCGTTCAACTAAAAGAAAAGTCTAGGGAACGTAAAAAATCAGGCCTTTTTCTAATTGAAGGCATTCGCGAAATAGAATTAGCCATAAAAGGTGGTTATGTATTAGACACCGTTTTATTCTACCCAGGACTCTTTTCGGAAAACGAACTAGAAGCGTTAACTACAAGCCAGGATTCAACTATTGAAATATCTAAAGACGTTTACGAAAAACTTGCTTACCGAAGCACTACAGAAGGTGTTCTAGCCGTTGCCAAACCAAAAAGCCACCTAATAAGTGATTTAAAATTTGACACCCAAACGCCGCTAATCTTAATTGCTGAAGCTCCAGAAAAGCCAGGTAATATTGGCGCTATTTTACGTACTGCCGATGCTGCCAATGCCGATGCCGTAATAATAGCCAACCCAAAAGGCGATTTATACAACCCAAACATTATTCGTTCTAGCGTAGGCTGTGTGTTTACCAATACTATAGCAACGGGTTCTACTACCGAAATTATAGAATTTCTAAAAGCACATAACATAAATATTTACTGTGCCGCACTACAAGCTTCGGTAGACTATCACACTCAAGATTTCACAAAAGCTACGGCCCTTGTTGTTGGCACAGAAGCTACAGGTTTAAGTGATGAATGGCGCGTAAATTCCACTCAAAATATCATTATACCTATGCAAGGCGAAATCGATTCTATGAATGTTTCTGTAGCTGCGGGTATCTTAATTTTTGAAGCCAAACGCCAACGTAATTTTAAATAATTGTAAATTACCAAAAATACGTCCCTCCAAATCAACAATCTTTTTTAAGGTTGAAACATAACAAACATGACCGCAAACACGCTTTTCTACATCATTTTTGCACTAATAATCATCAATTTTATAATTGAGAAAGTTTTAGATGCATTAAATGCGAAACACTTTAATGATGCGCTTCCAGAAGATTTGCAAGATGTTTACGATGCTGAAGAATACAAAAAATCTCAGCAATACAAAGCCACCAATTACAAATTTAGCTTACTAACATCGACCTTTACCGTAATGCTTACTTTAGGATTTTTATGGTTTGATGGTTTTGAATTCATTGACAATATAGCACGAAGCTACAGCGAAAACCCAATAATTATCGCACTTATATTCTTCGGTATTATTACCATTGGTAGCGATATACTCAACACACCATTCTCTTATTACAGCACATTTGTAATTGAAGAAAAGTTCGGCTTCAATAAAACCACAAAAAGCACTTTCTTTTTAGATAAGCTAAAAGGCTGGCTCATGATGGCCATTGTTGGCGGAGGTATTTTAGCCATAATTATTTGGTTTTACCAAGTTACAGGAAACAATTTTTGGTTATATGCTTGGGGATTAGTGGCTGTTTTCAGTTTGTTTATCAATATGTTTTACTCCAAACTTATTGTACCACTTTTTAATAAACAAACCCCATTAGAAGCCGGTAGTTTACGCGATAGCATTTCGAAGTACGCGAACACAGTAGGTTTTAAACTTGACAAAATATTTGTTATAGATGGCTCTAAACGCAGCACAAAAGCCAACGCTTATTTCTCTGGTTTTGGTAGCGAAAAACGTGTAACGCTTTACGATACTTTAATAAACGATTTAGATGAAGATGAAATTGTTGCTGTGCTAGCTCACGAGGTTGGCCATTACAAAAAGAAACACATCATTTTTAATTTGGCAACCTCTATTTTACTCACCGGTTTTACCCTATTTATATTATCCCTTTTTATTTCTAATCCATTATTATCAGAAGCTTTAGGCGTGCAAATACCAAGTTTCCATATTGGGTTGGTGGCCTTTGGGATGCTTTACGCACCTATTTCGGAAATTACAGGATTAATCATGAATTGGTTTTCTAGAAAGTTTGAATACCAAGCCGATGATTACGCCAAAAACACCTACAAAGCCGAACCATTAATAACCTCCTTAAAAAAGCTTTCTAAAAATAGCTTAAGCAATTTAACACCTCATCCCGCTTATGTTTTTATGCATTACTCGCATCCTACGCTGCAGGAACGCATTGGGAATTTAAGACGATAATTATTTTAACTTTAAAAACACAAACCCCATGAACTGGAAAAACACCTACCTACTATCGATAACAGTAATAATACTTACAGTAGTAGCAAGTATCATAACCAACTACCAATATGGATTTACCCCTAACCTAATTGGTAACGCATTAACTTTCATTAAACTTTTTATATTCTTTAGTTTTATAAACATCTTAAATAAGTCTATCACAGCAAAAGCTATAAAAAAATACTTAAGACCTCTTGAGTATGCATTATATATTTTTATTACACTTAATATTATTGCTGTTGTAACATTAACTTTTCAGTTAATAACACGTCCCGACCTATTTGCGCATTTCCAAATCATTATAAGTTATGCACTGCAAATTTTCACAATTTACTTAGCTATTAATGCTTTTTATTTAAGAAAAAAAATATTAGGGAAATACAATGCCGTTCAAAAAATCAACTACACGCCTACCGATGTTAATGCTTTAAAAACCAAAACATACAACACCATTGATGATAGATTGAGCCTTTGTAAAAGATGTGTAAATAAAGCATTTGATTCTAAAACTGGGTTAATTTGCGGTTTAGATAATGCTAAACCAAGTTTTGATACATATTGCAACGATTTTATAGTTAATGAAGCGGAGACAGAAAGAATAGACAAAACCGAAGCTATTGAAAAACCAGGATTTTTTGGTAGTTGGAAAGGCGCTTTAGTGATGTCGATTCTTGGTTTTGCACGATTTGCGATGCGCGGACTCGATGATCCTTTTGGTGTAGTATTTCTTGCTCTTGGTTTAGGCTGGCTTGTAATTGTATTAACAAGCAGAAAGAGTAACTAATTTATCCAAACCTTATTGATAAACTTCTATTTATCAATAAAAAAACAATTATGGTAATTTGGATTTATAGGTGGTGATTACACTAAAACCACCTATAAAACCGAACCTTTTATTATCTTAAAGAAGCTTTCCAAAAACGGTTTTAAGCATTTTACACCACATAAGCTGACGCCTTCATGCATTACGCGTACCCCAAACTTTTACAGCATATCAATAATTTAAAAAACACTTCTAATGTTTCTATTAGGTTGATTTTGCTAAATAAATACTCCAATGACTTCATTTTTCGTAACAAAAATAAATATACAATCGCTCCAAAATAAAAAAAACATAATGCCTAAACCTCACCCCCAGCCCAACCCCGCGTTAACGATTGCAGCGGCATCCTTTTTAAAAATTTAAGCAGCCAAAAACTTTGTTATTTCTACAAACATTCTAGATAAACACTACCATACGGAAAGCTCTAAATTTTTAAAAAGATATAGCGGAAAGCGTGTTAAAACGCCCAAAAAATTGAATATCCAAAAAATTGATTACCTTTGCAGCTTGAAACTCGGGAAAAATCGAGTTTATATTCCTCAGAGAGAGGATGTGTTACTGGAAGTTTAAGGTTAAGTATGTCGATTCGCTTTCTTATGTAACACCACATAACAAAATCGAATACTTATACAAGAATGAGCACATTCCAAGAATTAGGTCTTAATGACGACCTATTGCATGCAATTACCGATTTAGGATTTGAAAAGCCTAGTGAAGTTCAAGAAAAAGCAATCCCAATTTTATTAAATTCTGAAACCGATTTAGTGGCACTTGCCCAAACCGGAACAGGAAAAACAGCGGCATTTGGTTTTCCAATGTTAGCTAAAATAGATGTAAACAGCCGCACAACGCAAGGTTTAATTTTAAGCCCAACACGTGAACTTTGTTTACAGATTACCAACGAAATGAAACAATACGGTAAGTATTGTAAAGGTTTAAATGTGGTTGCCATTTATGGTGGATCTAGCATTACAGACCAAGCTCGTGAGGTAAAACGTGGTGCACAGATTATTGTAGCTACACCAGGTAGAATGAAAGATATGATTAGCCGTAGATTGGTTGATATTTCTAAAATTCAATATTCGGTTTTAGATGAAGCCGATGAGATGTTAAACATGGGTTTTAAAGAGGATATTACCGATATTTTATCGCATACTCCAGAAGACAAAAACACATGGTTATTTTCTGCAACGATGCCTAGAGAAGTAGCTAGAATTGCGAAAAAATTTATGGACAACCCACAAGAAATTACGGTTGGAAATAAAAATGAAAGTACAAGTAATGTAACTCACGAGTATTATTTAGTAAACTCTAGAGACCGTTACCAAGCTTTAAAACGCTTAGCAGATGCTAACCCAGATATCTTTTCTGTAGTATTTTGTAGAACAAAACGTGATACGCAAAAAGTAGCCGAAAACTTAATTGAAGATGGTTACAGCGCTGGTGCATTACACGGCGATTTAAGCCAGAACCAACGTGATTTGGTTATGCAATCGTTTAGAAAAAACCAAATACAAATGCTTGTTGCAACAGATGTTGCGGCTCGTGGTATTGATGTTGATGATATTACACACGTAATAAACTACCAATTACCTGACGAAATTGAAACGTATACACACCGTTCTGGTCGTACCGGACGTGCTGGTAAAAACGGTATTTCTATGGTTATTGTTTCGAAAAGTGAAGTTCGAAAAATAAAAAGTATTGAACGCATTATTAAACGTGAGTTTGAGAAAAAAGAAGTGCCAGATGGTATGGAAATTTGCGAAGTGCAGTTAATGTCTTTAGCAAATAAAATACATAATACTGAGGTTAATCATGAAATTGATAAATACCTTACTAGTATTAATGAAATGTTTGAAGAAACTAGCAAAGAGGAATTAATTAAGAAATTTTTCTCTGTAGAATTTACACGTTTCTATAACTATTACCAAAAATCTAAAAACTTAAACGTTGCAGAAGGCTCTAGAGATAGAGAGGGCGGACGCGAAGGTGGTCGTGATTTTGGAGGAAACTCTAACTCTACTAGATACTTTATTAATGTTGGTGAGAAAGATGGTTTTGATTGGATGAAATTAAAAGATTTCTTAAAAGACCAATTACAACTTGGTAGAGATGATGTATTTAAAGTGGAAGTTAAAGAGAGTTTCTCTTTCTTTAATACTGAAAATGAAACTAAAGATAAAGTTTTAGCTTTCTTTACAGACTTTAAACATGAAGGACGTTTTGTAAATGTTGAAGTTTCGGAAAATCGTGGTGGCGGAAGACGCAACGATAGACGTGGCGGAGGCGGAAGACGCGACGATAAACGTGGTGGCGGAAGACGCAGCGATGATAGAAAAGGTGGTTCTGGAAGCAGAAGCGACAGACGTAGAAGTAACGAAGGTGGAGGAAGCTCTAGACGTTCGGACTCTGATTCTGGTGGCGGAAAATTTGCTGGAGCTAGACGTTCTAGAAGATAGAACTTAGTTTTATAATATATAAAAAGCTGACTGAAAGTAAATTTACTTTTGGTCAGCTTTTTTTTATGCTTAAATTTTAGCGTTTTAATGTAAAGTGTCCGTGGTATTGGCGATTTTTACTTGGCCGGTTTACTACAAACCAATAATCGGATGTGGCCAGCATGCGCCCATTAAAGGTTCCATCCCACCCTTTTGAGTGCGGATTTAACTGAATAATTAATTTACCATAACGATCGAAAATATGAACTTCTAAATCGGGTTCGGTTTCTGCGAATTCTATTTTCCAGTAATCGTGGTAGCCGTCGTTATTTGGCGTAAAGTACTTTGGATAATTCAGTAGATAGATATCTTCGGAATATACCATGCAGTCGCTCTCGCTAGTAACATATACCGTATAATCGCCAGCATCTAGATTATCGAAGATATTACTGCTTGTGTATATATTACCATCTATAGAGTATTTAAACGCACCAGCGCCCTCGGTTGTAATAACTACAGAGTTGCTGTTTGTCGTCCAATCGTTAATTTCAATATGTACCGCGAGTGGCAAACTAGCATCTACTACCCTAACAGTCTTAGTTATGCTACATCTAGAGTTGTCTATATTAGAGACTGTAATGGTATAATCGCCAGCTTGATCGACCATAATACCAGAGCTTGTTTCTCCGGTGTTCCAAAGATATTCGTCGTGCATAGAACTCACATAGACTTGCACACTTTCACCTGGGCATAAATACCAAACCTCATCGATATCAATAATCGGTTGGCTACTTACTCGAATAAAAAATGATGTAAGTGCATAACATTCTGTATTAGACGAAAGTTCTACGCGCGCAAAAATTTCTTCTGTAGCACTTTGGTTCTCGTAGTTTTCTGGTAATATATTAGATTTAGTTTCGGCTTCAGCTTGAGATTTATGGTAAGTAACATTTCCGGCTTGACCGTTTAAAATAGTTGCCGTTTGATCGCCTAAAGTAAAAAAGGCTTTTCCGCCATTGGAGCCATCGTCACAAATAAATAAATCTTCCGCCACATAGGCCGTTGGCGTGTCGTTGATAATAACATTAAAGCTCGATGTTGAAAAACAGTCTGTTGCTTTATTTTCTAAACGTGCAAAAAGTTCTTGGTTGCTGCTAGATGTTGTAAAAACATTGGTATTCAAGCCTGGACCACCTGCATCGGCTTCCGCTTGCGATTCGTAATATTTAACATCGTAATCAGTTGGCGATGCACCGTCTAAAACCTCATCATCAAACTGAGATAAACTGAGCGTTTCAACACCATCGTTAGAAACATCATCACACAAAACAAGATCGATAGGAGTTCCCGCTGTTTCTGTTTCTATTATTAATTTAAAACTCGATATATCGTAACAATCGGAACTTAAGGTATTGCTAATTTTATAATAAATATCTTGAGCGTTACTCGTATTGGTGTACATACTATTCAGCATATTAACACCATCTGTTGCATCTTCAAAGCTTTCAAAATAACTTACCTCAAAAAGTGTTGTACTTTGTGCCCCCATAATATCGGCCGTTTTACTACTTAAATCGAAAGTTTCAAAACCATCATTTCCAATATCTTCACAAAATACATAATCGGTTACGGCGTTCGCTATTGGCATATCGTAAATTGTGAAATTTTTAGCCACATTATAGGTACAACTTCCAGATTTAAAAATAGCCTTAACTAAATAATCGCCTACTGCTGCATAAGTATGCTCGGGTTTTATTAAAGTCGATGTTGTGCCATCTCCAAACTCCCATAACACAGAATCTATAGATTCGCTCGTTATTAAATCAAACGCTACGGCATCATTAAAACAGGTGTTTTCAACTTCTATTTTACCAATAAAAAACGACTGAATAAAAGAGGGCAAACCAAAAATAGCGCTGCGCCCACTAAGGTTTATTGTTCTATATTGGTAATCGCTGCTCAGGCCTTTATTATTAGGCGCTTCTATAACACTTAAATAAGACGAGAATGTATTGGAAACATATATTTTACCATCTGGTCCTAATTGCAAACCCGCAATTAAGCGTCGTTCTTTAGCGAGAACCACATTGGATGCTTTTATGGCGCTTGGCGTAAACACACTCAAATCTAATTGATGCAATTCTGAGGTATAATATTGCTGATTTAAATCGCTAACGTAAAGGTATTGGCTATTTGTAGAAAACTCTAAACCATAAGCACCATCTAAATAATCTGCTCCAAAAAAATTATCGATTAAAACAGGATTAGACACCACGCCAGTTTCTTTATTAAAATCGAATAATTCTACAAAACTATTGGTACTCCATTTAGCAACTGCTAATTTTTTTCCGTTAGGCGAAAACTTCATACAACCAATAACATTAAAACCCGCTCCACCGTGATAGCTTCCAACATCTGATATTAATGGAGTAGCTTCTACACCGGTTGCTGTAATTTTAAATGTTGCAAAACTACTACTATCCCAAAGATGCGCAGTAACCCAATAATCTACACCGTTACTATGCTGTACTGCCGATATTTTCTCAGTGCCAGGAGCTACTAAAAACACATTTTTTTGAGATGTTACAGCGCCATTACCGCCATTTAAACTCATATCGACTTCTGAGTATTGTAGGCCTTCGGCTTTAAAAAAATCTATAATTGTAAAAATGTAGTAAATTGTATCAGAATTTGGCTTAGGCACAATAACAGCCGATTGCGTACTCGACGGATGCCCATTTAAACCATTACCATTTGGCATAATATTATGGTTTCTATCCCAAACATTAACACCGTTAGTATAAAATAAAAGTTCGCCTTTTTCATTGGAAATTACCGAACATCCTTCGTTAGTAGAAAGCGCTCCGTCTGTAAGAGAATTTACCCCACCATCATTAAAATTAACGCCCGCATTAAAACCAAAATACCAGTTAGCAGCTTGGTCTTGCGCATTAGAAAAACCCGGAAAAAACAAGACCACAAAAAAGCACAATAAAGCCATGTACTTTAAGCAGTTAGCAAACTTAAATTTGCAATTAAAATTCAACGTTTTGGAAGGATTTATTAATTTCCTTCAAAAATAAGCATCTGTAATAATATTCTTAATAAAAAACTTTTAAATTTTCATAAAAAAGCCATAATCTTCGTTAAATAGGCATAACTCAAGCCTTTCAAAGTTAAATTATATTAAAATATATGGTTATATTTAATAGTTTAGTACTTTTATAAAAAATTTGTTGATGAGAAAATATGTATTACTCCTTTTTACTTTTGCTTTATTGGTTGGGCAAACTCACGCCCAAGATGCCGAAAAAGCTATTGGTGTAGTTCTTAATGCATCGACATCCACTCCACTAGAAGGCGTTAATATTGTAAACCTTAACCAAGTAAAAGGAACCACAACAAACGACAAAGGAGAATTTGCAATTACAGCTAAAGCTAACGATACCTTGCACTTTTCATATTTAGGTTTTAAATCTATTAAAGTACGTGTTACTAACGACTGGTTAAAATTTGGAAGCTCCAACATAAACCTTACCGAACTTGCGCTTGCCTTAGAAGAAGTTGTGGTAAGCCAACTAAAATTAACCGGTTTTTTAGAAGTTGATATAAAACAAGTACCTGCCATAAACAGTAATTACCGTTACAGTATTTCTGGTATAGAAGGTTCTGGTTACGAGGCCGATAAAAAATCTGGATTAACTAAAGTTATTGGCTCTATTTTTAACCCAGCCGATTTTCTACATCGTATGTTTGGTAAAAAACCGAACGAGCTTAAAAAGCTTAAAAAGATGAAAGAAGATGACGAAATTAGAAACCTTTTAGCAAGTAAATTCGATCGTGAAATGCTTACCGTTTTACTACAAGTAGACCGTGTAGATTTAGACGAAATTGTTAGCCAATGTAACTACTCAAAAGGATTTATACAAAAAGCCAACGATCTGCAGATTCTAGATGCCATAAGTGAATGCTATGAAGAGTACAAGCTATTAAGTCGCGGTAGAACACGTAAAATATAAACTATTTAGGCGTTACCACAAGGGTCGGGCTTTCCGCTATATCTTTTTGCAAACGCCTTTCTGTATTTAAAACTACTTACTTTTTTTAAACACCAGTTTCAACCAAACTTAAAGCACTTTTATCTTTACAAAAAGGATGCCGCATCAATCCCTAACGCAACCATCTGCCAAATTTAGCACCACAACAACAATTAGTTAAAACTTTACTAATTAACACTTTAAAAAAACTTAAAGACACAATACACTAAACAATAATTGATTTAATTTGATATTCAACCATCAAAATAAATCATGCCGTATAGAAAAACACTACTTTTCTTTTTATTACCTGCAACCATGATTTCTCAAAATATTACAGGAAAAATCTACGACTCGGAATCTACAGTAAAAGGTGCTAAAATTTTCAATAAAACAAAAAACACCACAGCATATTCCGATGCAAACGGAAGTTTCAATTTACCAGCAGCACTAAATGATACTATTACCATTAGTTCGCTTTTTCATGCTACTAAAACTCTAAAAGTTGACACCTTTCATGTGGAAAACGAATTGGTTATTGAATTAACAAAACAAGTAAACCAACTACCAGAAGTGTTGCTCGCCGATAAGCAAAACGATTTAAAAACGTTTGAAACCAACAGTGATTTAGGAGCTGTGTTAGCATACGACTTAAAAAACAATACAGAAACTTGGTACAAAAATATGCCTAAATCTGGAATAGATTTTGTTCAAGTTTCTAAACTAATAGGTAAGTTACTAAAGCTTAAAAAAAAGAAACCTGTAGAAATAACAACAATAAATCATAAAACATTCGACTCTCTATTTGCAACACACAAATTTTTCAATGCAGAATTATTAGCAAATCAATTAGAAATACCCGAAGGCTATGCGCCTTTGTTCTTTGACTATTGCGAAGAACAATATGTAAACAGTGATTTACTTTTAGAGAAAAATGAATTTATGCTACTAGATAAACTGCTTAACTGCAGCCGCGATTTTAGAGAACTATTAAAAACGACCGAAACCGATTAATTCGTTTCATAGAAACGTTCGGTAATTTTCTCGTGACTTTTAATGGTTTTAGTGCACCAATCTAAGCGTTTTTGTAAAATTTCATTTTCGGTTAAATGCCATTCTAAATTAGACGCTCTAAGTTTAGAAGTAGCTTGTTGCAGAATAATAGCTGCAGAAACCGATATGTTCAAACTCTCGGTAAATCCAACCATAGGTATTTTTAAATAGCAATCTGCCTCATCTAAAACTGCTTGAGATAAACCTTCCGTCTCTCTTCCGAAGAAAAAACAAGATTTTTTAGTAACATCAAAATCTTTAATATCGCAATCGTTAGCATGTGGCGTAGTAGCAACAATTTGGTAGCCTTTAGCTTTTAGATCGATAATACAATCTTTTACATGGTTGTAACGATTTAAATCGACCCATTTTTGAGCGCCCATCGCTATTTCCCTATCAATATCTTTAGAGTTTCGTTCTTCTACAATATTAAGTTCTTGTATTCCAAAAACATCACAAGTACGCATTACCGCACTAGTATTATGCAGTTGGTAAACATCTTCTGTAGCTACCGTAAAATGTTTGGTGCGCTGTGCTAAAACTTTGGTGAACTTTTCCTTTCGTGATGGCGTAAGGAAGGTTTCCAAATGCTCTAAGAGTTTTATATCGATCATGCGTCAAAAATATAAAAGTATTTTAAATCACGAACTCACAGGTAGAGAAGATTTTAGAATTAAAAGAAAGTGATCGTCTTTAAATTAAAACGGAAGCCGTTCTCAATTCATTTTAAATTTATATTTTTAACCGTATGAAACATATTGTTGTATTATCAGGAGCAGGCATTAGCGCAGAAAGTGGTATTAAAACATTTCGCGATGCCGATGGTTTATGGGAAGGTCATGATGTTATGGAAGTTGCCACTCCACAAGGGTTTGCAGCAAACCCAGAATTGGTTTTAAACTTTTACAACCAACGCCGTGCACAGCTAAATACCGTAACGCCTAATAAAGCACACATTGGGTTAGCAGAGCTTGAAAAAGATTTTAAGGTAAGCATTATTACCCAAAATGTAGACGATTTGCACGAACGCGCCGGCAGTACAGACGTAACCCATTTACACGGCGAATTACTGAAAGCGAGAAGCACCTTTGATGAAACCGATATAAAAACATGGAAAACCGACCTCAACCTCGGTGATTTATGCAAGCAAGGTTATCAAATGCGTCCGCATATTGTATGGTTTGGCGAAGATGTCCCGATGATGGATAAAGCCATTAAAATTTGTGAAACTGCCGATGTTCTAATTATTATTGGTACTTCTATGCAAGTGTATCCTGCGGCTAGCTTAATGCATTATACTCCAGAAAACACCGACACCTATTTTATAGACCCGAAACCCAATATGGTGAGCTCTAAAAACATTACTGTAATTGCAGAACCAGCTACCGTTGGTGTTTTAAAATTGACCAACATATTAAAACAGCCTTGATTTTCATCGGATTTTTACTTCATTAATCATCGTTTCAGCAATTTATATAAGAAATAGTTCCGTTACAAATTCGCAAACTGATATAAAAGACTATCTTCGCGCAAAATTTAGAATTACGATTTATGAAACGTATTAATGAATACAAGAAATTATTTGGTGCCGAACAAGATATGAGTTTAAAAGCTCTAAAATCTTCTTACAGAAACTTAGTAAAAGAATGGCACCCTGATAAATTTCAGGCTGGAGATGAAAAAGCTATTGAAGCTGAATTAAAAAGCAGACAAATTATTGACGCTTACCACTTTTTAGTTAGTATTGCTCCTGAAACAAAAGCAGCTAATTTAGATGAATTTAATGCGACTATTGCTACACCTATAATGGATTGGCAACATAAAGGGTTACTTCTAGAAGTTACTTTTTTAGACGGAAATACTTATGAGTTCTTTGGTGTAAACAAAGCATTGTATATCAAATTTTCACAATCTGATAAACAAACACGTTTTGGTAAACGAAACATCTTTAACTCATTTACCTACAGAAAAATTAAGAAAAGTGAAGTAGAAGCTTAGGCTTTATTCTTCTCTTCAATCCATCGGCTCATAAATTTGGTGCTCTGCATGCTATGATGATGTAGCATTTGACCCATAAAATTATTTTGTCGATGTATATTTAAATCATCTACAATCGATTCAATTCGCGATAAGAACATCTTTTTATGTTTTTGCGAATTGAATCGATTGTTTATTATAGCAAATCCGTTCTTCTGCATTTTACTCCAAAGCACTTCGTTTTGGCATAATGCGATGGCTTGGTTCGCAAAACTATTGGCATCATCTTCAATAAACCCATTAGGTTCAAAATCGCCAAACATACCTTCTGCTCCAATAGTAGACGTTACCATAGGTGTACCATTTTGCATGGCATCTATTAATTTACCTTTTAAACCTGCACCAAACCGAATTGGCGCCAAACACACTTTAGCCTCTTGCATAACCGTATGCACATCTTCGGCAAAACCTTTTATTATAAAACCTTGCTTCTCGTTGTTTAACTGTGTTACTTTTTGAGACGCATAAGCACCATAGATATGTAATTCCGCTTGCGGTAATTGTTTTCTAATTAATGGCCAAATAGTATCTTTTAGATAAAGTACTGCATTATAATTAGGTTCATGCAGAAAATTACCAATGGTTATAAAATGCTGTCTGGTTTCAAACTTAGGAAGCTTAGTAATGGCATCCTCAGAAATTTGATCTAACATAAACGGTAAATAAAGTAACAACTCCTCATCTACTTTAAAGTCGTTTTTTAAAATATCCATTTCCGCTTCCGAAATAATTAAGGTTAAATCGCAACGGTGAATACTTGCTATTTCTCGTTTTGCTGTATCGTTAAACAAATAGCTTTTATCGAACAAAATATTATCTTTAAATGCCTGATGGCGACCTTTACGTAAACTATGTAAATCTTCAGTATCTAAAATCTTTATAGCATTTGGGCAGTTTTCGGTAACACGCCAGCCAAATTGTTCTTCCATCATAAAACGATCGAAAAGCACAAAATCTGGGTTAAAATCTTTTATAAACGTATCGAAACTAGAATTATTCAATTCGATAGCCGTTTGTAAAACACCTATACTTTCTAAATTAAAAGCATTATCGCTTTTTGCACACGGACTCGCAAACGTGATGTTGTAATCTTGACTTTTAAAGGTTTCAATTAACTGCATCATTCGGCTACCTGCAGCAGAACTTTTAGGCTCTGGCCAAACAAATCCGATAATTAATACTTTTTTATTCACTTAAATTATATGATATTAAACCGTAATAACTGCTCTCCTATTCTAATGCAACCGATAATATGACTGTGACTAAACCTACTCAGGCTTGGCTTCCATTCCGTATTTAATACGCACCAACTGCGCCCAATCTACAACAGCTTGTATTTGCGCATCGCTAAGTTTAGCTTCAGAATGTGTAATAGTGTAAGATTCTAAAGGCATTTCCTTCTCCTCTACCATTTCTATAATTTCTTCAAACTTATGGTCTTTTCTTTTTACTGAATTACCAACCCAATTAGAAAAATTAAGTTCTTCTTTACCTTCTTCTACATGGTGGGCTAACCAAAAGTTAACGGGAGTTATATTATTGTACCAAGGATATCGGGTAACATCACTATGGCAATCGTAACAGGTTTCTTTTAAAATGAGTTTTACATCTTCTGGCGGATTTGTTTCAGCTAAAAAAGCATCTACCGAAGCTAAATCACCTTCATTTTTGTCTGGACCAAAAAATTGACCGATCACAAAGGCCACTAATAAAAACAACAATACTTTTTTTACTATCTTCATTTTAATTAAATTTAAAGCATAAAAATAAGCAATCCATTTGACTACCGAGCAACTGTACAACGAATTAAATTACGTGAACCATTCTAGAGAAAAGCGCTTGTTTTATTCTAAAATGGTGATTAATAATCCCGCATTAATCCCGAAGTTACTGGATCTTCTTTTTATGGTAGACGATAAACTATCGCCAAGAGCAGCTTGGGTTTTAGAGTTTATGTGTACCGAAAATACCGCTACTATAGCACCTTATTTAGAACCTTTTACCCAAGGTATAAACAAAGTGCATTTAGATCCTGCAGTGCGCCCTGTGGCCAAAATATGTCAAATTTTAGCACAGCATTATTATTCAAAAGAAGATAACCTGATAAAAACAACTTTAACAAAAACACAACAAGAACGTATTATTGAAACCTGTTTTGATTATATGATTAATGATGAAAAAGTTGCAGCTAAAGCCTATAGCATGGTTGCGCTGTTTTTATTTGGAAAAGATTTTGATTGGATTCATTCAGAATTAAAAATAATTTTAGATCGTGATTATCCAACTCAAAGTGCTGCATTTAAAGCACGAGCACGAATTATTCTAAAAAAAATGAAGAAAAAATAAATTTAAAAACCGTTAAATCTTCAAGCATCCGACTTCGGACTTCCAACGAAAAAAACTATCTTTACAGCTTCAAAAAAATCAAATAAACTATGTCATTATCAGCATTAAACGCCATATCACCAATCGATGGTCGTTATAGAAGTAAAGTAAATGAATTAGCACCTTATTTTTCGGAAGAAGCTCTCATTAAATATCGTGTTTTAGTAGAAATTGAATATTTCATTGCACTTTGCGAAATTCCTTTACCTCAATTAGAATCTGTTGACAAAGGTGTTTTTGATGATTTAAGAGGTATTTACAAGAATTTTTCTTCGGAAGATGCACTTGCCATCAAAAAAATTGAAAGTGTAACCAACCACGATGTTAAAGCGGTTGAATATTTTATAAAAGAAAAATTTGATGCTTTAAACCTTTCTGCATACAAAGAGTTTATCCATTTTGGGTTAACCTCTCAAGATATAAACAACACAGCAATTCCTTTAAGTATTAAGGAAGCGATGAACGATGTTTATGTACCTGAGTATTTTGTGGTTTTAGAAAAACTAAAAACATTATCTAAAGATTGGGCACACATACCAATGTTAGCGAGAACGCACGGGCAACCAGCTTCTCCTACTCGTTTAGGTAAAGAAATTGAAGTGTTTGTTGTACGTTTACAAGAGCAATTTAATTTATTGAATGATATACCAAGCGCAGCCAAATTTGGTGGTGCAACGGGTAATTTTAATGCACACCACGTCGCTTACCCAAATATTGATTGGAAAGCTTTTGGAAGCACATTTGTTCAGGAAAAATTAGGGTTACACCACTCGTTCCCTACAACACAAATTGAGCATTACGACCATATGGCGGCTTTGTTTGATACCTTAAAGCGTATAAACACCATTATCTTAGATTTAGATCGCGATATCTGGACTTACGTTTCTACAGATTATTTTAAACAAAAAATTAAAGCAGGTGAAGTAGGAAGTTCTGCTATGCCGCATAAAGTAAACCCTATCGATTTTGAAAACTCTGAAGGAAACTTAGGAATTGCAAATGCTATTTTTGAGCATCTTTCGGCTAAATTACCAGTTTCAAGATTACAACGTGATTTAACAGATAGTACGGTTTTACGTAATGTTGGGGTGCCTTTCGGACATACCTTAATTGCTTTTAAATCTACCGTAAAAGGTTTAGATAAATTACTTTTAAATGAAGATAAATTTGCTCAAGATTTAGAAAACAACTGGGCAGTTGTTGCCGAGGCTATCCAAACGATATTACGTCGTGAGGCATACCCAAATCCTTATGAAGCGTTAAAAGGTTTAACCCGAACTAATGACAAAATAAACCAAGCTTCTATTTCTAATTTCATTGATACTTTAGACGTTTCGGACACTATTAAAACCGAATTAAAACAAATTACACCTAGCAACTATACTGGTATATAATATGTTTAATGATAAAACTTCTTTAATACTCTGTGGCGTTCTTGTAGCGGTTATTTTTTGCACGGGTGTTTTACAGGTTCTCGATAATTATATTGTTTTAACCGTAATATCTGTTTTGTTTTTAACCATTTTGTATAATATTATTTATACCAAACAGAATTTAAAATAGTTAAAATACACTCATAAAAAAAAGGGACACTTCGGCAAAAGTGTCCCTTTTTACATTAACATTTAACTGTAATGATTACGAGTTAAATCATTTAAAAAAGTTTTGAATATCTTTAAGTTGGTCTTTATCAAAATTGGCACCTTTTAATGCGCCAACCAGAGTTCCCATTTTTGATGGATTCATGTCGCTACCTAAAACACGTACAACACCAAAACCATATTCTTTAGAGCTTCCGAAAATAATAATCTCATCTGCCTCATCATCAGTGCCTATATATTTTACAGCAATCTTATTGCCTTTATCACTAAACTCAATAAGTTCGTTGTATTTCTCATCCTTTAGAATTTTTTTAACCGCAGCTATTTCTACTTTTATATCTTCTGTATTACTTTCATTAGCCTTATAGCCAATAAAGTTTAAACGGGTTACAGAGTTAAAAGCTTCATTTTGCTCTTCGGTAAAACTAGATTTATCTACTTTCAACATAGAAATTGGTAAATCTTGCGAAATAAAATTTGGCGCCTCTTGGTGGTCTACAAAATAAGTTTGTAAAGTTGGCCCGCTGCTACAGCTAACTAACATAACTGTAGCAAAAAGACCTAATAACAAGTGATTAATGGCTCGTTTCATAATTGATGGTATTAATTTGATTGATGAAATTATTTTTATATTTAATTAAAATAGCTGTTAAACAGTATTAAACTATTTGTTCTTATCTAAATGCTTTCCTCCTGGAATATTCATTTTATCGGTAAGTTTAGAAATTTCATTTAAGTCAATATCACCCGTTAGCGATACAACAACAGTTTCAATTTTACGTTCCTTTCCTCCTACTTCAATACCTTCTTCCATAAACTTATCAACGCCGTTTACAAAAATTAAAAGCTCCTTAACGTGGTCGGCATCCTTACCTTCTTTTACGTAAAAATTCACGTTAGTACCATCGTCTTTCACTTCCATTAATTCTTCTAAAGCACTAGAGCGCGATTTTACCCATTTAGCAAGATCTGCTGCTATTACCTTATTATCGGTAATCATGGTTTTAAAACTTGTAATGCTTTTTACCATATCCATATAAGCCTTAGCTTCTTCATCTTCCACATTAATTCCCATTTTGGCAATCATTTGAAACATTTTTGGTTTTATTGATACATACGTCACATCCGAGTTGTCACTATATTTCTCAAAAACATCTTTTTGCGCCATACCTGTTAAGGGCAATAACATCACGGCCATTACGAATACTATTAATCTATTTCTCATTGTATTTGATTTTAATTTATTTGAATTGTTCATTTTTTCTCAATTAGTTTTTAAAAATTAATCCTGTAGCATTATCAATTTCGTTTAGATATCCAAGGGTTGCTTTACCTTTTTCCAATTCGTCTAAATAATTTACTGTAGACACACCTTTATTAAAATTTTGCGAAATCATTTCTAACGATTTTGTTAATTCCATTAAAGCCACTTCCGGATCTTCATAAGTTCCTAGGTCATCATTGTTTAACGAACCACTTCCAAAGTAAAACCCAATCATTAAAACCGCTACTGCAGCTACCGAAAGCCATTTGTAATTAAAATTACGCTTGGTTGCCTTAGTTTCTGTTTCAAAAGGGATATCCTTATTAAATTGCTCCTGCTTGCTTACCAAAAAATAGCCAAACATGGGTTTATACATTTCTAAATGGGGTGCAACATTGTCTCCTGCAAAATAGTTTTTTAACAGCTGCTCTTCCTTTAGGCTTGTTTCGCCATTCTCGTATTTTTCTAGTAAATTTTCTATATTATTTAATACCATAATTATGTGTATTAGTCAGTTTTTCTCTTATTGCTTTTCTTGCTCTCGATAAGTTTACGCGTACTGCTGTATTATTCATATCCAACATTTTCGAAATCTCATCTAAATCGTACTCTTCTATATCTCGTAGCTGAATTATTGTTTTCTGCAACTCGGGTAAATCTTCAATAATTTTCGACACCCAGTTAACGCTATCATTTAATTCAACTTGCTTGTGTAAAGCCGTTTGTTTATCCTCGTAATTTGTATGAACAATTTTAAGATTCTGCGCCTGTTTCGATTTCAACTTATCGAAACAAAAATTCTTAGTCATCGTCATCGAAAAAGCCTCCACGTTTTTATACTCAGCAATCTTTTTCTTATTGTTCCACAACTTAATTAAAACCTCTTGGGTCGCATCTTCGGCTTCTTCCGTCGAAACTAGTAAGCGTTTCGCTAACCGAAACACTTTATCCTTAAAAGGCATTACAACATTTAAAAACTCCGTTTGAGTCATTTTGAATTGGTTTTATTAAAACAGCTTGGTTACGGCTATTTAAGTTACGACGACTACATTTCTCATTTGTTACATCAAATAAAAAAAAACTTTAAAATAATTTGGGCGTATCCCTTTTCCGCAAAAGCTACAAAGGGTCGGGCTATACGCTCCAAGTCCTCGTAATCCCGATTCTCATCGGGCTTACTGTGGGCTTTCCACTGCTATCCCTTACGTAAGGTCTGCCTCCAAAAACAGTCTAAACTAAAAACAATATCGTTAAACGCGGCATAATGTTTGATTTTTAAACCATAACAATATTTTTTATTACACAATAATGTACCTAAATTTAGAGTTTTAAATATCGTGCTCTACTAAAAAAATTAACATGAAAAATATAAAAAACCTTTTCCTTATTACCTTAATATCCTTAGCAGTAACAAGTTGCTTTAAAGATGAAGACGATATTATTGTCTCAGAAACCGAGAAAACCGAAGAAATAAACGACTTTGTATGGAAAGCCATGAACTCTTGGTACAACTGGCAAGACCTTGTACCTGATTTAGCCGACTCTAAAGCTGATGATAATAGCACTTACCAAGCCTATTTAAATCAATATTCTTCTCCAGAAAACTTATTTAACAGTCTTATTTACCAAACCGATGTAGTCGATCGTTTTTCTTGGTTTATAGAAGATTATATCGAACAAGAACAAGCCTTTCAAGGTATTAGTAAATCTTTCGGTTTACGCTTTCAAGGTGTTCAAATAAATACCGAAGGTGATGTTATTATATATGTACGCCACGTAGCCGACGACTCTCCTGCTAGCGCAGCCAATATTAATCGTGGCGATATTATAAACGCTATTAACGGTACGGTTCTAACAACTACAACTTACAATACAGCCATAAATGGCCTATATCAAGATGATGTTACGTTATCTTTCGTTTCGGAAAATGCTGGTACTTTAACAGCTATAGAAGATAAAACAATTTCATCTGCTGTAATCTCAGAAAACCCGGTGTATTTAACCAAAGTCTTTTCAGATATCGATGGAAAAAAAGTTGGTTATTTAGTGTATAACGCCTTTAGATCATCATACAACGACGAGTTAAACGACGCGTTTGGCTTTTTTAAAGACCAAAACATTAGCGAGCTTGTATTAGATTTAAGACTTAACGGTGGCGGATCTGTAGAAACATCTGTTTACCTAGCTAGTATGATTTATGCTAACGCCAATACAGAACGTTTTGCTGAGTTAATTTTTAACAGCAAACAACAAGACGAAAACAATTATTACAACTTTGCAAACACTTTAAACGTATACAACAGCGATAGTGAAAGAACTGGTACACAAACCATTAACCGTCTGAGCACTTTAAACCAAGTCTATATTTTAACTTCCGGTAACACAGCATCGGCTAGTGAAATGATTATTAATGGACTAGCTCCATACATGCCAGTAAAACTTATTGGTACTACAACTTATGGAAAAAACGTAGGATCTATTACTTTATACGATTCTCCTTCCTCTGATTACTTAAATCAAAGCACAGCAAACTCTTCGCATTTAAACGCTCTACAACCTATTGTATTTCAAATTTATAATAAAAATGGAGACAGTGATTATGCTGATGGTTTTATACCTAACCTAGCTGAAATTAAAGAATCTGATTATTGGAATGTTACCTTACCATTTGGTGACGAAAACGAAGCGATTTTAAAAACGGCTTTAGATGATATTAGAGGTATTAGCGGACGAAGTACTGTTACCAAACAAGGAGACTTTAAACTTTTAAAAACACCTTTAACAGGTAACAAATTCGAAAACGAAATGTATATTAATAGCGATTTTATTTCTCGTTAATGCAAAAACATAAAACGTATTTTAATTGGAGCTCGGGCAAAGATTCTGCCTTAGCTCTTTATTATTTACAAAAAAATCAAGATTATTCTGTAGAGCAGTTAGTAACAACCGTAAACAGCCACTACAATAGAGTATCTATGCATGGGCTTAGAACAGATTTACTATTAGCCCAAACCAAAGCCTTAAACATTAAAGCGAGCCTTATAGAGCTACCCGAAATGCCTAGCATGGAAATTTATGAGGATGTTATGCTTAAAACCGTATCGCAACTCAAAGCCGATGGTTTTACACACAGTGCTTTTGGTGATATTTTCTTAGAAGATTTGCGTACTTATAGAGAAAACAATTTAGCCAAGCACAACATTAAAACAGTATTTCCTATTTGGAAAAAAGATACTAAAACACTCCTTACCGAGTTTTTAAATTTAGGTTTTAAAACTATTATAGTTTGTGCTAATTCTAAATATTTCGATGCCGATTTTGTAGGTACAATTATAGATGAAAATTTTATAGCTAATCTACCAGAAGGTGTTGATCCTTGCGGGGAAAACGGGGAATTCCATACTTTTTGTTTCGACGGCCCTATTTTTGAAAACCCGATACCTTTCACTATAGGCGAAAAAGTATATCGCGAATATGATATACCTAAAACCGATAACAACACAGTCTGTTCTGCAGATAAATATGGCGTTTGGTATTGTGATTTAGTACCAAACCTAACAACATAAAAAATGCCACCATAACAGGTGGCATTTCTTTTTATAAAAATACAATACGTATTCTATTTAGTTCTTTATTAATTTCTGTGTAAGTACACCTTCCGTTGTGGTTAACTTCACAATATATACACCTGAATTTAATCGAGTAACACTTATAGGCGTTGCTTTATTACTCACCAATTGCTTAAGTACTAATTTACCAGTAACCGAATAGATAGTAACAGTTCCAGATTTAGAAACATATAATTGAGACGTTGCAGGGTTAGGATACAATCCTAAAGCATTTGTTCTCGTTTTATCATTTAAGCCTAGCGTAACTTGCTTTAACACACCAATAGCATCTAAATCGAAACCAGAAGAAGGAAAAGGTGTCGCGTAAGGATCGTTAACTATATTTCCATAACTATCGTATGATGCATACGCAGGATCAATAGTGCCAATAACATCAATAAGCTTTACGTGAGTAATAGCATTTTTGTTCAATAAAACATTATCTGTAATATCATCTAAATCGAAAGGAGTGCCGTAACTCGCTCTATATTTGCCTGCTAAATTATTAATGTAAGTTGGGTCTATGCTTCCAAAACCTCCAACTTGAGTATCTGTTTGGGTTTGACTATGCGATGGAAATCTAAAGTAATCTGTTCCATTAGAACTTACCTCAACAAAAGCTAATTCTAAAAAAGTATCACTAAAGCTATTTTCAAAAATAGCAAAATCGAACCCCACATTATTAACTATAGGTTTTTCAAAAGTTAAAACCGCAGTTCCTCCATCACCAAGACTCACTATCACACCATTAGACTTTCCAATGGCATTATCTGCCTCTCCAACAGTTGCCAACGGCCCTGTTGGGTTTGCAATATTTTGAGGTCCGCGAACCACTTCTGCACCTGTAGCCCAAGCTACTAGATCTTCAGAGTCACGATGAATAGCTGTTGAGCCATCAGCACCTGCTTTTGGTGCGTAAGATTGTGCATTAACAGATAAGCTAAATAGTACAAAAAGTAATAAGTTGAGGGAATTTTGCTTCATAATTTTTTAAATTAGGTGTAAAAAAAACAGTCACAAAGTGCAACTGTTCTTAATATGTTATTGTTGTTTTTCTAAAAATGCCCTGATACATTAGGGTGCATCAGGACTAGTAAAAGTTTAGATATTAGTTAAAGTAAATTTTCGACGCACCAAGACCAACATTAAAAGTCTCAAGTAAAGTAGCGCTATCTAAATCGTAAATTAACAACTCACTTTGTGCTGTAAAACTTGCATTTGTTACATAAATTTTATCATCATCAACAGATAGTCCGTAAAGATAAATATCAGCAATTTCCAAAATAGATGTTGTTGGTAAAGTTGACTCATCATCATCCAACTCGTATATTTTATTACTCATAGAATAATAAACCTCGTCATCATCATGTGCCATTTGGCTTGGGTGTAAACCTGCTGCAAACTCAAGAGTTTCAATAACAGTATCTGTAGATGTATTGATTCGTGTTATAGAGGCCGCTGTTTCTACATAATCAGCTACCCAATATCTAGTATCACCACTACATAAAACAACTAAGTTTCCGTTAGAATCAAAAGCTATTTCATCTGGAGCATCATTAACTATTATAGTTTCAATACTATCATCTGTAGTATCAATTACAGAAATAATGTTATTAATGTTACGCCCCCCTTTGTGCGATATATATAAATTATCACCTTTAGCTAATATTTGTTCTGGACCTTCACCTATTGCAATAGTACTTGTTACAGTGTTTGTAGTTAAATCGATTTCAGCAATAAAATCATCTGTAGTATCCGTACCGTCTCCCCAGTTTGTTACATACCCTTTACCGTTTAAAAAAGTAATGTATCTTGGAGTTACTAAACCTGTTGAAATTTCAGCTTGTTTTACAAACGTATATCTATTTACTACAGTAATTGTGTTAGCATTATCAGAAATTATATAAGCTAAATCGCCGTTAAAACCAATAGATTGTAAATACACACCTAAATTTTCTGAATTTACATTGTAATAAATTTCATTCTCTACAGTCATGTAATTATCTGAAATATAAGATACAGATGCTGGTCCGCCTTCCGAACTAACTAAAATACCATTATCATAGTCTCCTAATGGTAATTGCACATCGCCATCATCGTCATTAGAACATGAAAAGACAAAAAGTGATACTGATAAAAGTGATAAAATAATTTTCTTCATTTTTGATTTATTAGAATTTATAGTTGATTTGAATATTAAAATTTCTATTCGGCATAGGCCTAAAAGCTACGTTTTCGTAAACTTCATTAAATATATTTTTCAGAGTAATCCCTGTTTCTAGTTCGTTTTTTGTGTTCTTAAAAAAAGTGTAATTACACCCTATATTCCCCACATCATAACCGTTTAAAGAAGTAAAACGTCCTTCTAGATTATCTGCTGTAGTAAAAACATCTCCATTAAACATGTGCTGATAAAACACTGTAACAGCCTTATAATTGTAGGCCAAGGCTAGATTCCCTTTATGAAACGGCACATAAATAAGTTGTTTATTGGTTTCTAAATCTTCAGAAACAGTGTAAGAGTAATGCCCAGAGACATTAAATTGATGCTCATTAATGTTGTAATGTGATTTCACCTCTACTTCGGCACCATAACTTGCTACTTCTCCAATATTTATAGGCGACCATAGGCCAGTACTGTTTGGTTGCCACTGTATCATATCTTCAGTATTGATATAATAACCATTAAGTTTTACATTAAAATTAGGGTAATTAAAGTTTTGCCCTAAATCTATTTGGTAAGACGATTCTGGAACCAGATCTAAATTTCCGCCTGGTTGCCAATACAAATCGTTAAAAGTAGGAATACGGTAGTTTTTAGAACCGTTTATTTGAATCTGATAATGTTCAAATAAATCAAAACCAGCATCAACTGAAAATACAAAGGGTCTCTCACCTCCTGTTGTAAAATCTTGTCTTAGGTTAACGCCATAACTTATCGAGTTATTAGGTTTGTGATTAAGCAACGCTGTTGTAGAAAATACGTTTCTTACCGGTTCCTTAAAACTATCTCCGTTTCCTTTTGAATTTGAATATTCTAATATGGTTTTAAATTGAAGTTTCTCATTAAAACTCACATTAAAACTATGATTAATTAATAATGTATTTACTTTTCCTAAACTATAATTATCTTTATCCTTGTTCTCGAAATATTTAAACATTTCGTGTAAATGAACCACTTTTAATCGTGAACTAAATTTACCAATAATTCTCGACCATTCCAACATAGATCTAAAGTTTTCGTCCTCATATTTACTACGAGAAGGCCCAACTAGAGTGCCAGAAAAATTACGCTCGCCAATATAACTTTGGTGGTATAGTTTTAAAATATCCTTATCGGAAATAAAAACACCCAAATTCACATTCATATTTAAATTATGGAACTCACCGTTTTCATTTACACTATCGGTACCAAGGTATTTATAGTCGTTATCAGAGTCTACATAATCTACTCCAATATTTGCCGTCCAAGCTTCACTTCCAAAGGAAGAATTAATACCTAAATTTTTAGAATTAAAACTACCATAACCCGTTTTTATGCGAGTTTCAGCATGATTACTAAATTTTAAATCATTATTTAAATGAATGCTACCACCAATAGAACCACTGCCATATTGCACGCTACCACCACCACTTCTAATATCTATAGAACTATAATTTGAAGTATTTACGGTATTAAAGTCCGTTTGGCCGTTTAATTGTGAATTAATATTAATTCCATTCCAAATTACGGCTGTTTGCGACGCTGTTGTACCTCTAAAAGAAGGCGACGACACCATACCGGCACCATTTTCTTTAAAATAAATATTAGAGTTAAAAGCCAATAAATTGGTTAAAGATGTAGCATTATTGCTTAAAACAGAATCGGTAAGTTTTTCAATTTTTATACCAGCAGCATAGTTTTTTAATTTACTATCACTTAAAATTACAGCATCTAGTTTTTGAACAGCATCAACCTGTGCTTGCACACCGCTACAAACGCCTAAACCTAAAATTAAAAATGTAAAAATCTGTTTCATAAATCTTTAAAACTCTTTACCCGAGAGTTGTTTTAGATGATGAAAATGGCAGGTCTCCTGACTTATTTTATGTTATCTTACCTTCCCAGTTAATACCAGTGGTTTTGAAGTTAATAACACCTTCTAAAGAAGTACCGAAAATATTTCGATAAAAACTTACAGTTGCGGGAACAGTCCTAGATTTTAACTAGATTCCCTTTTAATTCATTCAGCACGTACTGAATGAAACCAAAATTCTCTGCAAAAGTAGATTCTTTTTTAAATGCAGACTAATGAAATTCACTTTTTCTTGTTCAATTTATAAACAAGGTAAATAAAACCAATTAAAAAATGCAGTATTATAATTCCTCCTACTATATATATTGTTAAATTTGAACCGTTTCTCATAATAGAAATTTTATCTAAAGTTAAAAAAACCACCTCATATCAATGTCACTATTGTTACAAAAAAAGTACGTATCGTCTATTTTATTTTTTATTCTAATCGGCTTTTTTTCTTGTAAAAAAAAGAAAGAAAGTACTAAAGAAGCTTTTGTAGCAAAAGAAGTGAAATTAAAATACGCCAAAGGCTTCTCAATAAAAGATCTAGGCATGTACAAAACTTTAGAAATAAAATCTCCATGGCCAAATGCCGAAACTACTTTTAAATACGTTTTAGCAAATTATGGTGATGACAGACAAGCGGATAACACAATTTCCTTACCCATTAAAAAAATTGTGGTAACATCTACCACACACCTTCCGGCTTTAGAACTTTTAGGCGTAGAACAAACTTTGGTAGGTTTCCCTGGCACAAAATATATTTCTTCGGAAAAAATAAGATCTAGAGTTGATAATGGTTCCATTAGAGAACTTGGCAAAAATGAAGGCATAAACACCGAAGTGCTTTTAGAATTAAACCCCGATTTAGTGGTTGGTTTCGGTATCGATGGTAATAATCGCTCTTTAGACCTTATTGCGCGCGCAGGAATCCCCGTAATTTTTAATGGAGATTGGGTGGAAGAGTCGCCACTTGCAAAAGCCGAATGGATTAAGTTTTTTGGAGTACTTTACAACAAAGAAAAAGAAGCGGATTCTATTTTTAACCGCATTGAAACCGAATACTTAAATGCTAAAAAACTAGCTAAAAATGTAAAAAACAGACCTACTATTTTAAGTGGCGCCATGCATAATGACATATGGTATTTACCTAACGGAACAAGTACAGAAGCGCAATTACTAAGAGATGCTAATACCGATTATTTATGGAACGATTCTAAAGGCACAGGAAGTTTACAACTTAATTTTGAATCTGTTTTTATGAAAGCTCAAGATGCCGATATTTGGTTAAGCCCATCCAATTATTCTAGTCTAGAAAAACTAAAAAATGCAAGCACTCACAATGCCGAATTTAAAGCTTTTAAAAACAAAAACATTTACACTACAAACAATACAACTGGCGCCACAGGAGGCGTTTTGTATTTTGAATTAGGTATGAGTCGTCCAGATTTAGTATTGAAAGATTTGATAAAAATTTGTCACCCAGAACTATTAACAGACTACAATCTTTTTTTCTTTAAACCCTTAGAATAAACCATATTTTACACAGTTATTAAACACAAATAATGAACAAAACCTATACCTATTCATTTCTAGCATTGGCACTAACTTTAGTGTTGTGCTTTTTCGTGAATATTAGTTTAGGCTCTGTTTCCATACCATTAAAAGCAGTTTTTAATAGTTTACTAAACAGCAATGTAGAACAACAAAGTTGGCAACATATTATTTTAAACTACCGCTTACCAAAAGCTATAACCGCCATAATTGTAGGTTCGGGTTTAGGCATTTCTGGCTTATTGATGCAAACATTATTTAGAAACCCTTTGGCAGGCCCATTTGTTCTCGGTATAAGCTCGGGAGCCAGTTTAGGCGTAGCTTTAGTAATTTTAGGTTCTGGTGTGTTTGGAGGCGTTTTAGCATCACTATTTGTATCCAAATGGGGCATTGTAATTGCGGCGAGTTTAGGTAGTTTTTTAGTTTTACTAGCCGTTTTAATGTTTTCTATTAGAGTTCGAGATACCATGGCCATACTTATTATTGGCCTAATGTTTGCCAGTATTACCGCTGCCATTGTTAGTGTGCTTTCTTATTTTGGATCGGCAGAACAATTACAACAATATGTATTTTGGGGTTTTGGTAGTTTAGGAAATTTATCGTGGAGCGATCTCACCATATTTTTAATTATTTATGTACTCGGGATTTTAGCTAGTTTATGCTCCATAAAATCGCTTAACACCTTACTTTTAGGAGAAAACTATGCAAAAAGCTTAGGATTGAATATTAAAAAAAGTCGTTTAATAATTATAATCGCTACCAGTTTACTTGCCGGAACAATCACCGCTTTTACTGGGCCAATTGCCTTTATAGGCTTAGCAATACCGCATTTAACACGACAGATATTTAACACCTCAAATCATAAAATATTATTGCCAGCCGTATTTTTACTTGGCGGAATTGTTATGTTAGTTTGCGATAGTATTGCTCAATTACCAAATAGCGATTACACCTTACCGATCAATGCCATTACCGCTTTAATTGGAGCACCCGTTGTTATTTGGCTTCTAGTTAGAAAACGAGGTATGGTATTTTAATCTCATAAAAAAAAGTAGATAAAAGCAGGAAACCTATATTATATAATGAAAGAGCAAAATCCACATATCATTTTAAAAACCGAAGATTTATCTATTGGTTACGCCTCAAAAAAGGCAAAAACGGTTGTGGCATCTCAAGTTAATGTTGAATTAAAAAAAGGAGAATTAATCGGACTTATTGGTGCAAATGGCATCGGGAAATCGACACTTTTACGCACCTTAACACATGTGCAAAAACCTCTTTCTGGAACTGTATTTATTAATGAAAAATCTATTTTAGATTACAATCCGTTAGATTTAGCCAAAGTCTTAAGTCTAGTTTTAACCGAAAAAATAGCATCTAAAAACTTATCTGTTTTCGAACTTATTGCGCTAGGTAGACAACCTTATACCAATTGGGTTGGTAATCTATCTGAGCAAGATAAAAACATTGTAAACCAAGCTATTCTTCAAACAAATATAGAAGATTTACAACATAAAAAATGCTTCGAATTAAGCGACGGTCAACTTCAAAAAGTTATGATTGCTCGCGCCTTAGCCCAAGATACCGATTTAATTATTCTAGATGAACCCACCTCGCATCTCGATATGTATCACAAGGCTTATATTTTAAAACTACTTCAAAGACTCGCTAAAGAAACAGGTAAAACCATTCTGTTTTCTTCTCACGAAATAGACTTAGCCATTCAACTTTGCGATACTTTAATTGTAATGAATGCCGGAACTGTAGTTTCCGATCAACCTTGTAAACTTATAGAACAAGGTGTTTTTGAAACTCTTTTCCCTAAAGATTTAATTGCTTTTGATAAAAACACGGGGAGTTTTAGGGTTAAGAAGTAAAAACCTAAATTAAATTTTAGTTGAAGCTTCTTTTTTAACTTCAATCTTCAACCTAAAAAAATTATCTTTGAACCTATACCCTATTTTTAAATGAACGACAGTCTCATCTTAATCCTCGCTATTATTATTTCCGCAGTTATTGGTGGTTATTTAGGCATGCTTTTTACTAAACTTAAAAGTAAGAGCGAAAAAAGTACTTTAGAAGAACGTAACAGCAATTTACAGCAACAATTTGAAGCCTTCAAGCAACATACTGCAACCGAAAAACAGGAACAAAAAGTAACAATTTCTAAAATTGAAAACGACCGTGAAAATATTCGTCGTGAAAAAGATTTTTTAAATGCTGAATTAGCAAGAAGAAATACAGAGTTTGAAAACTTACAGGCCTTAAACCTTAAGCGCGATGCTGAATTAGAGGAACGCCAAGAGCAACTGCGTAAAGATTTTGAAATTTTAGCAACCAAAATACTAGATGAAAAATCGGAGAAATTCACACTTCAGAATAAAGAAAACATTACTAATATTTTAAATCCGCTTCAAGAAAAAATTAAGGTTTTTGAACAAAAAGTAGACTTAACACAAAAGGAAAGTATTAGTATGCATTCCGCTTTAAAAGAGCAATTGTTAGGCTTGAAAGATTTAAATCAACAAATGACTAAAGAAGCTACCAACCTTACACGCGCCTTAAAAGGTGATAGCAAAATGCAAGGAAACTGGGGCGAATTGGTATTGGAGCGTGTGCTAGAAAAATCGGGATTAGAGAAAGATCGCGAATATTTTGTACAACAAAGTTTTACCTTAGAAGACGGATCTCGTGTGTTGCCCGATGTGGTTTTAAACCTACCGGATGGTAAAAAAATGATTATTGATAGTAAGGTGTCTTTAACCGATTACGAACGTTTTGTAAATGCCGAACTAGAAGATCAGCCGCAGTTTTTAAAAGCACACGTCAATTCGATTAAGCGTCACGTAGATCAACTTTCAGAAAAAAATTATCAAGATTTATACGATATTGAATCGCCAGATTTTGTACTTCTTTTTATTCCAATAGAACCTGCTTTTGCTGTGGTTGTTAATGAAGATAATTCTATTTACAACAAAGCTTTTGAGAAAAACATTGTTATTGTTACACCATCGACCTTATTGGCGACATTACGCACCATTGACAGCATGTGGAACAATGAAAAACAACAACAAAATGCTATTGAAATTGCACGACAAGCTGGAGCACTTTATGATAAATTTGAAGGTTTGGTGAAAGATTTAACCAACGTTGGAAAGAAAATTGACGCCGCTAAAACCGATTATTCATCAGCAATGAATAAACTGGTTGATGGCCGAGGAAATATAATTACAAGTGTAGAAAAACTCAAAAAAATGGGGGCTAAAGCAAAAAAGGCATTGCCCGAAGCTATTATTAAACGTGCTCAAGAAGATGAAATAGATTAGTTATTTTCGCATAACGCATTGATATATTATTAGCCTAGCAAAACGATAGCTACGAAAATCATTTTTTAAAAGTAGATTTTTATAAAACTTCCTAAAAATTAAATACCTTTATTGATTACGTTTAATATATTTTTATTTTAGAATATATTTCGCAGTATTATTTAAAACTAAACGACTAAAATTTTATGTTCAAGCATCCTAAAGAATCTCAAGTTTCAATTACAGAATTAATGCTTCCGTCCCACTCTAATTTTAGTGGAAAGATTCATGGTGGACATATTTTATATTTAATGGATCAAATTGCATTTGCCTGCGCTTCTAAACACTCTAGACACTATTGTGTAACGGCTTCTGTAAACAAAGTAGATTTCTTAAACCCTATTGAAGTAGGGCAATTAGTTACGCTTAAAGCTTCTGTTAATTATACAGGAAGAACCTCTATGGTTATTGGCTTGCGTGTAGAATCGGAAAATATTCAAACAGGAGAAGTTAAACATTGTAACTCATCATATTTTACAATGGTTGCTAAGGATGAAAATGGAAATAACGTACCAGTTCCTGGCTTAATTTTAGATACAGAACAAGGCGTTAGACGCTTTGCGCGTAGTATTGTAAGGCAAGATCAAGCTAGAAAAAGATCGTCTCGATTTAATTCTTCAGATTTTAAAATTGAAGAACATATCGATTTTGTAAAAACTCAAAACGTACAAGTAAATTTATAAGAAGATATCTTCTTTTATAAATTCAAGACATAAAAAAAGTTCAATTAACTGAATAAAACACTTTCAGTTAATTGAACTTTTTTAATTATTATAATAACCTCATTATAATCGACTTAATAATTCGGCTTTCTTGTTTTCAAACTCTTCAACCGAAAGTATATCTTTCTTTTTTAGATCTGCCAATTTTTCTATTTTCATAAAAATATCTTCCTCTAAAGCGCTATTGTTATTGTGATTATTATTATTTGTGTTTACTGGTGCTTGCTCTACAAATATAGGCTCTGGTTGATTTTGAATAATGTTATTATTCACCGGTGCTGGTTTAGGTCTATTATCTTCACCCGATACAATTGGTAACGTACTTAAATCTACCGTACCATATTGACTTGTAAACGTCACAGAATAATTTCCGCCTTGTTGTTGCCCTACACCTCCAATTTGGTTGTCTAAAGTATCAAACACTGTTACTTTTCCGTTTTGTTGAATCGCTAAACGTCCAATATTAGAAAAAATAGCATAGCTCGTTCCGTTTTGGCTTCCTGTAGAATTAGGAAAACCTAAATTACCCCACCAGTTACCAGATCCAGATTGAAATCCGTTTTGGTTTTCTACTTTCGGTAACGGCTTATATTGTATACCACCTTGATTTATTAAATTAGATAATTCAACACACAGACCATCTACCGTAGATTTAAGCTGATTGTTAAACATATCGCCTACCATGGTCATGCCACCTTGCATCCACTGACCTCCGCCGCCTAATTCGGAAATATTAAATTGTGCCATTGTGCCGTTACTTCGCATAAGGGCTTGCGTTAAATCTGTTACGGCATTAGTGCTTACTCCATAACGGTTTGCTACATTCGTCATATTCTGAAAGCTAGCATCTGTGAATATTGAATTCATAATATATATTCTCTTTTTAGTTCAAATTGTTAACTTAACAATTTTGCGGTAAAGGTAATCTATAGTAATACCAATAACCTTCTTTTATACAGAAGTTTAGCTTTTATTTTACATTAAAGAAGAAAGAAGTTTCTTTCTTAACAGTAGCGTCATATTCTAAGTGAAAAATCTATTTTTACAGCATGTAATTTGAAGTCAATTTTTGGTAATCTGCTATTTCCTGCGTTTCCCAAGCTTCATCTTTTCCGAGTAATTCTCCCATTATTTTAGCTACTTCAGGAGCCATTCTAATACTTTCTTTAGCATCAAGTAATTGGCAACGTACTCTACGCGCTAGAAAATCTTCTACTTTCCTTGCCATTTCATGCCTTACAGCCCAAACGACTTGAGCTTGTATTACAGACATAGAAGTACTTATAGATTTATCCCATCCGTTTTGTTTAGATAACTCAAGAAGTGCATCTTCATCACTTCCGTAAAAATACAAAGGGTTATCAAAATTGACATCTTCCTTATAACCATGTATTTTTAAATCTCTGGTTTTTGAAGGTTTATGTTCCCATTTATGGTTTTTCTCTACTTTATTCACTAAATCTTCGCCCATTTTTCTAAAAGTGGTCCATTTACCACCAACCATAGTTAAAAGCCCCGATTTTGATGTATAAATTTTATGACTTCTAGAAATCTCTTTTGTTTTATTGCCTTCTCGTTTAGGGGCCGCCAATGGTCGTAAACCAGCGAAGACACTTAATACATCACTTCTTTTAGGCGCTTTAGTTAAATAACGACTTGCGGTATTTAAAATGAATTCAATCTCCTCGTCGAAAGCTATGGGTTCCAAAACTCCGCGTTCTACAGGAGTATCTGTTGTTCCAATAATAACTTTATTATACCAAGGCACTAAAAAGAGTACGCGACCATCATCTGTTTTCGGAATAGTAATCGCATCTTTTCCTGGCAAAAACGATTTATCTAATATTAAATGCACACCTTGGCTAGGAGCAATTGTTTTTCTAGAACCTGGTGCATCCATTTGTAACACATCATCTGCAAAAACACCGGTAGCATTAACAACTTGTTTACCTTTTATTTCGAATACATCTCCAGATTCTTCATCCTGAACTTTAACACCCGTTACATCGTCCTTTTCATTTTTAACCAAAGCATTTACAGCACAATAATTAAGAACAATAGCTCCCATTTCTGAAGCACTTTGAAGCGTATTTATAGCCAATCGCGAATCATCGAACTGACCGTCGTAATAAACAACACCTGCTGAAATTTTCTTCGGATTAATTAAAGAAATACGTTCTAAGGTTTCTGACTTTGAAATATGTTTAGATCGGCCTAAACTCAGTTTACCTGCTAATAAATCGTAAACCGTTAAACCAATGGTGTATAAAATTTCATCGTACCAGCCGTGTGTTGGAATAATAAACGATTGAATTTTTACGACATGAGGTGCATTACGCAACATTAACCCACGCTCCACAACTGCTTCTCGCACTAAAGCAATATCACCTTGCTCCAAATATCTTACGCCGCCATGCATTAACTTGGTGGCTTTACTTGATGTTGATTTTGTAAAATCTGATTTTTCTAATAACACTACCGAGTAACCTCGTGCTGAAGCCTCTAAAGCAATCCCTATTCCGGTTGCTCCACCGCCTATAATTATAAAATCGTAAGTTTTAGAATCGGTCCTTAACTTATACATCATGTCTTCTCTGTTCATGTAGACTTACTTTATTTTTAGGAGGGCTATTAGTTACAAACGAAGTTAATGAAATTACAACCAACTAGAATAGGTTTAAAAACAAAAAACCCCGCATAATTGCGAGGTTTTTAATATAAATTGACTTGATATTATTTACTTAAGTACATTTTACGTCTTGAATATAAATCATAAAAAGCATCATCTTTTAAACTATCGATAAATAAGATACTTTCTCCCGTACTCTTCATTTCTGGTCCTAGTTTCTTATTTACATTATGGAACTTATCAAAAGAGAATACTGGTTGCTTAATAGCGTAACCTTCTAATTTAGGGTTGAAATTAAAGTCTTTAACTTTCTTTTCGCCTAGCATTACTTTAGTTGCATAATTTACATAAGGCTCTCCGTATGCTTTTGCAATAAATGGTACTGTTCTAGAAGCTCTCGGGTTGGCCTCAATAATATAAACCGTATCATCTTTAATAGCAAATTGGATATTGATTAACCCAACTGTATTAAGTGCTAAAGCAATTTTTTTAGTGTGATCCTTTATTTGCTCCATCACTAAATCACCTAAGTTAAAAGGTGGTAGTAATGAGTTACTATCTCCAGAGTGAATTCCGCAAGGTTCAATATGCTCCATGATTCCGATGATGTACACATCTTCTCCATCGCAAATAGCATCAGCTTCAGCCTCGATAGCACCATCTAAATAATGATCTAGAAGTAATTGGTTACCTGGCATTCTGCTTAATAAATCTACAACGTGCTTTTCTAACTCTTCCTTATTAATTACAATTTTCATACCTTGACCACCAAGAACGTACGATGGACGTACTAATATTGGGAAGTCTAAAACATCTGCAATAGCAGCAGCTTCATCAGCTGTTGTTGCGATATCGAATTCTGGATAAGGAATATTATTTTCTTTAAGCATGTTTGAGAACAGTCCGCGATCTTCAGCTAAATCTAAAGCTTCAAAACTTGTTCCTAATATCTTAACACCATATTTAGTTAATTTTTCGGCTAGTTTTAATGCGGTTTGACCACCTAACTGAACAATTACACCTTCTGGTTTTTCATGCTTAATAATGTCGTAAATATGTTCCCAGAATACAGGCTCGAAGTATAATTTATCAGCTGTATCAAAATCGGTAGAAACCGTTTCTGGGTTACAGTTAATCATGATGGTTTCGTAACCACACTCAGCTGCGGCTAAAACACCATGCACACAACAGTAATCAAACTCGATACCTTGACCAATTCTGTTTGGTCCAGATCCTAAAACAATTACTTTTTTCTTATCTGTAACAACACTTTCGTTATCTGCATAACGATTACCGTCTGCAGTTTCCATATCACTTTCAAAAGTTGAATAGTAATAAGGAGTTTTTGCTTCAAACTCAGCCGCACATGTATCTACTAATTTGTACACACGGTTTATACCAAGTTCTTCACGTTTATTATATACTTGACTTTCTAAACAGCCCAACATGTGCGCTATTTGGCGATCACCATATCCTTTTTGTTTAGCCTCTAATAATAAATCCTTTTGAATGGTATCTATTTTGAAGGTAGAAATTTCGTTCTTAATCATATGAAGTTCCTCATATTGCTTTAAGAACCACATATCAATTTTGGTGATTTCGTGAATTCTGCTTAGCGGAATTCCCATTTCGATAGCATCATAAATAATAAAAACACGATCCCACGAAGCATAAGTTAATTTTTCAATTATTTGTTCGTAGTTTTTGTTTTCTTTACCATCGGCACCTAAACCATTTCTCTTAATTTCTAGAGATTGTGTTGCTTTGTGTAAAGCTTCTTGAAAAGAACGCCCGATACCCATAACCTCACCTACAGATTTCATTTGAAGTCCTAAAGTTCTATCTGAACCTTCAAATTTATCAAAGTTCCAACGTGGTATTTTTACAATTACATAATCTAATGTTGGCTCGAAAAGTGCCGATGTAGATTTAGTAATTTGATTTTTTAATTCATCTAAATGATATCCTAAAGCCAATTTTGCTGCAATTTTAGCAATTGGATAACCTGTTGCTTTACTCGCTAATGCTGAAGAACGAGATACACGTGGGTTAATTTCAATAGCGATAATATCTTCATTCTCGTCTGGAGAAATAGCAAACTGTACGTTACATCCACCTGCAAAATCACCAATATTACGCATCATATGGATAGCCATATCACGCATTTTTTGGAAGGTTTTGTCGCTTAATGTCATTGCTGGAGCAACCGTTATAGAATCTCCTGTATGAATACCAATTGGATCCATATTTTCGATAGAACAAATAATAACAACGTTATCATTAGAATCTCTAAGCAACTCTAACTCATACTCTTTCCAACCTATTAAGGCTTTATCAATCATAACCTCGTGAATTGGAGAAATCTCTAATCCGCGTGTTAACAACTCATCAAAATCTTCTTCTTTATATACAAAAGAAGCACCTGCTCCACCTAAAGTAAAGGATGCTCTAATAATTAAAGGGAAACCAAATTCTTGAGCAATTTCTTTACCTTTTAAGAATGAAGTTGCTGTTGCTTGTGGTGCCATTGGAATACCAATATCCAACATTAAGTGTCTAAACTTCTCTCTATCTTCGGTAATATTAATGGCATCAATATTAACACCAATAATTTCTACACCAAAATCTTTCCAAATTCCTTTTTCATCAGCTTGAATACATAAATTTAAAGCCGTTTGCCCACCCATTGTTGGTAAAACCGCATCAATTTGAGGATGATCTTTTAAAATCTGAATTAAAGATTTCGTAGTCAACGGAAGTAAGTAAACATGATCGGCCATAGATGGATCGGTCATGATAGTTGCTGGGTTGGAATTGATTAGAATTGTTTCTATCCCTTCTTCTCTTAGCGATCGTAACGCTTGAGTTCCTGAATAATCAAATTCGCAGGCTTGTCCAATTACAATTGGTCCTGAGCCAATAATTAATATCGATTTTAGTTTTGAATTTTTTGGCATTTTTACTCGTTATTTTATTGTAGCTTAATGAATTGCAAAAATAGTAATCAGTTGACATAAAAAAAGGCATTACACTTAAGTAACACCTTTAATTTATCAACAATTGTTAATCATTTATTTCTTATGTCTAGTTTCAGTAGAAACAGATAATTTTTTTCTTCCTTTAGCTCTTCTACGTGCTAATACCTTTCTACCATTGGCAGAAGCCATTCTTTCTCTAAAACCGTGTTTGTTTCTTCTTTTTCTCTTAGAAGGCTGAAAAGTTCTTTTACTCATTATCTTGTATCTTTAAAACTGAATTGTATTTTTTTAAATCTATGGCTCTGAGTGTTCCCCAAAACTGACGGCAAATATACGAAGACTTTTCACTTTGACAAATGTTATTAGAAAAAAAGTTATATTATTTTTATTCTGAACAAAAACATAGATAACACCGCAATATATTTGACTTCGTTAGTCTTTTTTATGATAAAGGTTTCATTTGTTTTTCATAAAAATTTAGTTTCTTTGCACAACTAATAGTTAAATAGAAGGATGTTTTCTTCTAATTTCATACCAAAACTCAACCATGTACAATAAAATTATAAAACTTATTATCGCTGCAGGTATTATTGCTTTTGCAGTTTATCAATTTACAGAAGGTTATATAGGTAATGGCATTATGCTTATTTTACTATCGCTAATTTTCATTTTCTTATACTTTAAGAATGAATTTATTTTATTAGCTTTTTTAAAATTAAGAAAACAAGATTTTGAAGGTGCTACAAAATGGTTAAATAAAATTAAAAACCCAGAAACTGCTTTAGTAAAAAAACAACAAGGTTACTATAACTATTTGCATGGTATTATGGTATCGCAATCTAACATGAATGATGCTGAGAAATACTTTAAAAAAGCAATTTCTCTTGGTTTATCTATGGATCACGATTTAGCGATGGCTAAATTAAACTTAGCTGGTATTGCTTTTTCTAAACGAAGAAAAATAGAAGCTCAAAAATTACTTACTGAAGCAACAAAACTTGATAAACAAGGGATGTTAACCGACCAGATAAAAATGATGAAGGATAACATGAAACGTGCCGTTGGACCAACACAACATTATGGTGCTGGAGGTTCTGTAAGATCTCAAAAACGTAGAGGATAACATTATTTAAATACTCCATAATAAAAAAGCCAATACTTTTAAAAGTATTGGCTTTTTTATTGATATCTACTACCGACTAGTTGTAATATCCTTCTTCAGGAATATCGATATAATATTGTTTTCTAGATCTATTGTTTAAGTGTGGCTCACGTAACCAAGGGTTATGTAACTTTAATATTTTGTAGTTTATACCATAATTTTCGGCAAACTTAGTAAAATCTGTTACTGCTGTATCTACTTCTACTTTGTAAGTTGGTACAGGCGTGTATAAATCTTTATCTCTAAAATTGAAACCATATGTATCTGGGTTAGATAAAATTTCTTTTAAAGCTACAATTCTAAACATATAACGCCCTGTTTCTTCACCTAAAAGCAAATCGTAATACTCACTTACATTTTGTTCTTTTAAACGCCTAGAAACACCTGCATTTCCAGCATTATACGCGGCAGCTGCTAACGTCCAAGATCCTAATTGTTCTTTCGCTCTTAACAAATATCTACAGGCTACTTCTGTAGCCATTTCTAAATTGTAACGCTCATCAACATTATTGTTTACTTCTAAACCATTTTCTCTACCTGTTGCAGGCATAATTTGCCAAAACCCTCTTGCTCCTGCTGGAGATACCGCATTGGTTAAACCACTTTCTATAACAGCTAAATATTTAAAATCGTCTGGCACACCATGTTTAGCCAAAATAGGCTCTATAATTGGGAAATACTTTTTAGAACGCTTAAACATTAATAAACCATTAGATTGCCAATACGTGTTTACTAACAACTCTCTATCCATACGTTCTAAAATATCTGGATTATCAAGTGGCATTGGCTCTCCTGCGAAATCTAATTTTTCTGGAACTTGCAATGCATAAACATTATAATCGTTTATTAATTTAGTTTCAAAATTCTCATCGGTAGGAGCTTCTTGAAAAGCATTAATAAACAAGGCGCATAAGCTTAATAAGCCTACTAAAGCTAAGGTTTTCTGTACTATTTTCATTTTTACTTCTTTTTATTTTAAATGTAAGTTTTTTATTTAATTTTCTAATATAATTTTTGGTAAATTTTCGTTAAACCATTTATACTTATTTATAATCGCAATATGTGTTCCGTTTTTAACAACCATACAGTTTTTTATATTTTTAATAGGAAAAACCCCATCGGCATCACCATGGATATGTACTATATCTTTTGGAGCTTCTTTTTGCTCCCAGCAAACCATTTGCTCTATAGCCCAAGATAAATAACGACTATCATTAACCGAAAGGTATTTTTGATAAAGTTCTATACGTTTCTTAACCACATTACCTACTGCATATTTTTCGAATACATCAATATTTGAAGCCAATTGTGTTGGCACTAACTTATAAGCCTTTGTTGATTTAGCCAACAACATACGTTTTGGCAATTCGTCCATAGATTTAACACTCGATGCAATAATTAATTTCCTCGTTTTTATATGCTTAGCCATTTCTTGTACTAAAACACCTCCAAAAGAGACACCTAATAAAACAATATTATCGTGTTTTACACCCTGAGTCATTCGCAAAGCATAATCACTAAGCGACTCATTTTCAATAGGTATCATCCATTCTAACAGATGAATTTGAAAGGTTTCTTCTGGTAATTTTATGTTTTCAAAAATTAACGGACTAGCAGCCATTCCTGGCATGAGGTAAACATGTATTAGCTCTTGATGCATAAGGGATTAACTTCTATTTAACTATAATATAATGTTTTTTTTTCGTACTTTTGCACGACAAACTTATACAAAAATAGTTCTCACTATTTCAAGTTTGCAAATAATTTTAAAAATTTTATGATATGGTTGAAGCTGCTGACTTGATTGACAACGATTTTTTACGTCAATTTGAAATTAAAATCGATGACCAAATGGCCATAATCGAATATTCTCTACAAGAACGAAAGATTTTTTTAACAAAACTTTTTATTCCAGAAAGCATAACGGACGAAAACTTTAGTAAAGATTTTTTATCTGCTGTATTTGATCAAATAGCTGAACGTAACTTAAGCGTGATGCCTACTTGCCCAGAAATAGCAAAATTTGTTAGAAGCAACAGAAAGTACAAGCGCATGCTACCAGTAGGCGTAAGAATCTAATTTTAGAAATAACCTAAAACAAAAAATCCGAAGCAAAGCTTCGGATTTTTTTATGTTTTATATTCAACGTTGACTATCAATAATAATCTGAATAATCATTAGATATTTTATCAAGAACAACCACACCTGCAGAACCAGTTAACTCAAGTTGTCCGTCATCATTTATTTCATAACTATTTCCAGAGACATCTGTATCTAAAATCGTAACCACTTTACCATTTAGCTCCCAATTAAAAGGCTCTAAACTTGAAGTCTCTTCACCTGTATTCGTTTCGATAGCATAAATACTTAATCCGGTATTATTGTCTCCAAAAACTAATGTAAATGTTGTTGTAGCTTCTGTGGTAACCTCACTGGTTTGCCAAACTCCTAATAAAATAGAATCTTTATCGTTATCATCATTGTCACTAGAACAAGACATGAACAGAAAAACAACTAAGAGAGAAGTTAATAATTTTAAGTTTCTTTTCATAATTAATAAATCTCGATACTTTATACCGAAAACACTTGATGTAAACTTACATCAGCAAACAACATTTAGCAAAATAAAATCGTTTAAACTCAAATAAACCAATGCAAGATGAAAAAGCAGTTATTAAGCAACGCTATCTTGCTTAACAAAATCGAAACGCACTAAGCCATCATCATCAATTTTCGTAAGATTTACCGCATGTAAAGTATTTACCAATTCTGGGTTCCATGGCGTTTTTACTTTTACATAATTTTCTGTAAAACCATGAATGTAACCGCTTTTATTTTCACTTTCAAACAAAACAGTTCTTGCTGATTCTAATTGACTTTCATAAAATGCACGGCGTTTTTTAACCGATAAGCCCCGCAACATCTTACTTCGCTTACTACGTACATTACCTGGAACAATACCATCCATTTCTGCAGCTTCGGTATTATCCCGTTCCGAATACGTAAACACGTGTAAATATGAAATATCTAACTCGGTTAAAAAATTATAAGTTTCTAGAAAATGCTCATCAGTTTCACCCGGAAACCCAACAATAACATCCACACCAATACAGGCATGAGGCATAACTTCTTTTATTTTAGAAACACGATCTACATAAAGTTCACGCATGTAACGGCGTTTCATTTTTTTAAGAATTTCATTACTTCCAGATTGTAGAGGAATATGAAAGTGTGGTACAAAAGCTCTAGATTTCGAAACCAAATCAATGGTATCATTCTTTAGTAAATTAGGTTCAATAGACGAAATTCGTAAACGCTCAATACCTTCTACTTTGTCCAACTCTGTTACTAAATCTAGAAACGTATGCTCATGTTTTTTGTTTCCGAATTCACCTTTGCCATAATCACCAATATTAACACCGGTTAAAACAATTTCTTTTATATTTTGTTTTGAAATATCTCGTGCGTTTTTCAATACGCCTTCCATAGTGTCACTTCTAGAAATACCACGTGCTAAAGGAATGGTGCAATATGTACATTTATAATCGCAACCATCTTGAACTTTTAGAAAAGCACGTGTTCTATCTCCAATTGAATAAGAACCAACATAAAAATCGGCATCTTCAATTTCGCAAGAATGCACTTCACCAAAATCGTTTTTAGATAAATCGTTTAAATAATCTGTTATTTTAAATTTCTCTGTAGCACCAAGCACCAAGTCTACTCCGTTTACATCGGCTAGTTCCTGAGGTTTTAATTGTGCATAACACCCCACTGCAGCTACAAAAGCATCTGGATTAGATTTTTGAGCTTGCTTAACAATAGTTTTAAAACGTTTGTCTGCATTTTCGGTTACCGAACAGGTGTTAATAACGTAAATATCTGCCTTTTCAGAAAAATCTACGCGACTAAATCCCTCATCGTCAAAGTTTCTAGCTATAGTTGATGTTTCGGAAAAATTCAGTTTGCAACCTAAAGTATAAAATGCGACTTTTTTATTCATTATATTTTGTTATCCTCTGCTTGTTTCAAGATCTTTTTAAAATTATCTTTACATTTAAAAAGTCTGCAAATTTACAATTAATAAGTTATATGATAAAACATGTTACTAGTCAAATAATAAACTATCTCTCAATTAGTTGCGTTGTTTTATTCATTTTTTCATGTGAAAGCGATACAAATACAGCCAAAGACCATCTTGTTTTTCGCTATAATGAGCATAAAAATATAGGATCTCTAGATCCTGCTTTCTCTAAAGACATTGCCGATATTTGGGCTACCAACCAACTATTTAATGGTCTGGTACAAATGGATAACAACTTAAAAGTAATACCATGTATTGCAAAAAACTGGACAATCTCTGAAGATGCAAAAACATATAACTTCAGCCTTAGAAATGATGTCTATTTCCACAAACACGAACTATTTGGCAAAGACTCCACCAGAACCGTTGTTGCTACAGATGTCGCTTATAGCTTAAACAGATTATTAGATAAACAAATTGCATCTCCCGGAAGTTGGATTTTAAATAAAGTAGACCAATTTAATGTGATTAACGATACTACGTTTCAAATTAAATTAAAACAACCATTTCCCGCGTTTTTAGGGTTACTAACCATGAAATACTGCTCGGTTGTGCCTAAGGAAATTGTAGATTTCTATAATTCAGATTTTAGAGCTCACCCTATTGGAACAGGTCCTTTTAAATTTAAGCGATGGGAAGAAAATGTAAAGCTAGTTTTTAGAAAAAATGAAAATTATTTTGAAAAAGACCTTAACGGAAAGCAGCTACCTTACCTAGAAGCTGTTGCCATCACCTTTTTACCAGACAAGCAAAGTGAATTTATGCAATTTGCGCAAGGAAACATTGATTTCGTTTCTGGTTTAGATGCCTCATATAAAGATGAAATTTTAACGGCTGATGGTAAATTAAGAGCATCCTACGAAAAAACATCGCGCTTAATTCGTGGTCCATATTTAAATACCGAATACTTAGGGTTTAACTTAGATTCTGAAACCTCGGAAACACAATCAAAACTATTAAGACAAGCCATTAATTACGGCTTCGATAGAAAAAAAATGATGATTTACCTGCGTAACGGTGTTGGAATTCCCGCAAATGGCGGCTTTATACCTAAAGGTTTACCTGGTTACAATGCGACTACAGGTTTTAACTATAAGCCAGAAAAAGCTAAACAATTAGTTGAACAATATAAAAACGAGACCGGTAAACAAAACCCCGAAATTACAATTACAACCATTGGAAACTATTTAAGTTTTTGCGAATACATACAACGTGAACTACAAAAAACGGGCCTTATAGTCAACATTGATGTTATACCTGCCGCCACTTTAAAAGATGCTAAAGCGAACAATAAATTAGATTTATTTAGAGCGAGTTGGGTTGCCGATTATCCTGACGCTGAAAATTATTTATCTTTATTTTATAGTAAAAACTTTTCACCAAACGGACCAAATTACACGCACTTTCAAAATCCACAATTTAACTCTTGGTACGAACAAGCTTTTACTGAAACTAATCCGGAAAACAGAGAACAACTTTATTCTAAAATGGATTCATTAGTTATGCAAGAAGCTCCAATTATTCCTTTATTTTATGATGAAGTGGTTCGATTTACAAGGAAAAACGTTCAGCATTTAGGCATAAACCCTATCAACTTACTAGAATTAAAACAGGTGAAAAAATTAAAAGAAAATATTTAGTCTATTTCAACTGGTTTAATTAAAACTTCTTCTAAAACACCAAGAATAAAAAGATATTGTCCCAACTCATATAAAACAAGAAGCGTTGGACCATCAAAGGCAAAACTATTTCCGTAGAGTTTTACAACCAACATACTTTCTGATATCACAAAAAATAACAAGCCTAAAAACACCAAAATATAACTCTTGTAGCAAACAAATTCCTTTCGAACAAAAGCGAATGCTAATAAAACTATAGAAATAAAAAAATAAATAACGATTATTATAAGTTGATCACCTAACTTTTCGTAAACCTCATTAACAAGCACGAACATATACAAACTAAAAAACAACAAGAAAAAGAATATTCTCTTAAAGCTAAAATCATGATTTTTCGCTAACCTCAAGGCATAGAAAAACTTGCCAGCAACAAAAAAAACAAAAGAGAGTAAAAAAAATATTTGATTATTATTCATAAGTGTACCAAAACACCCACCAATAGTAAAAAGAACTAACCCAATAATTACGGCGTTAGATTTTAATTTTGGTACCTTATCATTCTTGTTTACCAAATAGTAAACTAACAACAAGCCTGTTACTAAACTCTTAGATATATGTCGATTAAAGGATGTATCGAGATTTTGTTTAATTAAATTATCCAGCACCACTGCAACCAAAAACACTACAGAAAACAAGTAAATATTTTTAAAAAAAATATTCATATAATATATTAGTTGTCTTATTTTTTTCAAGATAGGCAATTCCCTACTTATTTCATTTTAAAAACATAGATATCATCGTCTCCTTTTCCGCCTAAGCGTTTCGACGATAAAAAACCAGAAGTATTATTTGCATTCATTATTAAAGACAAATCGTCCTTAACACTATTTAATGGTTTTTCAAGTTTTTCTGCTTTTTCATAAGTACTATCTTCATTAATTTTACATTTATACAAATCGTAACCTCCAAAGCCATTAGGTCTGTTGGATGAAAAATACAATGTATTATCACTAGCTATAAATGGGAACATTTCTTTTCCATAAGAATTCACCTTGGAACCTAAATTTTCTGGTTCACTAAATGTGTTGCCATCTAAAATATCCACCTTAAAAATATCTGAACCTCCTTTTGTAGTAGCCTTACCTCCTTTAATATTTGCGGTAAAAAACAAAGTTTTACCATCGGGACTTAACGCGGGGTGCGCATAAGAAAACCGAGGTTTACAAAATGGCAACACTTTAAAATTAGTAAAACCAACACCGGCTTTAAACTCCCCAACTTCTAAATGAAAATTAGTTTCCTTAAACCTAACGTTTGGTTTATTTTTATTGGTATAAACTGTAGTGATATAAATAAGACTTCCGTCTTGAGATAATGTTGCGCTAGTAATTTGCGGTACACCAGCTTTGGGATCGATTTGAACAGTTGATAAGTTTTCAATAGTCTCAGAATTCTTAATCTCACCTTGAAATATTGTTAGTTTTGGCTGGCCTTGAACGCGCTTTACTCTTCCTTTTTTATCAAGTTGAAAAGATGTTACTATAACCGCATCGGCAACTCGCATTAATCCAAAATGAGGATTTTCATTGTTCAAACTTAAATTCTCAACAACATAATTTTCATTTTGAGCTAAAACTATTCCGTTACAAAACAAAAAAATACAGACTACAAATTTCATCATAAAAAACTGATATTTAAACAAATATACAAATACCTGTGTAATTCAAAAGTTTACAAAAAAACTTCATCTGTTTATTTTAAAACATAAATCTATTCTCTTCTAAACTTTTTTGTTTCCTCAAAAACATGAGTTAAAATAGCCTCTTCTTGCTCGGTAAATTCAATACCGCGCCTACTCATAACAATTTTAGTTACCTCAAAAGCTTTCTTTGTTAAGTAAGTGGTAAAACCACTGCTTCCGCCCCATGAAAAACTTGGTACAAAATTACGAGGAAACCCCGTTCCAAAAATATTTGCACTAACGCCAACTACAGTCCCGGTATTAAACATGGTGTTTATTCCACATTTACTATGGTCACCCATCATTAAACCACAAAACTGTAAACCTGTTTTAGCAAAACCTTCTGTTTGGTAATCCCATAAGCGCACTTCGGCATAATTATTTTTAAGGTTAGAATTGTTAGTGTCAGCACCTAAATTACACCACTCACCTAATACAGAGTTCCCTAAAAAGCCTTCATGTCCTTTATTAGAATACCCAAAAATAACCGAATTATTAACCTCGCCACCAACTTTACTAAAAGGCCCTACTGTTGTTGGACCATAAATTTTGGCTCCCATTTTAATAGTAGAAGATTCGCATAAAGCAAAAGGCCCACGAATAAGCGCACCTTCCATTATCTCCGCATCTTTAGCAATGTATATAGGTCCGTTTGTAGCGTTCAACGAAACATATTCCAATTTCGCCCCTTCTTCTATAAAAATGTTTTCTGGAGCTATAAGGTTATTGGTTTCCGAGATAGTTTCAGACTTTCTATCTTCTGTAATTAATTCAAAATCGGCCTTGATTGCATCGCCGTTTTTAGAAAAAATATCCCAAGTATTTTCAATTTTTAATACATCGCCATCAAACTCAATGGCTTTGTAGTCATCAAAATCAATATCTTCTTGTCCTTCTACTGCAAAAAAAGCAATAACATCGTCTCCTTGAAAAATAGCTTGATTTTCTTCTAATGTTTTAATTTTAGCAACCAATCCCTCATTTGGCAAGTACGACGCGTTAATCATAACATTAACTTCCATCTCCACCATCGGATATTTATCTGCTAAATAATCTTCAGTTACCGTAGTTGTTGTGCAACTTAAATAGCTTTCCCACTTTTCACGAATAGTTAATATGCCTACTCTAATATCTGCAACAGGCCTTGTATAAGTAAAAGGCAATAGATTATTTCTTGAAGGACCGTCAAAAAGTATATAATTCATTTTAAGTATAAAATTAAAAGCTTGCCAACACAAACTTTAATTATGAATTCAAATGTAATTTAAATATAGAAAACAAAAAAGCCTTCCATATTAAATATGAAGGCTTTATATATTAAATGTAGGCTAAATTTATTTTTTAAACTTAGCGTATTTGTTTTTGAACTTGTCAATACGACCAGCTGTATCTACTAATTTAGATTTACCAGTGTAAAAAGGATGAGACGTTCTAGAAATTTCCATTTTTATTAATGGATATTCAACACCGTCAACCTCAATAGTTTCGTTTGTATTTGCTGTAGATTTTGTTAAAAACACATCTTCGTTAGACATATCTTTAAACGCTACTAATCTATAATTTTCTGGGTGTATACCTTTTCTCATCGCTAAATGCTTTTTATTCTTTTCAATTTTGGAAGTGCAAATTTAAGTAAATTTTATAAATTCACAATCTTTTTTGCATTTTATTTTTTACTGGTACAAATGTAACGTTTTAGTATCTTTGAACACTAACAATTCAACTAAAATAATTTAATCAAAATATCATGGAAAAAACTTTAAAATCTATTGCTACTAATTTCGGATTGTATTTAGGAGCTTTTCTAGCGCTAATCACTATAATTCCTTACGCCGTAAATATTGAATTACTTGCTAATACTTGGCTAGGTGCCTTCATTTTAATTGCTATTATTGTTTTCGGAATTGTTTCTGTAGCCAAGGTTAAACAAGCTCAAAACAGTTATGCTACTTTTAAAGAAGCTTTTACAGCCTATTTTATTACTGTTGCCCTAGGGTTACTAATTAGTACTTTAGTATCTTATATATTATTCAATTTTATCGATCCAGAAGCTGCAACCGCTTTAAAAGAGATTACTATTGAAAAAACAGTACAAATGATGGAGGGCTTTAATTCACCAACTGATATTATCGACCAAACCGTTGAAAACATGGAAGCTCAAAACAATTATTCTTTAGCCAACATCGCTAAAGGTTTGGCCGGTTACTTAGTTATGTTTAGTATTATTGGTTTAATAGTTGCGGCAGCAATGAAAAAAAAGAACCCTGACGCAGAATAATTTCAGTATTTTTGAACTTTATTATCTGAAAAAAATTACATGGATATATCAGTAGTTATACCACTACTTAACGAACAAGACTCTTTAACCGAATTGCACGATTGGATTGCTGGCGTTATGCAAAAGCATCAATTTTCGTACGAAATTATTTTTATTGATGACGGAAGTAAAGATGAGTCATGGAATATCATCACCTTACTTTCAACGCAAAATAATAGCGTAAAAGGCATTCGGTTTTTACGGAATTTTGGAAAATCTCAGGCTTTACATGCCGGTTTTGAAAAAGCGGAAGGCGATGTAATTATCACCATGGATGCCGATTTACAAGATAATCCAGACGAAATTCCGGATCTTTATAATATGATTACAAAGGATGGTTTCGATTTGGTTTCGGGCTGGAAAAAGAAACGTTATGACTCTGTAATAGCTAAAAACATTCCATCAAAACTATTTAATTGGGCTGCCAGAAAAACATCGGGAGTAAAACTGAACGATTTTAATTGTGGCTTAAAAGCTTATAAAAAAGAAGTTGTAAAAAACATTGATGTTAATGGCGAAATGCACCGTTATATTCCGGTGCTTTCAAAAAACGCAGGCTTCTCTAATATTGGTGAAAAAGTAGTACAGCACCAAGCCAGAAAATATGGTGAAACTAAATTTGGCATGGATCGTTTTATTCATGGTTTTCTAGATTTAATTACCATTTGGTTTCTATCTCGTTTCGGAAAACGCCCTATGCATCTCTTTGGAGCATTAGGCTTTATAATGTTTGCCATTGGTTTTGCATTTGCAATTTATCTTGGTATTGATAAATTATTTCTAGATCGCGCAGGTAGGTTAATTACGCAACGCCCTCAATTTTATATCGCACTTTCTACCATGATTATTGGTACACAGTTTTTTGTAGCTGGGTTTTTAGGAGAAATTATCTTGAGAAACAGACCAGATAAAAAACGGTATTTAATTAAAGATGAATTAAATTTAAACTAAAATCATTAAGAAATAGTTAAAAACACTTTTAAGAGCATCAAAATTGCCTGTTTTTAAAAATTATTCTTCAACAATTGTTTACTTTTGTTCTCATTTGTTACACAACTAATTATACATATATGATACACATTGAACCAAAAATTTTAGACAGAATAAACGCCTGGTTAACACCAGCTTTTGATGAGGAAACGCAAAAAACTATTAAAGATAGTATTGCAAACAATCCAAAAGATATACAAGAAAGCTTTTATAAAGATTTAGAATTTGGTACAGGTGGTATGCGTGGTATTATGGGGGTTGGTACAAACCGTATTAACAAATATACTTTAGGTAAAAGCACACAAGGTTTAAGTGATTATTTGCATAAATCTTTTCCAGATGAAACACCTAAAGCTGTAATTGCTTACGATTGTAGACACAACAGTAAATCTTTAGCAAAATTAGTTGCCGATGTATTTTCTGCAAATGGTATTCAAGTTTATTTATTTGAAGATTTACGTGCTACACCAGAATTATCTTTCGCAGTAAAACATTTAAACTGCCACTGTGGTATTGTATTAACAGCATCTCACAATCCACCAGAATATAATGGTTACAAAGTATACTGGCAAGATGGTGGGCAATTAGTACCTCCGCATGATGGTGGTGTTATTGGCTTAATTAACGATTTAGATTATGCTGATATTAAGTTTGAGGCAAACAACGATTTAATTCAATATATAGGTAAAGATGTTGACGATGTTTTTATCAACGCATCAGTTCAAAACGGTTCGGTTGGCGCAACTCAAGCCGCTAAAGACGATTTAACTATTGTATTTACATCATTACACGGTACATCAATTACCGCAGTTCCAGAAACATTAAAACGTGCTGGATACAAAAATGTACATATTGTAAAAGAACAAGAAGTGCCAGATGGTGATTTTCCAACAGTAAAATCTCCAAACCCAGAAGAACCTGCTGCTTTAAAAATGGCTTTAGAATTAGCCGATAAAGTAAATGCAGATATCGTTATTGGTACCGATCCAGATTGTGATCGTTTAGGCGTAGCCGTTAGAAATGCTGATGGTGAATTACAATTACTAAACGGAAACCAGACCATGTTAATGATGACGGATTTCTTACTAAAACAATGGAAAGAAGAAGACAGAATTAAAGGTAAAGAATTTATTGCATCTACAATTGTATCTACACCTATGCTAACAAAACTAGCTACATCTTACGGTGTAGAAAGTAAAATTGTTTTAACTGGTTTTAAATGGATAGCTAAATTAATTCACGATTTTCCAGAATTAGATTTTATTGGTGGTGGTGAAGAGAGTTTTGGTTTTATGGTTGGCGATTTTGTTCGCGATAAAGATGCCGTAACCTCTACCCTATTAGCATGCGAAATTGCAGCTATCACAAAATCTAACGGAAGTTCTTTCTTTAATGAATTACTTCAATTATATACAGAACATGGTTTTTACAAAGAGAAATTAATCTCGTTAACTAAGAAAGGTATTGAAGGTGCTGAAGAAATCAAACAAATGATGACGGATGCTCGTAACAACACACTTAAAGTTGTTAATGGTTCTAAAGTTGTAAAATTTGAAGATTACGATTTATCAATTTCAAAAAACATGATTACTGGTGAAAAATCTACAATAGACGTTCCAAAATCTAATGTACTAATTTACTATACTGAAGATGGAAGCCAAGTAGCATTAAGACCAAGTGGAACCGAACCAAAAATTAAGTTCTACGTAAGTGTAAACACAGAGCTAAAAGCTGTTGAAGATTTTAAAACAACCGAAGCTTCATTAGACGCTAAAGCTGAAGACATCTTAAAAAGCATGAACCTTATTTAAGGATCAGAACAATTTAAATAAAACAAGCATCAATTTAGATGAATCATTTTTATAACATACTTCGGTATGCCAAACCATATAAAAATTTCGCCATAGGACACATTATCGCTAATGTGTTTTATGCGTTATTTGGTACACTTTCTTTTATAGCATTAAAGCCTATGCTAGACGTTATTTTCGACGCAAAAAAGGTGGTTCCTACATCAAAACCTGTTTACACAGGCATAATGAAGCTAGGAGAATATGCTGAAAACTATTTAGCGTTCGAAATGAATCAACTAACTGGTGGCGATAATGCCAAAGCATTAGTTTATGTGGTTGGCTTAATAATTGTTATGTTTTTCCTAAAAAATATTGCCGGTTATTTAGCAAATTACTTCTTAGTGTTTTTAAGAAATGGGGTTATTCGAGATTTAAGAAATAGCGTTTACAAAAAAACAATGGAGTTGCCGCTTTCTTATTTTTCAGAACAACGTAAAGGTGACATCCTATCAAGAGTAACTAGTGATGTTTTAGATTTACAATACTCTTTTCTATCGGTTTTAGAATTAATCGTAAGAGAGCCTCTAACTATTATTTTCACACTAATAGCCATGCTATACATTAGTGTAAACTTAACATTATTTGTATTCGTTTTCATCCCTATAATGGGCTTTATTATCTCAAGAATAGGAAAAAGTTTAAAACGAAAATCCGATCGTGTTCAAAAAGAGCAAGGTGTTTTCTTATCTACTTTAGAAGAGACATTAACAGGATTACGTATCATTAAAGGTTTTAGTGCAGAAGACAACTTCAATACAAAGTTTCAAGAATCAACAACTAGATTTTACAACTTCTCAAACAAGCTACTAAATCGTCAAAACCTAGCATCGCCAAGTAGTGAGTTTTTAGGTATTTGTATGATTGCCGTAATTTTATGGTATGGAGGAAACTTAGTATTAAGCGGTAATGCCGATTCCTCATTAACGGGCAGTACCTTTCTTGTTTACATGGGGCTTGCTTATAACATTTTAACACCTGCAAAAGCGATTAGTCGCGGTTTATACAAAATAAAACAAGGTAGCGCTGCTGCGGAAAGAATACAGGAAATTATTGATACACCTAACCCTTTAAAAGATAAAGAAGGTGCTATCGACAAAACGAGTTTCGATTCTGAAATTGAATTCAAAAACATTTCCTTTAAATATCAAGATGATTATGTTTTAAAAGATTTTTCATTAACCATTCCTAAAGGAAAAACCGTTGCTTTAGTAGGCCAATCTGGTAGTGGTAAATCTACAATTGCCAACTTAATCACTCGTTTTTACGATGTAAACAAAGGAGAGATCTTAATAGACAGCATCAACATTAGTGATTTAAAAACAAGTGCTTTACGTGCGCAGTTAGGTATTGTAACACAAGATGCTATTCTATTTAACGAAAGCATAAAAAACAACCTAAAACTAGGTAAACAAAACGCTACCGACGACGAGGTTATTGAAGCCTTAAAAATTGCAAATGCCTGGGAATTTGTAAAAGATTTACCAAATGGTATTGAAACCAATATTGGCGACGCAGGAAACAAGCTTTCTGGCGGACAAAAGCAACGCTTAAGTATTGCGCGCGCTGTACTTAAAAGCCCTCCAATTATGGTGTTAGATGAGGCGACCTCTGCCTTAGACACCGAAAGCGAGCGCTTAGTACAAGTTGCTCTAGAAAACATGATGAAAAACAGAACATCTATAGTTATTGCACATAGACTTTCAACCATTCAAAATGCAGATCAAATTGTTGTTTTAAACAAAGGCGAAATAGTAGAGCAAGGTAAACACCAGGAACTTATTGATAAAAATGGCGTCTATAAAAAACTTGTAGATATGCAAAGTTTCGAATAAACTTCAAAAACATGTTGTAAAATATAAAAAGGATAGAGACTTGGGGGTTTCTATCCTTTTTTGTAGGTTAATGCTAGATTTGGGGCATCTAACAACTTAAGCAGGTTTCTGAAGCAAATTTAAGACAATTAATCTTACAAAACAAAACAAATATGCTTTTAATCTAAAATATATGCTTTTTAACGATAAAAACAAACAAAATCTACAAGAACAGAGCGTTTTATATTTTTAAAAAAAACATTATAACGTATTAAACCTTTTGTATATTTATAAGTCTAAGAAATAAAGAAGTATTAGTGACGGACGAAATACAGCTCATAGAGCAATTAAAATCGGATACCCATAAAGAATCCGCCTTTAGAGAGCTAATAACGCTTTACAAAGAGCGACTGTATTGGCATATTCGAAATATTGTAAAATCGCATGATGATACTGATGATGTGTTGCAAAACACCTTTATTAAAATCTATAAAAACATAGGTAATTTTAAAGGTGATAGTAAACTTTTTTCCTGGATGTACCGTATAGCTACTAACGAGTCTATTACGTTTATAAACAAAAATGCTAAACGTTTGCAAACAAGTAACCAGGAAGTACAAGATTTAGCTATTAATAATTTAGCTTCCGATGTTTATTTTGAAGGCGATGCTATTCAATTAAAATTACAGCAAGCCATTGCTACGCTTCCGGAAAAGCAACAATTGGTTTTTAATATGAAATATTTTGAAGACATTAAATATAAAGATATGTCTGAAATTTTAGAAACAAGTGAAGGCGCTTTAAAAGCATCGTACCATTTGGCAGTCAAAAAAATTGAAGCGTTTTTAACCGAAGATTAAACCTTTTAGAAAAAAACAAGTCTTAATAATAAGATGAAAACAAATAAAATACATAACGTAACTAATTCAGGCTTAAAAGCTCCCAAAGATTATTTCGATAATCTTGAAGATCGCTTAATGGCTGAAATTAAGCTAAGTGAAACCCTAAGTGATTCTGGTTTCAAAGCTCCCGATGGTTATTTCGATACCCTAGAAAGCAGTATTTTAAGTAAAGTTTCAGAAAAAGAAACGACAAAAGTGATTCCTTTGTTCAACAAAAAGAATCTACTTTATTTTTCAAGTATTGCTGCCGCAGTTCTATTATTATTCAATCTTTCAATTTTTGAAAAAGAAACAAGCTGGGACAGTCTAGACACCGAAACTGTAGAGAACTATATTTTAGATGAAAACGTAGGCTCTTATGAAATCGCCTCACTATTATTAGTAGATGATATATCTGAAGATGATTTTGACTCTTTAGAATTTGCAGACGAAGCTATGGAAGGCTATTTTCTAGAAAACACTTCTGTAGAAGATTTAATTATAAAATAACAAAACATGAAAACATACATTTCAACCTTATTCGTACTCTTATTTACCATAAGTGTATTTGCTCAACATAAAGATCGCGAGCGCATACAAGCGTTAAAAGTATCCTTTATTACCGAAAAGTTAGACTTAACAGCTAAAGAAGCGCAAGCATTCTGGCCTATTTACAATGCCTACGACGAAAAATCTAGAAAATGTAAATATGAAGATATGCGTGGTATTCGTAAAGAAATAAAAGATAATGCAGCTACACTTACTGATGCTAAAGCTGAAGAATTATTAGAGAAATTTGTACAGGCCGAAAACACATTGCACCAAGAGCGCGTTAACCTTATTGTTAACTTAAAGAAAATAATTTCTCCAAAAAAGATAATTTTACTAAAAGCTACAGAAGATGATTTTAACCGCAAATTATTTGACGAATACAAGAAGCGTAAACGCGAAGGAAAGACGGAATAACACTAAAGATTATACATTAACAATAAAGTCTTTTTCCGAAACTTTATCATAAACATCACGGCTAAAAACATACAATTTGGATGGTTTTTTAGCCGTTCCTTTTTTAGTTTCATTTAATGGTACAATATATATTTTCTTCAATACTTTCTTTCTAAAGTTTCGGTTATCGAGTTCTATTTCTAAAACCGACTCGAAAGCAAATTGCAATTCATTTAAAGTAAATTTATTAGGCATTAAATCGAATATTATGGGCTCTACCATAATTTTCTGTTTTAAATCCTCGTGCGCATCTTTAATAATTTTACTATGATCGAAGCCTAGCTCTGGCAACGCATCGATAGAAAACCACTTAAACTGATCTTCATCAACAATAATGCTTTCTATGGGTTGTGCAAAATAATAAGCAATAGTCATAGATTGCGTTTTTACACCATGGCTACGCACCCAAAGCAAATCTTTATCAGATTTTAATCGTGTTGGATTTCCATAGGTTCTAAATTGAGTTCTGTTAAATTCATTATACCCCGTAATACCTTCAAAAATTACATTGGCAGACTCCTCTAAGGTTTTACTAATAAAAACACGTCCACCGGTAATCATCCAATCGTCAATAACTGGGTAATTTTCATCAAACATATTCAAGGTTCGCTTTCGCAATAAAACGTTTAAACCCAAATCATTTAATCCAAAAATCACACAATCTACCGATACATTATCTCGCTTCCTAAAATCCATTTTTCACCTTAAAAATTCATCTGTAAAAAAAACAATAAAATATTTTTATATTCTCTAATATACAATGAAACCGCAAATTTTCAATGCAAATCAATATTTTTTTATGTAAATTTAAAAAGAATTTAAACACCCACACAATACCAAATAAAATGCCCAATTCTTTATATTTAAACATGGAAAATATAGAAGCGATAAAAGAAAACGCTTCTACCCCTCTGTTTGATCGCGACCAAGTTAAAACAAGTATTGCACATATTGGCGTGAGTAATTTCCATCGCTCTCACCAAGCCTATTACATGCACAATTTAATTGAAAAGCATCATGAATTAAGCTATGGTATTTGTGGTATAGATTTATTGGATTCCGATAGAAAAACTTATAATGTTTTAAAAGATCAAGACGGGCTTTACACCCTAATAACCAAAGATGCCACTAGCGTACATAAACCTAAAATAATTGGCTCTATTGTAGAATATTTTTTTGGACCAGAAAACCCAATGGCGGTTATTGAGCGCTTGGCAAACCCTGATATTAAAATAATTAGTTTAACCATTGCAGAAGATGGTTATCACTTAAATGAAATTACTGGTGAATTTAACCAAAAACATCCTGCAGTAGCAGAAGAAGTTATAAACCCGTTTAACCCGAAAACTGTTTTTGGATACTTAACACAGGCTTTTAAACTTAGAAAACTTCGCGGATTATCTGGTTGCACCATTCTATCTTGCGACAACATTAAGGATAATGGAGACACCATGAAGCTTTCGTTTTTAAATTACGTAAGTAAGAATGAACCCGACTTACTACCTTGGCTAAAAAGCAATACAACCTTTCCAAACACAATGGTTGACAGAATAACACCAGTTACCCACCACAAAGATTTAGATGCGCTAAAAAACGACTATTTAATAGAAGACCAGTGGCCTGTAGTTTGCGAATCTTTTACAGAATGGATTATTGAAGACAACTTCTATAAACAAAAGCCAAATTGGGAACAAGTAGGTGTTCAATTTGTAAAAAATATTGCACCATACCAAAACATGAAATTGCAGCTTTTAAATGCTGGCCATAGTATTTTAGGCGTTTTAGGCACTTTACACGGTTACAAAACAGTACAAGAAGCTGCCAATGATGATGATTTTATTTTATTTCTTGAAACTTTTATGGACCTTGAAGTAACACCAACTTTGGTTGATGCCAAAAACAAAACTATAGAAGAATATAAAACAACTTTAATTTCTCGGTTTAAAAACCCGAATATAAATGATAGTCTGTCTCGGATTTGTAGTGAAAGTTCGGCTAAAATTCCAATTTTTATTTTGTCAACACTAGATATTCAGTTTTCAGAAGAAACAAAAGATTTTAACCACATTGCTTTTGTAATTGCAGCTTGGTGTAAATATAACGATGGTATTGACGACCAAGGCAACCCTTACAACATAAACGATTCTATCAGTAATACACTAATTAGAATGGCAGCACTATCTCAACAAAACCCTATTAAGTTTTTAGAAATAAAATCGATTTTTAAAGACTTAAGTAACCATTCCGTTTTCACGGAAAAGTATTTTAAATATTTAAGCTATCTAAGAACACACAACATTAAAGAAAGCATTATAAACTTCAATGCTAATTTAATTTAACTCTATAAAACGAGAAAAGCTTTATGACCAAATTCATAAAGCTTCTCAAGCACTATTAACAAAAAACAAATTCTTAGCTGTTAATCATTCGCTTTATATCTGTTTCTTTAATTTCGGGATTTGCACCTTCGCTACTTGCTACAATGGCACCAACAGCACAAGCAAAGTTTAAAGCGTCTTGCGGTGCTGTTTTATTTAATAATTGTGTAACAATGGAAGCCAAAAACGAGTCGCCAGCACCAACCGTATCTACAACTGTTACCTCATAACCATCGTTATAATAAAAGGTATTATTAAAATACAAAATAGCGCCTTTACCTCCTTTAGTAACACAAATAGTTTTTGCCTGAGTTTCTTTCGCCATAAACTGAATAGCGTCTTCTAAAACATTAGACTTTAAGCCCAAATCACTTGCTATCTCTAAAATTTCATCGTCGTTAAACTTTACAAAATCAGCCTGACTCATTAAGTATTTAAGAACCTCAGCAGTATAATATGGCTGTCTTAAATTAACATCAAATATTTTATATTTTGCTAATTTCAAAAGCGCATAAAGCGTTTCTCGAGAAACATCATCTCTAGCTATTAAACTACCAAATACAAAGGCATCACCATTAGATACAATCGCTTTTACCTGATCGTTAAGCTCGATTTTATCCCAAGCTCTAGGAAACATAATATCGTAAGAAGCAGAACCTGTTTCATCTAATACTACTTTTACTTTTCCTGTTTTGTGAGTTGAATCTACCTGAACACCATCAACATTTACGCCTTTTGACTTAATGAATTTAACGATCTCCTCGCCATTTTCATCTTCACCAATACGACTAATCATAGACACATTATTTCCAAAAGATTGCAACCTAACTGCAACATTTAATGGAGCGCCTCCAATTTTTTTCATGGTTGGAAAAACATCCCACAAGACTTCTCCAAAACTTGTGATATTTGCCATTTTATATAAAATTTACACGATTAATATTCATTTCTAAAACACATTTTTCGACACCATGCTTTACAATGTCTTTATAAGCGCTAGTATAAGCTTCCGCAAAAAGTTTAGAATCTTTTAATTTTCCGAAAACAGATTCGATTTCTAAAAACGTGGTTGGACAATTTTTAGATTCCTTTGCCTTTTTATTTAAAACAGATGCCATAACATCTTTAACATTTATAGCCTTTCCGTTTTCATCACTACCCAAACTGTAAATAGCCCATGCCGCAGTTACTAAAGCTGCATGCTCAATATGGCCATCTAATTTTAACTGCGCATTTATAGTTGGTAAAATAAATATTGGGAATTTAGCCGAAGTTTCCGAGCAAATTCGATCAATTTGATCCTTAATATAAACATTACCGAAACGTTGTAGTAAAGATACTTCGTAACTTTCTAAATCCACACCTTTTAAGTCACTTAAAATTGGAGCAACTTCTCTACCCATATAAGCTCTTAAAAATGCATTTACACTTGGGTTGTTAGCAGCTTCATCTATAGTATCATACCCCATTAAAGCACCTAGAATTCCTAAAACAGAATGACCAGCATTTAATAACTGAAGTTTCATTTTTTCGTAAGGCTCCACATTTGGCACAAATTGAGCGCCTACATTTTCCCAGCTTGGTCTTCCTGCAGAAAAATAATCTTCTATAACCCATTGTTTAAAAGGTTCGCAAACTACTGGCCATGCATCATCAATACCAGAAGTTTCTTTTAGGCTTGAAATATCCGAAGGACTTGTTGCTGGCGTAATTCTATCTACCATAGCATTCGGGAAAGATACATGCTCTTCTACCCAAGCAACCAATGCTGGCTCGGCAACGCCTACATAACTTAAAAGCATTTTTTTAGTCATGTGTCCATTACCTTGTATATTATCACAAGACTGAATAGTACAACCTTTTAAGCCACGTTCCTTTCTTAATTTAAACGCCTGCGTTAAGTAACCAAAAATAGTTTTTGGAGCTTCAGCATTAGCTATATCGTGTTGCACTAAAGGGTTTTCAAAATTGAATTCACCTGTTGCCTCATTATAGTTATAACCACCTTCTGTAATTGTTAAACTAATAATTTTAACATCTGGGCTAGCCATTTTTTCAATTACTTTCTTAGGATCTTCTGGCGCATACAGTACCTCAACAATAGAACCAATTACACGCTTAGTAAGCGTACCATCTAGCTCTTTTACAACTAGAGTGTATAGGCCATCTTGCTCCTTTAAAGTATTATATATTTTAGCATCAAAATCTAGCAATGCTACACCACAAATACCCCAATCTGCATTCGATTCATCATGCAATAATTGATCGGTATAAAACGCCTCATGCGATCTATGAAACCCACCAATACCAACATGTACAATTCCAGTTTTCACATTATTCCTGTTATATTGAGGAATAGAAACCTCACCCTCAAACCTTGATAGGTTCTGGTTATTTAATTTATAACTTGTCATTTTTTCTAAGTATTATATGATATTATTTGCTATCGAAACGTTGAAGTAACACAGCAAAAATAATGATAGCTCCTTTTACAACTTGCTGCGGATAAGATGGTACATTTAAAAGGTTTAGAATATTTCCTATTAAACCTAAAATAAGCACACCCATTAAGGTATTTATCGCGGTACCTTTTCCGCCATTTAAACTTGCTCCACCAATTACAACGGCAGCGATAGCATCTAACTCCCAAGCCATCCCCATGTTAGGCGACCCTAAGTTGGTTCTTGATGCTACAATTACAGCAGCAGTTGCTGCTAAAGCTCCAGAGATAGCATAGACTAAAAACTTGTATTTATTAACTTTTATACCAGATAAACGCGATGCTTCTTCATTACTTCCAATAGCAATTATTAATCGTCCAAAGACGTTGTAACGCAACATAACCATAGCTAAAATCACAATTAAAAAGAATACAATGGCAATATTTGGAATACCTAATGTAGAATTATTTGCAAAGTTAGACATAAACTCTCCTCCTGGAGTTTTGAAAGTAATTGGAGATCCTTTAGAATAGATAAACCCTAATCCTCTAGCAATCGTCATTAAAGCCAAAGTAGCGACAAAGGGTGCCATTTTTTGAAATGCGACCAAATATCCGGCAATACTCCCTAAGGCAAAACCAATAACAATAGTTAGTACAATTGCCAATGGTAGCACCACAATATTAACTAGAATTGCAAAGGTAACCGCCAGTAAAGCTACCATAGAACCCACAGATAAATCGATTCCTCCGGTTAAAATAACAAGCAACATACCGATACTAATAATACCTATACCCGAAACTTGTTTTAATAAATTTGAAAGATTTGTTGATGTAAAAAATACATCCGAAATTAATGCTGAAAAAACAACCAGCAATATGAAAATGAAAATTGTATTATGTTTTACGAGAAACTTAAGTATACCGCCAGGGCTACTAAGTTGTTGTTTTATTGTTAATGCCATGATTTTTGTTTTTTGTTATAGTTTTGTTAGACTACTTGTTTAAGTTTTTCGCCAATAGAATAGCGTAAAATGTTTTCTTCGGAAAATTCTTCTTTGGTTAACTCTCCGTAGAATGTACCTTCGTGCATCACTAAAATACGATCTGCTATCCCCATAATTTCAGGCATATCAGAAGAGATGACTACAACTCCAACGCCTTTTTTAGCAACTTCATTAATAAGGTTATAAATTTCAATTTTCGCCCCAACATCAACGCCACGTGTAGGCTCGTCAATAAAAATAACTTTACTGTCTATACTTAACCATTTTGCTAAAGCCACCTTTTGTTGGTTTCCACCACTTAGGTTTTTAACATCGACCTCTGAACTTGGAGTTTTTATATTTAATTTTTCAATTAAACCTAACACATTTTTATACTCATCGTCCACATTAATAAAGCCTAGCTTTCCTGAAATACCTGCAAAATTGGTTACACTAATATTTCGTCTAATGGACAATGGTAAAAACACACCGTCTTCTTTTCTATCTTCTGAAACAAAACCAATTTGGTGTCCAACAGCACATACTGGTGAATTTGTTTTTATTTCTTTTCCGTTTAAAATTAAAGTTCCCGATTTTTTCTTGTGAGCTCCAAAAATAAGTTTTGCGGTTTCCGTTCTCCCACTTCCTCCTAAACCTGCAATTCCAAGCACTTCACCAGGACGTACCGAGAATGATACATCGTGAACTAAAGTATCTTTTGCTGTTAAGTTTTTAACTTCAAATACAGGAACATCTCCTATTTTCACATCACGTGTTGGATATAAATCTTTCAATTCTCTACCAATCATTAAACGAATTACTCCATCCGTATTTGTATCTTTAACAGCCATACTTCCAGTATCTACACCATCTCTAAGTACGGTAACAGAATCTGCAATTTTAAAAATCTCATCTAAATGATGCGAAATGTAAATAATAGAAATTCCCTTATCTCTAAGCTTAAAAAGGTTATCGAATAATTTTTTAGTATCCGTTGGATCGAAAACCGTTGTAGGCTCATCTAGCACCAAAACTTTAGTGTCTTCAGAAAGTGCTTTGGCAATTTCAACCACTTGCTTTTGCACAATACTTAAGTTTCTTACGGTTGCAGATGCATCAATATCAAACCCTAAAGAATCTATTAATTCTTGAGCATCTTTAGTAATTTGTTTCCAGTTCATCCAAAATTTACTTGCACCAAGTTTGTGCAGATATATGTTTTCGGCTACCGATAAATCGTTTACTAAAGATAATTCTTGATACACAACACTAATACCTAAAACCTGCCCGTCGTGAGTGTTTTTAGGACTAATTTCTTCACCATCTAAAATTACTTTTCCAGAATCTTTTTGATGCACACCACTAAGGATTTTAACCAAAGTAGATTTACCCGCACCATTTTCGCCAAGTAAAGCGTGGATTTCTCCAGGCTTTACTCTTAAATTTACATTTTCTAGTACTGAAACAACACCAAAACTTTTTGATATTCCGGTCATTTCAAGACGGTATTCATTATCTGAATTATGCATATCAATAAAATTTTAAAAGATTAAAATAATGCTTTTGGATCGTAGTACTTAGCAGCGTTTTCTTTTGTAATTAGTAAAGGCGCTGTGAAAGATGTTTTTTGGAAATCTCTTTTTCCGTTGATATATTCAATAGCATATTGAACAGCATTTTTACCAATTTGCACTGGGCTATTCATTGCTGTACAACCGTAAAAATCGGTATCCATAATATACTTAATAGCCTCTTTTTGTCCGTCTGCACCAGCTACAATTAAAATATCGTCTGTTTTACCAGCTTGAGCAATTGCTTTAATAGCTCCTAATACACAAACATCAGATTCTGTAATTACTACATTAATATCTGGGTGCGCTACTAAAATATCTTCCATAGCTTTTAAACCACCAGCGTAAGACCACTCTGTATAAGCTTGCGTTTTTACATTTAAATCTATTTTACCTTGCGTTCTTAATTGCTCTTCTGTAATACCTTGCAATAAACCTTGCTTGCGAGTTCTTCCAACAGGGTTACCAGCGTTACCACTTAATAAAGCAATATTCATTGTTTTGTTTCCCATTTTTTTAACTAACCACTCACCTGCTAATTCTCCGTTTGCTAAATTGTTAGACTGTATAGTTGTAACATAGTCTGCGGAAGGATTTATAGAACTATCAATAATAAAAACAGGAATACCTGCAGCTTTTGCTGCTCTTGTAACACCTACTAAAGCATCAGGATCTTTTGGGTTTAGCAATAAAGCGTCAACACCTTTAGTAATTAAATCTTCAACAGCTGCAACTTGTTTGTTAATATCATCTTGACCATCGGCAGATAAAAATACCATACCATTTTTTTCTGTATTAGCTTTTATACTTTGTAATAAAGCTTGATAATAAGGAGCATTTAAAGATGGTGTACAATACCCAATTTTCATTCCAGTTAAATCTACATTACTTGCTACAGTAACACCTGTATCTTCTGCAGAATTTACAGTGGCACTTGTAGAACCTGTTTGCTCTACACAACTAGATAAATTAAATATTAATGCAAGCACCATTAATGGCTTTAAACATTGCTTTAGAACCGAAGTTTTGTTTTTTGTTTTCATAATGAACGTTTTAAAGAATTATTTTGTTTAGTTATTGGTTATTAAAATATTGTAAAATCTACTTGAAGTACTGTTTTCTCTTTTTCTGGATTCCACATAGCAGTTACTCCAATTGGTAAATTATAAGTACCTAATTTAACATTTTTATTGAAGGTTGCCCCTACATTTATTAAATTACCAGCTCCTTCGGTATAAAAAGTTTTATCTGTTACAAAAGACCATGCGCCTCCTGCGAAAAGTGATAAGCTAGAATCTCCCTTTTCCCAAACCTTACTACTCACCTCAAAGTAATGCGTCCAAGAGTCTTCTAAAGAACCATCAGTTTGCACTTCGTAGTCTCCAGAACCACCACCAAGAATGGTAGCAAAATATAATAACGTATTTGGCGTAACATTGTAACCAAAGTTAAGATCTACAAAGTTATACCCTTGCGTTTTATCATAACTCCAGTAATGTAACACATCACCACGCTCTTCTACACCTGTGTAGTTATTGTGAGTAACCGCTTCGATAAAAAACTTATCAGAAAAACGATATTTTGTATAAATAGAAAATTCTTGATAGTGAGCACCAACATTTTCACCTGTAATTTTATTAGTGACATCTACTGTTGTTAAACTCGCACCGCCCCAAACACCAAAAGTGAATTTAGCATCTCTTGAATTAAACTCCAAATTAGTAGCAAGCATAGCACCTGGGTGCACAACAAACCCATGCCATAAGTGCATGTTTTTTAAATGAGCACCAGCTGTAAAAGCTTTATAATCATCGTTTACTACATCGTCTTGTCCCTGTACAGAGTTAAAACCTAAAAAAAGCACAGCTAGTAAAATAGCCTTAATAGAAGATAAATTAGAATGGTTACTAATTCTTTGAAGTGGTAGTTTCATAATTTCAGTATTTAGTTTAGTTTTTTTAATAACGTACTTTGGACGTTTATTTTTTCAAATATATATAATTATATTTAATATTTCCAAATAAAAAACAAAACAATACACTACAAAACAGATGATTACAGTGTTATTATTGCGTTAAATAAACCAAAACCCTTTACAAATAAGAGGTTTAACGTATTTATAACGCTTGTAAATAAAATAAGAAAAATTTAAAAAAAATAGTAGAATTTTACCGAATTCTAAATAAATGAAGTAAAATTCATAAGACTTGACAATTCCCAAGATAAACAAAAAATATTATTTTTCCTACAAATGCATTTCTAAAATGAAGACAATCTACTATTTAAAATGAAGTTTAGATACTCTTCCCGCTCCAGCAGCATAAGCGATTGAATCGCTAACAAAGCGTATAGTATAAAAACCATCATCACTAACATGTTTCCAAGTATCACCGGCATCATTAGAAATATCGATACCTTTAAAACCTACTGCAACCAATTTTTTCCCGTTAGACTGAGGAACATATTGCACACAACTCCGATATCCAGGGTTTGCTCCACTAGCAACAACCTGCCATGTTTTACCTCCATCGGACGTTCTAATTTTATTAGCAACATTAGCTTCAGGCTTCGTGTAATCGCCACCAATAGCAAAACCATGCTGGGCATCATAAAAATCTATTGAGTACATCCCTGTAGTTTCTGCGCCTTGTATAATAGGAGTTTCAAAAGCTTGCCATGTTTTTCCTTTATCCGGAGAATACAATATTCTACTCGACTTTCCTCCTGTTGCAACCCAAGTATGTTTACCTACAATAGAAATGTTGGTGTCGCTGGCAGCAAAAGCAGCTTCACCTTCTTTAGCTTTTGGTAAATTTTCGCATGGAATTTTAGACCAACTATTTCCTCCGTCTCTAGTAACTATAATACTTAAACATGTATTGGTAGGATCTCCAATAGCAACACCTTCTTGGTCGTTCCAAAAATCTAGAGCATCGTAAAATGCTTTTGAATGGTTTTCTTGATAAACAAGCCGCTTCTCGTCGTTTTTAACTTCATACAATCTTGCCGGACTCTCAATAGATAATCCGAAACCGTTTTTTGAAGTTACAGCTAAAGATCTAAAATTGTTTTTAATTGAATCTGGCGCTACAGCAATCGGGTAAACAATATTTAATCTTTTATCAGTATCACTATTATAAATATGTCCTGCTTTTCCGTCTGAAGTTAAAAAGAAAACCCCATTATTTTCCTTAACAATTTCTAACGCTCTAACGTTTAAAAGTGAATCTACTAACAAATGCCTAACCACAACGGTACTAAATTGTTTTTCTGGTAACTGATAATGGTTTCCACAAGACAACAAACTAAGTAACACTAAAACAATAAGGCTCATATTTTTCATAAGTACAAATTTAGTCAAAAATTAAAAAGGCTCCAGCTTTACGCGTGGAGCCTTTAGAGCTATTAAACAAAATTTAACCTACTATTAATACTGACCTAATCAAATAGCTATATTTATATTTCTTGTTTTAAAGCTTTAACATCGGTAATTAATTGAGCCATGGACGCTCTATTTAAACCATTATAAATTCCTCTAATATGTTTATTTTTATCAATTAATAAGAAATTTTCGGTGTGTAAAAAATCATCAATACTTTTTACTTCTCCTAAATCACTTTCAACAAAATAATGATCTCTTCCGAGGGTATAAATTTCATCTCTACTACCTGTTACTAAATGCCATTTATTATCTATAACATCATTTTTATTGGCATATGCACGCAAAACACTAACAGAATCTGTACTTGGCATTACGGAATGTGATAACAATAAAACATCCGGATCGTTTTTAAATTCCTCTTGAATTTTCGCCATATTGCCCGTCATTTTAGGACAAATACCGGGGCAGGTTGTAAAAAAGAAATCGGTTACATAAATTTTATCCTCAAAAGTATCTTGAGTAACTGTTTCTCCTGATTGATTTGTTAATGAAAAATCTGGAATTTTATGAAATGTTTTTTCTTCTTCTGTATTTGGCGTTAACCAATGTGGTGTAAAAGATTCATCGTTGTAATACGGCAAATAATCTACTCTACTATTTTCAACAACTTTAATATTTTCTTTTTTAACTTCATTCTTACACCCTGCAAAAACAAGCAGTACTGCAATTAATAGATATTTCATAATATTATTTTTTCCTGATAATTACTTCATCTTCTAGTCTTACACATGAGGTCGCTCTTCTCATTCCAAAAACACGACCATTTTTAGCTTCATAATTAACATACATTTTGCCATTAGCTAACCAAGCTTTTTGAAAGCCATGTTCTTTTCCATCAACAAAATTTCTTAATTTATTTAATTGTCCATCTGAAAACCATTTTCTTTCCGCACCTTGCTTTACGCCGTTTTCATAATAAGTTTCACCAGACAAAACACCATTTTCCCACCATGTTTTGTAGCTACCTACCAACCTATTATTTTTATAATAAGATTCTAATTGAAGCTTTTCATTTCTAGTCCAACGTTTTGCAACACCTTCTCTTTTACCATTGTAAAAACCCCATTTTTCTTCTAAAACACCGTTTGGGTAGTACTTTAAAGAATAACCATTGTAAGGCTGACCTTTATAATACCATATACCTTTGTTTCCGTTAAGAACCAATTCTTCTTTTAAAACCTCAACACTATCAATAACGATTAACTCACCTTCAACAGCACTAGCTGTTTTACCAGATACACCTTTCTCACAACTCGTGATTGATAAAGTAATAAGTATAAAAAAAAGAATTGGTTTCATAATTTTTAAATTTAATATCCTTGAAATGGCCCTGCAAAAAGAACATACGCTGGCTGATATGCATAATTTCCCGCAGCATACACTTCATTAATAATATGATAATGATACTCCTCTACACCATCTGTATATTGCGTAACAGATGTATGACCACCTGAAGCATCTAAATCTGTAGGCGTTCCTCCTGTATAATTACATTGTCTTCCATAAATAAAAACACCATCAAGCAATATTCCAACTAAACTATCATCATCGCTAGTAATTGGCGTAGGCTCTAAGTGATAATGATATACACCAGGACCTTTATGAGCTCCAGCCCAATCTAAACTTCCGGCAGCTTGATCTAAATCTCCTGCACCTTCTTGATCGTTAAATATAGATGCCCCACTAACCGCTATACCAATAGTATTTAATTGTGTTGCAACAGTTGCTCCAGTTAAATCTGGTGTAGCATCTACTGTAAAACTCGCAGCTTCACCTTGCCCTCCACCTATATAAGTATCCTGAGTTGTTTTTGAAACATCTGGCTCATCGATGTAAAGCGCATTATCTGTTTCCCAATACACTGAGGTATGGTCTGGATACCCAGTGGTTTCAATGTAAACTTCCGTACCATCATCAGATAAAATAGCCGTAACCGCATCTGAATTAAATGCTGCAAAAGCAGCGTGCAATTCTGTTACTGCCTCTTCTCCATCATCACTATCTGCTTCTTCAGAGCTACTATCTTCACTACTACTACACGCTAGTACCGACATTAATATCAAAGCTAAAAAGCTCGAATACGACACTATTTTTTTAATTTCCTTTTTCATTTTAATCTATTCTTTAAAGTTATATATAATTGATATGCTTTTTTAGATGTGTTTATAAAAATAAACTTGCGCCAATTTTCACTTTTTTTTGATAAAAAAGAGAAACACCCCAAAAACATTGAGTTTTTGAGGTGTTTTTTCTTAAAACTATTTACTAATATTAATCATTTAAGTAACTACTTACTGCAGATGCTCTGCTCGACACATGACTTTTTAATCCACTTACAGCAGACTGAAAGTCTGAACTTGAATTTAAAAACGTATAACCCGAAACCTCGGCATTTGCATATTCTTCTAGTAAAGATGAATAAGAATCATACAAAGCCTGCATAGCACTAGTTTCAAAAGGACCATCGACAACCTCCTGAACGTACGTATCGTATTTTGCTCTGTAAACCTCATCACTATAGATGCAACCAATTAATGGCCATGTTGATGAATTTAATCCTGAAAAATCTAAAGACAACGCACCTCCTTGTTTCCCTGTTTGTAAAGACTCGTTGTTATCCCAAGGAATCCAGTTTAATTTACCGGTATCAGGGTTATTATACAAAAAGTAATTATGCGTCATCCTACCATAAGTATCCCAGTTCTGAATAACCGTATTTACCGCTAAATATTTTAAATACACATCGGTATCAAAAACCGTTTCTAAACTCGCTCTCCATGCCTCCGCATCGCTTGTTCTAGAACTATCATTAATAACATCTAACAAGTTTGCAACATCGGTAAAATCAGCTTCATCTTCGTTTGTTTTTTTAACATATTCATCTTCATCATAAGTTCCGCTAGCAAAACTTGCCGCATCTCCGTCTGGTTTATATAAATTACCGTCGTTATCAACATATTGCGTATCAATAACCGTATCATCAACCTCTTCCACCAAAGTATAAACTCCAAAATATTGCGGTCCATCACCATGGTCTACATACACCGTATAAAACGCGGTATGTGACGCTACTAAACCTGCATTTCTAAAGACATCTGTCGCCACTTTTTCGCGCATCATAGAACTATCATCATAATTATTTTTAAGACTCAATTTCTTAAAGCCATAAAAGCGTTGGTTTTTTATTTGCGGATAATCATCTTCAAATTCATCAAAGTCAAGCTTGAATGACAACTTCAAAATACCAGCCTGCCAAGCACTTTGCAAGCTTGAATTTCCTTTAAAACGAATACCAACACGATACCATTCTTTATCTTGATAAAAAACTTCACCAGGAACAAAAACAGGATCTTCATCTGAAAAACCAGAACTACCACCTCCTCTAGAACCGAATGTTCCGTAAAGGTTAGTCATATCATCAAGCATAGCCTCCCAACGTTCTTCCGTGATTACAATATCCAAACGTTTCACAGTGCCATCCTCGAACACCTCATCAAAATCACCATCAACATCATTACTATGTGTTTCCGTTGTCCAATCTGTCGCTTCAAAATCAGTATCATCTGTAGTTATTACAACATCGTCTTCTTCGCCTGCCGATTGAGCGAAAGTACTATCATTAGCGCAAGAAAAAGCAAGCGCTAGAAAAGTAGATAAAAATAGGGTTTTTAAATATTTCATGTTTTTAATTTTAGTTTGTTAATTTTTCTTTTTTTTCGATTTATTCTTAATTGTATACATATATTTTAGACCAATTATATTGGTAACATCGGGTAAATCGACATTCAATTCTTTTTCAAAACGATAGAAAACACCAATCTCTCCAAAGTTTTTAATTTTATAATCTGTACCAAACGTTAATCTGTATTTGCTAAAGCCATTGTCATCTTCTTTTTCAAAATGATTAAATAGTTCTGCTGAAAATTTAGGATCCAATTTCCAGTTATTGATATTATATTCTACAGATGCTTTTAAACGAACATTCTGATTTGCATAATCACCCTCTTCTGAAGACACACCTAATTCATTTTTATTTTGATAACGCAAACGATAACCTAGTTTAAAATCATCTATTTCGTGTTTATAACTAGCATCGATATTAAAACGAAAATGATTCTCGTAACCTTGAATATTTCCTTGATTATCATTCTGACGAATATATCTAAGACCTCCTGCTAGTTTAAAATCTTTAAACAACTTATACTCAGCATTCAATTGAGTAAAATATTCATCTATCACAGATATATCCTCCTTTAACCGTAACTGCTCTTCTAAACTAAACGTCCATTTTTTATCTAATTTATACTCTAACCCTATGGTGTTCCAAGATCCCCAATCACTATCACCAGACTGTCCAAAACTTAAGCAACCACTAAGCATAGCAACCCATATAACATTTAATAAGAAGCAATGCCTTAACCTAACCCCTTTAATTTGATTCTTCATATTATTTTCTGTTGTAGTAATAAATAGTTAGTACTGCTGTATCTCTTAAAAAATCTACGTTGCCAATCGAAACATTGTTAATACTTAAACCTGTTCGATCCTCCAAATCGGTCTTAAGTAACTCATAATTCTCAGGTTTTATATTTTCTATATTTTCGTAGACAATCTCTTTAGTAACTTCGTGCTTTAAATGCCAAAACTTTTCAATTATAGCTATAGAAATTACCACAACAGTATTGGCTAGAAGAATTTCGGAATAACTCATTTTTTTGTTAGCCAAAGAGTTCATTACAGAAACACCAATAACAACAAACAAATAGGTCATTTCTTTAATATCAATAGCATCTGTTCGGTACCGTATAATACCGAAAATAGCAAAGAGACCTAGAGCCATACCAATATCTAATTCGAATTTTTTAAGCGTAAAACACAAGAAAAACACGATAAAACTTATCATATAGAAAGTAAACAAATAATCTTTTCGTCTAGAAGATGTATAATACAACCAGCGTATAATTAGCGTTAAAAACCCTAAGTTTATTGTAAAACGGAAAGCCATTTTAAAAAAATCGTCGTCGAAAATTGGTATCTCTAAAAACTCCATAGTTATGCTGTAATGTTATTGATTTTTATTAATTTCTTTTTAAACACATTGTACTTTACATCATTGTACAAGCTTATCATACCAATACAATATTTACTTATACTATAAGGATGCTGGCGTAAAGATTTTAAGGCTTTTACTATTGCCGAATTTCTATTGAAACGTTCTTGCTTAACTTCCACAACAACTAAATCATTGTAGTTTTTCTCTGTTTCGTTAATTTTAAAAGAAAGGTTTAAATCTATAGTAACACGCTCTTTACTTTTTAAATTCACTAAGGTTATTCGGTTAAAACCATTCCAGAGGCTAGGCTCCAAATTAAAGTCTTCGTTTGTAGTTTCTGCAATAAAGGCTTCTGATGATTTTGATAAATTCAATTCAAAATCTTTTACAGGAATTCGTGTTTTATTCGTTTCTCCCTTACCATTCTTTTGCTTAATCTCAAGAAAACAGAGATTAGATTCAACATATTTACGCTGTCTAATTTTTGTTCTATTATTCTTCCCGTTATGGTGATCGTTGTAAAATTTATTATCTACAGTATCAAAATACAATGATGAGTAACTCATTACTCTATCCGTATTAATTTCTAAAACTCGATACTCCTGCTCTATCGAATGTAAAATAGAAACCAACTGCTTTTTATTAATTACAAACTTAGTATCGGTTCGCTTCATTAAGGCTACACTATTCATTTCATCTAACGAAATAGAAGAAAACCTACTCATTATTTTTTGAATGTTTTGCGGCATATTATCAACTTATTTAATATTAATAGAATGTTATTAAATTGTTACATAAAGTTTAGATGCCCATCTGTTTTAAAACTTGCGCTTGTATTATGTTAAAAAAATCTTAACAAAAAAAAAAAAAAAAAAAGACTCAAAATTTTTAAATTTTGAGTCTTTAAAAAAACTACAATGAGAATTATAGTTTGTATTATAAATAATTAATCAATTACCTCCTTTGTGGACGCTCTGGCTTTGGAGCATTTTTTAATTCTGCCTCAGATAAAAAACCATCTTTATCAGTATCAACTTTAGAGAAATCGTTTTTCAATGGCCCCTTAACTTCACTTTTAGACAGTTTACCATCCTTATCAGCATCCATTTGTTCTAACAACTCCGTGTAAGTTGGCATACCTTTTCCTTGACCTTTACTCTTCTTTTCCGATTTTGCTTCTTTTGCCTTCGGTTTCATTTCAGCTTCAGTAATAAAACCATCTTTATCCGCATCAATTGTAGCAAACTGTTCTTTTAAAGGTCCGTCTACTTCATTTTCCGATAGTTTACCATCTTCATTAGCATCTAGCTTTTTCAACAACTCACTAAATGATGGCGGTTTTTGATTTCCCTTTTCTTCCGACTGTGCAAATGTTTGAGTCGAACCTAATAATGCCAATCCAAAAACTAAGGCACCTGTTTTAAACGTTTTATTTTTCATCTTAAAAATTATTTTAATGTTTATATAAGTTTAGATGGTATTATTTGTATAAACTCGCGCGCAGTTTTGTTAATATAATCACAAAAAAAAAGACACTCAAAATGAATGTCTTTTCTTTTATATTAATGCATTGGCGGTCGCCCTTCGTGCTCTCCACCCATTCTTGGTGGTGGCGGTCCGTTTCTATCTCTACCTTCTTGATCAGGGCCACCTTCTCTATTATTCGGTCCTTTCTGAAGTGCTTGTTTTATTATACTCTTAAATTTTTCTTTTTGTTCAGCATTGCATAATTCTTGAATATCTCTAAAATGATAAAATGCCATTTTATCAAACTCCATTTCCTTTAAAGCAATTTTACGAGCTAAAGAATCTACAACATTAGAATCTAAATCAGTCTCAGATAATTTACTAAACAAAGCATCCTTCATTTTTTTGATACCACTATTGTTTCGCATCATATTTTGACGATGCTCTCTATTTAGAATTTGCACAGCCTCTAGTTGCTCTTCGTTAAAGTTCAACTCATCTATAATAAAACTCATAGGATCTTCGCGCTCCATCTTTTGTTTCCCTATAGGCTTCCCTAAATAATTAAAGAGAAAAAAAGCATTAACAGCTACCAGAAAAACAAGTAGAATGTATAAAACTATATTTTTTTTCATTTGATTTTTAATTTAAAAATGATGTTGTCGAACTAGACGACAAACCGTATGTTTCTGCAAATTGATTCAAGTTCTCATCATAACTAGAGGTTCCCGAACTATTATCTAACTGCGTAAATGCAAGCACGTTTAAAACAACAACACATGCCAAAGTAGCCAATTGTAATTTTGGCGTAAACCAACTCGATGCCACAACAACCTCTTCCTTTTCAGAAAACAAACGTTGCATGGTTTTATCCTTAAAAAAAGGCGACACATTTACGGTTTCAATACCATCGACAGCTTGTAAAGTACTATCTATTTTCTGTTGTATGTCTTTATTAATATCCATATCTTTTGTATTATAAAACTTTAGATGCAATATTTTATTAAAACTTGCGTTAGGCTGCTCATTTTTTTTACTTCATGTCATTTTTATAAAAATCACCCAAAACATCTTGCAAGTTTTTTTTCGCCCTAAACATTAACGACTCTACCGACGACAAACTTTTTTCTGTAATATCACAAACCTCCTGATTACTAAGCCCATCTATTTTACTAAGCGTAAAAACCACACGCTGGGCATCGGGCAATTGGTTTATAGCTTTAAAGAGCGTTTCACTCTTTTGTTTATTCTCTAATAAAACTCCCGGATGGTTCATTTCTGTAAAATATTTGGTTTTATCCATAGGGATTTCATTTCCCATTATAGATTGCAGAAAGGCAAAACGCTTTTTCGTGTTTTTCTTCCTAATAAACTCCAAACATTTATTGGTGGTAATTCGGTAAATCCAAGTTGATAATTTCGAATTCCCTTTAAATTTATTAATCGAATTGAAAACCTCAACAAAAACATCCTGCGCAATATCTTCGGCATCTTCTTTATTGGGTACAAACGAGATACAAGTTGCAAACACTTTTTGCTGAAAGAGATCTAGCAACTTTCCATACGCAAATTGCTTACCTGCTCTTAAATCGTTTATAAAATCTTGCTCTTCCAAATGCGTTAATTAATCGCTGCAAATTAAGAAAAATTATTAATGAATAAAGCGTAACTTTGCAAACTCTAATAATTAATGCAGTTTGGATGAAAGATGGATAACTTTTGTTTGAAAACTTCCAACTGAAAACTGAGAACTAGAAAAAATGCGATTACACAGAAATTTATGCTTTGCGGTTATTGACGGTTTAACCCTAATCTTCAACGAAGGAAAATACGCCGATAAGGTTATACAACAACTTTTAAAACGCGATAAGCGTTGGGGAGCGAGAGACCGTGGTTTTGTTGCCGAAACTACTTATGAAATGGTAAGATGGAAACGTCTATATGCCGAAATTGCCGAAGTAAAAGAACCTTTTGACCGTGACAACCTGTGGCGTATGTTTGCTGTTTGGGCAACTTTAAAAGGTGTAAAATTACCAGATTGGAAATATTTTGAAGGTACACCATTACGCCGTATTAAAGGGCGCTATGATGAGCTTTCTAACAATAGAAAATTTAAAGAATCTATCCCAGATTGGATGGATGAAATTGGAGTAAAAGAATTAGGTAAAGAACTTTGGAGCAAAGAAATTGAAGCTTTAAACGTGCAAGCCGATGTTATTTTACGTGTTAACACATTAAAAACAACTAAGGAAGAGCTACAAACCGCCTTGTTTGATTTAGATATTGAAACCGATTTTTTACCAGATCACCCAAGTGCTCTAAAATTAAAAGAGCGTGCTAATGTATTTTCTACTGAAATGTTTAAAAACGGACATTTTGAAGTACAAGATGCCTCGTCTCAATTGGTTGCCGAGTTTTTAAATGTAGAGCCTGGTATGCGTGTTGTAGATGCTTGTGCCGGCGCTGGAGGAAAAACGTTGCACCTTGCTTCTTTAATGGAAAACAAAGGACAAATTATTGCCATGGATATTTATGGTAATAAATTGAACGAATTAAAAAGACGTGCAAAACGTAATGGTGCTCATAATATTGAAAACCGTGCTATAGAATCTACTAAAGTTATTAAAAAACTTTATGACAAAGCCGATCGTGTTTTAATCGATGCGCCTTGTTCTGGCTTAGGTGTTTTAAGAAGAAATCCCGATGCTAAATGGAAACTTCAGCCCGAGTTTATTGATAAAATTAAGAAAACACAACAGGAAATCATTCAGCAATACAGTAAAATGGTTAAGCCTGGCGGACAAATGGTTTACGCAACGTGCTCGGTATTACCTTCGGAAAATCAAGACCAAGTAGCTACCTTTTTAAAATCGGAAGCGGGAGAAAATTTCTCTTTAGTAAAAGATAAAAAGGTAATGGCTCATAAATCTGGATTCGACGGATTTTACATGGCACTTTTAGAGCGTAAAGTGAACTAACACCTATTCACTTAAAATATAAATAAGAAAGACTATCTGAAAAGATGGTCTTTTTTTATTTATAAAATCTTCAAACACATTATAAAAACAGAACAAGTTCGACTTCACAATTCCTTAACATAAGAGCGAGAAAAAGATTTTAACTTTGCGAAAAACTAAAGCACACCCTTAACTTGTGTTTTCACCTTATTTTTATAATTAATTAATCTATTCACCTCTATGAAGCACTTTTACTTATTCTTTTTATTTGTTACAACTTTAAGTTTTGCACAGCTAGCACCGCCACAAAACTTACAAAGCTATTACCAAGATGTAGATTTTTCGCAAACAGGACTAGATCTTTTTAACGATTTAGCTATAGAAACAGCTGCAAAACACACCCAGTACCTTACATATACGCCAGGTATTTGGGAAGCCAGTAAAATAACCGACCAAGATCCAGACAACCTCAATAATGTATTATTAATCTACGGCTACAGCGATACCGATGGCAACTACGTTACAGACCGAACTCGCAGTAACACTTCAACAGGTGGTAATCAAGGTACCGATTGGAATAGAGAACACACGTTCCCAAACTCTTTAGCCAGCCCTAAATTAGAAAGTACAGGTAAAAATGTACCTCCCTATGCCGATGCTCACAACCTGAGACCTTCCGATGTTAGAATGAACTCTAACCGTGGAAATTTAAAATACATCACCAATATTGGAGCAGATGGTAACCCAATTACAACTACAGCTGCTAATATTTCTGGAAGCTGGTATCCAGGAGACGAGTGGAAAGGCGATGCTGCTAGAATTATAATGTACATGTATTTAAGATATGGAACACAATGCAAACCATCGTTTGTAGCTAATGGAGAAACCAACGCTATCGATTCAAACATGATTAATCTTCTTTTGGAATGGAATGCACAAGATCCAGTTTCTATAGTTGAAGACCAAAGAAACGCTTATCACGGAGACGTTAATAATGCTTACGGACAAGGAAACAGAAATCCATTTATTGACAACCCATATTTAGCAACAGCTATTTGGGGCGGACAAACTGCTCGTAACCGTTGGGGAGAATCTCAACCAAGCGATATACAAGCACCAACAGTACCCGCAAATTTAGTAGCAAGTAACGCAACGAGTACTACAGTAGATTTAAGTTGGGATGCTTCTACAGATGATACAGGTGTTACTTCATATCAAATTTATGTCGATGGGGAATATTTCATTTCTTCGCAATCAGAAACTTCTTTAACACTTAATGGTTTAACTCCAAAAACATCATACAGTTTTTCTGTACTTGCTGCAGATTTAGCAAATAACAAATCGGATTTAAGCGATGCGGTAAGTGCTACAACATTAGAAGATTCTACGCCAGTAAGTGGCGCATGTATCACAGAAACTTTCGAAAACCTAGTTTCCACAGTAGGATCTAATGACAGCCAATATACTGACAGAACATGGACAGGTAATGATGGAGACATATGGACAGCTACTTTAGCCAGAATCGATCAAGTAATTTTACCTGAAAGCAAAGCCATTACTTTTGATGTACGAGGCACTAAAACAGGTAAGATCACATCTCCAATGTTTTCGGGAGGTATTAGTAGCTTAACAGCAACTACTCAAAGAGCTTACAGCGGAGGTTCTGGAAATTTAGACGTCATGGTAAATGGTAACGTTGTTGGTTCACTACCTTATGGAGACTCTGCACAAACAACAACCATTTCTAATATCAATATCACTGGCAATGTAACTATTGTAGTTACAGAAAACACAAGTGGTGGAGATCGTGTAACTCTAGATGATTTATCTTGGACTTGTTACACCTCATTAAGTACAGATGATAAATTTTTAGAAGACCTAAAAATATACCCAAACCCAGTAAAAGGAAGCAACATTAATATTGACACCAACGAACCTCTAGAATTTGGTATCTACGATATTCTTGGAAAGCAAACCAATAGAGGCATAATTTCTTCTTCTGCGCAAAGCATAGATGTAGCAAACTTAAAGCAAGGTGTATATATTTTAAAACTTTCTTCAGAAGCAAGAAGCATCACTAAAAAAATAGTTAAACAATAAGCACACAACTACTCTTACCAAAAGCGGCTTTTTAAAGCCGCTTTTTTTTGTTTAAAACCTCGTGAATAACTCTCTATTTTCCTTCGCATTTTTTTAATAGAAAATCGGCTAAAAAAAAGTAAATTTGCACTTTCTTTAAACTAACAACACACATATAATGATTCATTTCTTTGGAAACGTAACCAGCAAGATATTTGCTGTTCAAACAACAAAAGAATTATCTACAGAAACCATAACAAAATTGTCTTGGTTATTTGGCGACCAGCCTAAAATAGAACAAGCATCTTTAGATGCTTTTTTTGTTGGCCCACGAGCTGCGATGATTACACCTTGGAGTACTAATGCTGTTGAAATTACTCAGAATATGGGAATTTCAGACATTATCAGAATTGAAGAATTTTCAGCTTCAACAGAAGAATTCATGGATTTCGACCCTATGATTTCAGAAAAATTCGCAAGCTTAAATCAAGATACTTTTACTATAGATATTAAGCCCGAACCTATTTTAAACATTGAGAATATTGGTGCTTATAATGAGCAAGAAGGCTTATCTTTAAGCACTGAAGAGGTTGAGTATTTAGAAAGTGTTGCTAAAAAAATTGGTCGTCCGCTAACAGATTCTGAAGTTTTCGGATTTTCTCAAGTAAACTCAGAGCACTGTCGTCACAAAATTTTCAACGGAACTTTTGTAATTGATGGAGAAGAAAAACCAACATCACTTTTCAAATTAATTAGAAAAACATCCGAAACAAATCCAAACGATATCGTTTCGGCTTATAAAGACAATGTTGCTTTTGTAAAAGGACCAGTTGTTGAGCAATTTGCTCCTAAAACAGCTGACAAACCAGATTTTTACGAAACAAAAAATTACGAGTCTGTTATTTCGCTTAAAGCGGAAACACATAACTTCCCAACAACCGTAGAACCTTTTAATGGTGCTGCAACAGGTGCTGGTGGAGAAATTAGAGACCGTCTTGCTGGTGGAAAAGGGTCTTTACCTTTAGCAGGAACGGCTGTTTACATGACATCGTATTCTCGATTAGAAGAAAACCGCCATTGGGAACAAAAGTTTAAAGCTAGAAAATGGCTTTATCAAACTCCAATGGATATTTTAATAAAAGCTTCAAATGGTGCTTCAGATTTTGGAAACAAATTTGGACAACCTTTAATTACGGGTTCTGTTTTAACTTTTGAACATGCCGAAAACGCATCATCTAGCGATTCTGAACCAAGGAAATTAGGTTTCGATAAAGTAATTATGCAAGCTGGTGGTATTGGTTACGGTAAAGCAGACCAAGCCTTAAAAGACACACCAAAAGAAGGCGACAAAATCGTTATTCTTGGTGGTGAAAATTATAGAATTGGAATGGGAGGCGCTGCGGTGTCTTCTGCAGATACAGGTGCACTTTCATCTGGTATTGAGTTAAACGCAGTACAACGTTCTAATCCTGAAATGCAAAAACGTGCTGCTAATGCCGTTCGTGGTATGGTAGAAAGCGATGAAAACTTCATTGTTTCTATTCACGATCACGGTGCCGGTGGACACTTAAACTGTTTATCAGAATTAGTTGAAGATACTGGTGGACATATCGATTTAGATAAATTACCAGTTGGAGACCCAACACTTTCTTCAAAAGAAATTATAGGTAACGAGTCTCAAGAGCGTATGGGCTTAGTGATTTCTGAAAAACATACAGAAACCCTAAAGAAAATTGCAGACCGTGAGCGTTCGCCAATGTATAGTGTTGGAGAGGTAACTGGCAACAATCGTTTTACTTTCGAATCTAAAACCAAAGGTGACAAACCAATGGATTTAGCTCTAGAGGATATGTTTGGTAGCTCTCCAAAAACCGTTTTAACAGATAAAACTGTTATTAGAAATTATAAAAACCCACGTTATAAAACCAAAAACTTAAAAATATACTTAGAGCAAGTTTTACAACTTGAAGCTGTAGCTTGTAAAGATTGGTTAACAAACAAAGTAGACCGTTGTGTTGGTGGTAAAGTAGCTAAACAGCAATGTGTTGGTCCTTTACAAATTCCTTTAAACAATGTTGGTGTTATGGCACTAGATTTTAAAGGTAAAGAAGGTGTTGCAACCTCTATTGGCCACTCGCCTATTTCTGGTTTAATTAACCCTGTTGCAGGAAGCAGAAACTCAATAACAGAAGCACTTACAAACTTAGTTTGGGCACCTTTAAAAGATGGTTTAAATGCGGTTTCGCTTTCAGCAAACTGGATGTGGCCTTGTAAAAACGAAGGTGAAGATGCGCGTTTATATGAAGCGGTAAAAGCCATTTCAGAATTTTCTATAGATTTAGGAATCAATGTGCCAACCGGGAAAGATTCACTTTCTATGAAACAAAAATATCCTGATGGTGATGTTATTTCTCCAGGAACGGTTATTATTTCTGCTGGTGCTAACTGTAATGATATTACTAAAGTTGTTGAGCCTGTTTTAAAACAAAACGGTGGTAACATTTACTATATCAATATTTCTCAAGACGATTTTAAATTAGGAGGAAGCTCTTTCAACCAAGTCTTAAATGCTATTGGAAATGAAACTCCAAATGTAAAAGATGCAGCTTATGTAAAAGCGGTTTTTAATACTATTCAAAATTTAATAACAGAAGATAAAATTGCAGCTGGTCACGATGTGGCTTCTGGTGGTTTAATTACTACTTTATTAGAACTTTGCTTTGCTGATATTAATTTAGGTGCCGATTTAGATCTTTCTAAATTAGGTGAAGAAGATGCTATAAAAGTACTTTTTGCTGAAAACTCAGGAATTGTTTTTCAAGCAGATGCTTCTGTAGAAACTATCTTATCAGAAAACAAAATAAAGGCTATTAATATTGGTTCTGTAAACAACACAGGACAATTAAACATCAAAAACAACGACGAGAGTTTCTCTTTCGATGTTGCAGAAACTAGAGATGTTTGGTATAAAACGTCTTATTTATTAGACCAAAAACAAACGGCAAATAATTTAGCTGAAGCACGTTTCAAGAATTATAAAAATCAACCTCTTCAATATACATTCCCGAAAAATTTCACAGGAAAACTAGAAGCTTTTACTGGCAAACGCCCAAAAGCAGCTATTCTTCGTGAAAAAGGATCGAATTCAGAACGCGAAATGGCTAACGCGATGTATTTAGCTGGTTTCGATGTTAAGGACGTACACATGACAGATTTAATCTCTGGTCGTGAAACCTTAGAAGATATTCAGTTTTTAGGAGCTGTTGGTGGTTTTAGTAACTCCGACGTACTTGGTTCTGCAAAAGGATGGGCAGGCGCTATTAAATACAACGAGAAAGCAAATAAAGTAATTCAAGATTTCTTCAAAAGAGAAGATACATTATCGGTTGGTATTTGTAATGGATGTCAATTATTCATGGAATTAGAAGAAATTAATCCGGAACATGAAGTACACGGGAAAATGATTCATAATGATTCTCATAAACACGAAAGTTCTTTTACCTCTGTAAAAATTCAAGATAATAACTCTGTAATGCTTTCAACTTTAGCAGGAACAGAATTAGGCGTTTGGATTTCTCATGGTGAAGGTAAATTTAGCTTACCACTTTCCGAAGAAAACTATAATATTGTTGCTAAATACGGTTACGAAGGCTATCCAAATAATCCAAACGGATCGGATTATAACACGGCAATGCTTTCTGATAAAACAGGGCGTCACTTAGTAACTATGCCACATATTGAGCGTTCTACGTTTCAATGGAACTGGGCAAATTACCCAGAAGGAAGAACGGACGAAGTTTCTCCTTGGTTAGAAGCTTTTGTGAATGCTAGATTATGGATCGAAAAAAAGTAAACTAGTATATAAATTATAAAAGCGGTTTAAGATTAAGTTCTTAAACCGCTTTTTTATACGTTAATTTTAATTATTTCCTTTAGATTTTCTGTACCGCTTTATTTGCAAGCCTCTCTTATGCAATTTTCTTTGTTTTCTTATAAGAGGAAAACTTAAACTAACCAAAAGTGCTATGCACGCAGCCGAACCTAAACCTCCACCAAAACCATTAAAAAAGCTACTGGTGTTAAAAAAAATAATGGTGAACACTATTCCTGAGAACCCTATTAAAAAATAGTTTGATAATACTTTAGACGACACCATACCAATAAAAGATGCTCCAAAACAAACTAATGGTAAGTTTTGAGTTAGATACGGTGACAACAAATCAGGACAAACTAAAACAAACACGCCAACCAAAACACCTACTAAAGAAGATGCTCTAACTGGTCCTTGATTTAAATCTACATGCAAAAAGAACGTAAACATTGCAGAAACCCCACCAACCAAAAATAATATATATTGTTCTATACCCATTGAGAAATAAGAGATGTAATTAAAAAAGCAAACACAACACCAGCAAAAGCTAAAGTCCCCAGTTTACCACCAACTCCATGAAAAGTATCCTTTGTTCCAACCAAAAGCACCCCAGTAGTAGCACTCGCTATGCTTATAATAATATAATCGGTAGACACACTTATATTTGTCATTCCCACAAAAGCTCCGCAATATACAGCGGCTGGTACACCTTGAGCAAACGTGCTTCTTTTAAATAAATTAGGAATAAAACTCGCTATTAAGCCAACTAAACTAGCCGATAAAACACGGTTTAAACCAAAAGAACTAGATAAAACATAGGTTATTATAGCTCCAAAGAAAACAAAAGCAACAGTTAACACATGCTCAAAACTATGATCTACAGAGTTTAAGGGTGTTTTCTTGTAAGTAACAACAAGCAATACTAAGGACATAACAATAAAAATCGAAACAAAAATATTATTCTGATTTTCAAATAAAATTGCAGCTAAAAACCCTAAATGGCATAAAATTATCGAAAAGAAAGAAAGCTTTTTTACATGTTTTTTAAACATACAAATTGTTTAATAAGAGCATCAAAAGTACAGAATATCAAGGAAATCTTCTCAATAAACCGCTAGGTATTTCAACAAAAAATGATACGTCTTAAAAGCAAGTTAAAACAAACTTATATTTAACCATAATATTGTATATTAATAACTGCTAAGCAATTAAAGCACTCAAAAAACTAAACACATAGATAATACAAAATTGACAGAAATCAATAAAGTTTTATACGAATACAATACTTTTTTGGTACATTATTTGATAATCTTATTTTATTTCCTATTTTGCACCCTAGAATACTTATAGCCCATGACCAAAATCACCAGACTTTTTGACTTTCCTTATTACCAATTAGAAACATACAATTTAGATAAGGCTTTTAACACAAAACATAATGGAAAATGGCAATCTACTTCTTCGCAAGAATATGTAGATCAAGCCAATGCCATAAGTCGTGGTTTATTAAAATTAGGTATAAAGCCTAACGATAAAATTGCGGTTATATCTTCTACAAACAGAACAGAGTGGAATATATTAGATATTGGAGTTTTACAAGTAGGTGCGCAAAACGTACCAATTTATCCAACAATTTGCGCCGAAGATTATGAATATATCTTAAATCACTCGGAATCTACATATTGTTTTGTTTCAGATGAAGAAATTCTAATTAAACTAAATTCAATAAAAGGAAACACAAAACTGAAACACGTGTACACTTTTGATGATATTCAAAACGAATCTAGCTGGAACGAAGTACTTAAGTTAGGTGAAGATACAAGTATACAACATGAAGTTGAGGCTAGAAAAAATGATGTGAAATCTACAGATTTAGCCACATTAATTTATACTTCGGGAACTACAGGAAGACCGAAAGGTGTTATGCTATCTCACAACAACCTCGTTTCAAATGTTTTAAATAGTCAAAACCGTGTTCCTTTTGAATATGGAGTTGCGAAAACACTTAGTTTCCTTCCCGTTTGTCATGTTTTTGAACGCATGATTCTTTATTTATATCAATATTGTGGTGCAGAAATTTACTTTGCAGAGTCTATCGACAAAATGAGCGATAACCTTAAAGAAATCAAGCCAAACGTAATGACCGCTGTACCACGTCTTTATGAAAAAGTATACGATAAAATTATAGCTAAAGGCAGTGATTTAACTGGATTAAAAAAATCACTTTTCTTTTGGGCAGTTAATCTTGGACTTAGATATGAACCTTACGGACAAAATGGTTGGTGGTATGAGTTACAACTTAAAATCGCTAGAAAGCTTATTTTTAGCAAATGGCAAGAAGGACTTGGAGGAAACCTAGACCTTATGGTTTCTGGCAGTGCCGCATTACAGCCAAGACTTACTAGAGTGTTTGCTGCCGCTGGTTTACCTATAATGGAAGGTTATGGATTAACAGAAACGTCTCCTGTTGTCTCAGTTAATGATACCCGAAACGGAGGTTTTAGAGTAGGAACTACTGGTAGAATAATTGATGATGTTGAGGTTAAAATAGCCGAAGATGGCGAAATACTTGTAAAAGGCCCAAACGTTATGATGGGGTATTTTAAAGATGAAGCCAAAACAGCCGAAGCTATTAAGGACAATTATTTCCACACTGGAGATATTGGAGAAATAGATGCTGATGGTTTTCTTAAAATCACTGACAGAAAGAAAGAAATGTTTAAAACCTCGGGAGGGAAATATGTAGCACCTACCCTACTTGAAAACCAATTTAAACAGTCTCGATTTATAGAACAAATTATGGTTATTGGTGAAGGCGAGAAAATGCCAGCAGCTTTAATTCAGGTAAATTATGATTTTGTAAAAGAATGGGCCAAACGTCATAACATTCCATTTACAACTAATGAAGACATAATCTTAAACACCCAATTACTAGAGAGAATTCAAGAAGAAATTAATTTTGCCAATGCCAACTTCGGCAAATGGGAACAAATTAAAAAATTCGAGATTACTCCAGATGTTTGGACTATAGATGCCGGACACTTAACGCCAACCATGAAAATGAAGCGTAAAGTTATAAAACAAAAGTACCTTTCTCTTATCGAGAAAATCTACAGAGGTTAGTCAAATCTTCTCTTATTAATAAAAGATTAACTAAATATAGTAAAATTTATTATGCATGCATAATAAATTTTACTATATTTGGGAACAACAACCTCTCAACATGAAAGATAGAACCATCGATTACATTTTAAGAACAACATGGCTGGCCGTTCAAAAAATGTATAACGAAGAAGCATTAAAATTTGATAGCACTATGGCAACGGGATTTACCTTATTAAGCATAGACCCAGAAAAAGGAACACCATCAACTGCTTTAGGCCCCAAAATGGGTATGGAAGCAACGAGTCTTTCTAGAATTTTAAAAGCTATGGAAAAAAAAGGTTTGATTGACAGACATCCCAATCCAGAAGATGGCCGTGGTGTAATTATCAAGCTAACACCTTTCGGAGTTCAAAAACGCACCTACTCTAAAGATCGAGTTTTAACTTTTAATGAGAAAATTAAAAATAACATCTCCGATGAAAAACTAAAGCACTTTAATGAAGTAGCCGATGTAATTTTAGAGATGGTTTCTAATAAAAAAATATATACACCAAACGACAACTAGTTAAATAAAATGAGCAAACGTAGAATAAAAAAAATCGCAATTATTGGTTCCGGAATTATGGGGAGCGGTATAGCTTGTCATTTCGCTAACATTGGCGTAGATGTCCTGTTACTAGACATTGTTCCAAGAGAACTTAACGACAAAGAAAAAGCTAAAGGTTTAACTTTAGAAGACAAAATAGTAAGAAATAGATTGGTTAATGATGCACTTACAGCATCGTTAAAATCTAAACCATCTCCAATTTATCATCAAGATTTCGCCAGTAGAATTACCACCGGTAATCTAGAAGACGATATTGCGAAAGTAGCAGATGTAGACTGGATTATGGAAGTTGTAGTCGAAAGACTAGACATCAAGAAAATGGTGTTTGAAAACTTAGAAAAATATCGTAAACCAGGCACGTTAATTACATCTAATACCTCTGGTATTCCTATAAAATTTATGAGTGAAGGACGAAGTGAAGATTTCCAGAAACATTTCTGTGGAACACACTTCTTTAACCCAGCGCGTTACTTAAAATTATTTGAAATCATTCCTGGACCAAAAACAGATGCTTCTGTATTAGAATTTTTGAATGGTTACGGTGAGCAATTTCTTGGAAAAACATCGGTAGTAGCTAAAGATACGCCTGCTTTTATTGGTAACAGAATTGGAATTTTCAGCATACAAAGTTTATTTCACGCAGTTAAAGATTTAGATTTAACTATTGAGGAAGTAGATAAATTATCAGGACCAGTAATTGGTCGTCCAAAATCGGCAACCTTCCGTACGGTAGATGTTGTTGGATTAGATACTTTGGTTCATGTTGCAAATGGTATTGCAGAAAACTGCCCTAACGACGAACGATTAGAGCTGTTTAAACTACCAGATTTCATCAAAACAATGATGGAAAACAAATGGTTAGGAAGTAAAACAGGTCAAGGTTTTTACAAAAAACAAGTATCTCCAGATGGGAAAAAAGAAATCTTATCTCTAGACTTAAATACACTAGAATATCGTTCTGCTAAACGTGCAAAATTTACAACTTTAGAACTTACGAAAACGATTGATAAAGTTGTTGACCGATTTAAAGTTTTAGTTAAAGGAAAAGATAAAGCTGGCGAATTCTACAGAAAAAGCTTTGCTGCCTTATTTGCTTATGTTTCAAATAGAATTCCTGAAATAACAGACGATTTATATAAAATTGATGATGCTATGAAAGCGGGGTTTGGATGGGAACATGGTCCTTTCCAAATTTGGGATGCCATAGGCGTTGAAAAAGGAATTGAAATTATGAAAGCTGAAGGTTTAGAGCCTGCTGCTTGGGTAAACGAGATGTTAGCATCTGGAAATTCTTCTTTTTATACTATTAAAGAAGGCGCGAGTTATGCTTACGATATTCCTAAGAAATCTCAAGAAAAAATTCCAGGTCAAGACAGTTTCATTATTCTAGATAATATTAGAAAATCTAAAGAAGTCTTTAAAAATTCTGGTGTTGTTATTGAAGATTTAGGAGATGGCATATTAAACTGCGAATTCCAATCTAAAATGAACACTATTGGTGGAGACGTTCTTGCTGGATTAAATAAAGCTATTGATTTAGCCGAAAAAGATTTTGCTGGCTTAGTAGTTGGTAACCAAGCTGCAAACTTCTCTGTTGGCGCAAACATCGGCATGATTTTCATGATGGCTGCAGAGCAAGAGTATGATGAGCTTAACATGGCTATCAAATATTTCCAAGACTCAATGATGCGTATGCGTTATTCTTCTATCCCAACTATCTCTGCTCCTCACGGAATGGCTTTAGGTGGTGGTTGTGAATTATCATTACATGCAGATAAAGTAGTTGCAGCAGCAGAAACTTACATGGGACTTGTAGAGTTCGGTGTTGGTGTTATCCCTGGTGGTGGTGGTTCTAAGGAAATGGCTTTAAGAGCATCAGACACTTTTAGGAAAGGAGATGTTCAGCTAAATACACTTCAGGAATACTTTTTAACTATAGGTATGGCAAAAGTATCAACTTCGGCTTATGAAGCTTTTGATATGGGAGTTTTACAAAAGGGAAAAGATGTTGTTGTTGTTAATAAAGACCGCCAAATTGCAGTTGCTAAACAACATGCTATGTTAATGGCTAATTCTGGTTACACACAACCGGTAAAACGTACTGACGTAAAAGTACTTGGTAAACAAGCTTTAGGTATGTTTTTAGTAGGAACAGATTCTATGAAAGACTCCAACTACATTTCTGAACACGACATGAAAATTGCTAATAAATTAGCTTACGTTATGGCTGGTGGAGATTTATCTGAGCCAACTTTAGTTAGCGAGCAATATTTATTGGATTTAGAGCGTGAAGCTTTCTTAAGTTTATGTACAGAACGTAAAACTTTAGAACGTATTCAGCACATGTTAACAAAAGGTAAACCTTTAAGAAACTAAGAAAAATGAAAACAGCATATATAATAAAAGCATATAGAACCGCAGTTGGTAAAGCACCAAAAGGCGTGTTTCGTTTTAAAAGAACAGATGAATTGGCAGCAGAAACCATCAAATATATGATGAAAGAATTGCCAAATTTAGATCCAAAGCGTATCGATGATGTTATTGTTGGTAACGCCATGCCAGAAGGTGCGCAAGGTTTAAATATGGCACGTTTAATCTCTTTAATGGGATTAGAAGTTGTTGATGTTCCTGGTGTAACCGTAAACCGTTTTTGCTCTTCTGGAGTTGAAACTATCGGCATGGCAACAGCTAAAATACAAGCTGGAATGGCAGATTGTATTATTGCTGGTGGTGCAGAAAGCATGAGTAGCGTACCAATGACTGGTTTTAAACCTGAATTGAATTATGATGCAATTGTAAAAGCAGGTCATGAAGATTATTATTGGGGCATGGGAAATACTGCAGAGGCTGTTGCAAAACAGTTTAAGGTATCTCGCGAAGACCAAGATGAGTTTGCATTCAATTCTCATATGAAAGCATTACGAGCGCAGGCTGAAAATCGTTTTCAAGATCAAATAGTACCAATTGAAGTTGAGCAAACTTACATTGATGCAAACGGAAAGAAAGCGACTAAATCGTATACGGTAACTAAAGATGAAGGACCTCGTGCAGGAACTAGTAAAGAAGCTTTAGCGAAACTTAGAGCAGTATTTGCTGCTGGAGGAAGTGTTACAGCTGGTAACTCGTCACAAATGAGTGATGGTGCTGCTTTTGTAATGGTTATGAGTGAAGACATGGTTAAAGAGCTAGGTTTAGAACCAATTGCAAGAATGGTAAACTATGCAGCCGCAGGTGTTGAACCTCGTATTATGGGTATCGGACCAGTAAAAGCAATCCCGAAAGCATTAAAGCAAGCAGGATTAAAACAAGACGATTTATCTTTAATTGAGTTAAATGAAGCTTTTGCTTCTCAATCTTTAGCAGTAATTAGAGAGTTAAATCTTAACCCAGATATTATTAACGTAAATGGTGGTGCAATTGCATTGGGTCACCCATTAGGATGCACAGGAGCTAAATTATCTGTACAACTTTTTGACGAAATGCGTAAGCGTGACATGCAAGGCAAATATGGTGCAGTTACCATGTGTGTTGGAACAGGTCAAGGGGCTTGCGGAATATTTGAATTTTTAAACTAATAAAGAACTTAATACAAAAATATAAAATGGAAGCAAATGAAAAAGACATCTTAAGAGGTGGTCAATTCTTAGTAAAAGAAACAAATTGTGAAGATGTGTTTACTCCTGAAGATTTTTCCGAAGAGCAAACAATGATGAAAGAATCCGTAATGGAATTTAACGATCGTGAAATCATTCCTCATAAAGCACGTTTCGAAGCTAAAGATTATGCACTAACTGAAGAAGTTATGCGTAAAGCTGGAGATATGGGCTTTTTAAGTGTTGCTGTTCCTGAAGCTTTTGGTGGTATGGGAATGGGCTTTGTTTCTACTGTATTAACGTGTGATTATATTTCTTCTGGAACAGGTTCTTTCAGTACTGCTTTTGGTGCGCATACAGGCATTGGCACTATGCCAATTACTTTATACGGCACAGAGGAGCAAAAACAAAAATACGTACCAAAATTAGCATCTGGTGAGTGGTTTGGAGCTTACTGTTTAACAGAGCCTGGAGCTGGATCTGATGCAAATTCTGGTAAAACAACTGCTGAGCTTTCTGCAGATGGAAAATCATATAAAATTAACGGTCAAAAAATGTGGATCTCAAATGCAGGTTTCTGTAGTGTGATGATTGTTTTTGCTCGTATTGAAGATGATAAAAATATTACGGGATTTATTGTAGAATATGATGGAGAAAATCCTAACGGAATTACTTTAGGTGAAGAAGAACACAAATTAGGTATTCGTGCGTCTTCTACACGTCAAGTATTTTTTAACGATACTGTAGTACCTATTGAAAATATGTTAGCTGGTCGTGGTGAAGGATTTAAAATCGCCATGAATGCACTTAACGTTGGCCGTATTAAATTAGCTGCTGCTTGTTTAGATTCTCAAAGAAGAATTTTATCTACAGCAGTAAATTATGCTAACGAGCGTAAACAATTTAAAACGCCTATTTCAGACTTTGGAGCTATTAAAGTTAAATTAGCTGAAATGGCAACTAATGCTTACGCAGGTGAATCTGCAACTTATAGAGCTGCAAAAAATATTGAAGACAGAATAGCAATGCGTGAAGCTGCTGGAAATACACATCAAGAAGCAGAACTTAAAGGTGTTGAAGAATATGCAATTGAATGTTCTATTCTAAAAGTAGCGGTTTCGGAAGATGTACAACATGCAGCTGATGAAGGTATCCAAATTTTTGGTGGAATGGGGTTCTCTGAAGAAACGCCTATGGAATCTGCTTGGAGAGATGCGCGTATTGCTCGTATTTACGAAGGAACTAACGAAATTAACAGAATGCTATCTGTTGGTATGTTAGTAAAGAAAGCTATGAAAGGTCATGTTGACCTATTAGGCCCTGCTCAAAAAGTTCAAGAAGAATTAATGGGAATTCCTTCTTTTGATACACCAGACTTTTCAGAATTATTTTCTGAAGAAAAAGTAATGATTAATAAGTTGAAAAAGACTTTTTTAATGGTTGCCGGAGGTGCTGTTCAAAAATTTGGCCCAGACCTAGACAAACACCAACAATTACTTATAGCGGCTGCTGATATTTTAATTGAAATATATATGGCTGAATCTGCTATATTAAGAACAGAAAAGAATGCTAAACGCTTTGGAGCCGAGTCTCAATCTGTACAAATTGCGATGTCTAAATTATACTTATACCACGCTGTAGATATTATCGAAGAAAAAGGAAAAGAGAGTATTATTTCTTTTGCCGAAGGTGATGAGCAACGTATGATGCTTATGGGACTTAAACGTTTTACTAAATATCAAAACTATCCAGACATTGTAGATTTACGTAACGAAATAGCCGAAAAAGTAAAGGCAGAAAACAAATATTGCTTTTAAGGGATTAAAACAATTCATTAGTGACTAACTCAAGTGTTAATAGGCGCTTCAAATTAATTTTTGAAGCGTCTTTTATTTGATATAATTTCATAGTTCTTAATTTTCACTCAAAACGATATTATATTCAAGTCCTTTTCTTTTTTGTATTTTTAAGAAAAAAAACTGAATGAAAAAATTAATACTCCCTTTACTCCTACTTTCTATATCCATTAGCTCTGCCCAAACCAATCAAAAAATATACAATATCATAGATGATGTTTCTGCGGAACGTATAGAAATAGACATTCAAAAACTGGTTAATTTTGGAACTAGAAACACCTTTAGCGATACTATTTCAAACACTAGAGGGATTGGTGCGGCAAGACGTTGGATTAAATCTGAATTTGAAACAATATCATCTAATTGTAAAGATTGTTTGGATGTCTTTTACCAAAAGGACTTTGTTACCAAAGAAGGCAACAGGCGTGTACCTCACGACGCTTGGATTGTTAACGTTGTCGCTATTCAAAAAGGAACGAAATATCCAAACCGCTATATTATCATGAGTGGAGATATAGACTCTCGTGGTAGCGACACTATGGAGTTCACAAAAGATGCTCCTGGTGCAAACGATAATGCTTCTGGTATGGCGGGAACTATTGAAGCTGCTAGAGTACTTTCTAAATATAAATTTGAAAACAGTATTATTTATGTTGGCTTATCTGGTGAAGAGCAAGGTCTTTTTGGTGGAGGCGGTTTAGCCAAATATGCTAAAGAGCAAGGTTGGGATATTATCGGAATATTTAATAATGACATGATTGGAAACATTGAAGGTGTAGATGGAGTAATAGATAATCGTACATTTAGAATATTTTCAGAACCTGTGCCTGCTAACGAAACCGAAAAAGAACGCAATTTAAGACGTTTTTATGGAGGAGAAGTAGATGGGATCTCTCGTCAATTAGCACGTTATATACATAAAACAGTAAAAACCTATATGCCAGAAATGAACCCGATGATGGTTTATAGACTAGATCGTTTTGGACGTGGTGGACACCACAGACCTTTTAACGACTTAGGTTTTGCAGGAATTCGTATTATGGAAGCGCACGAAAACTACACGCAGCAGCATCAAGATATTAGAGAAGAAAACGGCATTAAATACGGCGATGTTATTGAGCACGTTAATTTCGATTATGCCAAGAAATTAACCACGGTAAATGCCATTAACATGGCTAGTTTAGCTTGGGCACCACCAGCTCCAAAAACAGTTGCTATTGGTGGTATTGTAGAGGCATCGGTTAAATTTAAATGGGATAAAGTAGAAGGAGCTGTTGGCTACAAAATATACTGGAGAGATACCACCTCGCCTACTTGGGATAAAAGTCGCTACGTTGGTGATGTTTCGGAGTTTATGCTTGACGGTATTGTTATCGACAATTATTTCTTCGGAATTGCTTCTGTTGGAAAAGATGGATTTGAAAGCCCTGTAGTTTTTCCTAATCAGATATTAAGATAATTCCAGACTAGAAAGTCTTCACTATTAATCTAACCTTAATATATTTAATTCGACAACCCCGCTTTTAGATAAATATAGAACAAAAAAAAGAACCCAAAAGGGTTCTTTTTTTTATTCACTTAAGAAAAGCAAATATTTATTTTTTAACTACAGCAGGAGCATTTAATTTAGTGCTCATTTCCATAGAAATTGCCGAACGTTCAAATTTTACTTTCCCAGACATTGTTTCGATAACACAGCTACCGTCTTTGTCATTAAGCTCTAAAATTTTGCCGTGTAAACCACTTTTGGTTATAACTTTATCGCCACGTTTTAATTCGGCTGCAAATTTCTTTTCTTTCTTTGCTCGTTTCATTTGTGGTGCAATCATAAAGAAATACACTACTACAAACATTAATACAAACGGCAATAAACTACCAATTCCTTCTCCCATTATATTTTAATTAATCGTGATTATGACCTTCGTGGCCTGGTTGTGTGCTAGATTTAACAGCTCTTGATGCTGCCGCAGCAGAAATACCAGGAACTGTTTGCGTACTTGTAGCTTGCGTAGCTGCGTTGTCATCTGTTTTAACAAATGCCGTAATTTTCACAATCTCTTTACCTTTTTCAGTATTTGCTGTAAGCGTTAAACTCTTAGAGATTTTCCCTTTACCACTACCGTTATATTTTACTGTAAACTCACCTGTTTCTCCAACAGCTAAAGGCTCTCTAGACCAATCTTCAGGTACTGTACATCCACAAGACGTTCCAATATTAGTAATTACTAATGGTGCTTTACCTGTATTTTTATATTTAAAAACTGTTTCAACAGATTTTTTAGCTTCTATTTCTCCAAAATCATGAGTAGTTTCTTCAAACTCAATTACAGGAAAGTTAGATGCGCTAGCATCTCTTACCGCTGCTGCAGTAACATTTGCTTCTTCAATTTTTTTAGCTGCATTTTCTTCTTTACAAGAAGTTAAAGCTAATACACATAATGCACTTAATCCTAATATAACCTTTTTCATTTTTAATATATTTTTTTAATTGAAGCTACAAAAATAACAATTATTTAGTCGAATTGAAATTTTTGTAATACTCTTAACATTAATTACATTAAACCTCTACCAATTTTATTTAAATTTCCCGCTTCGGTATACTCTTTTACAAGCTTATCTAAAATACCATTAATAAATACGCTACTTTTTGGTGTAGAATATTCTTTAGCTATTTCTAAATACTCATTAATAGTAACTTTTGCTGGTATAGAAGGAAAACTTTTAACTTCACAAATAGCCATTTGCAACAATACGTAATCTACATTAGCAATACGATCTGAATCCCAATTTTGAGTTTTAAGCTCAATCTCTTTGTTTATTGCCGTTCTATTCAATAATGTTTTTCTAAACAAATCGATAGCAAATTGCTTATCCTCAGAGTCCTTATATAAACGTGGTGTAAAATGATTTTCCGAAGAAGTTAACTTTACCTTTCTAAGTAATTTTAAAATAGTAGTATTTACAGTAGGCAAATCATCTAACCAAGTTAAATTTTTATCTTCTAAATATTCGTAAAGTTTTTCATTTGGAGCGATAATTTCTTTAAAAACATCCACTAAAAACTCTTTATCTTCCTTAAAGCTAGAAGTATCGGTTTCCATGTAGTTTTTATATAGTTCGCTAGATGTAATGGCTTTAAAAATAACCTCTACATACTCGCTATCCAATTCCCAATCCTTAATATTATAAAGTTCTAATTTGTCTTTTAAGTCCAAATTGTTCAATAAAATTTTAAAAACTTCATTGTTTACAAACTTACGGTTTGGATCTATATCTTCTTTTGTGGCAAGGTGCTTGTTTTGTTTTTTCACTAAGTTACTCTCAGCTCTTTTTTGAACTTCAATTATAAGTGAAATAAGTAATAAGTATAAGTTATACATGTTATCTATGCTAAATAGCAAGAATTTTTGATCTTTACTAAAATCATCACTTTCACTACCTTTAAAGGCATACATGGTTTGCATTACTTTTACACGAATATGTCTTCTATTTAGCATCATTACAAAGAACTTATTATGGTTTGAAAATTTTTATTGCTTTCGTGCGGCAAAAATAACACTATATTTAAATAAAAACCGCTTTTAAACACTTTATTATTTCGAAATACTTTAAGCTATATTTAACAATTGCTTATCGCATATCAATATCTCAATTATAATGAATACCCTATATTTGTATCTTATTTCCTTTAAAATTAATGAAAGAATTACAGCACTTAAATAAGTACTTTCTAAAATACAAAACCAATCTATTAATCGGGATTTTTATTACCATAATTGCCCGTATGTTTTTGTTATTTACGCCTCGATATGTAAAAAAAATATTTATTGTAATAGAAAAATATTTCAATGAAGAAATGCCTATTGAAGCCTTTAAAGCCGAGCTCCTTGAAGCTATTTTATTCATTATAGGTGCCGCAATTATTGGTGGTATCCTTACATTTTTTATGCGTCAGTACATTATAAATGTATCTCGATATATTGAATTCGATTTAAAAAATGAAATTTACGAACAGTACCAAAAGTTATCTTTAAATTTCTATAAGAAAAATAGAACGGGCGATTTAATGAACCGTATTAGTGAAGATGTTGGACGTGTTAGAATGTACGCTGGCCCGGCTATAATGTACAGTATAAATACAGTAACCCTTTTTGTAATTGCGCTAATATATATGTTTGAAGAATCGCCTTCTTTAGCGCTATATACCATAATACCTTTACCTATATTATCGATTGTAATCTACAAGCTAAGTAAAGAAATACATAGGCGAAGTACTATTGTACAAGAGTATTTATCCAAACTATCCACCTTTACACAAGAGTCTTTTAGCGGCATTTCGGTAATAAAAGCTTACGGCATAGAACCACAAACTTCGGCCAACTTCTCTACCCTTGCGGCAGAAAGCAAAGAAAAACAAATAGATTTAGCCCGTGTGCAAGCTTGGTTTTTTCCAATGATGCTATTACTAATTGGTGTAAGTAACCTAATTGTAATTTACATTGGTGGTATGCAATATATTAATGGTGAAATTGAAAGTATTGGTACCATAGCCGAATTTATAATTTATGTAAACCTGCTAACTTGGCCGGTAGCAACCGTTGGTTGGGTAACATCTATTATTCAGCAAGCGGAAGCTTCACAAAAAAGAATAAATGAGTTTTTAAGAATAGAGCCCGAAATAAAAAACACTGTTGAAACAGATACCGAAATCACTGGTGATATTGAGTTTAAAAACGTGACGTTTACTTACGATGACACTAATATTACCGCTCTAAAAAATATCAATTTCCATGTAAAAGAAGGAGAGACCCTTGCTATTATAGGAAAAACAGGATCAGGAAAATCTACTATTTTAGATTTAATTGGCCGTCTATATGATATTTATGAAGGTTCTATAATAATCAATAAACAAGAAATTGATCAAGTAAATTTGTCGAATTTAAGAGACAGTATTGGTTATGTACCTCAAGAAGCCTTCTTGTTTTCCGATAGTTTAAAAAACAACATTAAATTCGGTAAAGAAGACGCTACCGATGAAGAAGTGATTGAGGCAGCAAAAAATGCACAGGTTCATAAAAATATTATTAAATTTAATCAAGGATACGACACCGTTTTAGGTGAACGTGGCATTACACTTTCCGGCGGACAGAAACAACGTGTTTCTATAGCCAGAGCGATTATAAAACTACCTAAAATTTTACTTTTCGACGATTGTTTATCGGCTGTAGATACCGAAACGGAAGAGAAAATCCTTAAAAATCTTAATAAAATTACCAAAGGAAAAACCACAATTATAGTTAGTCATCGTGTATCATCGGCTAAAAATGCAAACAAAATAATTGTTCTAGAAGATGGTGAAATTGTACAACAAGGTACACACGATACGTTAATAGATATAGATGGCTATTACAAACATTTATATTTAAAGCAATTAAGCGAAACCACCTCAAAATAAAACACTTACAGTTCTATTTTGTTTATCTATGGCAATTAAATCTTACTTTTTGAAAAGAAACTCCTTAAAAGGTTGGTTTGTTTAGGTTTTTTTTAGATTTTTGAGACACTAGAATTAAAAACAAATTTCTATATAATTATGAACAATAATGGTATGATGGAGAAAGAGGAGATTTTTTCAAAGGTATTGAGAGCAGGAAGGCGTACTTACTTTTTTGATGTAAGAGCAACGAAGGCAGAAGATTATTATTTAACAATTACTGAAAGTAAAAAGTTTACTAATGATGATGGCTCGTTTCATTATAAAAAACATAAAATTTATATTTATAAAGAAGATTTTGCAGAGTTTAAAGATATTCTAGCCGAAATGACCGATTATATTATAAATGAAAAAGGAGACGAAGTTATAAGTGAGCGTCACCAAAAAGATTTCAAGAAAGAATACGATAACACAGTCGACGATGGATCTCGCGTTACTGAAGCAGAATTAAAAACACCAGAAAGCTTTACTGATATTAGCTTTGATGATATCTAAAACGTTTCAAAACATATAAATAAAAAATCCGTTGCTAAAAAAAGTAACGGATTTTTTTTATGTCTTAACCGCAAGTAGCGCCAAAAATAAACTACCTAAAATATAACCAAGTGCTATTTGCCATCCGAAGGCTGCAAAAATAATTCCAGAAACCGCTAACAACCAAATAGGCACCAAAGTAATGGCTATTGCAAAACGAAAGGTCCCAATAAACTCAACATCACTAACTTTAGGTTGAGCAATAAACTTCCAAACTAAATATGGTAAAATCAAATTACAAATTAGCAAAAACTTTAATCCGCTTTTCAATAAAGCCGGTTTTGTATATGTATTAATTTCAGATGAAGTGCCTCGGTTCTCTAAAAAATCATGAATTGCTTTTGGATTAGTAAAGCTTACATTCAAATCGTTAAGCTTCATAATCGTTTTCGTATATGTTTCTGTAGGTATGTGTATTGTAAGTTTTGATATTTCAGAATGAATTTTAGTTTTTAAATTTATTACTGCTTCGTTTCTTTTTTCCGAAGCATAGTCTTTTGCTCTAATAGTATCACCGAAATATAACGAAGCCGAATCTCCAAACTGCTCAGCATGCTGGTAATTTAATCCAACCGGAATAAGTTGTAAATCTATATCAGGATAAGTATCCAAAGTATCAAAAACAATACGTGTAAACCCTTTACTTAACGGACGTACGGTTCGTTTTAAATTATGGTTTCCTTCTGGAAAAATAGCCACCATTTCATTCTTATTCAATATGCCCGAACAAGCCTCGAATATAGCTTTGTTATTATTGATAGTGTTCCAACCATCACGAATTCTATAAACGGGTAGCATTTGCAAGCTTCTCAATATTTTGTCTACTAATGGTTTTTTAAAAACAGCTGCTCTCGTTAGAAAATAAGGAAACCTTCCCGACTGTGTACCAATTATCAATGCATCTAACAACGCGTTTTGATGATTCGATAATAGTAATAAAGGTTTATTTTTAGGTATGTTTTCAGCATTAAAAACATCGATTTTCTTATAATAGAAAAACAATCCTATTTTAATATACAACCGTACACTATGTAACCAAATTTTATTCAATAGTACTTTTATTATGTTTTATTTTTTAGACCAATACGTAGCCAATAGTAGTCCTGAAATAATATGCCATATTCCCCAAAACGCTGCTAAAATAGCCATTCCTCCTAACCCATTAAAAAACGAAAATATCAGTAGCAAGCCCAATCCTGAGTTTTGAATACCAGTTTCTATCGCTAACGTTTTTTGATCCACAAACGACAGTTTAAAAGCCTTCGCTAATAAAAACCCAAGTAAAATAGCGAGTATATTATGCCCTATTCCTAATATTAAAACATGATGAATATAGGCATTAAACACATCTATATTTTTAGAAAAAGCAATAATAACAATAGCCGCAAAAATAACAATAGATAATGGTTTTAGTAGTTTAGATAACTTAATAGCCCACCTCTCTTTATAATAGCGTAATAACATGCCCAAGATTAAAGGAACACCAAGTATCATCAACACTAATTGTATTAAATCGAACGGGTTTAGTGCCACATTTTTTAAAATTTGCGCCGTTGGAGGATACAAATTTCCATAAAACTGAAAGTTAAAAGGTGTCATAAAAATAGCTGCAAAGGTTGCAAATGCCGTTAAACTTACGGATAACGCTGTGTTTCCTTTGGCTAAATGCGTCATGAAATTAGAAATATTTCCACCAGGACAAGCTGCCACCATCATCATACCTAAAGCAATGCTTGGTTGGGGTTTCACGATATAAACAACACAAAAAGTAATGAATGGTAATAATACAAACTGACTTAAAACACCAACTAAAACGGCCTTAGGTTGCTTAAATAAAATTTTAAAATCGTTTAGACTAATACCTAATGCAACACCAAACATAACAACGGCCAATGCGATGTTTAAAACCCATAGCCCATTACTATCAAAGTTGATTTTCACATCATCGAGTTCTTGCATATGTTATGAAACCGTTGTTCCGTTTTTTACTTTATGTTCCGGATTTAACAATACAACATCTTTACCATCTACAGCACCAACAACCAAACATTCACTCATAAAATTAGCGATTTGTTTCTTCGGAAAATTAACAACAGCCACAATTTGCTTCTGTATTAAATCTTCTTTTTTATAAAGTGTGGTAATTTGTGCCGATGTTTTTTTCATGCCTAAATCGCCAAAATCAATAGTTAATTGATAAGCGGGTTTCCTTGCTTTTGGAAAATTATGCACCTCCAAAATAGTACCGACTCTTAAATCCACTTTTGTAAAATCTTCGAAAGTTATTGCTTGGTTCATTTTTTAAAAATACAAATAATCCCGAACTTAGCATAAAACTTTTAACTATGGCTCAAACTCCATCCAACATGCTTCCTTTAGGAACAAAAGCACCTCATTTTTCATTGCTAGATACTGTATCTGGAGAACCCCTAGATCTCAATACTTTAAAAGGTGAAACCGGTACTGTAATTATGTTTATTTGTAACCACTGCCCTTTTGTAATTCATGTAAATGAAGAATTAGTAGCCATAGCTAACGCGTATTTAGAAAAAGGCATTAAATGTATCGCTATTTCTAGTAACGATGTGGTTAACTATCCGCAAGATAGTCCTGAAAAAATGAAGCTTCATGCGGAAACAGAAGCGTATCCTTTTCCTTATTTGTACGATGAAAGCCAAGCTGTAGCAAAAGCTTATGATGCCGCTTGTACACCCGATTTTTATGTATTCAACAGAAATTTAGAATTAACTTATAGAGGGCAATTAGATGATTCTAGACCAGGCAACGGCGTTCCTGTTACCGGTAAAGATTTACGCCACGCCATAGATTGCTTAGTCAATAACACGAGTAATAATGCGCCACAAAAACCAAGTATTGGCTGCGGTATAAAATGGAAAATGGCTTAATTAATTTTTAATTGAAAAATGCCAACATCTAGCCAAGTGTCAAATTTGAAGCCGACTTCTTTTAAATGTGCCACTTGAGTAAAACCAAACTTTTCGTGTAGCTTAACGCTTGCAGGATTCGGAATAGTTAACACACCCAAAACCGATTTAAAATTACGTTGCTTTAATTGCTCTAGTAATTCAGTATATAACTTAGAACCTATTTGTTTACCATGCGCTCCATTTTTAACATATACTGTAGATTCTACAGTATAATTGTAGGCAGGTTTTGGTCTAAACTTACTACCGTAAGCAAAACCTAAAATCTCATTATTGTCTTCAAAAACTATACAAGGGTAATCTTTTAAAATAAGCTCTAACTTTTCGGTAAAAGCACTTAAGGATAAAGCCGATTCATCAAAAGTAACCGTAGTATGTATTACATAATAATTATAAATTTCTAAAAGTGCGCTGGTATCGGCAAGAGTTGCTTTTCTTATCATTTTAAATCCAACCTTTAAGTTTCATTAAATTTTCAATGTGCGCGTAATGGTGGTTACTATGCCAAGCGTAATTACCAACATTAAAATTTAACGGCACTTCACTATTGGTTTCCGGATGAATAAAACTAGCTTGCAAATCTTCTTCCGATAAGGTTTTTAACAAATACACTAGTTTAAAATGGATGGCTCGTAAATGCGCTAGAGACATGTCTATAGGCGCAGATTTAGAATCTATTAATTCTGCCCAACGCTCTTCAAAATAAGCTTTTATTACAGGCTTATCTTCTGTTAAAGCCCATTTAAAGCGTGTATAACTATGGTGATGACTATCAGATAAATGGTGAACAACTTGCCTAATCGTCCAGCCTTCTGGTCTATATGGCGTATCTAGCTGTTGGTCTGTTAAGTCTTTAACTAAACCTTCTAATCTATTAGGAAAGTGCTCTAATATCGAAATCCAGCCCGCTAGATGTTCTTTAGTAATATTGCTAGGGCAAGAAAATTGACCTATTGGGTATTTAAGCAATTGGAGTTCTTTATCTGTCATAAAAACAAATATAAAACAATGCTAGTTAATTTCTACCATATCATTTTCTACAAAATTTATGGCCATATCTAACTCTTTAAAATGCTTTATAGTACCTTTAAAAAAGAGCTTTTCGATAATGGCATTAGATAGGCGTGTTTTATCTGAAACTACAATATAAGATTTTAAGAAATAACTGTTTTTAAAAAACCTTATCCAATCGGAAGCCATAACCGAATACGAATTAATTCTATTAGATATAAAATTAATAGTTGCCCCATCTGGTGTACCTAGGTATCCAAAGACATCGTCAATAATTCTTTTTGCATGTACATCCCAAGTAAAGTCAACACCTTCATTAACTTCAGAAACAACACATTTTTCGAAAATAAAAACGCTACCAAAGTCGTAATTAAATTCTTTCAATACCATAGGGTAAAAATCCGATTCTGTAATACTAATCATACTACAAAAATAAATTTAACCAGAAAATTAAAAGAATAAAATCGTTGAATTAAAAAAATTATCAGTCCTTTGGTATCGCCAAAATACAACAATAAAAAAGCACCCTAAAAAAGAGTGCTTATTTTTATTAAATCTATATAAATCATTGTTGCTAAGCCTAATAATGTCAAGAAAACATAACATTTACCATGTTTACTTTTCAATCATTATTCAACTTAAAAACTAAGTCTGTTTAGCTTATTTTACATCCATAAGTTCTACATCGAAAACCAATGTAGCATTTGGAGGAATTACACCACCTGCTCCAGCACTTCCGTACCCTAAGTGACTCGGAATTACTAAACGTGCCTTATCTCCAACTTTTAACAAGCCAATACCTTCATCCCATCCTGGAATAACTTGTCCTACTCCAATTGCGAAATCAATTGGCGAATTACGTTTGTATGATGAATCGAAAACAGTACCATCAGCCAATTGGCCTTTATAGTGTACAGAAACCGTTTTACCTTTTTCTGCTTTTACTCCATTACCTTCTTGAATAATTTGGTAGCGTAAACCACTTTCTGTTTTTTCAAACCCAGCAGCCAATTTATCTAATTCTGCTTCACCAGCAGCTTTAGCCGCAGCTAATTTTGCCTCACGAGAACCTTCAAACGTTCTAAATGCTTCAACACCGTTAAAAGCTTCAGCTTCCGCACCAACTCTTACAATCTCTAAGGTATCAATTAAATCACCTTGTGCAATAGCATCAACTATGTTTTGTCCTTCTACAACTTTACCAAAAACAGTATGCTTACCATCTAACCAAGCTGTTTCTACGTGCGTTATAAAAAACTGACTTCCATTAGTTCCAGGTCCTGCATTTGCCATAGACAATACACCTGGTCCGTCGTGTTTTAAATCTGGATGAAATTCATCATCAAATTTATATCCAGGACTTCCTGTTCCTGTACCTTGTGGACATCCACCTTGGATCATAAAATCTTCAATTACTCTATGGAATTTTAATCCATCGTAATAAGGTGTTCCTTGTGGTTTTACTTTGTTTTCAAGATTTCCTTCTGCTAAAGCTACAAAGTGCCCAACTGTTCCTGGCGTTTTTTTGTACTCTAAAGCAACTAGAATTTCTCCTTTTGTTGTATTAAATTTTGCGTATAATCCGTCTTGCATGATTGTTATTTTTAAGAAAGTGCAAATATACGGAAGTAAGTTTGTAGATAAGAAACTTGTGGTTTATTTTTTCGCTTTCGCGGAAAGAGAACATCGCCAACACTTTATATCGTTAAAACTATGTTCCTTTTTATAATTTTTAAGAGTGAGATGGTTTGCTTGCTTTTGATAGTTTAAATTCTGGCTTTATTGTTTTTGCAACCACACCCTAATTTCTTTTCGTAAAGAAACCTCAGGTTTTGGTAACGGAATTTTTTGTCCAAATTGTTTACTTTTATTAAATTTTGAATACATAATTTTATGTTTTTTCCACGCTTCTGGATACAATTCCAAGAACTTATTAAAAAAACTTTGCTCATTAATTTTTCCTTCTATTTTAGAAAGTACGTCTTTAAATTTTTCTTCTTGTTCTATAATCATGTTGTTATTATGTAGTAATAAATGAAACTTTTGTAGTTTCTGTTTTTATGCGAGGATTTTTCTAAGGAAAACCTTATGTAACAAAAACGCAACGACCTTTGATTAAGCACTAAACCGCAATTATTTTTATACAGTGTTGCCACACGTTTTTTATGTCGCATCAAGACTTATTTCGTGATTTAATAATTCAGTTTCTTTCGCTTTTAAATAACCATCTGTTTTTTCTATTTCAGCTTTCCATTCAGCTAAATTATCAAAATCCATTGCCCAAAAGCTCATATCTTCTATTTCTCCAAAATTTTTCGGGTCAAACGTCAATTTGAGCTTAATTTGATAATATTCTTCTTCTCCGTCAAGTTGTATTTGTCGAGTCAGTGTGAATTCAAATTCAGGTTTCTCTTCTGGATTCCAATTATAAGTTCCATATTCCGCTAACAATTCGTCAGTTTCTTCATCTTTAGAGCAATTCTCAATTTCGTAATTAGATTTAAATTCCAACATAGAATCGAACGCATATTCAATCCTCGATTTTGATTTCGCAATGATATTCTTTTCAAGGATTTCGCTTAAAATTTCGGTTGATTTATCAAGTTTGATTTTCATTAGCAATGTTTTTCTTAAATGTGTGCCAACTTAAGTATAAGAATAGTCAGGTATTTATTTAACCCTAAAATAGTAATTATTTTTAGACATCATTATAAAACGTTTTATTCACAATCTATGTCTGAGATGTTTCTGGCTTCTAAAATGTTTACCACCTCATAGGTGCTATCATAATCAGCAGCAAATCCATCTTCTGATTTTCCTTTATCAATAATTTCAATTCTCACAAATATTGGAGAGTAAGGCGCTTTGTTTTTTGTTAACTTGAAATATAACTCAGTCAGTTCCTCTTTCGCTATAATCCAAAATTCCTTATCATCTCCACAAGGGGAAAAACTACTAACCTCATGCCCTAACGTTATTATTCCTCTTAAAATAATTTGTGTACTATCAGATTTAGATTCACCTTTTTCAGAGTAAACCGGGAAATCTGTATTAATTTCTGAGTTTTGTTCTAGTATTTTTTCGTATGTAACATTTTCAACGATTGTTTTTTGCTTTTCCTTACAAGAAATTAGAAATAGATTAACAACAAATAGAACTAATAACGGTTTGCATATATTTTTTAATTTCATGTTTTTTTTATGATAATTATCTTTTTCTAAATTGCTTAAGTGAAATAAGAGGTTACTTTTAACTAAAAAAGCAATTATTTATACACAGTCTTTACTCCTTTAATTTTTATTCAATCTATTCATTTAGCAATTCGACTAGAGTTTTATTTGAAGCTTTAATTTTTCCTTCGGGTATTTTTCCATTAAAATAAGAATTGCATAGGCTTGTAACCCAATTATTTTCTTTCAATTTTAAATGGTTAGCAATCAATTCAAAATCCTCTGTGATATATGCAGACAAATCATCAGATTCTGTTTTTCTAAAAACCAATTTAAAAATTTCCTCTAGCTCTCTTTCTAAATTTATTTTTTCAGCACTCATTTCATTCCAAGCCTTTATCCATTGACTAGAAAATAAGTCAGAATCTCTAGAATCTAAAATATCGTCTATTGATTCCAACTCAATTTTTTTTAATATTGATTCAAGTGAAATAATAAACTTCTTTGTCAATTTTTCTATTTCCATATTCCTTTATAGTATCTATTTAACAAAAATCTTGGTTTAAATCTAAACAGCTAATATTTTTCAGATATTATAGCGTGTAGTTCTTTTAACTCTCATACTCTATTAATGACTCACAATAATTTTTTTTAATAAATTCTTAAGTTTTTTTTTGACTGCTTTTTAATGTTTGGCGAATTGACCGTGATATATATATCGAATTTCACTAAAGCTTTTTTTGGGTTTAATTTTTAGATAATATCTTTTCCCACAAACTGCTTCTCCATCTTTTTGATTTTCAGAAAACCAAATCGCCAATTCTTCTGCTGTAAATTTTCCATCAACTAATTCAATAAATTTTACTGTCGTCTCCGTTTTCCATAGTTTGAGAACGGATTTTTCAAGCTTTACCAATCTGATTTTAGAAACTTTCCGACAACAAACCTACTTCACCTTCAACTCATGAAATTTATTTCGAATAACCAAACCAATTGGTCGGTTCTGAATTTTAGATTCTAACCAAGAAATAATATCTAGATATAAAAACGCTCGACTTTGGTAGGGATCGTTTTCGTATTCCTTTAGTTTTTTATGCAGTTTCTTAAATTCGTTCTTCACCTCATGCGGATAGATATCTCCTAAACCTCTTAAAAACTTGATAAATTCTTTTTGTACTTCATATAAATCTTCCATTTTAATTAAAAACTTATACGTACTCTTTATAAGCACATCGAGGTTGTAATCTAAACCGGCTTCGTAATGCGCCACAAGGTTTAAAATACGAGAAAAACACAGCAAATCTTCACGCATTTGTAAAGACTTATTGCTTATAATTTTATCTAAAAACTGAATACATTTTTTGTTCTCGCCAGCTCCAAAATACATACTCGCCATTTTGTAATAAAACACCATAACATGATGCTCATCAATACGGTTTTTGTAGAATTTCAATTCGTCCAAAACAGTATCTACAAGCGGTAAGCCTTCGTCAAAGCTTCCTTCAATAAAATGTAAATTAAACTTGTTGTTATAAATATACAGAAAGGCTAACCCGTCTAAGTTATCATCTTTAGGGAACCATTTTTCTTTGGTTACACCTTCAAACTTAATTAAGCTCTCTTTAAACTTATCGTATTTTCTTAAAAAGTAAAGCGACTCTAATAAATAATTATTTCCGCTTAAAAAAAACACAGGGTTTAACTCAATCATTTCTTCTTTCGCATAAAATAAATCTACCCATTTTAGAGAGTATTTATAACACGACAAAAAATCGACGGTTAAAAAACTATACCACAGGTAAGATTTGTATAACCATAGCTTTTCACGAAAACCTAACTCGTGTATATCGTATTTTGGCAAACGATCGTTGAAATATTTAGTAACCTGCTTATAGTCTTCATCATTCTTTATGTATCCTATTTTTAGATACAAGCCGTACAATTGCAGAGATAAATTAGATAGCTTACTAGCCAAAACATTGTGCAAACTAAGCTCCTTGGCTTGTATGGTAAGCTCATCGGCACGGTTACTTAAACTTCGGGTAATATATTGCGACTCGATTACTTTTTCGAGCTCCACAACCTCGTAAGCCACATTTTTTTCTTCGTTTAAAATGGCTAAGCTTTTTGCTTTATCCAAAATTTTCAAACTCTGTTTGTAAAGTCCTTTATGATAAAGTATGGTTGCAAAATCGAGTTGTTCGCGTATTTGTAGTCTAATATCTTTATGCGACGGATTTAACCTTAAACTAATTAATATTTGTTTATAAAGATGCGCCTTTAAATTAGAGAGTTGTTGCTTTTTAACAATACCCTTCTTTAAAATAAAAGCCTCATCATAAACCGATAATTTATCGAGAATATTAAACAGCATTAAAAACTTAGAGTCCTCATTTACTCCCAATCGTCCTACATAAAGCTTAAATTGTCGCTTTTCGGATTTAGAAAGTGATTTCACTAGCACAAACAAATTATCTTTTTGCTCTTTCGTCATAGGTATAAAATCAATGTTAATTGATTGATTTTTAATATATTAACTACATAATTACAACTTTAAACATCGTAATAACCCAAGGTTGTATTATCCTTTTCGCTAAGCAAAATATAACTTCGTAGAACAATAAGAAAATATATTTTAATAAATGTCTGATAATAAAGTCCAAATTTTCGATACAACGCTAAGAGATGGTGAACAAGTCCCTGGGTGTAAACTAAATACCGAGCAAAAATTAATAATAGCCGAACAGCTAGATTTTTTAGGTGTTGACATTATTGAAGCTGGTTTTCCCGTTTCGAGTCCTGGTGATTTTAAGTCGGTTGAAGAAATTTCTAAAATTGTAAAAAACGCGACCGTTTGTGGTTTAACACGCTCGGTAGAAAATGATATAAAAGTAGCTGCCGAAGCTTTAAAATATGCTAAATTACCTAGAATACATACAGGTATTGGCACATCGGATTCTCATATTAAATTCAAATTTAAATCTACACAAGATGATATCATAGAACGTGCCGTTAGAGCCGTTACTTATGCTAAATCTTTTGTGGAAGATGTTGAATTTTATGCTGAAGACGCAGGTAGAACTGATAACGAATATTTAGCACGTGTTTGCGAAGCCGTTATTAAAGCTGGAGCAACAGTATTAAACATACCAGATACTACAGGCTATTGCTTACCTAGTGAATATGGTGCAAAAATTAAATACTTAAAAGAAAACGTAAAAGGTATAGACAAAGCAATTTTATCTTGTCACTGCCATAACGATTTAGGTTTAGCAACCGCAAACTCTATAGAAGGAGTAATTAATGGTGCACGCCAAATAGAGTGTACTATTAACGGTATTGGAGAGCGTGCTGGGAACACCGCTTTAGAAGAAGTTGTTATGATTTTAAAACAACATCCATACCTAAACTTAGATACCAACATTAAAACAGAAATGCTTTATGGCTTAAGCCAATTGGTATCAGATAGTATGGGGATTTACACACAACCTAACAAAGCCATTGTTGGTGCTAATGCTTTTGCACACAGCTCAGGAATTCACCAAGATGGTGTGATTAAAAATCGTGAAACTTACGAAATTATCGATCCTAAAGATGTTGGTGTAACAGAATCTGCTATTGTATTAACAGCCCGTAGCGGTCGTGCAGCACTAGCTTACAGAGCCAAAAATGTTGGCTACGAGTTAACAAAACTTCAATTAGACGTGATTTATACAAATTTCTTAGATTACGCCGATAAGAAAAAAGAAGTTGTAGATAGCGATATCCATAAAATAATAGAAAGCAGTAAAATTTATAACGAAATTGTTTCGTCGTAATTCAAAAGTAACGCCCTACGCCTTACCTTTGGTAAAAATATAAATACCTAACACATGAAATTAAATATAGCCGTATTGCCAGGCGATGGAATTGGCCCAGAGGTCACCGCGCAAGCCGTAAAGGTATTAAAAGCCATTGCTATGGATTTTAATCACATATTTACTTTCAACCATGGTTTAGTGGGCGCAGGTGCCATAGACAAAACGGGGAATCCGTTGCCACAAGAAACCATCGATATTTGTAAAAAAGCCGATGCCGTACTTTTTGGAGCCATTGGCCGTACCTCTTTCGATTTAAAACCAAATGCAAAAATACGTCCAGAACAAGGCTTATTAGGCATCCGTAAAGAATTAGGCTTACATACAAACATACGCCCAGTAATAGCTTACGAAGATTTGCTAAGCAAGTCGTCCCTAAAAGTGAAGCAAATTAAAGATGTAGATATCTTAATTTATCGCGAACTTACAGGTGGTATTTATTTTGGCGATCGTACGCTAAGCGAAGATGGCAACACAGCAACCGATACTTGTACCTATAACAGATACGAAATCGAGCGCATAGCACATGCCGCATTTAAAGCTGCGCAAGCAAGAAAAAAGAAAATTACACTTGTAGATAAAGCAAACGTTTTAGAAAGCTCACGCCTTTGGAGACGTATCGTGCAAGAAATTGCACCACAATATCCAGATGTAAAATTAAAATACATGTATATTGATAATGCTGCTATGGAACTCATTATCAACCCAAGACAATTTGATGTTATTTTAACCGAAAATATGTTTGGCGATATCCTTTCCGAAGAAGCCAGTGTTATTGTAGGTTCAATTGGCCTATTGGCATCGGCATCATTAGGCGACAAATACGCCATGTTCGAGCCTATTCACGGCGCTTACACCAAAGCAGCCAACAAAGGCATTGCAAACCCAATAGCATCAATTTTATCGGCCGCTATGCTGTTAGATCACTTTGGTTTAGACGAAGAAGCTAACCGTGTTCGCGAAGGTGTCGACAAATCATTAAAATTACATATTACAACACCCGATTTAAATAACAAATACGATAACATTAGCACCACCAAGGTTGGAGATTTCATCGAAGATTTTATAAACAATCCCGACGAAACCAATCTAAACTTTACCAACATACACTTGGGGCAATCTACTATTATTTAATTATTATAGTTAGAATATCTAAAACCCGTACCAAGCGCATTTTTTTTAAAGTGCGCTTTTTTTATACCATTTTTTTCGGGGCGTTACCCAAGGGTCGGGCTTTCCGCAGTCGCTTTTTTGTGTTGCAATAGGTGCAACAACACAAAAAGAGCTCCAACAATGCTGCAATCCCTAACGCAAGTATCCGCTAAAGTTCTAGAACAAGTATTAAGTAATTGTTTCTTTGTAGAAATCTACACTTGCAAAACAGAATATACGGTATAAAACCCTAATCTTCCCGTTTAGACAATCGCGTTGCTATTATGGTAATAATTAATATTTGCGACGCATGAAACAGCATTAAAGGCAATAAAACAATACCAATAGAAGCCATATTCCCAAATATAATTTTAGAAAACACCGTACCATGTACTAAAGATTTCTTGGTGCCGCAAAATTGCGCCGTAATCTGGTCTTCCTTGATAAAATTCATTTTTATAGATAAGAAACCGATCAAAACAAAAACAATAAAAAACAGCACTAACACAGCTACAAAAAGCAATAACAAATCGAATACCGAAACCGAACTAAATATGTTTCCTGTAAAAGATTCAGCAAAACTCTTGTAAATAATAAGCAGAATAATAGATTTATCAAAAAGCGTAAGTTTCGCACTATGCTTTTGAACAAAAGCTCCAAAATAGCGCTGTAACCCAAGCCCTAAAACAACAGGTAAAATAATTTGAACAATAAGCTTAATGTAAATAGCCGTAAAGTCAAAATCGGTTTGAGCATCATTAACAAAAAGCCCCATCCAGAGTGGCGTTAAAGCAACACCAATAATACCAGAAATACTAGCATTAAAAATAGCAGCAGGTATATTGCCTTTTGCCATAGACACCATAACCACAGATGATGATACGGTAGACGGCAACGCTGCTAAAAAAAAGAACGCCAACCAAATGGTTTCTTGAGCCTCATTTTGCATTAACGGACGCAAAGCAAGCACTAACATCGGGAAAATTAAAAACGTAGCACTTTGCACTAACACATGTAGCTTCCAGTTTTTAAGTCCTGCTTTTAGCTTTGCCGGACTCAACTTAAGCCCGTAAAAAAAGAATATAAGAGAAATTCCTATCGCACTAATCGTGTCGATAGGAATTTTGCTTTCACTTACGCCCCATTGCGGGAAAAAATAAGCGAATATTATAACACCTATAATAGATAAAACAAATTTATCAATTTTAATTTTCTGCATCTTTAAAATTATAAAATACGATACAATATTAATATAGTTAAGTGTTTAAGGATAACATTTTAAGAAAACAAGTTCTTCAAAATAAATCTAACTTTTATTAGCAAAGCTCTATTTCGAATTAAGATTTATAATTTCTTCTACAAAACTGTTATAATCAAATCTTCTTTCTAAAACTATACTTCGTAATACCTCATAATCGTTCAGTTTCTGAGCAATTTTTTTCTTGTTTTTCAGTTTTATAAAGCCAAAAACCTTAAACATAACAAACTTATTGTCAAAATCTAACAACAAAATAGGGCTTTTCAAAGAATTTGAACTTTCTTCTGTAGTTTCGAATAAGGTAAACCTACCTTCATCTATTAATTTAGCAAATTTATAGTAACCAAAACTGCCTATTTTTTTTATAAATCTTTTTAGATAAAGTTCTTCTTTAACCTTGTAGCCTTCAATTAAATCAGGTGTTAAATGCTCCGTAGAGCCATCCATACTTTTCTTGAATTTAACACTATCAAAAGAAATACTTTTAGTTTTAACAAATCCATGAATAGTATCTGTTTTAGTAAATACTGATGCTTTAATCCAATTACCATTTTCTTGTGAAAACGTTATTTGTGTGAAAAATATAAATAATAAAACAACTGTTCTAAACATTATTTTCATAAATTGTATAAACTAGAAACAATAATAAAATACGTTCCGACTAAAATTAAACAGGGAACTTAGCACGAATTTTATCTAAACATAAGTTATGAATACTTCCGGCATGTGTGTGCTTTTTAGAGGTATCAGGGACATAAGTACCATCTTGCACCTGTCCGCCAATTTTTTGATAAGCCTCTCTAAAACTTTGTCCTTCTACAACCAAAGTATTTATATTATCAACTGTGAAAAGGTATTTATATAAATCGCTATTTACATCAACGTCTTTCACTATAATTTGCTGAATAGAATAGTTAAAAATATCCAAGATATCTTTTAATTCTTCGAAAGCAGCAATCATGTTTTCTTTCAATAATTGGTAATCTCTGTGGTATCCACTTGGTAAATTATTGGTTATTAAAACCATTTCACCTTGTAAGGCTTGTATTTTATTACACTTACCTCTAATTAACTCAAAAACATCTGGATTTTTCTTGTGTGGCATAATGCTACTTCCCGTTGTTAATTCGTCTGGAAAAGAAATAAACCCAAAATTCTGACTCATATATAAACAGGTATCCATTGCAAAACGAGACAGTGTGTTACACAAACTACCTAGAGCCATAGCAATAGTACGTTCGTTTTTACCACGGCCCATTTGTGCTGCAACCACATTGTATTTAAGTGTTGCAAAACCCATTTCTTTAGTCGTTAATTCTCTATCGATAGGAAAAGAGCTTCCGTAACCAGCAGCCGAACCTAACGGATTTTGATCTACCGTTTTTATAGCAGCATCTAACAGAAACACGTCATCAATCATTAATTCTGCGTATGCAGAAAACCACAACCCAAAAGATGATGGCATAGCTACTTGCAAGTGCGTATAGCCAGGTAAAACCTTATCTTTATAAGTATCAGCTAAATCTAAAAGTGTATTAAAAAGCGTTTTAGTTTTATCTTTTATAACACTCAAATTATCTTTATAATATAAATGGCATGCCACTAAAACCTGATCGTTTCTAGAACGCGCTGTGTGTATTTTTTTTCCAACTTCACCTAAAGATTTGGTAAGCTCGAATTCAATTTTAGAGTGTACATCTTCAAACTGTGCATCGATAACAAAAGTACCATCTTCAATTTGTTCTTCTAAAACTTTTAAACCTCGTAACAAATCGACTAACTCTTCAACAGAAATAATTCCGATTTTTTGAAGCATTTTAGCATGTGCACGCGATGCAATTACATCGTACTTTGCAATATGAATATCAATTTCTCTATCGTTTCCAACAGTAAATTGTTCTATTTTTTTATCTATTGAAATACCTTTATCCCACAACTTCATCTTAATACTTTTTTTCTGTTTCCGCGAAAGCGAAAATCTATTATTTTAAAGAAAGAAGAACAATCTACTTTCCATTTTTTTTATTTTACGATAACCTTATCTAGTAATTTAATATACAAATCGACACCTTCTACTATTTCATGTAAATGAATAAATTCATCCGCTGAATGTGAACGCGTACTATCTCCAGGTCCTAGTTTTAAAGATGGACACGTTAATGTGGCTTGATCTGATAATGTTGGCGAACCATAAGTAGATCGTCCCATTTCGATACCTGCTTTCACTAAATCGTGATCCATTGGAATACAAGATGAATTTAAACGTAAACTACGAGGCGTAATACTTGTACATGGCGATTTTTCTTGTAAAATCTCAGCGATTTCTGTATTGGTATATGCATCGTTTACACGTACATCGACAACCAAATCTACATGGCCAGGCACCACATTATGCTGAGATCCTGCATTAATTTGTGTTACCGTTAACTTCACATCACCTAAAGCTTCAGAACCTTTTTCGAACTTAAAATCTTTAAACCATTGTAAAACTTCTATGGTGTTATAAATAGAATTATTATCGTTTGGATGTGCCGCATGACTTGGCGTTCCAGCTACAACAGCATCAAAAACCACAAGTCCTTTTTCAGCTACAGCTAAATTCATTAAAGTCGGTTCGCCTACAATAGCCACATCAACGTGTGGTATTACAGCCAACATACTATTTAAACCATTTGGCCCGCTGCTTTCTTCTTCCGCGGAAGCGACAATAACCAAATTGTATTTTAAATTATCATGATTGTAAAAATGAGTAAACGTCGCAATTAAAGATACCAAACATCCTCCAGCGTCATTACTTCCTAAACCGTATAATTTCCCGTCTTCTACAATAGCTTTAAAAGGATCTTTGGTATATGCTGAATTTGGTTTTACGGTATCGTGATGTGAGTTTAAAAGTAATGTTGGTTTACTCTCATCAAAATGTTTGTTTACTGCCCAAACATTATTTTGTGTACGTTTAAAATCAATATTATAACGCTTAAACCAATCTTCGATATGTAACGCCGTTGGATCCTCTTCCGAAGAAAAAGATTGTGTTTCTATCAGCTTTTTTAAAAGTAAAATGGCATCATTTGTTAAATCTTGCTGCGTCATTTTTATAAAGTTATTTTTGTAAAATTATCATTTTCTTGGGTTAACATTTCTGTATTCCCCATGTTTATTGTGCTAACGCCATTTTTTAAAGCAGCAAAGCAGTTTTCTAGTTTTGGTAACATACCATCGGCAATAATACCTTTTGCTAACAAATCTTGATACAGGCTATTATCAATATGTTTAACAACAGAATTTTTGTCGTTAATGTCTTCTAAAACCCCGTTTAATTCAAAACAATAATAAATAGATGTATCGTATAATTTACTCATTCCAATAGCCACTTGAGACGTTATAGTATCGGCATTTGTGTTTAATAATTGCCCATTACCATCGTGAGAAATAGCACAAAATACCGGTGTAAAACCGGCTTGAATTAATTTATCTATAGAGTCGTGAGCGACGCTTTCTACATCGCCTACAAAACCAAAATCAATATCTTTCACAGGACGTTTAACCGATTGAATACTATTAATATCTGCACCTGTTAATCCAATAGCATTGGTATTTAAAGCCTGAAGTTTGGCAACAACATTTTTGTTAACCAAGCCACCATAAACCATGGTTATCACCTCTAAAGTTTCGGCATCGGTAATACGTCTGCCATTTACCATTTGAGACTCAATTCCTAATTTTGATGCTATATGTGTAGCACGTTTACCGCCACCATGCACTAAGATTTTCTTACCTTCCAAATTAGCAAACAACTTTAGAAAAGCTTGTAATGAGGTTTCGTCTTCAATAATATTACCTCCTATTTTTATAATTGATAATTTTTCTTTCATCTATAAGTTTTCTAAAATCTTCTTGAGTACTAATTGAGCTGCAAATGTTCTATTATTTGCTTGTTGAATCACTAAAGAGCTATCACTATCTAAAACAGCATCTTCCACAACTAAGTTTCGTCTAACTGGTAAACAGTGCATAAATTTAGCTTCACCAATTTTCTCTTTGGTAATCATCCATTCCGGATCAATATTATCAACTAAACCATAATCTTCATAAGAACTCCAGTTTTTTGTGTAAACAAAATCGGCATCTTTAAAAGCATCTTCTTGATTGTGATAAATTGGCGTATCGCCCGTAATTACCGGGTTTAAATTATAACCTTCTGGATTTGCAATTACAAACTCCACATCCATTTTTCTCATGGCTTGCGTAAAACTATTTGCAACCGCATGTGGCAACGCTTTAACGTGTGGCGCCCAACTTAACACAACTTTTGGTTTAGACACTTTAGCGTGCTCCGCAATAGTAATAGCATCGGTTAAACCTTGTAATGGATGACCTGTAGCACTTTCCATACTTATAACAGGCACTGATGCAAACTTTTTAAAAGACTCTAAAACATATTCACTTTCGTCCAATGCTCTATCGGTTAAACTTGGAAATGCACGAACTGCAATAATATCGCAATATTGAGATATCACAGCGGCAGCTTCTTTTATGTGTTCCGCTGTACTACCATTCATAACAGTGCCATCTCCAAACTCAATTCCCCAAGCATCGCCAGAAACATTCATTACAATAGGATTCATTCCTAAATTTAAAGCCGCTTTTTGCGTGCTTAAACGTGTACGCAAACTAGAATTAAAAAACAATAAACCTAAGGTTTTGTTTTTTCCTAATTCAATGCCTTGTAACGGGTTTTCCTTTAAGGCTTTCGCTTCTTCAATCCAAGTATGGATGTTATCTATATCGTTAATGGATGTGTAATGTTTCATTTTTTAAACTTATTTTTTAAAACTTCTTGGTTTCGAAAACCCCAAAAAGTCTTGTACTTTAATTATTTATTTCAGGCTACATTCACCTAAAAATTTTCACTATTTTATTTTAGTAAAGGGCACTTTATTATCAAAAGCGTTGGTTATAAAATCGTCTTCCAAACCGTTTACAATCCAAGTTTCTATATTAGCTTTCTTGGTAACAGCAGCAGCTTCAATTTTAGACTCCATACCTCCACTTCCGTGGGAAGATTTAGAATTTACCACTTGAGCTCTCAAACCATCAAAGTCGGTAACCTCAGCAATAGTTTCAGGCACACCTTTCTCTATAGACTCTTTTGTATAAATCCCGTTAGTATTAGTCGCTATTACAAGTAAATCCACCTCTAAAAGAGAAGCTGTTAAAGCGGCTAATTTATCGTTATCACCAAATTTAATCTCATCTGTAGCTACCGTATCATTTTCATTGATAATAGGAATGTAATTGTTTTGCACCAAAACATTTATGGTGTTTACAATATTGGTTTTACTTTCCTGTTTTTCAAAATCGGAATACGATAATAAACACTGAGATGTTAATAAACCGTATTCTCTAAAAATTTCTTGGTAAATACGAATTAAATGTGGCTGACCAATAGATGCCAAGGCTTGTTTTACAAAAACATCTTCCTGCTTACTTTCTAACTTTACAAACTGTTTTGCTACAGCTATTGCGCCAGAACTTACAATAATAAACTCGCAAGTATCTTGAAGTTTTGCTATTTGATTGGCAACATCTTCAATTTTACCACGGGAAATATTGTTGGTCTCTTTGGTAAGTGTATTAGACCCTATTTTTAATAAAATTCGTTTCTTTTTCTGCATGCTATCTTGTTTGTCCGTTACCATGAACATACCATTTGTTGGTAACTAAATGCTGCAAACCAATTGGTCCGCGTTGATGTAATTTATCTGTACTGATAGCCAATTCGCCACCTAAACCTAATTGTCCACCATCGGTAAAACGTGTGGATGCATTATGGTAAACTGCTGCCGTATCTACATTTTCCATAAACATTTTAGCTTCGTCATTATTTGTAGTAACAATAACGGACGAATGTCCACCAGAATATTTATTAATCATGGCAATGGTATCTTGGTTAGATGCTATTTCACCAATAAGTATTTTATAATCTAAAAATTCTTTATACCAAATATCATCTGAAGTAATTACTTCTACCTCATGATTTTTTGAAATACTAGCATCACCTAAAACTTCAATATTAGCTTCTTTTAATTTTGCAATTAATCGATTTACAAATGTTGCTTTATCCGCAAGATTTTTATCAATTAAAATTTTATCAACCGCATTACACGCAGAAATTTTAGATTTTCCATTCATAATAACATCAATAGCAATATCTAAATCGGCATCTTTATGCACATAAACAAAATTATTACCACGTCCAGAGATAATCACTGGGCACGTAGCATGCTCTTTTACAAAAGCAATTAACCGCTCGCCACCACGTGGTACAATTAAATCAACTTTCTGCGTTGGCTTTTCTAAAAAAGCTTGAGTTTCTGTACGGTTAAATTGTAAATACTCCACCCAATCGGTTGATGCACCTTGCTCTTCTAAAGCTTGGTGCCATAATTCAACAATTTTTAAATTTGATTTTAAAGACTCTTTCCCGCCCTTTAATAAAATTTTGTTTCCTGATTTGAATGCAATTCCTGCTGCTTCTACAGTAACATCTGGACGAGATTCGTATATAATTAAAACCGTACCAAACGATGCTGTTTTATTATAAACCTGCATCCCGTTATCATGCTTAAAACTAAAACGCTCTACACCAACTGGATCTTCCTGCGAAGCCAAATGCGTAACAGATTTTATCATTTCATCAACTTTAAAATCATCAACCTTTAATCGGTCGAACATTGAAATATCGTCACCTTTATAAGCTTCTAAATCTGTTTTATTAATGCTAATTATCTCCTGACGCTCCTGTTCTAAAAGCTTTGCCATTTTTAACAAAACAGCATTTCTAGTTTCTATGGATAATAGGGTGTTCATTTTTTAATATTCAGTTTTTTTTTAGTAAACAGACCTCAGTCTACCGTAATTGGTGTAAAATTTTTGAAAAGTATAGATTAAGCCATTCTCTTATTTCATTAATCTTCCGTCTATTTTCTTTTCTCTTTATTCTATCTTTTAATTTTCTACTTCTAATTCCTCAACCTCGCTTAAAACTTCAACTAAAGCTTCAAAAAACATATTAATATGCTCTTTTCTAATGGTTAATGGAGGTAAAATTCTCAACAAGTTTTTATTCATGGCACCACCAGTAAAAATATGATGCTTATATATTAACTCTTTGCGTAAATCGCCAACTTCAAAATCGAACTCCAAACCAATCATTAAGCCTTTACCTTTTATGGCTTTTATCTGCGGAATTGTTTTAGCCAGTTTCACGAAATAACACGACATCTCGTTTACGTTATCCATTAATTTTTCGCCTTCAATCACACTCAAAACAGATAAACCTGCAGCACAAGCCAAGTGGTTTCCACCAAACGTAGTACCTAACATACCAAATTTAGCTTCGATGCTTGGATGAATTAAAATACCACCTATTGGAAAACCATTCCCCATACCTTTGGCTATAGAAATAACATCTGGTGTTACATTATAATGTTGAAATGCAAAGAATTTTCCCGAACGGCCATAACCAGACTGAACCTCATCGGCAATAAAGAATGTATTGTTTGCTTTACAAAGCAAATCTACCTGTTCAAAAAATTCAGCAGTACCTTGATCTAATCCTCCAACACCTTGTATAAATTCAACAATTACAGCACAAACATCACCTTTTTCAAGTTCTCTTTTTACACCTTCAATATCATTTAAAGGTAAAATAGTTACGGCTTGTTGCGAGTTTATTGGCGCTATAATATTTTTATTATCGGTTACAGCAACAGCTGCCGATGTTCTACCATGAAATCCATTGCTAAAAGCAACAACACGTTTTTTGTTTGTTTTAAAAGATGCCAATTTTAAAGCATTCTCATTTGCCTCTGCACCTGAATTACACAAAAACAACTCGTAACCTTCACAGCCAGAAAGCGTTTCTAATCTTTCAGCCAGTGTAACCTGTAACGGATTTTGCACCGCGTTAGAATAAAAACCAAGCGCAGCAACCTGATTAGAAATCGCTGCCACATATTTTGGATGTGCATGTCCGATAGAAATTACGGCATGACCACCATAAAGATCTAAATATTCGTTTCCTTTTTCATCATAAACATAGATGCCTTTGCCCGATACAGGCGTAACATCATACAACGGATATACATTAAATAGTGGCATAACTAATTATTTTTTATCTGATTAATTTTTTCAAAAGATGCATTTATTCCTTTTATCAGCGACGAACTTAAACCGCGGTGTTCCATTTCATTCAAACCTTCAATAGTACAACCACTAGGTGTAGTTACACGGTCTATTTCCTCTTCTGGGTGCTTACCCGATTCTTTCAATAAACTAGCTGCGCCAAAACATGTTTGCATTGCTAATTGATGAGCTTCGTGTGCCTCAAAACCTAATTGAACCGCTCCTTGCGTTGTTGCACGAATTAAGCGCATCCAAAAAGCAATACCACTCGCACAAATTACTGTAGCGGCTTGTAATTGTTCCTCCGGAATTTCCAATGACGTCCCCATACTATTAAAAATAGTTATTGCTAAGTCAATTTGTTCCTTTCCTTTTTTATTGGTAGAAATACAAGTCATTGATTGTCCAACAGATGCCGCAGTATTTGGCATAGCACGCACCACGTAACTATCTTCACCAACAATAGCCTCAATTCTCGCAATAGCAAAACCGGTAATAACAGAAATTAAAACATGTGCTTTAGTTAAATGTGGTTTCAGGTCGTTTAAAATACCCTCAAAATGTCTCGGTTGAATGGCAAAAATTAAAATATCTGCATGTTTTACGGCCTCAACATTATCGGTAGTTAACGTTACTTTTTCCGAATTATCAAAATCTTTTAAAGCGCTTAAATTTCGTTTTGTTAAATACAAACTCGTCAACGCTTCCGAACTTAACAAGCCCTTTGCAATCGACTGCCCCAAGCTACCTGCACCAATTATGGCTACTCTCATAATGCCTAATTTTATATAAGTTTTTTTATTTCCGTGACAACGAAAACTTAATTTTCAGTTCTGTTTTGACGTTAGCACAAGAGTCCGGCTTTATTCGTTGATTTCTATTTCGAATCAAAGAAATCATGAATATAAATGTTTCTCTACTCGCTTCCTTACGTTGGTCGCGGAGCTCAAACATGCCATTCTATTCCTAACACGCCACTGTTATGTGCTTACTCTAGTTCTAAAATAATATTCTAGAAATAAGTAGCTTTTAAACCTAAGCCAGTAGTTTCTTCTAAACCAAACATCAAATTCATGTTCTGCACGGCTTGTCCCGAAGCTCCTTTTAATAAATTATCGATAATACTAGTCACCAATAATTTACCGTTATGCTTATGTAAATGTATTAAACATTTATTAGTATTTACTACTTGTTTTAAATGTAATTGATCATCCGATACAAAAGTGAATTTGGCATCTTTATAAAAATCTTTATAAATTGTTTTTGCGTCTTCAATAGTACCTTCAAAATCGGTGTAAAGTGTTGCAAAAATCCCTCTAGGAAAATCACCTCTATTTGGCATAAATAAAATCTCAGTAGCAAAATCACTTTGCAATTGCTTAACCGATTGATTTATTTCACCTAAATGCTGATGCGTAAATGGTTTGTAGTATGAAAAGTTATTATCTCTCCAAGTAAAATGTGTTGTTGCAGACAACGATGTTCCTGCACCAGTAGCACCTGTTACAGCATTAATATGCACATCTTTACTTATTAAACCTTTACCTGCCAAAGGCAACAACCCTAACTGAATTGCCGTAGCAAAACACCCCGGATTTGCAATATAATTTGCAGTTTTAATAGCTTCACGTTGCAATTCTGGTAAACCGTAAACAAATGTTTTACCATCAAAAACCTTATCGGCTTCTAATCTAAAATCATTTCCTAAATCTATTATTTTTGTGTTATCAGAAAACGTATTGTTCGATAAAAACTTCACCGAATTCCCGTGACCTAAACATAAAAATAAAACATCTACATCTGGGTTAACAGTATCGGTAAATTCTTGATCCAACGTTCCTACTAAATCTTGATGTATTTTACTTATTTTGTTTCCGGCATTCGATGTGCTAAATACAAAATTGATATTTGTATTTGGGTGATGGATTAATAAACGAATTAACTCACCAGCCGTATAACCAGCACCTCCAATAATTCCAACTTCAATATTTCTCATTATATACTATTTTTGTTCATTTCGCCGTATTAAAATTATGTATTTTCTTAATACTTCGAAATAACTCAATTATTCAATTCAAGTTCTATTCCTGAGAATTTACTTGTCTGTATATTTTATTTTGGTTTCCGAAAATCTTAATAAAACCTTTAGCGTCATCTGCCGTCCAAGCTTTGTTTTCTTCACCGTAAGTACTAAACTTACTCGACATTAAATCGTGATCTGAAACAATACCATCCAAAGAAAAGTGATAAGGTTTTAAAGTAACCACAACATTACCAGAAACCATTTTCTGAGAACTTTGTAAAAATGCTTCTGTATCCCTCATTACTGGATCTAAATATTGCCCTTCATGCAAATGCATACCGTAAAAACTAGACAAATAATCCTTATGTTGTAATTGCCATTTTGTTAAAGTATGCTTCTCTAACAAGTGGTGTGCTTTTACTGTAATTAAAGCAGCTGCGGCTTCAAAACCAACACGTCCTTTAGTTCCAACAATAGTATCTCCAACGTGAATATCTCTACCAATAGCATAAGCCGAAGCTATATTATTTAAATTTTCAATATTTACTTCTGGAGCATTTTCCTCACCATTTAGCGCAACAAACTCTCCATTTTTAAAGGTTAGTGTTACTTTCTCTTCTCCTTCTTTTTCTAATTGAGATGGATAAGCTTCACTTGGTAAAGGTTTTTCAGACTTTAACGTCTCTACACCTCCTACACTAGTTCCCCAAAGCCCTTTATTTACAGAGTATTTTGACTTTTCCCAAGGCATATCAATACCTTCAGATTTTAAATAATCTATTTCCTCTTGTCTAGCTAATTTTTTATCTCTAATTGGCGTAATAATTTTAATATTTGGTGCTAAGGTTTGAAAAATCATATCGAAACGAACTTGATCATTACCTGCTCCTGTACTACCATGTGCAATATATTCTGCATCAATACTTTTAGCATATTCAATAATTTCTATAGCTTGAATAATACGCTCTGCACTTACAGACAATGGATATGTACCGTTCTTTAAAACATTACCGAAAATTAAATACTTCACTACTTTTTGGTAAAACGTAGCTACGGCATCAATATTTTTATAAGTTGAAACCCCCATTTTATAGGCATTACTTTCAATATGCTTAATTTCTTCAGTTGTAAAACCACCAGTATTTACACTTACAGCGTGTACATCATATTCTTTTGATAAACTTACGGCACAGTAAGATGTATCTAATCCTCCACTGTATGCTATGACTAATTTTTTCATTGTATAATTTTATATAACTTATTCTATAATTTAAATTTGTTTTAATTGACCTATTTCAGACTTGAAACAATCATTAACGTAATATTTGAAATTCAACTCATCACGTAATTTCCCCAATTTCTCAAGCTCCTCAACTAATACTGTAGACATTTTTGCCAAGGTAACGTGCGTCATCCCTAACAACTCGTTATAGTGATGTACTTTAGGTGTTTGGGCTACGGAAATAAGAAAGGTATCGGAGAACAACTCGGTCATTCTAGACATTAGCAATAACCCAAGGTTACAATTACGGCAATCGCGATCTACCCATAAAGAGGTACGTTCGTAAACAGAATGCCCTTTTACTTGATGTTCGTGAACAAAAATATGCCCATAAATTCTATCATTTTTTTTCAATATAAAACAGCCATTTTCAGCACGTGTTCTTAACATCTCGACATCTACATAATATAACGTAGCGAGCTCTTTAGATCGTTCTGAAATTAATTCTAACGTTTTATTTGAAAGTTTATAAACAAGCTTTATTTCTATCTCTTCCTCAGAACAATAGGCCTCAGCTTTCTCTATAACACTCTTGATGTCTGCGTTCAATATAGTATCCATTTTACAATACCTTCAAGGTATATTTTTACTTCATTCAAAACCAATAAATGATTTTAAAACAAATGATTAGCTTAAGTATTAAATACTTAAAAAATCTTTAAAAAAATAACGAAAATTGGAAAGCAAATAGCTTTCTTAATTGAAAAGCCCCATGGGGCGAATTTCAGGAATACGCACAACAGTTGTTTTAGTATTTGCTACTAAAACAGAAGAGATAAGAGATATGTTGTTTCCTGTTTTCACTGAATAACTACCTTAACTATTAACTCTAAATCGTCGGCGTGAGCCCCTTTCGTTAATATAAGCCGCAAAATTACAACTAATTATGAATTACACAACATTAAACATAAAAAATAGAGTAGATTTATATTTAATGTTGTGCAATTATATTAATCTGATATTTTTGCTATCAAAAACATTAATAAATTACTATTTCTTGAATAATTCAATAACCTCTATTTTGCTAAATTGAAATTTCTTGTAGATACATTATCGGCAGATGGAAAATCTGCTGGCAATTCTATTTGAGTCACTTTATTAGTTGCAGCCCACTCTACCCCGCGTTTTAACAAGGTGATAAAACCAACACACTCAAATGATTTTGTATCGTGCCCCAAAGTAGTATGAAATATTCTTCCTTTACCATAATCAACAACCATAGCTACAGGTTCTTTTTGTTCTAGCCCTGGTTTTTTCTTTGTAGATACAGCAGTTGATAAAATGGTTACATTCTCGGCAGGCCCTCTAAGAAACGCATAACATTCATCTGGCGCATGCATCCAAACCTTTGGCATTCCTTTAGTAATTGGATGCTCGGTATTGTAGTTTGTTACGGCAAAAGCCTCTCTTTTACCATGAGTTCCTCCTTTTCCTGGACTATAATCTTTCTTTGGCTTATTGTCTTTATCGACATATAAATAAGGACCATGTTTTTCGGTACGACCACCCCAACCGCCTATAGCAATCATTTCATTATAAGCTGTCCATTCTGGAAAGCTATTATCGGCAGCATGCACACTAACAAATCCGCCTCCTTTTTTAATATATTTTTCAAACTTCTTTTGAACTTTCTCAGGCCATGATGCTGCTTTGTATCCAAAATTAGAAATTACCACATCGTACTTTGAAAATTTTGGGTTAAAACCAGGATCTGTTTTAGGTTTCCCCTCAATGCCTTCTCCTACGTTTGCCAACGCTAACCAATCTTTATTTTCTTCACTATTATTTAAATATTTCGTTCTAGCAATATCTACAGTAAACATACCTGTTTCTTCAAGGTACTGCTTCATCATAATCGTTGATTTTGGCCAAACCGTATGATTATTTTGCCCGTCTACAATAAGTACTTTTATTTTACTTTTAATTGGATTACACGAATAGCTATTGCTAATAAAACAAAGACTAATTAGTAGTACAACAATACGATTTATCATAATTTCTATTTTTTTTTTATAATTCTCTAACCCAAATATTTCTATAACTCACACCGCTATTATCTCTGTGGTCTTGCAACTTAATTGGCGCTTTTCCGTGCGGTTTATTTTTAGGCCACCCAATAAACTGAGTTGTTCCTTTAATTTCATAATGGTCTTGTATTAACACACCATTATGAAGTACAGTTATTGTGCCGGATTCAGTTTTTTCTCCTACTTCATTAAACACAGGTGCATGATAAATAATATCATAAACATTCCATTTTCCAGTTTCTGAAGATGCTTTAGCCAACGGAATACCTTGCTTATATATAGAACCAACTTGGCCATTTACATACGTTTCGTTATCATTATTATCTAAAATCTGCACTTCGTACCTGCCTTGAATAAACACACCACTATTAGAACGACTTTGTCCTTTTCCTTTTATTTCTTCGGAAGATTTCCATTCTATATGAAGTTGCATATCACCAAAATCACGTTTTGTTTGAATATTACCAGCCTTATTTTTAACAGTCATGCTTTTATCAGGATTTAAAATCCATTCAACATTTGAAGAATCATCAGAAGACACCCATTCATCAAAATTCTCACCATTAAATAATACAATCGCATCCGACGGAATTTGAGTCTCCTCATCCACCTCAACAACTTTAGGTTTAGGTTCCCAAACCTCGGTTTCCGAAGGCTTTGTAGGTTCTATTACATCTTCCGAAGTTTCAACCTGTTGTTTAGAATCTACCATTACAAGCCTTTGACTACAAGACGCAAAAACTAACGCTATTAAAATAATTAAACCTTTATTCATTAAATTCCAAGTATACTTTTCAAAAAATCATCATCTGGTTTAGCACCAGCAAAATCATCAAAACTACGCTCGGCAGCCTCAATAATATGTTGCTGAATAAACGGAGCGCCTTCTCGAGCACCTTGAGCCGAAGATTTTATACAACATTCCCATTCCATAACCGCCCAAACATCACAATCGTATTTAGTAAGTTTTGTAAAAATACTTTTGAAATCGACTTGGCCGTCACCTAAAGATCTAAAACGACCTGCGCGATCTTGCCAATCCGAATAACCTCCGTAAACCCCTTGTTTTCCAGACATATTAAACTCTGCATCTTTAACATGAAAAGCTTTTATACGCTCGTGGTAATAATCTATAAATTTTAAATAATCTAATTGTTGCAATACAAAATGACTTGGATCGTAAAGAATATTGGCACGTTTATGATTTCCTGTTGCCTCTAAAAAACGCTCGAAAGACACGCCATCGTGCAAATCTTCACCCGGGTGCAGTTCATAACAAATATCAACCCCTTGCTCATCAAAATGATTTAAAATAGGTAACCAACGCTTTGCCAATTCCTTAAAGCCCATTTCCACTAAACCTTGCGGACGCTGTGGCCAAGGGTACATAGTATGCCAAAGTAAAGCACCCGAAAACGACGCGTGAGATTTTAAACCTAACCGCCCACTTGCTGTCCCCGATTTCTTAACAAAATCGATAGCCCATTCCGTTCTTGCTTTTGGGTTTCCTTTTACAGCATCGGGAGCAAAACCATCAAACAAGGTGTCATAAGCTGGGTTTACAGCTACTAATTGCCCTTGTAAATGTGTAGATAATTCTGTTATTTCTAATCCATAAGAATTAACTTTTCCTTTTAAATCATCGCAATACGTTTGACTTTCCGCAGCAATTTCGATATCGATTAACCCAGTTTCCCATGTTGGAATCTGAATCCCTTTATATCCTAAATCTGCAGCCCATTTACATAAGTTATCTAAAGTATTAAATGGCGCCTCACTTCCTGCGAATTGCGCTAAAAAAATTGCTGGTCCTTTTATTGTTTTCATATTTTATTTTATTTTTTTTGGCGTTACCCTAGGGTCGGGCTTTCTCTACTCGCTCCCTTCCGTTGGTCGGAGAGCTTAAACAGACCGTTCAATCCCTAACGCAGCATCCGCCAATAGTAGTTTATATCGTTATTCTATTTTTGTCCAAGCAGCATTCTTTTTATCACTTTCTACAGCTGCATAAATAAATTGCATCCCTCGAATACCATCTTTTACTGTTGGATAATCTGGTTTATCAATAGTTTCACCATTTAAAACAGCCATTAAATGTGTCGCAAAATTCTTATAAATAGTTGCAAAAGCTTCTAAATATCCTTCTGGGTGTCCTGCCGGAATACGAGAAACATTTAGAGCTTCTTCATATAAATTATTACCATTTGGCGTAAATATTTTAACAGGCTCTTCTAACCAATGTGTAATTAATTGGTTCGGATTTTCTTGATGCCATTCCAAGCTTCCTTTTTCACCATAAACCTTTATAGCTAAATTATTTTCTTCACCTAAAGCAATTTGCGAAATAGACATGGTTCCTTTTGCTCCATTTTCCATACGTAGTAATAAGTTTCCATCATCATCAAGCACACGGCCTTCTCCAAACTTCCCCAAATCTGCAGCTAGTTCTTCAATTTTTAGACCTGTAATATATTCAGCTAAATTTTCTGCATGCGTTCCAATATCACCTAAAGCACCGCCAATACCCGATTTACTCGGGTCTACTCGCCAAGAGGCCTGTTTCTGTCCAGTTTGCTCTACTGCCGTAGACAACCAACCCTGTAAGTATTGTACTTGTATTTTTCTAATTTTACCCAAATCACCTTTCGCAACCATAGCTCGCGCTTGCTTTACCATCGGGTGCCCCGTGTAATTATGCGTTAAAGCAAAAAGTTTCCCGCTTTTTTCAATTATAGTTTCTAACGCGATAGCTTCGTCTAAAGTTAACGTCATCGGTTTATCGCAAACCACATTAAACCCATTTTCTAAAGCTAATTTTGCAGGAGGAAAATGCATATGGTTTGGTGTTACAATGGAAACAAAATCCATACGAACACCTTCAGGAAGTTCCTTTTCTTTTAAAATCATTTCCTCAAAACTACCATAGCATCTATCTTCAGGAAGGTATAATGCTTTACCCGATGTTTTAGACTTTTCTTCATTACTACTAAAAGCCCCACAAACTAATTCTATCATGCCATCGATGGCTGCGGCTCTGCGGTGTACATCTCCAATGAATGATCCGGTGCCGCCACCTATCATTCCCATTCTTAATTTTCTTGTCATAACTACTTATGCTTGTTCTGTTTTATTTCTTTTTTTCATATAAAAATTTAAACCTAAAAAGGCCACAATAAGAATTGCTGGCAAAATAGACATGGTTCTTAAAGCTTCAGAAGCATTCGCATCATCCATCAATTTCCCCATAATTGGTAATACTAACGACACAGAAAACATACCTGCTCCACCCATAATTGAAAGTCCAAGCGCTCCTGTTTCTGGTAAATATTCTGCCACAAAGCCCAACATGGTTGGCCAAAAGAATGTAACTCCAATAGCAAAAACTGCTGCTGCAACAAAAGTCATTCCGCCACTAGTTACCGTTAACAACCATAAACCTATAAAAGTAAATATTGCTGAATACAACAACATGCCCGAAGGTTTTAACCTATGTACAACTTGCCCTGCGAACAGTCTACCTAGAGCCATAATACCGTTAATAAACGCTAACACTAACAGTGGCACTGCAACAGATTCTTTTAAAAGCGATTCTATACGTTGGGTTGTTCCTAACTCTGAAGCTGCTGTTAAAAGCATGCAAAACACCATAAAAATGAATAAAGGTTTCCCAACGCTAGAGAACATTTTTTTATTACTAATTCCCATCTGTACACGCTCGGTAACCGGAAATTCTTGTCCAAAAAACAATACAGCATACAACACTAAAGGTATAAATAACGTTGAAACCATAATTTGCCAACTTAAGCCCATAACATCCATAACAAGCCACCCAATAATGGAACCAATTACGATACCACCAGGGAACCATACATGAAATCTATTTAGCATTTTTGTTTTTTCATTAGTATACATTGATGCTACCATTGGGTTTAATGCTGCTTCTACCATACCATTACCGATACCAACAAATAGTGTTGCTAGAAATAAAGAGGTCATTGAATCGGCCATAATAGTCCACACAATTCCTACGGCATGCATAGTAAAAGCAATCCATGTAATTTTTTTAATTCCAAGAAAATCGACTAGTGGTCCTCCAAAAATCATGGCAATTGTAAAACCGAAAAAAGCCGGCGTAAACGCGTAACCAATTTGTTCTAGTGTTAGCCCAACGCCTTCAGGTCCAAAAACAGTTTCTAATCGTGCGCGAATGGCAAATGTCATTGCCGTTGTAATTAATGCTAAACAACTCGCAAGAAAGAGTCGTTTCTTATTAATGTTTTCCATTTTATAAAATTTAGTTTAGTTTGGTTGGTATAGAAATTACAGACTACTATTTGTCTTTACAACACATAACCGTTCCTTTATAAAATCGTTAACGTTATAAAGTATAGACTTAAGTATTCGAACAAAAAAGCACAGTAATTTCTACCTAGTGAAAATATAAAATAGAATTTTAAATAGCGTGTATTATTATTCAGTGAAATAATTTAAACACAGTCTACCGCATTTACAGCATACTTTAACCTATAAGTATTAGGCGAGCATTTTTCATGCTTTTTAAAAACCGTTGCAAAGTATTGGCTTGTTGCAAAACCACACATATAGGCCACTTCTGCAATAGTCAACTCGTTGTTTTCTTGAAGGATTTTTTTAGATAAATCCAAACGCTTCATGGTTAGATAGCGCATAGGCGTTACATTGGTTAAGCGCTTACAATGATGTGTAAACCTTGTTACTCCCACACCTGCGGATTCTGCCATTAGTTCTACAGTCCAATTTTCGGATAAATTATTCACCAATTCATCTAAAAAAAATTTTACGCTTCGTGAACTATCAGTTAGTTTTTCATCTAAAACAACATCGTCTGTATTTAATAAATCGAGTAAAAGGATTAATAAATAATTAACTAACAGTCTTATTTTAGAAGCATTACTCCCATTTTCATCGGTATTGATCGCCTTGTTAATCCTAAGAAAACAATCGCGAACTGTTTGATCGGTTTTCCAAATAGATTTTTCATTCTGCCTTAAAATAGTAGTTAATCGTCCTAAATCACTCGGTGTTAATGTGATCCAATCTGGCCAAACCCATTCTTGATGAGGCCTTCGCACGCCTAAATCGATAATAACCCAATAGAATTTCCCCATACCAACATATGGGTTTCCTACTTTATGAGCTTCCCACGGACGTGTAATTGTTAAATGATTTGGAGTAAGCAAAACTTCTTTATTTTCCTGAGAATACGGCATGGTACCCGATTCTAAAAAATGAAACTCAATACCTTCGTTGCGGTGCCAATCTAAACCCCAATCTTGCGGTTCGTTTGCATCCCAATAGCCAATACTGTTTAGCCCCATGGTATTTTCATCCAATCGATCACCAGGATAAGTATGCCTAGCTAAAGCTTTAAACTTTATTTTTTTTCTGTTAAACGCATCAATTAATGGCAAACAAGTATCTGCATGATATACAATACCATCAGCCTCATAAGGCTCAATATTTATTTTGTTTACTTTCACTGAAATTATTTGAACATTAGCACCACGCAAAATACACATTTTTTATGAATTAAAAATTTGCCTTTCATTAAAATTGGAACAGGACGTTATTTATTACCAATTGATAGACCTGTTTGAATCCTTTCAGTGATAATATATAAACAGTAATGCGGATTAATTTTATAAATTTGTGTTCAAAAATCAACCAACTATTTTTACTCTCTATAACTTATGAATAGCATTAAATTACTAATATCGTTTTTGATATTGGGCCAAACCTTGTTAATTAACGCACAATCATCTCTTAACGGAACAATTACAGACAGCAACAATAATCCTATATCCGGAGCTACTGTTTTTTTAAACACAGAACCAATACTTTTTAGCATTACAGATACTGAAGGCAAGTATTATTTAACAAATACACCTACGGGAAATTATATTTTAAGTATTTCGTATTTAGGATTTAAACCTATTAATGATAATGTTAGCTTAAATGGTAATAACACCGAGTTATCATACAATTTAGAGAGCGACTTACTAAACCTACACACTGTAGTTATTACCGGGAATTTCACTCCTACAATACAATTAGAATCGAGTACCTCTGTGAGCACTTTAAATACCAAAGACTTAAAACAAATAGTTCCGCAAGGCACTGCAAACTTATTGCAGAACATCCCTGGAACTTTTGTTGATGCTTCTGCCGGAGAAGTTTTCACAAGAGTTTACACGCGTGGTATTTCGGCTGCAGCCGAAGATGATATGGGTTGGTATTACGTATCTTTACAGGAAGATGATTTACCTGTAAGCTTAGTACAACACTCGTACTATGGTCCAGATTTATTTCATCGCGCAGATTTAATGACAGCAAACGTTGAGGCCTTAAGAGGCGGTAGCGCATCCATAACAGCCATGAATGCTCCTGGAGGCGTTTATAATTTTATTTCTAGACAAACAAACTCAAAAGAATTAACTGGTGAAGCACAATTACAAACTGGTATTAAAGGTGAAGGCAATCCTTATTACAGAGCAGATGCTGTTTTAGGTAGCCAATTAGGAAATAATTGGAGTTTTAACGCTGGTGGACATTACAGACATGATGAAGGTGCAAGAAACACAGATTTTACGTTTAGTAAAGGTGGACAATTTAAATTCAACTTAACTAAAGTAAACTCTCGTGGATATTTTAAACTTTACGGAAAATATTTAAACGATTATACTAATAGATATAACGGTGTTGCGGCTACAAACTGGGACAATCCTGAAGCTGCTTTTGGACAAGATTTCAACTCCTCTGCTCTTTTAATGCCTTCTTACAATGCATCGATTCCCGATGGTCGTTATTTAGAAGACGGAAAAACAAATCGTTTTAATCCATCAAAAGGTGTACATGCAAAAGATTTAGCGATTGGATTAGATTTGTTTCAGAGCCTAAACAATAATTGGTCTATTAAAAACAATATGAAATTTTCGACCAAAAATGCAAATTGGCAAACCTCTATCAGTAACGCTTTTGTATCATTAAGCGACCCTACAACGTATTATTTACCAAGTAACGGAAATCCTTTTCCTGTTGGTCAAATTGTTTTTAAAAATACTCGAACAGGAGACGAAATGGCAAGAATTGATAACAGTCCTATTTTTGCAGGAAGCCCAATAAACTATCTAACCGAAAGCACATTACCTAACGATGCCGTTTTAGGAACATCTACTTGGTATAAAGATAACGATGCCGATGAGTTTATGCAGCAATTAACTTTATTGAAAACTTGGGATAACCACGATTTTAGTTTCGGTTTTTCTACAGGTATATCTAATACTTCCGTTTTTACACAAGGTAGTTTTGCGTTTTCTACTTATGAAAATAACCCAACCATGTTAGAGGTTACTTTAGAAAACCCCGGTGAACCGGTTCTATATTTATCTGATGAGCATGGTGTAAGTAACTATGGTGGTTTATTTTTCACAAACAGTCGTGCTGATGTTTTTCAAGCAGCTACGTTTGTTAATGATGTTTGGGCAATTTCAGATAACATCCAATTAGATTTAGGACTTCGTTATGAATCTATATACCATAAAGGCAGTAATGACCGTAGCACTCCTTTTACACAAAATGGAGGTTTAGATGGAGATGAAACTACTATTTATGATAATAATATTTTACAACCAACAGGTGACCGTGATTCGTTTAATTTTAACTATAATTACTTATCATATTCAGCAGGTTTAAATATCAAATTAACAGAAGATGCTTCTCTATTTGGACGTTATTCTAGAGGAAACAAGGCACCAGAATTAAATTATTATTTCAACAATTTTGCTAACGTACCTATTATTAATGCAGGTGAAGTACAAAAAATAAAACAAGCAGAATTGGGATTGAAATCAGCTTTAAAAGATTTCTCATTTACAACAACACTTTTTTGGAGTGAATTAAAAAATATTGGAGTTTCTAATTTTGAATTTGATGATAGTACAAGCAGTATTTTTTACACGCCAATACAGTTTAACAACTCACAAACATTTGGCTTAGAGTGGGAAACCATTTACAACCCTATTCAATATTTAACCTTTCGTTTTAATGGTGTTTTACAAAACCCAAAGGCAAGAAAATGGAATATTTATGACGCAGCAGGATCTGTTGATATAGCAGATGATAGTATTATAAATTATTCTGGAAATAGATTACCATTCAATCCAAAATTACTCTTTAATCTATCTTCAGAATTTCAGAAAAACAAAGTATCATCTTTCATTAAATGGAAATACACAGGCAAGCGCGAAGGTAACGTAGCCAACGCTTTTCAATTGGCCGCTTACAGTATTTTTGATGCTGGTATAGGTTACCAAATAAACAAAAATTTAAGCGCTCGCGTATTAGCCAGCAACCTTTTAAACTCTGACGGACTGGCTAACTTTTTTGGAGCAAATTCTTTTGGAGCAAATGCCAATGGAGTAACTCAAGACTACATTAATGACAACCCAGATGCTAGTTTTATTGTAGTTCCTATTTTACCAAGAAGTACCATGTTAACACTTAATTATGCGTTTTAAGAACCATATTTTGCATATAATAAGCCATATGAACAACGGGTAACAACTAAAAGCAGATACTTTTACGTAAGTCAAAAAACAACCAACTTTATCTAACCAAATAAGCATATGAAAAACAAACTCCTTTTTCTTTTTGCTATTTCGTTGATAATTTCTTGCGAAAAAGAAGAAACAAAACTGCTAGAAACTGTTAACGAAAAAGAAGAAACACTTAATACATTACCGTTTACTAATATTGAGTTAGAAGACTTATCAGATTTTAGACCAACTACTAAAAACTGGCAAATAGCCGGAAGTGTAGTAGCTAATAGAAGTAAAGAAAAAACACTTATACCAAATGAGGGCAAAGGCGTTTTAATAAATAAAAACGACCAAGAGCAGAACAAACATATATTTTCCAATTTCGAACATGGTGATATTGAGTTAGAACTTGATGTTATGATGCCAATAAAGTCTAATTCTGGCATTTATTTTCAAAGTAGATATGAAATTCAGTTATTTGATAGCTGGGGTGTAGAACATCCTAAATACAATGATATTGGCGGTGTTTATCAACGATGGAACAAAGATGCTGCAAAAGGTAAAGAAGGTTATGAAGGGCATTCGCCTTTAGTAAATGCTGCTAAAGCTCCTGGTTTATGGCAACATTTAAAAATTATTTTTCATGCACCAAAGTTTAACGAAAAAGGCGAAAAAATTAAAAACGCTTGGTTTGAAGAAGTTAGGTTAAATAATATTTTAATTCAGAAAAACGTAGAGGTTACGGGATCTACTCGTGCTAGCGCTGCAAAAGAAGAAGTGCCTTATGCTCCATTAATGATTCAGGGCGATCATGGACCTGTTGCTTTTAAAAATATAAAATATAAACTTTATGAAGACAAAAAAATTGGCATCGAAAAATCTGAGCTTGAAATTTACGATAATTCTAAAAAGCTTTCTGTTTTAAAAAACATAGAAGATCTTAAACTTCTTGAAACACATACAACAGACTCTATTTCTCCTTTAATGAGGATTGATGTAAGAGATCAAAAAGTATTAAGTTACTCAGGAAAACTAGATATACCAACATCTGGCGACTATTTATTTGAAGCTGCGGTTAATGGCGGTACGTACTTAATCATTGAGAATGATACTGTAATGAAAATGAACGGCGACTTTGATATGAATACGACACAGTTTAGTAAAGTTCATTTAGAAAAAGGTCAAGTTACTTACAACCTTGTGTACAACAAGCCCATAATATGGCGCCGTGGTTTCGACTTTTTTGTTGAAGGACCCAAAATGCAACGTTATTCATTATTAAAAACAGGAACTACAACTTTAAGCAAGAACAACCCAATAAAGCCAATTACCTTAAACGTAACAGATAAGCCACTTACACAACGTAGTTTTTTAAACCACAAAAGTGTTAAGCGTTCTCATTGTATATCGGTTGGATTAGTTGAAAAACTGAATTATAGTTTAGATTTAGAAACAGGCACTTTACTCCATGTTTGGAGTGGTGATTTCTTAGATGCTACACAGATGTGGCACTCTCGAGGGGAACATCAACGCGGAGAACCTATGGGCTTTCCCATTTCATTGCATGGCGATTTAGATTTCGCTTCATTAAATTCTAAGAATGACGCATGGCCAAAAGCCTTAGATAACAACCAAACATTTAAACAAATTGGTTATGAATTAAAAAATGAAGGTTTACCCGTGTTTTCATTCGAAATTAATGAAAATGAAATATCACACAGCTTTAAAGCCTCTGCAAAAGCAAAAAGAGGTATCGATCGAGTAATTACTTCTGAATCAAAATCTTCAATGTGGCATAAAATTGCAGATGGAGAAAGTATAAAAGCATTAGAAAATAACACGTTTATTATAAACAACGAAAGCTATTATATTGTTTTCCCAGATGGAGAAACTCATAAACCAATTATTAGAGACAGCAATGGAAAAAACGAATTACTTATAGAAATTCCTAAAGGACATTCAACTATTAATTATACTATAATCTGGTAAACTAAAACTTAAAAACATGAAGATTATCAATAAAACAATAGTAATAATAGCCGTCCTTCTAGTAAATCAATTTGGATTTTCTCAAAAAGATAAAATGTTAAATTCGGCTCAAGCCATAAAAGAAGCTGAGTATTATAAAATTGTAGACGTCCCAATACCTAATGATATCAAATTAGAAGTTGGAGGTTTAGCGTTAACAGACAAAAACCAACTGGGTGTTTCTACAAGAAGAGGTGAAGTTTGGCTAGTTAACAATCCATATAGCAAAACACCAGAATTTAACAGATTTGCTCACGGCATGCACGAAACGCTAGGTTTAGCGTATAAAGACAATGGTTTTTATTTAGCACAACGTGGTGAATTAACAAGACTTGAAGATAAAGATAATGATGGCGTAGCCGATTTATACAAAACGGTTTACTCATGGCCACTTTCCGGGAATTATCATGAATATTCATATGGTCCAAAGTTTGACAAAAACGGTGATATGATATTAACCCTAAACGTATCATGGTACAAAGGCGGAAAAAGCTTTGCTAAATGGAGAGGCTGGCTTGTAAAGGTTACTACAGAAGGAGAATTTACACCTATAGCTGCTGGACTTAGATCTCCAGCTGGGTTTGCAATTAATGATAATAACGATATTTTTTATACAGAAAACCAAGGCGACTGGGTAGGTTCTGGACGTATGTCGCATTTAGAAATAGGTGATTTTGCAGGACATGCAGAAAGTTTAAAATGGACAGACGAACCAAACTCACCATTAAAATTAAAACCAGAAGATATTGAAAAACAATCTGGACTTTCAATGTATGATTATGCTAAAAAGGAAAAGGCATTAAAATCTGCCGCAATTTGGTTTCCGCACACCATATTAGGTATATCAACCTCAGATATTTTATACGACACTACTAATGGTAAATTTGGTCCGTTTGAAGGCCAACAATTTGTAGGAGATCAAGGGCATAGTAAAATTATGCGTGTTTACATGGAAAAGGTAAATGGTGTATACCAAGGCGCTGCTTTTGGTTTTGTTGAAGGTTTTTCTTCTGGAGTTTTAAGGATGATTTGGGGTAAAGACAACAATATGTTTGTTGGTATGACGAGTCGTGGTTGGGCATCTACAGGAAAAAAAGCCTATGGATTACAACGTTTAGTTTGGAGCGGTAAAACACCTTTTGAAATTAAAACGATGAAAGCGCTTGATGACGGTTTTGAATTTGAATTCACCAAGCCTATCAACAAAAAATTAGCTGAAGATCTTTCGAACTATAAGATGTCTACGTTTACATACAAATATCATGATACTTACGGTAGTCCCATTGTAGATCAACAAAAATCTATGGTTCATAAAGCTGAAATTTCCGCCGATGGGTTGAAAGTAAAATTAACGATTCACGGCATGCGTTTAGGTTTTATTCATCAAATAGAAATGCCTAAACTAAAATCTGCATCTGGAGAATTATTATTACACAATACGGGCTATTACACTTTAAACCAAGTACCTGGTGGAGAATTAAAATCGCCACAAATGCATATAGCTAAAACGTCTAACAAAAAGGTAGACCAACCTAAGCGAGTTAATACCATGCCGTCTTCATGGGGAGAACATGGAGCAGATGAAAAAGTGGTTATTGGTACAATTCCTGGATTAAAATATGATACAGAAGAAATCACTATAAACCGAAATAGCAAAATACAACTTACCCTGAATAATAATGACGACATGATACACAATGTGGTTATCACCAAACCAGGTAAAGAAACACCACTTAAAATTGGAGAAATGGCTCTTAACCTTGGGTTAGATGGTCCAGATTTAAATTATGTTCCGTTTAGCGACTTAGTTTTATTTCATTCAGGAACTGTTGGACCTGAAAGTAACGAAACTATTTACTTTACATCTCCTAGCGAACCCGGTGAGTATTGGATTGTTTGTACATTCCCTGGTCATTCATTTACTATGAGGACTAAGTTGATTGTAAAATAAATCACAAAAAAAAGCGAATCTAGTTTTTAACTAGATTCGCTTTTTCTTTAATACTTAATCAGAACTATTTCTTTTTCCTCTTATCCTCTTCTTTTTTAAGTTCTTCTAAAGTCCAATAATCTTCTCTGTCTTTAGATTGTGCTCTGGCATTTCTAACCACTTTCCTGTCCACATTATCTGCATCACTCATCGCTCTTACGTAACTAAGTACATCTGCAATCCATTGATCGCTATTATCTTTTAATGGCATCATGATACCATATTCTTTCCCTTCAATTGGGCCAATAAGTCCGTTTAATAAAATTTTACTCAGTACACCTTTATCTCCAATTACCCTACCACTACCAATTAATGATGGCGCTATAAGACCACCATCTTCCGTAGGCAAACCTTTTAAATCGGCACCATGACAGGTAATACATAGTTGTTTATAAGAGTCATAACCCTTCGTAATACTCAACCTTGCCCCTAAACTTCTTCCAGAAATTCGCTTTTTAAGTTGCGCTAACTGAGAGTCATCTTTCTTTAAACTTTCAACAACAGCATGAGAGATAATTTCGTGACTCTCATATTTTTCATTAATGGCTTTAAGTAATTCTGTAGCCTTTTTATCTTTACTGTAGCGTAAACTCAAAGCCAATTGATTTACTACGTTTACATCAACATCAGAAATTAATTTTTCCAAATCTTGAAGAATATCCGTATCTCCAGCTTTCATGAAATTCTCACTTAGTCTTATCGCTGTAAGTCTTACACGATAATCTTCATCTTGTAATTTTTCAGTAATTAAGGTTTTATCAATATTATCCAAACCTTCTAGTGTCCAAAGTGCAGTGACGCGCTCCAAACCAAAATCTTTATCACTATTAAACAAGCCATCGATAAAAGATTTGTTATCTCTAGCTAAAGCCTGTAATTCTGGAATAACAGACTCATCACCTCTTAAAACAATTAATTTCTGAGCCGTATTTCTGTACCAACCATTAGGATGACCTAAATATTCTATTAATTCTGAAGCTTTCTTCCCTATTAAATTAGGTTTTTTATCAAGTTCAATATCTTCATGCACAATTCTATAAATTCTACCTTTACCAATATTTTTATCTAACCCTTTGCGCTCAATAACAGGTCTTAAAAAACTTCCTTTTTTAGTCCAATTACTTTCTTGAATAATACCACGATACATATCTACAATATAAAGCGCACCATCCGGACCTGTTTTAGCTTGTAATGGTCTAAAATTCAAATCTGTAGACGCCATAAACTCAGCTTTATCGTAAGCGTTATAAACTACCTTTTTACCATTTTCATTTTTTATTTTTGCTCTACGAATTAATCTACCTACAGGCTCAGGAATAAAAAGATCACCATATAAACTAGGAGGTAATTTATGCCCTCTATAAATTTCTTGTCCTGCAGTTCCTGTAAAATGGTTAAGGGTACCATCTTCTCTTAATCTTTTTGGACCTCCTTGAACATCTGGAGTACCAACTACTGGCCAAGGTTCTACAAAACCTTCTGCCAGTCTACCTTTTGCATTAAACTCTCCATATACTGGTGGCTGTTGAAATCCGTAAGCCGGATTTTCACTACCCGCAGAAGAGTAATACATATTCCCTAAATCATCTTGAGTTAGTCCCCATTGCCCTCTATTAGGCATATTTTCTAAAGAGTCTACCTCTACTTTCCCATTACTCTTAAACTTAAATCGAATAGGATTATACGTTGTATATAACCAGTTATCTAAATTCCAAATTAAACCACTTTGTTGGTGTTCTAAATTTCCACCACGACGATTTGGATTATAATAAACGCGTTCTTTCTTATCGGCTACACCATCACCATTCGTATCTTTATAGCTCCATAAATCATACGAAAATGTCTCATTAACAATCAATTCATTTTCAAGGGGTAAAATCATTCGTGGTAATAATAAACTATCAATAAAAACAGTGCTTTTATCCATTTTACCATCACCATCTAAATCCTCAAGCATTTTGATTTTACTAATCGATCTGTTAGTTCCTGTTCCATCTACATCTTGCATGTAAGTATTCATTTCAGCAACATACATACGGCCATTTCCATCCCACGCAATGGTTACAGGCTCATCAATCATCGGTTCGCTTGCAACAAGCTCTACTCTATAGCCTTCTGGTAGATAAAAAGTTTTCATACTTTCTTCTGGTGAAAGAAATTGTGAAGATGCTTCTTTAACTATTTCTGGTTTTTCGTAAATTTTATCGACATACTCCTTTTTCTCACAATTGTAAAAAGATAATAAAACGAGTAATGACGAACTAATTTTTTTAATTTTCATGTTGGTTAGTTTTTTTATTGGAAACATAGCATCTTGGATAATGTTATGCTTAAGAGGGTAAATTTATAATGAAAACAAGATTATAGCTATAAAATATAGTTTTAAGCCTATAAAATATGATTCAGATAGAGAGATTTTCGAATTAATATAAATAAAGGAAGTAAAACAATTATTAAAATTGAAGTTACTCTTATCCTAAAAAATTAAAGTCCTTATTTCTGTTAAAAACATTACAGAGATTAACAAAATAAGGACTTTAAAAGCTTTTATAATCTTGGTGATTTATTCTACTATTAATTTCCCTTTCATCATAGCATAATGCCCTGGGAAACTACATAAAAAATCGTATGTTCCTGGCTCAGGAGCATCAAACTCAACTATAGATGTTTCTCCTGCTCCAACAAGACCTGTATGAGCAATAACATCCTTACCATTTTCCGGAATATAATCTGAAGCTTTTGCTGTAGCCGCTTTATTTCCAAAAGCGGAAACGCTTACACCCTTTTTAAGTAAAACAAAATTATGTCCCATAACATTTTTATCCATTTTACCAATGTGCTTTAAAGTAATTTTAATTTTCTCGCCTGCTTTAACCTTAATTTCGGTCTTATTAAACTGCATGGCATCATTACCCGTAATAACAACATCGTTTGCGTTACTTTCTACAGGTTTAACAACCTCTGTTTTTTTCTCATAAGAAAAGCCTTCTTTCTTCTTTTCATCTTTTCCTCCACATCCTATTAATACTACTGCAGAACACGCAGCAACTAATACATACTTTGCTATTTTCATTTTAGTTATTTTAGTTTAAATTAAATTTTTACAGGAATCTTTAATGTATCAAATATACATATATAAAGGCTTCCAGTAGTGCAATATTTTTCAGTGAAAAATTCTGCACTACTGGAAGCCTAAAGATAAAATTATTTTTTTAGATAATTTATGTGATTTTCTCTTTATTATAGAATATAATCTGTGCTAATAAAGTTAGAAGTTTTCTTCTCTAATAATTCTTTTAAAATAGCATTATTATAAGCGTTATCTTTTGAAGCAACAAAGGTTCTAATTGAAAAAGAACGTAATGCATCATGCACACTTAATGTTCCGTAAGCCGAATCTTTTCTTCCTGTAAAAGGATAAACATCTGGTCCACGTTGACAAGAACTGTTTAAATTTACACGACAAACTAAATTAACTAAGGTATCTATTAATGGAGATAATGTATGAACATTTTGACCAAACAAACTCACTTGTTGTCCGTAATTAGACTCTGCCATATCATGAAGCGGCTCTTCGATATCTGAAAAAGAAACCACTGGCACTACTGGTCCAAATTGTTCCTCTTTAAATACACGCATATCTTTTGTTACTGGATAAAGCACTGCTGGAAAAATAAAGTTCTCGGTAGTTTCTCCTCCTTTTTTGTTTAAAATTTTAGCGCCTTTTTCCTTTGCATCATCAATTAGTTCTTGAATATAACCAGGCTTTTCTATTTCTGGAAGTGGCGTTAATTTTGCACCTGCCTCCCAAGGGTTTCCAAATTTAAGTTGATCTACTTTGAAAGCAAACAATCTATTAAATTCCTCTACCACAGATTCGTGTACATAGATTACTTTTAAAGCAGTACAACGCTGTCCGTTAAAAGATAACGTTCCTGCAATACACTCCTCTACTGCCAAATCTAAGTCGGCATCTGGTAAAATAATTGCTGGATTTTTAGCTTCTAATCCTAAAACCATACGTAACCTATTTCCTTTCGGGTGTTGCGCTTGCAATGCATTTGCAGATTTACTATTACCAATTAATGCTAAAACATCAACTTTACCCGATTGCATTATTGGAGTTGCTAAAACACGACCACGACCGTAAACAATATTCACCACGCCTTTTGGAAAACTCTTTTGAAAAGCTTCTAATAATGGAGAGATTAATAATACACCAATTTTTGCCGGTTTAAAAACCACAGGATTCCCCATGATTAATGCTGGAATTAAAAGTGTAAAGGTTTCATTTAAAGGATAGTTGTATGGCCCTAAACATAGCACCACACCAAGTGGTCCACGACGGATATGTGCGTAAACGCCAGAGCTTTTTTCAAATTTTGCTGAGTCTCTATCAATTTGCTTGTAGGCCTCAATAGTATCGTAAATATAGTCTACTGTTCTATCAAATTCCTTTTGAGAATCGGGTAAGTTTTTACCAATTTCCCACATTAATAGTTTTACAACTTCTTCACGCTTGGTTTTCATTTCTTCAACAAACTTTTCCATACAAGCAATTCTATCAATCACTTTCATGGTTGGCCATAAACCTTGCCCTTTGTTGTATGCAGATGTTGCCGAATCTAAAGCTTCCAATGCTTCAGCTTCGCCTAACTGAGGAATTGTTCCTAATACAGTTGTTTTATACTCTTTAGTAGATGAAATAGTAGAATAAACTTCTGCTGTTTCGCCTTCCCAATGTTTTAGTTCTCCATTAACCAAATATGTAGATTGGTGTAATAATGAGTCTATTTTATATTCGTCTGGAATGTCTTGAAATGCTGTTTTCATATTAAAATATATTGTGTTATGTAGTAAAGTAAAGGTATCAATATTCTCGCTGAAATAACACTAAAACAGAGCTATTGTACGAAAAAATATCAAATTCTTAGCACTTCAATTACAACAGTTTCATATGTATACAACTCAAACGTTTTCGAAAAGAAATACATTAAAACTTTCACTATTTAAGCTAAAACCACGCGAATTACACTAAAAATTGAAACAAATCGGGTTTATCATTTAAATAATCGCCAAAAAATTTACGTGCCTTCATTTTAGCAATAAGCGGTTCTAAATCTTCAGAAGATTTTATCTGAATACCAACAACTGCTGCTCCATTTTCACGGTTTGTTTTTTTAGTATATTCAAAATGGGTAATATCATCGTTAGGACCTAAAATATCCACAACAAATTCCTTTAATGCTCCTGCCCTTTGGGGAAATTTCAATATAAAATAGTGCTTTAAATTAGCGTAAAGCAAGGCTCGTTCTTTAATTTCAGCAGTTCGGGTAATATCATTGTTACTTCCAGAAACAACACATACTACGTTTTTTCCTTTTATTTCTTCAGCATAAAAATCTAAAGCCGCTATGCTTAAAGCTCCAGCAGGCTCTACTACAATGGCATCCTTATTATAAAGTTCCAAAATAGTTTGGCATACTTTTCCTTCGGGAACTGTAATCATAGCATGTAAATTTTGCTTACATATAGAGAAGTTTAAATCTCCAACGCGTTTTACAGCTGCACCATCAACAAATTTCTCAATATGCTCTATCTCTGTATTTATATTATTTTTAATTGAAGTAGACATCGAAGGAGCGCCTTCTGGCTCTACACCAATAACTTTGGTATTTGGAGACAATGCCTTAAACACAGTTGATAAACCAGATGCTAAACCGCCACCACCAACTGCAACAAACACATAATCTATAGGTGCTGTGGTTTGCTCTAAAACCTCTAAACCAACTGTACCTTGACCTTCAATAACTTTTCCATCATTAAATGGATGAATAAACATTTTACCCAAAGCAGTACATTCTTGAACGGCTGCATGGTTTGCATCGTCGAATGTATCTCCTTCAATTTTAATTTCTATATAATCGCCACCAAACATTTTTACCTGTTCTATTTTTTGATTTGGTGTTGGAGACGGCATATAGATTGTGCCTTTTATTTTCAGCAGTTTACAAGATAAAGCGACACCTTGCGCATGATTTCCTGCACTGGCACACACCACCCCTTTTTGAGATTCTTCAGAAGTTAAAGAGCTAATTTTATTGTAGGCACCACGAATTTTATACGAGCGTACTTGCTGTAGATCTTCGCGTTTTAATAAAATATTAGCGTCAAAAAATTCAGAATAACGAAGGCTTACTCCTAAAGGCGTAACTGCCGATACATTTTTAATAGTATCGGCAGCTAGCTTTATATTATTAAGACTCGGAAAATAGGTATTGCTCTCCTTACTCATTGCTTTATAATTTTAAAAACCTACAAGCTTATACAGCTTGTAGGTTATATTAATATGTAAAACCTATTAGTTCGTTTAAACTAATCGGGTTTTATAAATATGTTTAAAGAATTAAACTATTGGCTTCATAGCCGTCATAGATGCTCTTAAGAATGTACCAACCTTTTCTACTGGGTGATTTCTTAAAGCTGCATTTATTTCAATTAATTTAGCATTATCAACACCTTCACCATTACTTGTTGCGTAAGGCTTACCGATAATATCTGTATCAACAGTTTTCATGAAATCTGCTAATAAAGGCTTACAAGCGTGATCGAATAAATAACATCCGTACTCAGCAGTATCAGAAATTACGGCGTTCATTTCGTATAATTTACGTCTTGCAATAGTGTTTGCAATAAGTGGCGTTTCGTGTAAAGACTCGTAGTATGCAGAAGCTGCAATAATTCCAGAATCTGTCATAGCTTCAAAAGCTAATTCTACACCTGCTCTTACCATAGCTACCATTAACACACCATTATCATAAAATTCTTGTTCAGAAATTTCAACATCACCAGCTGGCGTTTTTTCGAATGCAGTTTCTGCTGTTGCAGCTCTCCATCCTAATAAATCTTTATCATCGTTAGCCCAGTCTGCCATCATACCAGCAGAAAAACGACCTTCAATAATATCATCCATATGCTTTTGGAATAACGGACGCATAATATCTTTTAATTCTTCTGAAAGTTCAAAAGCTTTAATTTTTGCTGGGTTAGATAAACGATCCATCATGTGAGTAATACCACCATATTTAAGACCTTCTGTAATAGTTTCCCAACCGTATTGAATTAATTTAGAAGCATAACCAGCATCAATTCCTTTTTCAATCATTTTATCGAAACAAAGAATAGAACCTGTTTGAAGTAAACCACATAAAATAGTTTGCTCTCCCATTAAATCAGATTTTACTTCAGCAATAAAAGAAGATGCTAAAACACCTGCTCTATCACCACCAGTTGCTGCTGCATAAGCTTTTGCTTGAGCCCAACCTTTTCCTTCTGGATCATTTTCTTCGTGAACCGCAATTAAAGTTGGTACACCAAAACCTCTTTTATATTCTTCTCTAACTTCGGTACCTGGACATTTTGGAGCTACCATAATTACTGTTAAATCTTCACGAACCTGAGTCCCTTCTTCAACAATATTAAAACCGTGAGAATAAGATAACGTTGCACCTTTTTTCATTAAAGGCATAACAGCTTTTACTACACTTGTATGTTGCTTATCTGGCGTTAAGTTTAACACTAAATCTGCAGTAGGAATTAACTCTTGGTAAGTACCAACAGTAAAACCATTATCACTTGCATTTACAAAAGATTGACGTTTTTCTGCAATAGCAGCATCACGAAGTGCATAAGAAATATCTAAACCAGAATCTCTCATGTTTAATCCTTGGTTTAATCCTTGTGCGCCACAACCTACTATGACAATTTTTTTACCTTTTAAAGCATTTACACCATCTTCAAATTCTGAAGAGTCCATAAATCTACATTTTGATAATTGATTTAATTTATCTCTTAATGATAAGGTGTTAAAATAATTTCCCATTTTTTAATTTAATTAGTATTTATTATTGAAGGCATGCAGCACTTCTGTTACTTTCATTTCGTCTTTAGTTACAGCAATACGTCCGGAACGTACAAATTGCATAATACCAAATTTGGTTAATTCTTTACGCAATGCTTCTATTTCGTTTCGGCGTCCAGATTTTTCTAAAACAAAAAACTCTTTGTTTACCGTTACAATTCTGGCATAACTTTCTTTTATTAAATTCTGAATTTGAGGTTCATCAAACAATAATTCGGATTTAATTTTGAACATACTCGATTCAGTAAAAATAGTATCATCTTCAGTATGATAAAATGCACGAATAGTCTCTACTTGTTTTTCTATTTGCTTCACTATTTTAATAGCTTGCTCTTCACAAATATTTACAACAATTACAAAACGATTTACACCATCGATTTCTGATTGTGATGTTGTTAAACTTTCTATATTTATGTGTCTACGCTGAAAAATAGCTGAAATACGATTTAATAACCCGATATTATTTTCGGTATAAATTGAAATCGTAAATGATTGTATATCTTGATTCATTTTATTTTAGATCTTAATTTATTAGCACAATCTTACTTCTGAAACGGAAGCTCCTGTTGGAATCATCGGAAAAACATTTCCTTCTTTTTCCACGCATACTTCTAAGAAATACGACTCTTTAGATTCAATCATTTCCTTAACTGCATCTGCCAACTCTTCACGTTTTACAACTTTTCTAGCTTTAATGTAATAGCCTTCTGCTATGGCCACAAAGTTAGGATTTGTCATTTCTGTAGAGGCATAACGTTTATCGAAAAACAGCTGTTGCCATTGACGCACCATACCTAAAAATTCATTATTTAAAACTACAATTTTAACAGGTGTTTTTTGCTGAAAAATAGTCCCTAATTCTTGTATGTTCATTTGGAAACCACCATCTCCGATGATTGCTACAACTTCACGCTCTGGAGCAGCCATTTTTGCACCAATAGCTGCAGGAAGCGCAAAGCCCATAGTACCTAAACCTCCTGAAGTAATATTACTTTTTGAAATATTAAAATCGGCATAACGACAAGCAATCATTTGGTGTTGTCCAACATCTGAAACTATGGCAGCATTTCCTTTTGTTTCAATATTTATTTGTTTAATAACCTCGCCCATAGTTAAACCTTCTTTACTTGGCGTAAGATCTTCTTTTATTACTTTTTCAAATTCAATAGCATACAAGTCTTTGAATTCTTGTAACCATGCATCGTGTGAATTTGTTTCTAATAAAGGCAATAACTGTGATAAGCTATCTTTAGAATTTCCTAAAACGGCAATTTCAGTTTTTACATTTTTATCAATCTCTGCCGGATCAATTTCAAAATGAATCACTTTAGCCTGCTTAGCATAGGTATTTAAACTACCAGTTACACGGTCATCAAAACGCATACCAATAGCAATTAAAACATCACATTGATTCGTTAAAACATTTGGAGCGTAATTACCATGCATACCAACCATACCTACATTTAGCGGATGAGATGTTGGTACTGCTGAAGCTCCAAGAATAGTCCAAGCCGAAGGAATTCCTGCTTTTTCTATTACAGCCTTTAATTCGGCTTCTGCTTTACCTAAAATAACACCTTGCCCCCAAACAATCATTGGTTTCTTTGCTGCATTAATTAATTTTGCAGCCTCTTTTACGGCTTCTGTATCGGTATCTGGTATAGGATTATAACTTCTTACACCTGTACATTTTTCATATTTAAAATCAAATTCTTCTAACTGAGCATCTTTAGTTATATCTACTAAAACAGGACCTGGACGGCCGCTTTTAGCTATATAGAATGCTTTTGCAATAGCTTCTGGAATTTGAGACGCTTTCGTTACTTGGCAATTCCATTTAGTAACTGGTGTAGATATTCCAACAATATCAGTTTCCTGAAAAGCATCACTACCTAACAAATGAGAAGCTACTTGACCAGTAATACATACTAGTGGTGTAGAATCTATTTGAGCATCTGCAATACCAGTAATTAAATTAGTAGCTCCAGGGCCAGAAGTAGCCATAGCTACACCAACTTTCCCAGAAATACGAGCATAACCTTGAGCTGCATGTGCTGCACCTTGTTCATGTCGTGTTAAAACGTGATGAATTTTATCTCTAAACTTGTATAATTCGTCGTAAACGGGCATTATCGCACCTCCCGGGTAGCCGTAAAGAATATCTACGCCTTCTGCTAATAAACAATGAATAATTGCTTCGCTACCAGAAATACGCATAGTTTTCTGCGTATTATTTGCTTGTTTTTTTATGGTTTGAGTGTCTTTCATCTCTATATATTTTCTTCTTGCTCTTGTAATCGTTACTTACTATAAATCTGTTACACAGCCTTTAGAAGCCGATGCCACAGATTTTGCATATTTGTATAATATTCCTTTTGAATGTTTTAAAGCTGGTTGAACCCATTGTGTTTTTCTTTCTGCTATTTCTTCCTCAGAAAGTAAAACATTAATAGAGTTATCTTCGGCGCTAATTCTAATTTTATCACCTGTTTTTAATAACCCAATGGTTCCACCTTCTTGAGCTTCTGGTGTAATATGCCCCACAACAAAACCGTGTGTTCCTCCAGAAAAACGACCATCAGTAATTAACGCTACAGATTTACCTAAACCTGCTCCCATGATTAAAGATGTTGGTTTTAACATTTCTGGCATTCCAGGACCTCCTTTTGGCCCCACATATCTAATGACGACAACATCACCTCTTTCTACTTCTCCGTTTGAAATTCCAGTATTTGCCGCTTGTTCTCCATCGTAAACCACAGCTTTACCTTCAAATAACAAACCTTCGTTTCCTGATATTTTTGCTACAGCACCTTCAGTCGCCAAGTTTCCGTAAAGAATTTGTAAATTCCCTGAAGATTTTAAAGCTTTATCCTTCGGAAATATAACGTCTTGATCGTCTTCAAAAGTTAGAGGCTCAACATCTGCTAAATTTTCAGCTAATGTTTTTCCTGTTACTGTTAAACAATCACCATGTAAATAACCATTATCTAATAAATATTTCATTACTGCAGGGGTTCCTCCAACGCCATGAACATCTTCCATTAAATATTTTCCAGATGGTTTTAAATCTGCTATCAAAGGGGTTCTATCACTAACACGTTGAAAATCTTCTAATGTGAATTCGATATCTGCAGCATGCGCAATAGCTAGAAAGTGTAATACTGCATTGGTAGAACCTCCTAAAGCATTGACAAGTGCTATAGCATTCTCAATAGATTTTTTAGTAATAATATCTAAAGGCTTTAAGTCTAATTCTAAAAGGTTTTTAATAGCGATTGCTGTTCTCTCACTTTCAGATAATTTATTAGGATTTTCTGCAGGAATAGAAGAGTTATAAGGTAACGCAAACCCCATACACTCTATAGCCGAAGCCATTGTATTGGCCGTATACATACCTCCACAAGCTCCCGCTCCTGGAATAGCACTTTTAATAATTTCTCTATATTCTTCTTCTCCAATTTCACCTGCTACTTTTTGACCTAAGGCCTCAAAAGCAGAAACGATGTTTAATTTTCTTCCTTTATATTTTCCTGAAGCAATTGTTCCACCATACATCATAATAGATGGACGATTTAACCGTAACATAGCAATAACGGCTCCTGGCATATTTTTATCACAACCAACAACAGAGATTAAAGCATCATAACTCTGTGCATTCATAACCGTTTCTATAGAATCGGCAATAATGTCACGAGAGGCTAAAGAGTAGTTCATTCCTGAAGTCCCCATAGAAATACCATCAGAAACACCGATAGTATTAAACCCTAAACCTACTAAATTTGCTATTTTACACTCAATTTTCACTTCAGCAGCCAAGTTATTCAAATGCATGTTACAAGGGTTACCATCGTAACCTGTACTAGCAATGCCAACTTGGGCTTTTTTCATATCTTCATCAGTTAAACCTACCGCGTATAACATCGCTTGAGATGCTGGTTGAGATTCATCTTGAGTTAACCTTTTACTATGTTTATTGAGTTCCTTCATTTTTGTTGCGGATAATTTTATCTTTTACTATACTTTTATTTTAATAATTTAGGTTTTTATGAATTTCATTAAAAACTCTTCATTCTTTTAAATAATGCTCGAAATTAATTTATTAGCCATTTAAAACCATTTATATTTCATTTTTTAGGTTAAATTCACAAACCTAAAACAACAGTCAAAATTTTGATAATCAGATATTTAGACTGATTTTTTTACTATGTCCAAAAAATCAAAAATTAACAATAAAAAAAGCCTTCTCTGAAAGGAAGGCTTTTAATCATATTTAAGATTTAAAAAAAAGTTCCGAGTGCATCATGAAATAATCACAATGACATTAATAGCCGTTTTAATTAAAGAATTATTTTTCATTACAAATTCAATCACTTCTCTCTAAAACATTCTATATATAGGCAATGCTGAAGATTTGATTCATCAAATATTTATAAATAAAACTTATTAAGCAAATTTTAGGTTAAAAAACTCTAAATGAATTCGCAATTCCTTTTATTTTTCTATTTTTGCAGCCACATATAACAGAGGAAAGATTTGACTGATTGCAACCTCTTTGTAGTAAATAAAGTTTCAAAAACATTGAAATTAATTTTCTACAAATAAAAATGCTAAAGGCAGTGTAAACTTCCTTCGACGTTTTCGTCAAATCTTGCTATAAAATAATATAATATGGCTTATTTATTTACTTCAGAAAGTGTTTCTGAAGGACACCCAGATAAGGTGGCGGATCAGATTAGCGATGCGTTAATCGACAATTTTTTAGCTTTTGATACCGAATCGAAAGTAGCATGTGAAACTCTAGTTACTACAGGACAAGTAGTGCTTGCTGGTGAAGTTAAATCGACGACTTATTTAGACGTTCAAAAAATCGCTAGGGATACCATTAACAAAATTGGATATACCAAAGGTGAATACATGTTTGATGGAAATTCGTGCGGTGTACTTTCTGCAATCCACGAACAATCAGACGATATTAGCCAAGGTGTAGATCGTGGTACCAAAGAAGAACAAGGTGCAGGCGATCAAGGTATGATGTTTGGTTACGCTAGTAACGAAACAGAAAATTTTATGCCATTAGCTTTAGATCTATCTCATAGAATTTTAAAAGTTCTAGCTGAATTACGTCGCGAGAACAAAGATATTACTTATTTAAGACCAGATTCGAAAAGTCAAGTAACTATTGAATATAGCGATGATAACGTACCACAACGTATTGATGCTATTGTTGTTTCTACACAACATGATGATTTTGATGCGGATGACGTGATGCTTGCTAAAATTAGAAAAGATATAGTTGAAATTTTAATTCCACGTGTAGTTGCAGATTTACCTAAAGCTATTCAAAATTTATTCAACAACGATATTAAATATCACATCAACCCAACTGGTAAATTCGTTATTGGTGGACCTCACGGTGATACTGGTTTAACCGGTAGAAAAATTATTGTAGATACTTATGGTGGTAAAGGCGCACACGGTGGTGGAGCTTTTTCAGGAAAAGACCCAAGTAAAGTAGATAGAAGTGCTGCTTATGCTACAAGACATATTGCTAAAAATTTAGTAGCAGCTGGTGTTGCTAGCGAAGTTTTAGTACAAGTCAGTTATGCTATTGGTGTTGTAGAACCTATGGGGATTTTTATTGATACCTACGGAACTTGTGCCTTTAACATGACCGATGGTGAAATTGCACAGAAAGTAACAGAACTTTTTGATATGCGTCCATTCGCTATTGAAGAACGGTTAAAGCTTAGAGCTCCAATATACAGTGAAACCGCTGCATACGGCCATATGGGACGTAAAAATGAAATAGTTACTAAATCATTCTCACAACCAAACGGTGAATCAATAACATTAGATGTTGAATTATTTACTTGGGAGAAATTAGATTATGTAGATAAAGTAAAATCCGCTTTCGGATTGTAATATGTCTGAGCAAAGGTTAAATAAAAAAAAGTGATCAACTGAGTTGATCACTTTTTTTTTATAATAATATCAAATGCTGTTTCTACATAAATATAGCTTTTAACGACTAAGTTAATCTACAGTAAACAACAAATCCTCTTCTGTTGGTGCTAAGCATCTAATGTCGTTACATACCATAAAATTAACCACACCTTCTACAGTAAAACTTTTTTTAGTTTTAACCTTTATACGCTGCTTAAAAATGGCCTTATTATCAAAATACTTAATCTTCATTCCAAAAATAGGATCATCTACAACATGACCTTCATCTTCTTTGGTATTACCTTTCTTTAAGAATTTGCCATTTCCAACGAAACTAAAACTTGTCGCTATCGGACCACCTTCCGGAACCGTTTGCGCATATAAATGCCAACCTGCATCAATTGTTGCTGTTGATATTAAGTCAAACTCTGTATCTGACACTCTATTAACTAAAGTTTCCCATTTTACAGGCTCTAAAATTTGAGCTTGTGATATATTCAAAGTTAAGACCGTAATAATTATAAATATAGTTTTCATATAATAATATTTTTTCAAGATTTCCTAAAAGATTAAATCAACTATTAAGCCATAAATTAAAATTACACCATGAAATAATACAACCTCGTAATATTATAATAATAATTAATTGAAGTAAATCTACAAAAACTTATAAGAACCATAAGATTAAAATAAAAAGAGATTGTAAGTAATCTATAAAACTAATTAATTCTGAATATCTGTTAGGCAAATTAAAAAGCAGATTATCTATAAAACGCGAAAACTCCAAATCATTACGATTCAGAGTTTTCATTAATTCTCCCTAAGAACTAATTAATAGCATTACAAATATAAGACAAAAACTACTTACAAAAAATGAGTAGTTGTACGTATTTTTCTATTTCAAAAGGTGTTTAAAATAATAACTCCAATTTATTCATTGTAAACTCCTCAAATAACAAATTAAATCCTAACGCTTACGCGGAAGTATAACGGAGATTGTTCTCTTAAGCGTTACTCTATTCGTTATTTCAATAAATAATAAACAAAAAAAATCCTCAACAAATAAATGTTGAGGATTAAAAAAGGCAACGACCTACTCTCCCACAAATGCAGTACCATCGGCGCTAATGGGCTTAA
>NZ_SORL01000010.1:0-48093 GCF_004368925.1 Algibacter lectus
GTTTCAACGACTTAAAATCGAGGTCTAAAAGCCTCACAGAACTGTTCGAAATCTGTGTAGAAAAGAGAGGGGATTTACAATGTTGACGAGATCTGAAGTCTCTCCGTGTATATTAACCTTATTCCTCTCTTTTGTGCTTTCTATTTTATATGTTTAAATTAGTCTTTTTTATTTAAAGGCTAACTTAAGACGTGTATAATTCATTGCTAAATTAGTACTTAAACAAAGGTCGTTGCTATTTTGTTACGTCTGATTTTCCTTCGGAAAATCCTCGCACACAAAATCGCAACTTTCCATACACAAAACCGTTACCTCCAAGCTAAAACTCAAAACTATGAAACAAAAATTAGCTATAATTCTTATTTTAATTTCATTCAAAAGTTTTGCTTGTGATTGTCCAGTAAAGAAACTTTCTGATTTACAGAAATATGAAATGGAAAATTCCGAATGCATTTTTATTGGAGAAGTTATTGAGGTAAATAACTCAGATTTGAGTTTCAAAATAAAAGTAATTGAATCTTTGGACGGCGAAGACAATAAAGGAAATGTTTATGTTGGAAAAAACTGGAAATATTGCGAACCATCTATTGAGAAAAAAGGAAAATGGATTGTTTATGGAAAAATGGAAAATGGATTCCTTCGACTGAATACGTGTGGAATAAGCAGGAGTTTTGACAATCCGATGGTTAATTTTTTACCACCTTCACCTGAATTATACGAGAAGCTAACAACGGAAAACGAAAAGCAGAATATTATTAAAAAAATTCGAGCTGAAAGTATGAAAATCGCATTATCAGATTTAGATTTAGAAATAATTGCTTTAAGAAAAAGAAGAGATAAAAAAATAAAAGCCAGCAGGTAACAAAGAATATAAAAAATTGCTAGTTTTAGCTAAACCAAAGTTTGTTGCTCGTTTGCTAGCTTCTGATGTTTTCACGAAAAATAATCACACAAAAAATCGATCTATTATTACAGAATACCGTTGCACTTCATTCAAAAATTAGAACTCAAAATTGAAAATCCTACTAAAAATAATATATAAAACATTCCTTTTTGTCTTTCTAACTGTAATAACTCAAATCGGTGGAATTATTTATTTGGCAAGTTTAATAATTTCTAAAAAATGGAACACAAAACTGAAATTTAAAACTCTTATTATTTTTTTAAGTCTTTATCTTTTTTCGACACTTTTAATTGTTCCATTAATATCACAATTTTTTGGACGAGAAAAAGTAAAACATTCCGAAAAAATAAAACCAACGAATTATATGACTGTTTTATTGAACAGGAATTATGTAAGGCCTAAACTGAACGAATTACTAAACAAAACGGAAAAAGAATTAAACGGAACGAATATTGAAATTCATTATTTAGATGCTAATTTCCCTTTCATTAATAAGTTCCCTCTACTTCCACATTTAAGCCATAATGATGGAAAGAAAATTGACATCAGTTTAATTTACGAAACTCAAAACGGAATTATTACGAATAAACAAAAATCTATTAGCGGTTACGGATTTTTTGAAAACCCAAAACCAAGTGAATTCAATCAAATTGAAAAGTGTTTAGAAAATGGATTTTTTCAATATGACTTTCCAAAACACTTAACTTTAGGAGAAATTAATAAGGAATTGGTTTTCTCGAAAAAAGGAACAAAAAAACTAATAGAGAACATCTTAAAAAGTAAAGATTTAGGAAAGCTGTTTATTGAACCGCATTTAAAAAGCAGAATGAATTTAAAAGAAAATAGAATAAGATATCACGGGTGTAGGGCAGTTAGACACGATGACCATATTCATATACAACTGAAATAAAAATAATGAACATACAATAACAATAAAAACACAATAACACATTCACCTTTATGAAAGCAGAAAAAATAGGCTTCCTTATTCTGAAATATGGCATTTACAGCATTTTAGTAGGCTTAATTTTAATGAAACTCTTTGGCTATTCTTTTGAAGAAATGATTCATAACTACAAGGCTAAAAGAGAAATGGAAATGATTCATTACGGAGGCCCCGTTTCTGAAGTAAATAAGCATATTGTAGCAAGAAATAATAAAGTTGAAGAACTTAATAATTTAACAAGTAACCTAGCAAACAAGATAAACACAATTCTATACTATACAAACGACACAACAACAATACACTCTGCGTTAATACAGGCGAATAGAAAATATAGTAGTAATTACACCAATCCTTACCAAATTGGTAGAAACCATATTGCAGAATCTAATAAAATCATTAAATATATAAATGAATTCGAAGAAAAGATAGATAGTTTAGGGTTCAATATTTTTATTAACAGAGGAAAAGGAAATGAATTTCTTACTAATGTTTTTCAAAACAAATTAGGTAGTGAAATACGCATTAAAAACGTTAATGAACAAGATAGTGTAAACAAATATAAAGTTATAGAACTTCATTATTATCCAGATAGAACAAAACAGCGTTTAATAGAGCGAATAAAGGAAAGAGAAGTATCATGGTTTGCTGCAGTTGGATCTACTCCTGAAAAAGAAATAGCATTATTGGATGAAATACAATATTCTATTGCCATTTTTACAGAAAAAGAACTTCAAGAACAAAAACTAGAATTTCACGGAATTAAATCACTTTTAGCTCCAAGACTAAACCTACCTAAAAACAGTACATTCTACTTTAGTTGTTACAACAAAAAACTAGACAGCCTTACCTTTGTAAAAAAGACAGAACTTTTTGAAACTATGTTCTTAAAAAAACAACCTAATATAAAAGGTGAAATTAGATCTGTTAAGGTAATATTAAATCAAAATAAAGACTCAATATCAACTATAAATAATGATGGGCTATAGTTAACAAGGCTTTTCATTACACCTCCTGGCTCGTATCTCTCTGCGAGATTTTTATTTTAGCATCGTAGTAGCCTAATTATTACAAAATTCTTTATGAGTTCCGCTTTCGAAATTGTATTTTTACTTCTTATTAAGTACGCATGTACCGTAGTTTTAAGCAATAAAAAAAACTCAATTTGGATATAGAAGGCTATTTAACTTTTACGGAACTTACAACCTTTTTTAAGGATAGTAATAAAACTGATTTAAAAATAGATGAACAATCCATTTCAAAAGGTCATCCTATTTCTCTTGGAGACACTTATGACGAAAGAACTATTGTAAATAAAAAAATAACTGGTAGTAAACTTAAATCATTACAAGTTCAAGGGGTCAAATTCTTTGAATGTAAATTTTATGATTGTGACCTCACAGGAACTTTATTTTGGATGACAACTTTTGAGAACTGTATTTTTGAAAATACCGTTTTAGAAAGAGCTGTGTTTAGAAAAAGTCAATTAATTTCAACAGAGATTAATAATTGTAAATGTCGATTTTATCTAAATATTTCGGAAAGCTATATATATGATTCTGTCTTCAATCATTGCTATTTTGAGGGACTAGAAATCTCTGGAACAGATACAGTAAGCACGGTATTCTATAAAACGGTTATCGATAGCGCTAGATATCAAGCTAATTTTTCCTATGGGTATCTTATGAAAGTTACTCCAGAAGAATATTTAGATGAGGAAGATAAAATGAAATTACAAAATATAGAGGTTAATGAAGACCTTGTATTTGAAGATTGCAATATTCAGTATTCTTTATTTAAATCAGTCGAATTCATTGACACTTTTTTCAAAGGATGTGAACTTTCTAAAAACACCTTTTCCGATTGTATTCTTTTTGATTATAATTTTGACGAAACAAATAACAAAAAAGGATGGGGAACTAATAGCATAGATATCAAGACGCTAAATGAAAGTGAGAATTTATCTAAGGATTTACTGAAAAAAATATTTAATCAAGAAGAACGAGTACAACAACTAATTAAAAATGAACTTAGCAATAAAATAATGAGTAGTGTTTTTATCTCATACAGCCTAAAAGATGCAAAAATTGCTAATGCAATAAATCAATTTTTAAAAGATAATAATGTCTCAACTTTTTTATGGGAAAAAAATGCATTGGGTGGGCAACCTTTGAAAAGTATTATGAAGTCTAACATTGATTCAAATGACCGCCTTTTATTTATTGCTTCAGGTAATTCATTAAAAAGTGAAGCTTGTCATTACGAACTTACTCAAGGAAGAAAGAAACAAGATAAATTATGGAAAACAATTTTATTTCCTATTCATATTGATAGCTTTCTATTTGATATCGATTTTGATGATATTAGACCAAAGCCAAAAAAAGATGAGTTTTGGGAAAATATTCAAGAATTAAGAGATATTAACAGCTTAGATTTTACAGAGTTTAAATCTGGAATAGCGAAAAATAAAAAAGAATTTGAAGAAAAAATGAATTCCCTTTTGGAATCATTAAAAATAAATTAAAGCCCATAACACTGTATAAAAAACATAGGGCATTTGTGCTAAGCAGAAAGGTCTTTTAATATTAACAAAGTCCGCTAAATATAAAATTTGGCGTTTATAGTAAAAAAAATAAAAGCAAAATATTTATATTTAACTAAGTAGAAACTGAAATTTAATTATCATATAACACACTACGGTTCTTACAATGAATGAACATATACCCAATGAAGAAACTAAAGTTATTGATTGGATTTATCATTTTATCCTGTTCAAATGCTGACAGTTCAGGAAATCAAGACCCAATAATTGGAAACTGGAAACTTGAATCCGTAACAATACTTGATTTAAATGAAATCCTAATATCCGAAGAACCACTTTCTGAATGTGAAGAAAGAAATCGTATGATATTTTATTCCAACCAAGGTTATACTTTCTCAAAATTTAATGAAGATATAAACGGAGAATGTTACGATTCAGTTCAATCGATTTCTGATGGAAATTGGTCTTATAGTTCAATAAACAGTTATCAAATATCTGGCATTGTATCTTTTGGAATGGTTTTAGCTAATTTAAGTCAGAAATACGATGAAATGATTTTATCAAATAATAACAGTCTTTTGACCGTCAGAAAAGAAAATCATTTTTTTGATGCTGCAGGTAATTTAATTACAGGATCAATATTAATCGAAGAATATTCAAAAGAATAAAAACTAGAAAACGAGTTACAGACTATCAAATGTAAATATCGAATAAACGAAAAACAACTAAACAAACCACCAACTCATGAAAAATTCAAACCATAAAAAAAACTACTATCTTTTAATTCTCATCGCGTTTATTATTTTTAGCTGTAATTCTGGTAAAGAAAAATGCATAATTGAAGAAATTGAAAAATCTACTGATGATACAGCCATATCCATAAGAAAACATGAAGTTACTAGTTTTGGTTCGAGTTTCTCTTATTCCACGAACTCTAATAATGAGGCTCAGGAAGTAAAAGACGTTAAAATAAGTTTTAGCAACGAACCACTAAGTGCTATACTAGAAAAATTGGAATACCCGTACAATAAAGCCGACCTTAAAAAAGACCCAATATTGAACATTGACTATTACAGAGAAAACATAACCAAGGAAAAGGCTGTTAAAGACATCATTTCTAAATTAACAGAAACGTACCAGTTTTAAAAAAGAGTATCAATTAAAAAATATCTAAACTCCCCTTACCTTCACGAACAATTATAGGTTCACCATCAGAAAGATCAATAACCGTAGAAGCCTCGTTATCACCATAACCACCATCGATTACTAAATCGACTAGGTTATCCCATTTTTCCAAAATTAATTCTGGATCTGTGGTATATTCCAAAACAGCATCTTCATCATGTATAGATGTTGATATAATCGGGTTTCCTAGAAGTTTTACAATATCGAGCGCAATAGCATTATCTGGCACACGAATACCAACTGTTTTTCGCTTTTTAAACGGGTTTGGTAAGTTTTTAGAACCTGGTAAAATAAACGTATAAGGCCCAGGAAGCGCACGTTTAAGTATTTTAAAAACAGACGTATCAATTTGCTTTACGTAATCACTAATATTACTTAAATCGTGACAAACAAACGAAAAGTTAGCTTTTTCGAGCTTAACACCTTTAATACGTGCAATTTTCTCTAAAGCTTTAACGTTAGTAATATCACAACCTAAACCATAAACAGTATCGGTTGGGTAGATTATGAGTCCGCCGCGTTTCAAAATAGCGACTGCTTTTTCAATCTGTTTTGGATTTGGGTTCTCCTCATAAATTCTTAAAAATTCAGCCATAATAACTATCTTGCGTTACATTATTTAACGCTACAAAGTAAATATTATTTTTAACATATAATGAAGTAGTTTAAAATACTTCAATTAAAGCTTTTACAAAAAACATTATTTATATGAAATTTCTTAAAATTTTATCCATAAACCTCTTGGCGGTTATAACTATTTTAAGCTGCTCAGAAAAAATAGAACCTATTGCCACAGCTGATATCTTAGACACGACTTTGGAGTACGAAGAGTTAGATATAGTATATGGTGATGATGAGAATCAAACTTTTGATTTATACCTGCCTGCCGATAGAACCGTAGATACTAAAATTATAATATTAATACATGGTGGTGGTTGGTCTGCTGGTGATAAAGCAGAAATGGATCCGTTAAAAACACTTTTAATTCAAGACTTTCCAGATGTAGCCATAGTGAATATGAACTACCGTTTAGCAGATGGCAATAACAAGCCTTACCCAATGCAAACTAATGATATTAGCACGGTAATTAGATATTTAAAAACAAACCAAATAAAGCTTTCTATTTCCGATCAGCTTGGGTTTATTGGAGCAAGCGCTGGTGGGCATTTAGCCTTATTATGGGCTTATAGTTTTGATACCTTACAAAAAACCAATATGGTTTGTAGTATTGTTGGTCCAACAAATTTAACCGATCCTAATTTTGCTTTAGCAGCAGAAGAAAGTAGTGAATTAGATGCTTTTTTAACCTTGTTTGGAGAAGATCCTACCGTAGAATATTTAGAAGAAGTAAGTCCGTTACACCAAGTAACAGCTAATGCACCTGCAACTATTTTGTTTTATGGCGGACAAGATCCATTGATACCAATAAGCCAAGGAGCAGATTTAAACGAGAAACTATCTAAACTTAACGTTACCCACGAGTACACCCTTTATCCCGAAGCTGGACACGGCTGGACCGGAATAGAGTTTATAGATACGTGGACCAAAATAAAAGCATTTACCATAGATAACTTATAAACTAAAAAAGGCTAAAATTCAAAATTTGAATTTTAGCCTTTTTTTTTATTCTATACTTATTTTATTAACGCATGCCACCACCTGGAGGGCCACCTTGTCCGCCGCCACGAGACATTCCCGAATCACTATTATTATTCGATTCTGGTTCTTCAATCAATTCCGATTTAACTTTTACTTGATATTTAAGCCATTTGCCATATTGCTTTTCGCTTAAAATAGATTCCAAATGCGTGTTTAATTTTCCTTCGGCAACTTTAACTTCTTTTTTAGCAGGATCAATTTTTTGTTTAATTTTAGCACGCTCTGGATCGTCTTTAGAGTCATTAGAAGAGGTATCGCTTCTATCCATTCTAGAACCACTTTGGTTCTGACCACGACTAGATTGCATTGCTTTCATTTTTGCATTAACATATACATTTAGAGTATCAAAATTATCCTTGTTTAAAAGTGCAATTTCGTTAACACGAATATTATACTTCTCGATTGCCTTACGCACCTTTAAAGTTAAATCTTTATGTTTTTTCTTAATTTTAATCTTCTTAATAGCAGCTTCATCATCATAATTAAAAATACCTGCTACTTTAGCCGCATTAAACTCTACCATTTTTGGGCGTTCTTGGCTACTGCTCATACTTCTACCACCACCTGGAGGGCCACCTTGTCCGCCACCACCTGGTTGGGCATAAATAAAACTAAAGCTTAACATGCATACTAATACTAAAAGAATTCTCATATCTATTTGTTTTTCTATTGTTTCAACTTTAGATGCTAAATAACAAAATAACATGCGCTGTTAGGATAATTTTAACGAATTATAAACATAAAAAAGCCTTTTAAGAGGACTTAAAAGGCTTTTTCAAATTGTTTAAATAAACGCTTAACCAATAACATCTAGTTTAGCAAAACGTAGTAATAATTTTTTAGTACCTCCATGCTGAAAACTAATTTCGGCTTTAATATCGGCACCTGTTCCTTCAATTTTCTTTACTTCACCTGTACCAAAACGAATATGTTTTACAATATTACCAACAGCCAATTTACTATCAAATAAGTTAGTATCATTGCTGGTTTTAGCCATAGGCTTTAAATTTTTAGGTGTAGTCACCTGGAACTTATCAGAAGAAGATTTTGTTGGTCCTCCTTTTTTAAGTATGGCTTGTTTTGCCGGCTTAAATCTTATTTTCCCAGAACTTGTAGGTTTATTTTCTGAAACATCACCAAATATTTTAGAATCTAGCATAGGGTTAAACCTGCGCTCTTCTATAGGCGTTACAATATCAAGATACTGCTCATCTATTTCTTCTATAAATCTACTCGGCTCAGAATCTACCAATTTACCCCAACGGTATCGCGATAAAGCATAGGTTAAATACGCTTGTTTTTCGGCACGTGTTAAGGCTACGTAAAACAAACGGCGTTCTTCCTCGAGTTCGCTACGCGTATTCATACTCATGGCGCTTGGGAATAAATCTTCCTCTAAACCAACAATAAATACATGCTGAAACTCTAACCCTTTTGCTAAGTGAATCGTCATTAATGCAACATGGTCGGCATCACCCTTATCGGAATCCATATCTGTAGACAAGGCGACATCTTCTAGAAACTCGGCTAAATTACCTGTGGTATCGGCTATTTCTTTTTGGCCTTCCACAAAATCCTTCATACCATTGATAAGCTCCTCTATATTTTCAATTTTAACAACACCTTCGGGCGTATTATCCTTTTTATATTCGGTAATAATACCTGCTGTTCGTGTTACGTATTCTGCTAACTCAAAAACATCGGCCGTTTCATTTAATACCTGAAACGTTTCAATTAAAGTAACAAAGTTCTTAAGCTTAGTTTTTGTTCCCGCATTGATTTTAACATCGGTTTTATCGATATTTTTCATCACCTCGAAAATAGAGCGTTTGTAGCCATTGGCCGAAACAATCAATTTATCTACAGTAGTTTGGCCAATACCACGGCCTGGGAAGTTTATAATTCGTTTTAAAGCTTCCTCATCGGCAGGGTTAATAATTAACCTTAAATAAGCTAAAACATCTTTAATTTCTTTCCTTTGGTAAAAAGATAAACCACCATAAATTCTATAAGGAATATCACGCTTTCTTAAAGCATCCTCTATAGAACGGGATTGTGCATTAGTACGATACAAAATAGCAAAATCACTATTTGGTAACTGCTCGTTCATTTTAGTTTCCCAAATGGTACTCGCAACATAACGCCCCTCATCTCCATCAGTAAGCGATCGGTTTACTTTTATTTTTGGTCCTTCATCATTGGCTGTCCAAACTACTTTATCTAGTTTAGTTTCATTTTTATCAATAATGGAGTTTGCTGCGTTTACAATATTTTTTGTAGATCTGTAATTTTGCTCTAGTCTAAATTCCTTAACATCATCATAATCATTCTGAAAATTTAAAATGTTACTAATATTTGCACCACGGAAGGCATAAATACTTTGCGCATCATCCCCAACCACACAAATATTTTGAAACTTATCAGATAACGCTCTCACTATTAAATATTGCGAGTGGTTTGTATCCTGATACTCATCAACCAAAATATATCTAAATCGGTTTTGATATTTTGCTAACACTTCCGGAAAACGGGTTAAAAGCTCGTTAGTTTTCAATAATAAATCATCAAAATCCATGGCACCAGCTTTAAAACAGCGATCTACAAATTCTTTGTAAATATCTCCCATTCTTGGTCGGCGTGCCATAGCATCGGCTTCTTTCAATTCGGGGTTCTGAAAATATGCACGAACGGTAATTAAACTGTTTTTGTAAGATGAAATTCTAGAACGTACTTGCTTGTATTTATAAAGATCTTTATCTAGACCCATTTCTCTAATAATAGAAGAAATTAATCTATCGGAATCTTGAGTATCATAAATAGTGAAATTTGACGGGTAGCCTAGTTTATCGGCTTCCATACGTAGAATTTTAGCGAAAACCGAGTGAAAGGTTCCCATCCATAGGTTTTTCGCTTCGCTATTTCCTACAATAGTAGCAATACGTTCTTTCATTTCCTTTGCCGCTTTATTGGTAAAGGTTAACGACAAAATATTAAACGCATCAATACCCTGACTCATTAAATATGCTATACGAAAAGTAAGCACACGTGTTTTTCCCGATCCTGCGCCGGCAATAACTATCATAGGGCCATCCTTTTGTATGGTTGGAGCTAATTGAGCCTCGTTTAACTTAGCTAATTGCTCCTGTAATTCCCTCTCTAAATCCTTTTTCAAATCCTAATTCATTTTAAAGCGTGAAATTAACCATTGTTCAGCATTTTCTAAGTCGGAATTATTAAAAATTATGAACAATTCACTTAAATATTTAAGTTTTAAATATCTTTACGTCTAAGTTATTCAAATAAAAAAAACATATGTTAGATTTTCTCGGAACAATTTCATGGTGGGTGTGGGTACTAATAGCACTAGCCATTGTAGCTATTCGTGATGTATTGCAAAAGCACCACACTATAAGTCATAATTTCCCTATTGTAGGGCATTTACGCTATTGGCTGGAAAGTATAGGGCCAGAAATGCGCCAGTATTTCGTAGCAAATAACCGAGAAGAATTACCGTTTAATAGAATTGAACGTGGCTGGATTTATGCCTCTGCAAAAAACGAAAATAACTACGAAGGTTTTGGAACTGATAGAGATATTTTCCAACACCAGCACTTTTTTGTAAATAATGCCATGATGCCTCATGAAATTAAAGACGAAAATCATCCTAATAAAATTGACAAATCGTTTTTACCATGCGCCAAAGTTATGGGTGAATTCAATAAACGAAGAAAACCATTTCGTCCTGCTTCTATTATAAACGTATCGGCCATGAGTTTTGGTTCACTTTCTGCAAAAGCAGTAGAGTCTATGAACAAAGGGATAAAGCTTGCCGATGCTTACCACAATACAGGTGAAGGTGGTTTATCACCTTATCACAGTCATGGTGGTGATGTTGTGTTTCATTTTGGAACAGGTTATTTTGGTGTGCGTAATGCCGATGGTGGATTTTCTTTAGAAAAACTAGTAGAGTTGGTAGAGAAAAAACCTTTTATCCGTGCCATAGAGATAAAACTTTCTCAGGGTGCAAAACCAGGAAAAGGTGGCGTATTGCCAGGCGCAAAAATTACTCAAGAGATATCTGAAATTCGCCATGTTGAAATAGGGAAAGATGTGCTTTCTCCTCCAAACCACAAGGCCTTTTCTAACGTACCAGAAATGGTAGAGTTTATCGAAAAAATTGCCGAAGCTACAGGTTTACCTGTAGGTATAAAAGCAGCTATTGGTAAATTAGACCAATGGAAAGAGCTTGCAGATATTATGCAAAAAACAGGTAAAGGACCAGATTTTATTACCGTAGATGGTGGTGAAGGTGGTACTGGTGCTGCACCTCCAAGTTTTGCCGATCACGTATCACTACCATGGGTTTATGGTTTTTCGGATTTATATAAACTTTTTAAAGACAAAGGATTAAGCGAGCGAATTGTATTTGTCGGTAGTGGAAAATTAGGTTTTCCGGCAAAAGCAGCTATGGCATTCGCTATGGGTGTAGATTGTATAAATGTTGCCAGAGAGTCTATGATGAGTATTGGCTGTATACAAGCGCAAGTTTGCCATACTAACCGCTGCCCTACCGGTATTGCTACACAAAATAAATGGTTGCAAAATGGTATCAATCCAGAATTAAAAGCACAACGTTTGGCACAGTATTACAAAACATTTAGAAAAGAATTAATAGAAATTACTCACGCTGCGGGTTACGAACATCCTTGCCAGTTTAAAATGACCGATATAGAAATTAATATCGATGGTAACGACCTCGCAAAAGACCTCAGCCGTACGTATATGTACGAGAAAACAAAAGTCCCTTTCAACGGGATGCAAAGCCTAAAAGATTGTAAATATCTAGGAGGCGTAAAATAAAAAAAAAGCCATTTCTTTAAAAGAAATGGCTTTTTAATTTTAGGCTTAAGATCTCGTTAATTATCTCTTAATACATGTATTGTTATTGAAAGGGTTCTTATGTTTCCTGATAAATCTGTATAGGTTCCGTTAATGGTTGCATCAATATAATCACCAACATTACCATAGCTCGCCAAGTTTAGCTGTAAACTATTAGCGACATTATAATCTAAGTCTACATTCCCTGCTTCGAAACCAAATTGAGAAAAAGCATAATTTCCAGGCGTTATTGTATCGATTCCAATATAAAACCAATCGGTAATAGGTCCGGTGTTCGATTTTGCATTTATAGTAAAACCTGTTCCTTGCTGATATGCATTTGCATCTATACCTATAACGTAATAATCTACTGGATTAGCATCTACCTGTATACTAACGTATTCTGTTATAGTGTTACACGCTATAATATTACCAACATTACTATTTGTAAAATTGAATGTTAACTCATTTGTTGTTTGAAAACTATCATAATCTACACCTTCTAACGTAAAATCAAGAACAGAAGCACATTGTAATACTGAAAATGAAAACAAACCATTTGTTACTTGAGATGTTGCGTAGAAATTACCATAGTCTAAAACTACATATCCGTTTGTTACGTTAACACTAGAACAATCTACCAAACTCCCTGTAATAGTTGAAGAAACAACCGAAGTTAGTACAATATCACCTAAATTAGTATCTGAAGAAAAAGGACCTATTGTTGTAGTATACTCTAAATCGCTACATTGATTAAAGGCTTTTAATGTTAATACTTCATTTGCAGGTATTAACCCACAAATTTCGCCGTCTCCATTAGTATAACCAGTTCTTGGATAAATAGCACCAGTTCTCCATAACTCCACTTTTACATTAGAAATAGGGTTATTAGCATTGTCTACAATATTTAAGCACAAGTTTACTGTTGGAAATTGAGCATCGCAGTTCCACCAAGAAAAATGAGCAACTTCACCTACGTACTTTCCTCCTACTAATGTAGCAGCACCATCTTCTATCCAATAGCCATTAACCTCATCAAAATGCCATAACGGTATACTTGCTGGCGCTACACTTATTTGAGCAGGATCTACAGGTAATTCAATTTGTGCAAAACTACCATCTGCTATGTTTAATTTTTCTCCAGAATCTCCTTTTAATTCAACATTTATCATACCGTAAGTTTCTAAAACACGCTCTTGTCCATTAGAGTTTTGAGCTTGTAAACTTCCTGGCATTAAATCTTCCACATCAGGATTAGCTGGGTCTAGGTGATATACAAATACCTTAACATTCCCTGAGTATGCGTTTCCGTTTTCATCTTTAAAATCACCATCAAAACTTACTTTTGTTCCATTGGCTAAATAAACCTCACTATTACTTCCTGAAGCCACTGTACCGGCTAAATGCTCTGCAACCAGCATAATTTTAATTTGGTTTGTACCAGAAGTTGGCACTACCGCTCGCATACCTTTTAAATAACCCGATTTTTCGGCCGTAATAAATGCTTGATTTTGGTTTACATCGGTATTATTAATAATAAACATTCCGTTTTCGTCTGTAGAAGCCGCTTTACCTCCTATTGTAATGTTTACATTTTCTAAAGGTAAATTTGCTTCATCAACAATTCTTCCCATAAAATCTCTTTGAATACTAGAGCCTAAATCTAAAGTGGCTTCGTTGTTTTCTCCAGGATCTAAAGAAGAATCGTTACTATCATTTGGGTTGCATGACGTAAATAATGTGCTTAGCACTATAACTAGGCTAAGGATAAATCTAAAATTTTTGCTTACTATTTTCATAATTTAAATGTTTAAGTGTTCGAATTTTATTGCTTATACACTTATATACATTTACCTTATTTTTTGTTACCCTATTTTTTGAATTTATTTAAATAAACTTAAAAATGCCTTTCTATTTGCTTTTGAAATAGGCACACGGTAGGTATTATCTAAAACCACATAACCCTCATTTTCAAAATGTCGTACTTTTTCTAAATTTATAATATGAGATTTGTGGCATTTGAAAAATTTTGAATTTAATAGCTTTTCAAATTTCCCTAAATTATACGAACTCATTATGGTTGTTTTATCTATTAAATGAATTTTAGTATACCCATCATAACCTTCTAAATGTAAAACCTCATCTTGAGGAATAAATGAAACGCCTTTTTTAGTAGGCACCACAATTTTGTTATTGTTCGCTATGTTTTCTTCTAATAAACTAACCAGCTTAGAGTTGTTATCACTTTCATTCTTTAACTTAATTAAGTTTAAAGCCTTATTTACAGCGTTAACCAAATCTTCATTATCCACCGGCTTTAAAACATAATCTATGGCCGATTTTTTAAAAGCTTCAATAGCATATTCACTATACGCTGTTACAAAAATGACCTGGAAATTGACGTTTTTTAATTGAGCCAGCAGTTCGAAACCATTCATTCTAGGCATTTCTATATCTAGAAACAAAATTTGCGGTTCTTCTTTATTGATTGCGACTATGGCTTCTTCTGGTTTTTGAAAAGCACCCGAAATTTTAATAACAGGAAATAGTTTTTCAATCTTGCGTTGTAAACCTTTTAAGTTTGAAATTTCATCGTCTACCAAAATGGCCGTTATACTATCCATTATTTATTTTTTTCAATTATAAATATCGACTTATTCCCTTTATCTTCTCGATCTGGATACATTTCTTCTTTGCTATAACTTATGTTCCATTTTTCCGAAGAATTTAAAAAGTGTAATCTATCTTTTAAAACATTTGAAGATTTAACTTCCTTGTGTGTCCTTTTTTTGGTGTTAACAAACCCAACTCCATCATCAATAATTTCAACCTTAAAAGCGAGCGGACTGATATTAACAAAATTGAGCGTAATTAATCCGTTATCCATTTTATTAAAAACCCCATGATTCACTGCGTTTTCTACAATAGGCTGCAATAACATAGTTGGTATGGTAATACTTTCCTTATCTAATTTTTCATCAATATTGATAGTAAAATTTAGCTTTTCTTTAAACCGAAGCTTCTCAATCTCCAAATAGTTATTAAGCACGCTAATTTCGGTTGCTAAAGAAATTTCGTTTTCTTTAGATAACTCGAAAAATTGACGAATAAGTTTTGAGAATTTCACCAAATATGTTTCCGAAGCTTCAAAATTATTTTCACCTATATAGTACTGTATTGCCGATAACGAATTAAAAACAAAATGAGGATTCATTTGAAACCTTAGTGCTTTTAACTGTAATTCTGACAAACGCTTGTCTTGATATATTTGTTGATTTCTTTTGAATTGTGAACGTTTTACAAAAAATCTAGAAATTAATACAATAAGAAATATACTTAACAACACCATGAACCCTTTTACCCAAATGGCTTGCCACCACAAAGGCTTAATAGTGAAGCTCAATTGTTTTTTCGCACTACCGGCATCGATATGCAGCGTATACTTTCCGGGTTGAAGATTATTAAAACTAAAATTATTAGTAGTTGTTGTTACCCAATCTTTTTGAATAGGTTTTAATTTGTATTTATATGAAAAAACATCGTATCCCGACGAAAAATCAATATGCGATATATTGAAATTTAAATTATTATTTTTTTGATATTTAAAAACAGAATAATCTGCTAAAATATCTCTTTTATTATATGTAGCCTTATCTATATAAACATCTAACAAATGGGTTTCGTTTTTTACATCTTTAGGTAAAATTACAATTCCTTTGTCTGTACTCGCCATTAATTGATTTTTGTAAACAATAACATTACTCACACTGTTAGAGGATAATCCGTTGTTTTTATCTATGACCAATTGCAGACTAAAACCTCCATTACTTTTTGTGTATTTTAATATACCAGACTCTGTTGCCAACCAAATAATATTATCTTCAATAAAGGCATTATTTACAATTTGAAATTCGGAACCAGGAAGCTGCTTTATGGTTTTTAAATCTGAAATGTAAGCGCCAAAACCATCTGTGTTTATTAAAATGTCGTCTTCTGAAACTGCTTTCAGGTTTAAAATAGACCTATTTAAATCTTGATTGGTAAATGGTATAGATTGAAATTCTTCATCTATAAACTCTTTTAAACCACTAGATGTAGCAACTAAAAGCTTTTGATTGAACAGAAATATTTGATTAATCCCTTGTTGGTTATACTGTGTTTCAATACTGTAATTATTTGGGTTTATTTTATTCATTCCAAATGCAAACCTTGTATAAAAATAATCGTCATGATAAACTAATTGCCTAATTTTATCATTAATATCGTTGACATTGTTTAAAAAATCGAGCTTCTCAATTTTATTGTTTTTCGCGATTATTACACTTGATTTAGATAGATAATATTCTGCGTCTAAAGCTTTAATATAAGACGCATCAAAAATATAATCGTCCTCTGCTATAAATTGAACAAACTCTTTTTTAGTATCATCATATTTATAAAATCCTTTATCAAAAACATTAGCAATTATTTTATCATTTACATAACTAATATTACTTACGGTTTCTGTAGATAAGCAATATTTAACTTGTTGTTTTTCTTTAGGTAAGTGGTAAATACCATTTGTAAATGTGCTTAACCATATAGAGCCCACTTTATCAATAAAGCCAAAATGAGCTTTTAATTCCTTCGGAATATAATAGGTATTAGTGATATGAAAATCGGTGTCTAGCATACCTACAAAGCCCGAACCCGAAATTTGTAAACGATTATTAATAAGATTAATCCTTACGTATTTAGAGGTTTCAATATTAATCTCATTTTTAAAATTTCTTCTGTATAACTTTAAAGTATTTAAATTGAGAAAAGCATATTCTTTATTATTCACCCAATAAAATAAACTATCAGTAATTTGACCTCTTACATTCTTGTTTTCAAGTACATCTTTAAACTCAAACCCCTCTATAACAGTCTTATTTTTATCTCTAATAAAAATAGAGTCTTTAGCTGTATTTGTTGTAAAACTGGAAACCTTAGCATGCTTAACATAAGCCACTCTTATTAAATCTTCTGTTTTAGAATCTGTTGGGTTATGCCATTTTTCATCTTTTAAAATATGGAACTTATTAGATCCAGTTAAAATAATAGAGTTATCAACTTGACTTGAAAATATTGGACTAAAAATTTCTCCTTTTTGTTCACTCTCAAAACCGTATACACTATCATTTTCTATGTAACCTAATTTTGATGATTTAGATAAATACCACAGTTTATTGTCTGGTGTTGGGAAAATTCCCCAAACATCATTATTTGCCAAACCATCTTTAGTAGTAAACACTTTAAAAGTATTGCCATTGTATTTAACTAAACCTTTAGCCGTAGCAAACCATAAAAAACCTTTTTGATCTTGGGCTATTTTATAAATATGGTTACTTGGCAAACCATCATCGGTAGTGTAATTTGTAAATTGTTGTGAAAAGGAAAAACTCCATATCGAAATAAGTAATAAAGCGATATAGAGTTTTTTATATTTCAATAGTATTTCATTTAAGTGATTAAAACAAAAGTAAGGGTTTTAAGTATTTATTGATCCATTTCTCGTAATACTCTACCTTCACCTTCTACATAACCTTGAATTGTAGGATCTAATGCATCAATATAATCTCCAGAAAAGGTGAATTCTATATAATCACCAACAATTACCGGATGTGCTGTAACTGTGCACATAATAGGTGTGCTTGGCAAATTTGTTGTACTAGAAATAAACATATTTCCTGCAAAAATATCTGTAAAATAAAAATTACTAGTAACACCATCTGAAACTCCCCAACCAAAATTAGTAGTAGATGTAAACGTGCTGAAATCTTGAAAAGTAAAACTTCCATCTATAATCGGGCTTGATCCTGACGCTGTTTCAGCACCTGCTCTAAAAAAGAACTTTTGGTATACGGAATTAGTATTTGAAGTAAACCAACCTTTAGCTTGCGAATCGAAAACTCTTTCTACTCCGTTATTAACGGTATATTTAAAATACTCATCGGTATTACCTGTAGACGTTAATGCATCATCATTACTACAATTGTATATTAATAACAATATAACAGCTAGGCTTATTGATTTTAAAATTGAATTCATTCTTATTTATTATTAATCTTGAAAAACACCTAATGTGCCTTCATAATGTCCTGTAAATGTTTCTCCAAGATAATTTACATAAACATAATCTACATTAATTGTACTTTCTTCAGGGTTGATGGTATCAATATTAATGGCATTTACCGTTAATGTAGGTGTAGCATTTCCTGGACCTTGAGCATTAGTATAATCATCTGAAGATGGATTTCCATACTCAACTCCATCAATAAAATAAGGCGTACTTAAAGACTCAAAAGCACCTATATAATTTTCTACTATCACAGTATCTGGAGTTGAATTAATTGTTGCATGATAAAGATCACCGACATACGTATTTCCTGCAGTAGGTGCGGAATTTGCTAAGCTTGGATTATCTTCAACTGTTAAATTAAAGAACACAAAGTTAGACGTGTTTAATGTAAATATATACTCGTTCGCATCTGCTGGCGCTCCCGTGCTAGAATCGCCATCTGCCATACGCCCATCAATAAAGAAAAAGTTGTATTGATCTGGAGGGTTATTATCTTCATCTACTTCAAAATAAGCATTGGCCGTTTCGTAAAATGTGCCATTATGTGTAAAACCATCTGTTGGGTTTACTGGATCTGTTTGAGCATCATCATTATTATCACAACTATACATTGAAATAGTAAGAAGTACTAAAAGTGCTTTTATTGTTTTCATCTTTATTTCTTATTGAATCTTATTAATGATATAAATCGATAATTACGCAGTATTCGGCTTCTAATCCGCTTGCTGTAATATCATATCTAAATTCTTCACCAATAGCATTACCCGCTCTCTGGCAAGCAACATTTACATTATAGATTGTACCATTAACACTTAATTGTCCTACTCCAGTTGCTCCGTCTGTTACCACTAATGTTACAAACCAAAAATTCCCTGGGTCGCTAGATTTATATATTTCTACTTCTGGCCCATTTGATGATGTGTAAAAAAAATCTGTAGTTAAATCTGCCTCGTTAATTAATGTTTGTGTATTATCTGAAGTGTCTAAAAAAGTAAACCCAGCAAAATTACATTCATCTTGATTGTCTGCATTGCCATCATCATTATCACAGTTAAATAAAACTAGTGTTAAAACCAGTAGACAAAGCGTTTTGATAGTTGTTTTCATAATTGTTAATTTGTTTTTATATTTATTATACATTTCCCTTATATCAAAGCAACTAAGAAATTGTTACCCCTCTAATTGATTTTTTTTTAATTATTTAAGAAACTTCATCTACTATTCCATCACAATCATTATCAATACCATCCTTAATTTCTAAAGCATACGGATGTATTTTACTATTAGTATCATCACAATCTAAAGCATTATAAACACCATCTTTTTCTGCTTGTACTTGAGAACCGTAACCATCGCCGTCTGCATCTACATAAAGTATATCATCTTTATCTGTTATTCCATTACAGTTATCATCTATATCATTACTAGCAATTTCGTCTGCAATTGGATTTACGTTTGGATCTTTATCATTACAATCTGCATTATTTGTAACAAAATTTTCTGGAGTATCTTCCCATAAAACAACTTCAATAACTTCGGAAACATCTGGGTTTCCAAAACCATCACCATCATTATCATAATAAAAAGTAATGGCATGTAAATCATTACAATCTTCGTCTATAAGATTATCTGGAACCTCTGTAGCTCCAGGATTAATATCGGCGTTAGTATCATCGCAATCTGTATTGTCTAATACATAATCTGCAGGTTCATCACCAGATGTATATGAAACTCCATTTACTGATGAGTCACCAAATCCATCTTGATCTAAATCTGGCCAATAATTATATTCGGTAGTACCACCCATACTACAGCCGGAACCTATAATAAATACAGCGGTTACTAATAACATAATTGGTAATATTATTTTTAAAAATCGATTTTTCATAATGTTATATATTAATTGTTTTTAAATCTGTTTGTTTATAATATTTATAGTAGAAATAAGCTGAAATTGAAATAAGGCATAAGCCGATAAATTGCGAATGCGAAAGCACATTTTCTATAATAAACCCTCTATCATCTCCTCTAAAAAACTCTAGAATACCACGACCTAAAGCATAAAGCATTAAATAGATTAAGAAAACTTGCCCATTAAATTGTTTGTGTTTTTTAACCATTAATAATGTTAGCATAATGCAGACCAATAATAATACTTCGTACAATTGTGTTGGATGTACAGACGCACCATGTGTTGTTGGGAATATTAAACCAGAGCTACCAGTTGTTGGAGCTCCATAACAACATCCTGCACTAAAACAGCCTAATCGGCCTATAGAATGTACAATGGTTGTTGTAATTGCAAAAATATCTAGCATTGGTAAAACCGGTATCTTATGCTTTTTTAAATACCAAATGATATATGGAATAATGACTACAAATGAACCATAGAATACAAAACCTCCCGAAAAATTATCAGACATTAAACCAGGATTTTGTATGTAAAGCAACGGATCTTGCAAATAGAAAAACAACTTTCCGCCAACAAACCCCGCTATAAAAATGAGATAAAAAAATGTATTAGAAATATTAGTGATACCTAGTTCTCTTTTAGCGCTCCATCTGGTATAAATAGCTGCGGCTAAAGTTCCTAATGCTATTAAAAAAGCATAAGAGTAGACGGTAACATGTTTTACACCCAATAGATTTGATAAAAACACTGGTAAATCAAAAGTGAATAGTTCTGGATACATCTCGTTATTTTTTTCTTAAAAATTATATGCTAACTCGTTATACTTCTCTCTTATATAGATAACATATTTAAAATGTCATCCTTATTTCAGAAAAATATGTTTAAAGAGTTTTAGGTTGAAATAACTAATAGCTATTGCAAAATAACATCTATATGCAGAGTTTTACAGACGCATTTACGGAGATGAAGTTTTGATTCGATGAAAGAGCTATTTCATTCAACCATTAGAAAATTTATGTTTTTATAAAAAAACACCTTATGTTTGTAAGAGTATTATTAAACCTATGGAAGAACAAGTTTTAAACCTAATTATGTATACAGTCCCATCTATAATTACGGGACTAATAGCTTTTTATTTTTTTAAAGAACATACCAAAAATGAAGATGGTCGTAGACGTTTTTTACTAAAAAAAGACATGCAAGTACACGCCTTACCACTTCGCTTACAAGCTTACGAACGTATGGCTATTTTTTTAGAGCGCATTACACCATCAAAACTACTAATACGTATAGCGCCAACATCTTCTAATAAAGAAAACTACGAATCTTTGTTAATACAAAGTATAGAGCAAGAATTTGAGCATAACTTATCGCAACAAATTTATATAACCGATAAATGTTGGAACATTATTACAGCATCTAAAAATGCAACTATTCAACTTATTAGAAAAGCGAGTTTATTGGAAAAAACCGACACAGCAAATAAATTACGAGAAGTTGTTTTAACCGAAATGATGGACCGTTTAGCACCAACCGATGCGGCCTTATCTTATATTAAAGAAGAAGTTTCCGATTTATGGTAAAATATCTTGGCGCAACTCATTAGAGCGTGCCTCCAAGCTTTTACTCTTAGCATAATCGAAACCTTGTTTCCACCAAACCGTCATGTGTTTTTTATTGAAAATTAAAGAATTCTCGGTAAGTTTAGATGGCGTATAATATAAATTAAGTTGCACATTTCTATATTTTGCAGCCAGCTTACCAATAGTAATATCACTACGTTCTACCTGATCTAATAAATGCCCAAATAAATTAAGCATTAACGAAAATGGATTTTTACCAAGTACTTTGTTGTACTCCATATTTTCCGATTCTAAAATTACTGCATCAATTTCGGTAGCACCACGTAAAATAGCTTCTCTTATTGGCACAACACAGCCAAAAGCACCATCGGCATACTCAAAACCATCAACTTTAGCCAAAGACATAAACGGAATATAATTACAGGAAATCCATATCCATTCGCAAAACTCGTCGTAACTAAAATCTTTTATAGACTTATACTCTACTCTATTTTTTGATAAATTCGAAACCGTAACCACAACATCTTCTTTAGTTGCTCTAATTAAGTCGAATTCCTCCTTGGTAAAATGCCTTTTTAAATAGCGTTTAAGCGCTTTACTCTCACCAAAAGTCCTCTTACTCTTTATAAACTGTAGTAACGTATTAAAGTAGTTAATAGTAACATAATCTCGCCCTTCCTTTTTGCGCATTACAAAAGGATTAATACTAAAAATATTACTCTGTTTCACATTAGTAAAAACATCATAAATTTTATCAATTTTACCTGCAGCTAAATGAGGCACAAGCAAACTTCCGGTAGATGTTCCTAAAAACAAATCGTATTCACGACCTTCCTCCTGCATTAAATATTGAGCTACGCCACCTGCATAAGCACCTTTACTTCCTCCTCCCGATATTACTAATGCTTTCATTTAAAATATTTAAAGGGTAAATATAAACAAGAATTTACAGATAGCTTATTATTCGTTTAAAACTTATTTCACGACCAGTGCAGAAACATAAAAGCTTGTTAAAAGAAATCTTACAAAAAGTACATATCTCTTTAATAAGTATTTACTCTTTCAAACTTTCACTCACCTATTTTATCGATTATTTAAGCTGTAGAAATACAACGCAAGCAGAAACCCCAAAGAAAACTACTCTGCTTTAAGCAACGTTTTAGCAAACTTAGAAAACCTCCAATTATGATGCTTAGTCGCCTGCTCTAAGTTTTTATGACAAAGCGCATTACAAGCTTGCATTTGACGTAAATATTGAAAGGCGTTTTGCCGCGTTTCAAAACCATAATTAGAACCTGTGTAGCTAGTTAATTCATCAAAATATTTCGATTTATTTTCAGTCTCATAATCCTCAGTCACCAAAGCTAACGTTAACCAAAGCTGTCTTATATTTTTATCATTAAACCCTTGAACATCTTTTGTTTTATTCAAATAAAAGTTTCGCTTACGCGGAAAATTAACCCATAAATTAAATAAAGCCATTTCTATGGTTGAATAAGAATCATCTGCCAAAAGTGCTTCATATTCGGCTTGTAATGTTATTGGAATTTTAGTTAAAGTCTGAGCTACTAACTGACGTATTTTAAAGTCTTTAGAATTCAAAATTCCTCGAAACAAATTAGTTTTATCAATCAACGAATCTTTCATAAGTCTTTTAAAATAATCAATACGTACAAAATCACTCATGCTTCCATAAAGCAAATCCCATTTAGCAAAACTTATTTGATTAATAGATGCAGATTTACAAGAAAAAATGTCATTTTTATTTCTCAAATTATTCAATATAGTTTCAGACTGCTTTATTAATTCATCCTTAAAAAACTCTGTATTAATTAAATAATTTTCAACAAACAGACTTAAATCTTTACCACTAGCAAGTTCTACTTCATCTATAAAATTTTTAGTTTCTACATTTTTAAATTGATATTTCAGTAAATAGTTTTTTACAGCAACCTTAAAAGCATCATCACCAACTTGTTCCCTGAGCATATACAATACCCAAGCGCCTTTTTTATAAAACGTAACACTGCTCGATTTTGGATTTAAAAGCGAGGTGCTTTCACCCGCTTGATCTTGAGCTAGCAATTCCTGTGCATACTCGTATAAACGCCCAAAATAATAGTCGTCTCCAAACACATTACGTTCCGCTAAAAGCGCATAATACGTTGCAAAACCTTCTTGTAACCAGTGATGCGTACCAGAAGTTTCTGTTACCAAATCGCCAAACCATTGGTGCGCTAACTCATGCGCATTAACGTTTACATAGTTTTTATCTACAAAACCAATAGAGTCTACCACAAAAGCATCTGAAAACAAGGTTGTACTCGTGTTTTCCATGCCAGCATAAAGAAAATCTTTTACAGGAATTTGCTTGTAATTCTGCCAAGGATACGCAACTCCAATTTCATCTTCTAAAAAATCGAACATTTGTTTGGTATAGCGGTATGTAGGCTCAAATCTCAAGGAATCTTCCGGATAATAATACATTTCTAACGGCTTATTACTTTTAGAAACTTCTTGATTTTTACTGTATTTACCTATTGCAATGGCTAATAAATAACTCGACATTGGTTTCTGCATATCATAATACCAAGTAGCAAAACCGTCCGAAATCTCTTTATTTATAAGGTTTCCATTTGCTATAACCTGATAATCTTTACGAAACGAAATGCTTAAATCGAACACCACCTTCTCGTTCATATCATCAAAACTAGGCAGCCAATTGCTTGTATATTTCCCCTGACCCTGTGTCCAAACCTGCTTATTACCTTCTAGATACTCCCAATCTATAAAATACATGGCTTTTTTAGGCTGTACTTTAAAAGAAATAACAACGCTATGATGTGAACCTGCTTTAAAATCACGCCTCAAAATCAAATGATTACCATCGTAATCACTTCCCGAAAACCGATTATCCAAAACATAAGATATAGTCTTGAAGTTTTTAGCATCAATATACACCGAATCGGTGTTTTTTAAGATTTCAAATTGATAGGTAATCTCGCCTTCAACTTCTTTCTCTATTAAATCGCCAAAAGCGATATGAGCTTGAGCCGTAGTAAAGTTAACATATTCGGTTTGTTGTCCAAACGCACAATTGAAAACCATAAAAATTAAAATAAAATACAATCTCATAAATAAAACCCTTCAAAAACAGCACCAATATAGTTGTTTTGATGTTTAAAAGTTAAAAACTAGCACCAAAATTATTGTAGTTTAATTATTATTTCTAGTTTAGTTATGTGAAAAGTAATTACCTGCAAACACCCATAGATTATTTAAAAGGCGTAGGCCCAAATCGCGCAGATTTACTGCGGAAAGAACTCGGTATTCACACCTATCAAGATTTAATAAACCTGTTTCCAAATCGCTACATAGATCGCACGCAATACTATAAAATAAAGGGTTTACAACCCAATACAGCCGAAATCCAAGTCATTGGAAAAATAACCAAATTTACCGAAGTGGCGCAAAAACGAGGCAAACGCCTAGTAGCTACTTTTGTTGACGACACAGGCGCGATGGAGTTAGTTTGGTTTCGTGGTCAAAAATGGATTCGTGAAAACCTAAAATTAAATACAAAATACGTTGCTTTTGGAAAAACCAATGCCTTTGGAGGGAAATATAGCATGCCGCATCCGGATTTAGAGCCACTGGAAGAACACGAAAAAAACATGCGTTCGGCCATGCAACCCGTTTATCCTTCCACGGAAAAACTTTCGAATAAAGGAGTTTCAAACCGAATGATTAGTAAAATAATGCAGCAAATTTTCATTGATACAAACGGAAGATTTGTTGAAACTTTATCTCAAAATATACTTTCAGAATTAAAATTAATAAGCAAAAGTGAAGCGCTTTTTAATATCCATTTCCCGAAGAGTCAAGAGCTACTTTCTAAGGCTCAATTTCGATTAAAATTCGAAGAATTATTTTATATTCAATTGCAATTAATTATTAAAAATTTAATTCATAAATCTAAAATAAAAGGCTTTCCGTTTGATAAAGTCGGCACATATTTCAACACCTTTTTTAAAGAGCATTTACCCTTCGATTTAACAGGTGCACAAAAACGCGTTTTAAAAGAAATTAGAGCAGATTTAGGCAGTAATGCTCAAATGAATCGTCTTTTACAGGGCGATGTAGGCTCTGGCAAGACCATAGTAGCCTTCATGTCAACATTAATGGCGCTTGACAACGGTTTCCAAGCTTGCTTAATGGCTCCGACTGAAATTTTGTCAGTCCAGCACTATAACGGATTACTAGAACTATCTAAAGATTTAAATATCAGCATAGAAATACTCACAGGCTCAACAAAAACTTCAAAACGAAAAATTATTCATGAAAAGTTAGAAAGTGGCGAATTACAGCTTTTAATTGGCACGCATGCCTTACTGGAGGATAAAGTAAAATTTAAAAATTTAGGCCTCGCTATTATAGACGAACAACATAGATTTGGTGTTGCTCAACGAAGTAAATTATGGCACAAAAACACATCACCACCACATGTTTTAGTCATGACGGCTACACCTATTCCGCGAACCTTAGCCATGTCTGTTTATGGTGATTTAGACATCTCAATAATCGACGAATTACCACCCGGAAGAAAGTCGATAAAAACAGTACATCGCTATGATAAAAACAGGCTAAATGTTTTCCGTTTTATTCGTGATGAAATTAAATTAGGTAGGCAAGTCTACGTGGTCTACCCTTTGATAAAAGAAAACGAAAAAATGGATTATAAAGATTTAATGGACGGCCACGAAAGTCTCTCTAGAGATTTCCCAATGCCAGAATATCAAATCTCCATTGTTCACGGAAAAATGAAGCCCGCCGATAAAGAATACGAAATGCAACGTTTTATAAAAGGCGAAACTCAAATTATGGTTGCAACTACCGTAATTGAAGTTGGAGTAAACGTACCCAACGCTTCGGTAATGATTATTGAAAGCGCTGAGCGTTTTGGCTTATCGCAACTGCACCAATTGCGCGGACGCGTTGGTCGTGGAGCAGAACAAAGTTATTGTATTCTAATGACGGGGTATAAACTAAGTCAAGACAGCAAAAAGCGCTTAGAAACCATGGTTAAAACCAATGATGGCTTTGAAATTGCAGAGGTAGATTTGCGACTACGCGGCCCTGGAGACATCATGGGCACACAACAAAGTGGTGTTTTAAACCTTAAAATTGCCGATATCATTAAGGATAATGATATTTTACAGCACGCTAGATACCATGCTAAAAATATACTCAACAAAGATAAAAGCTTATCGACACCAGAAAACCTGCCTATTTTAAATACTTATAAATCGTTGAGTAAGTATAAAAATATCTGGAATTATATTAGTTAGGTTTTATTAAAACTACACAAAACAGTTACTTTTACAAAAAAAATTAAATATCATGCTTGGTTTAAAATTAGCAACAGACCCGCGATGGGTAAACATTGTAGAATCTAATATTGAAGAAATATTAACCGACCATGCTTGGTGCGAACAAAAAGCCGCAACCAATGCTATTACTATAATTACTCTAAATCCTGAATATGACGATTTAGTTACCGATTTGCTAGAATTAGCTAAAGAAGAAATAGAACATTTCCAAATGGTGCATGAAATTATAAAAAAACGCGGTTTTAAGCTCGGACGTGAACGAAAAGACAGTTACGTTAACGAACTATATAAATTTATGAATAAGGGCGGAAATCGTCTGCAAGCGATGGTAGACCGCTTATTATTCTCTGCCATGATAGAAGCAAGAAGTTGCGAGCGGTTTAAATTACTTTCAGAAAAAATTAAAGATCCAGAATTATCTAAATTCTATCACGACCTAATGGTTAGTGAAGCTGGACATTACACCTTATTTATTGGTTTCGCGAGAAAATACGGAAAATCAATCGATGTAGATAAACGTTGGCAAGAATTAATAGATTTTGAAGCTGAAGTGATTCAAAACTATGGAAAACAAGAAACCATACACGGTTAAGTATATGGTTTCTTGTTATATTTTATAATGTAATTTCTGGATTAATGAAACTCACTATACTCGTGTAACGATTTAAAAGTTTCTTCGTAAAACAATATGGCCGAAATTAAATTATCGGTATCAGAGTATGGTAAAATACGACCTTGAAATCGCCTCATTTGGTCCAAGTATTCATCGGTAGCTTCAAATTGATCATCTAGAGCACCACTATTATCACTATCATTTGGAATACCTAAACTCGTCATGGTAATACCTGGCTTAGTAGCAAAAGCTATATAAGGCAAAAGCTTTACTAAGCTTTCAATACGTTCTACATACAAAGTTAATAATTGACCTTTTTGCATACGATCTAACTCTGCCTTGTTATGGTATTTTTTAATAGCTACCTTTTCACTAATAATACTTCTAGCTGGTTTATTCTTTTGAGCGAAACCAATACTAGTTACCATAAAAAGGCTAAAACAAAATAATACAACTTTAAATTTCATATTGAATTTTTTGGGGATCAACATTGCAAATTTAAGCTATTAAACGTAAAAAACAAGCGTTTTATCGATTATATGTTCATTTTTATAACAATTAGAACACTTAACAAATCATAACACCCTTGTTTTCTAACTATTTAATAGAAAAACCACACAATGTTTTCTTTCTACTAAATTAGTACAATTCTTTCATTTAAAATACTTAACAATAAAAAAAATTAACTTACATAGCTTTTTAAAGCCTCAAATAAAAGGATTAAACTTAAAATAACTGACCTAATTCATCTAAAAAATGAGCCCTCATTAAAATCTTATTCCCTAAATAAACGCAAAGAAACTAATAATAGTATTTATCTTACTAAAACGTTTTATTTATACATATAAACTGTTTATTCTAGTTAATTAGCTACATTTGTTGTTAAACATCAACTAAAGCTCACTCTTTTTTTGATTAAATTTTATGTTTTTAAGTAAAAAATTTTTCCCTACAAAAAATGAACTATTTACAAGAAGAACTCTACAGTTCTTTAAAAACAAACCCTAAAATTTTTGAGTTTATTGAAAAAAACTCATTAGACGGTATTTGGTACTCAGATCTTGAAAATCCTGAAAATGAATGGATGGACGATCGTTTCTGGGAAATTCTAGGCTACGACCCTCAAAAAATGCCTTCCAAATCTTCTACTTGGCGAGATATTATAAACCAAGACGATCTAAAAGCAGCCCTTACAAACTTTAACCAGCATATTGAAGACCCTAATATTCCGTACGACCAAGTCCTTAGGTTTACCCATAAAAAAGGTAGAACAGTATGGATTAGATCTAAAGGCATGGCTATTAGGAATGAAGAAAATAAAGCCATTAGAATGGTGGGTTCTCATCTTGAAATCACCGAACTTAAAGAAAATGAAGAATTTCTGCACCGCTGCAACCAAGAAGCCAATATTGGTTTTTGGGATATGTCTGTAGAAAACAAAACTATAAAATGGAGTAATACAACCAAAGCCATACATGGTGTAGACTTAGATTTCAAACCTTGTCTTGAAACTAGTATCAATTTTTACAAAGAAGGCTCTAGCAGAACAAAAATTACAGAACTTGTATTTAGAGCTCTAAATTTTGGAGAACCTTTTAACGATGAACTACAAATTGTTACCATACAAGGCGAATACAAATGGGTTAAGGTTATTGGTTTTCCTGAAAAAATAAAAGACAATTACAATAGAGTTTATGGAACGATACAAGACATAAACGATCTTAAAAAATCTCAAATAAAATTAAAACAGAGCGAACAAGCCTTTAGAGGTAACTTTGAAAATGCGGCTATTGGAATGGCTTTATTTGACAACGATAAAAAATGGATCAAAATAAACCAAACGTTTTGCGATATATTGGGTTACACACACGATGAGCTTTCTTTATTAAGCTTTGAAGATATAACACACCCTGAAGACTTACATACAGATGCTGCTGAAATAGAAGAAATTATTGATGGCGCTAGAGATCATTACAAAGTAGATAAGCGCTATTTTCATAAAAACGGACACCTTGTTAATATTCACTTTGCCGTCTCTGTTGTAAGAGACACAGATAACGAAGTGCTTTATTTTATTTCTCAAATTATAGACATAACCCTTTTAAAGGAGCAAGAAAAGGCCTTAAAACGCATTATTTCTATTACACAAGATCAAAATGATCGTCTTAAAAATTTCGCCCATATTGTATCTCATAACTTAAGATCTCATTCCGGAGGAATTTCTGCTCTATTACAACTTTTAAGAGATGATGAACCCGAACTTTTCGAAAATGAAATGATTCAATTATTAGAAACCTCATCTTTTAATTTACAAGAAACCATTAACCACTTATCAGAAGTTGTTAAAATTAATTTATCATCAAACGATAATTTAACATTAATACCTTTAAGTAATATTATTAACAAGCAAATTGCATCTCTCACACCTATTGCTGAAAAAAACAACATAAAAATTACAAACAATACCGAAGAAAATATTAAAGTACTCGGTATTTCTGCTTATGTTGAAAGCATAATTTTAAACTTCATAACGAATGCTATAAAATATAGTTCTAGTGAGCGAGACAGCTTTTTAAATATAAATTCGGAGAAAAAAGGTCCATACATCATTATATCTTTTACTGATAATGGTATTGGAATCGATCTTGATTTAAACAAAAACAAATTGTTTGGAATGTACAAAACATTCCATGACAATGAAGATGCCCGAGGTATTGGTTTATTTATTACAAAAAACCAAATAGAAACTTTGGGAGGAAAAATAGAAGTAACTAGCGAACTAAATAAAGGAACCACTTTTAAAGTATTTTTTAAACATGAAAAAAATTAATTTAGCCTGTATTATTGAAGACGACCCAACCCACGTTTATATTACCAAACGGTTTTTAAACTTAACCGGACTTGTGGAATCGATTCTAATATGCTCCAACGGAAAGGATGCTTTCACCAAGCTAAAAGCCATAATCTCTAGCGGAGAAAAGCTACCAGAACTAATATTATTAGATTTAAACATGCCAGTTTGGGATGGTTGGCAATTTCTAGATGCTTTTAAAGAGATTCCTGTAGAAGATAAAATTGATATCTACATACTAACGAGCTCTAACAACGAAGCCGATATAGAACGTGCTAAAAACTATAATATCGACAGCAATTATATTGTTAAACCAATAACATTAGAAAAACTAAAAGATGTTATCTTTAGCGAATAAATTCTTTTAACAAACTATCTAAAGGGTAAAGTATTATGTTCTCAACATGTATTTTACCCTTTTTAAATGCTAAAGCCCCTATATAATCGTGATCTACAGTAAAACTTACCACTTGTGTATTTTGTTTTAATTGAAAAGTGCTATCAATAAAATTATCTCCATCTAAAACGTTTATTTTTAACAAATTATCATCAATTCCCTTTCCGGTAGCTTTTACAATAGCCTCCTTTCTAGTCCAAAATTTATAAAACGTTTTATTTTTATTTTCAGCAGTTAAAACCGCATTAATTTCAGGTACACTAAAAACTGTTGGCAATATTTCAGTAAAATTAAAATCTTTAGAAAGATACTCAACATCCACACCCAATTCCTGCAAACCTAAAGCTATTAACGCATAGTTTTCTGCATGAGACACGTTGAAGTGTAATTCGGGGCAAAAAGCTAAGAATGGCTTTTTATTAGCATCTTTACTTAATTCTATTCTCGAAACATCTACGCCTATTTCTTTTGCTAAAATTAGTTTTAGCAAACCTCTGCACACTATAAACCTATTAGAATCCTTTTGATGATAATATCTTTGAGCACGTTCTATTTCCGAAGTATTTAAAAGCATTTTTAATTCCGAGAGCACATCTACATAATCGGATATTTTAAACTTGAAAAGCTTCACACCTTTCTCATCTAACTTAGAATCGTAAATCTGACTAGAATTCAACTTTACAAATTCACAACATATTTTAATACGGGAATCAATCATGATCTCTATCTAAAATAGCTTGTAAAATTTGCCCTAACGCCTTATCATTTGGACTTTGAAACATGTTTTTATGATTTCCAGGAATAACATGCCTAATTACTCCTCCTTTTGCGACTTCTCTCCAACCTAAATAATTGGTGTCATGAGCATAAAAGATATTATTATCTTCAACTTTAAGTAAATCTATTTCCAAATCTTCAGGTATAATTTGGTAATTATTAACAGCTAATCTATGCATATCATCCAACTCCAAAGGCCAAGGATACTCTAATTTATGCTGTGCTTCGCGGCCAAGTTTAATTCTTAAGTAAGACGATTTAATTTTTGATTTTATAATACCTAGCCATCGACTAAAATTCTCCTTATCTAAAAGCATCATTTTAGCCACAAAAACAACTTGCCCTAAACTATAAGATAAATGCACTCTAGTTTTCTTAAAAGAAACTTCATAATTATAAGTTGGATACACATAACTATCTAACATAATGAGTGACGACACTTTTCGGTTTTGAACTTTTAAAATCTTAACCATTTCAAAAGCAATAATCCCTCCTAGCGAATACCCAGCAATAGCATAAGGTCCGGTTGGGTTAGATTCAACAATTTCCGCAACATAATGTGCCGCCATTTTTTTAATAGAATCATGTGGTGCATCAATGCCGTTAAGGCCTTTTGCTTGCAATCCATAAACGGGTTGCTCTTTATCTAGCGTTCTCGATAAGGTTTCGAATATTAAAACATTGTGATCGGCACCATGTATCACGTAAAGTGGCGTTTTATTTCCAGAAGTTTTTATTGGTGTAAGGGAACTCCAACTAGAAATATCTTTATCCGAATCTATAAATTTAGCCAACTTCGCAATGGTTGGATGTTCTAATAAAGAAGAAAGCGGATAGTTTTCCCCCGTTTCCTTTTCTATACGCACCATAACTTTTACAGCGATTAAAGAATGGCCACCAAGTTCGAAGAAATTAGCAAATATATCAATACTATTAACCCCTAGAGACTCTTGCCATATTTCGGCTACTATTTGTTCTGTTTTATTTCTAGGTGCTGTAAAATGCGTTGTTTCTCTTTTTTCCGAAGCATTTTTTAATAAAGACTTTCTGTCTATTTTACCATTTAATGTTTTTGGAAATTCGGTTACTAAGTTAAAGTCCTGAGGCACCATGTAATCAGGAAGCTTTGTAGAAAGATTCTTTTTCCATTTCGCCATGTTATCTTCGGAAAAATCACGAGCCTCATTAGTAATAATAAAAGCCATTAAACGACTTGAATTAACAACCACAACAGACGACAGTATTTCAGATTCATCTTCTAAAGCTTCTTCTATTTCACCTAACTCAATACGGTGTCCACGAATTTTAACTTGATGGTCTATTCGTCCTAAACACAAAATATCTCCAGATGGTAGTAATTTACCTAAATCTCCTGTTCTGTAAAGTTTGGTTTGTTGTTCTGTATCAAAATCGTTGCTTGTAAATTTTTCTGCCGTAAGCTCAGGTCGCCTCCAATACCCTTTAGCTACACCGTCTCCAGCAATACAAATTTCGCCAGTTTTCCCTGCTTCCACCAATAATCCTTGTGAGTTCAATAAATAAATATGAGTATTTGCTATTGGAGCTCCTATTGTTATTTGCTCATCATCCTTATTAATTTGCTTTACGGTAGACCAAATTGTAGTTTCAGTAGGTCCATAAACATTCCATAGCTCATCTACCCTACTTAATATTTTTTTTGCTAGAGGCAACGGTAACATTTCACCACCGCAAAGCGCTTTAATCGCCAACGGGTTTTCCCATCCTGCATCTAATAGCATTTGCCAAGTAGTTGGCGTTGCTTGAAGCATCGTGATGCGTTCTTGCTTTAATAACCTCAACATTAAACGACTATCTCTAGCCGTATCATCGTTTGCAATTACCAATGTAGCACCTACTAATAATGGGAGAAAAAGCTCAAGACCAGCAATATCAAATGAAATTGTTGTAATCGATAACAGCTTATCATGGTTTTTAATACCAGGCTTAAGCATCATGCTAAATAAAAAATTGACTAAATTCTTATGAGTTACCGATACGCCTTTGGGCTTACCTGTAGAACCTGAAGTATAAAGTATGTAAGCAACCTCATTGTTACTCACATTTAAAGAAAGTGGTATTGAAGCGTATTTTGATAAGTTTGAAAATACATCTTCATACAATAACACCGATGCATTTGTTTTTAAACTTAATGAAAATGCTTTAGATGAAATAAGAAAATTTGCTCCCGAATCATCTAACATAAATTCCAATCTATTTATTGGATAATTTGGATCTAATGGTAAATACGTTGCTCCGCATTGCATTAAGGCAATTAATGAAACAACAAGCTCTATTGAACGCGGTAAAGCAACCCCAACAATATCTCCAGGTTTTACTCCCTGCTCTACAAAGTAATGAGAAAGCTGATTAACTTGAACTTCTAATTCTTGATATGAAATTTCTGTTTCCTCAAACTTTAAGGCTTGCTTTTTAGTAAAAGTTTTGGACACCTCTTTAATAAGATCATGTAAAGGCATCTGTGGATAAACAGCTTGTGTTCTATTCAATTCTTCATATTGAGAAGCATCAACCTTTACAATTTCTCCGATGGTAATATTTGGTTGCGCTACAATCGATTCTAATATAGACTTAAAAGAAGCCATCATACGTTCTATAGTAGATGGTTTAAAAAGCGCTGAATTGTAAGACCACTCTAGAGTAAAATTTTCCTCTGTACCCGTAGCATTTAAAAATATTTCAAAGGTTTCCGACGTTCTCGGATTACTAATTACTTTATATTCTAATCCTTCAAAATTAACCTGAGACGTCATGCCCATATCAATATTAAAAACAACAGGAACTAATGGTACTCGCGAAGGATCTCTCTGTAATGGAAGTTTTTGTAGTAACTCCCCAAAACTTAACTGTTGATGATCGTAAGCATCGAAAACAGAATTTTTTCTATATTTTAAATATTCCCCAAATGAAAAAGACGTATTAAGCTTACTCCGAAGTGGTAATAAATTTACACAATGCCCAATTAACTGCGTTTTGCCTGTTACCGATTGTCCAGCTGCAGGTAAACCAAGCACAATATCATCTTGACCTGTTTCTTTACAAAGAAAAACCTCAAAAGCAGCCATTAAAGTGGTTACAAAACTACAACCAGATTGTATTCCTATTTTCTTTAATTTGGATAGCAAATCTTTCTCTATTGAGAAATCTAAACGATTACTCTTAAAAGTTCTAAGTTTTGGTCTTGCAAAATCTGTAGGTAATGTGAGTTCTGGTATTGATGATTGGTATTGCTCTAACCAGTAATTTTCTGTTTTAATATTTTCTTCGCTTCCTGTAAACTGAATTAACTCATCTACGTATGCACTATAATCGTCTACATTAGGAAGGTTATAAGTTTTATTTGCAGTATAAGAAGAATAAAGCTCTCCTAACTCTTCTAGCATAATTCCGAAAGACCAACCATCGCAAATAATATGGTGAGCCGTAATTAACAACTCATGTTCCTGCTCATTTTTTCTTATTAAAGCAAACTTAATTAATGGTCCTTTTGTTAAATCAAAAATAAAATTAGCATCTTCCAATACATAATTTGCTATAGCCTGTTTTTTTTCTTCTGAAGTAAATTGTGATAAATCGTGTTCTTCAATTTCAAACGAAATAAATTTCATAACGCTCATAAAGCGTCCGTCCCGACTAAAAACAGAACGCAATGCCTCATGCCTTTGCACTAATGTTTGCAAAGCCAGTTCTAAAGCAGAATGATTCAATTCCCCTTCTAAAACAAGAGATATTGATTCATTATAGGCTCTATTTGCATCAATTCCTCCTAAATTACAACTAATCCAGATTTCAGCTTGAGACTGCGTTATAGCAATCACCTTTTCTAGTTCTGGCCCAGAAAAAGGATTGAAATTATTAATTTTGTTCAACGTAATAGGGTTTTACATTAATTTTGATTTAAAACATATAAAGTAGTCGAAAAAAAATAGTTTTCTTACAACTCTATTTTAGCGAAGCCACTCTCTACATTCAAATCTTCTATAAACCATGCAGGATTTCCCTGTTCATCCATACCTAGGCGTGCACCATTTTTTGGTGGTTCGTTTAAATCTGATGTAAATGATGTGCTATTTTTTGAGTTTGAATTAAAAACACCAGCTGAAACAAGTTCATCTAAACAAGAAACAAATACGCTTTTAAGCTTATTTATATCTTGTTCGTTATACGCATTAGTAATAAAACAAGGGAAACCATCCCAAATGTGAATTCCTTTTTCTCTCATTAAAACAAAAAGTAATTCAGAATACGGTATTTCCTCTAAAAACTTTAATCGCCATAAAGAACCAAAATAATTAACTTCTATTGGAAGCTTACGTTTTTTGATTTCAATGATTAAATCTGAAACTAAATTTTCAGTCATTGCTGTTAATTTAGTTTGTAGCTCAGGCCCTTGCTCTTTCATGAAAACTAGAGAAGCCTTTGAAGCTGCTAAAGCAAGCGGATGACGAACAAAGGTACCAGCAAAATAAGTAACACCTACTTCAGGGTAAGATTCATCTCCATACTCCCAGAAACCACCATCAATGGCATCCATCCAAGTACTATTTCCTGCAATCGCACCAATAGAAAGACCTCCACCTATTACTTTTCCATATGCAGCGATATCTGCTTTTATATTAAATAAGGCTTGCGCTCCACCTGGGTGCATTCTAAACCCAGTAATAACTTCATCAAATACAAGTGCTGTTTCCGATGCTTTTGTAATTTCACGAACTTTATTAAGAAACTCAATAGGTTGAAATTCAGGTCTACGACTTTGTACTGGCTCAACAACAACAGCAGCTAATTCGTGCGAACGTTGGCGAATGATTTCTAAACTTTCATCTGTACCATATTCTAAAACTAAAACATTTTGAACAGATTGTGATAAAATACCTGCCGCGGCTGGAAAAGTTTTAAGTTTTTTAGAACCTCTTACAAGCGCCTCGTCATTAATACCATGGTAAGAACCTGAAAAGGCAACCACAAGCGAACGCCCCGTAACGGTTCTAGCAATACGCATAGCTCCTAAAACAGCTTCAGAACCGGTATTACAAAGGGCAATACGCTCATGCCCTGTAAACTCGCTAAGCAACTCACAAACCTCACCAGCTAATGGATGCTGAGGCCCAACTTCATAACCACTTTCAATTTGTTTGTGCAATGCTTCTTTTATAAAGTCTGGTTGATGACCAAATAAGCATGAACCAAAACCATTCAAAGTATCAATATATTCATTGTTATCTAAATCCCATAGTCGATTTCCTGATGATTTTTCAACAACTATTGGGTATACAAGTTCTTTTGTTTCTGGTTTAAAACCCGATACAACTCTCGGATCAGACATATGACTACGATGTTTTTGAGAATATGCCTTACTACCAGCTGTTTTAGTATTATAGCTTTCAACTAAATTATCTAAAAATGCTTTTTGCTTACTATTTACACCTGTTGACTTTTTTTCTATTTTTGGGGACGCACCAAAAGGTTTTTGATGTTCCTTTTTTTCATCTTCAGACAACCCCTCTGAATCAATGATAATAGGAGCTATAATTGGTTTTTGGTCTTGAACAACAGGAGTAGGTGCATGTTGCGTTTGTGCAACGATATTATCATGACCTTGTAATAATTCCATTTGTTTCCCAAGAAGCTGTAGTTGCTGAGCTATTAAACCTAATGCCGTATTTTGGTTAGGGTTGCTTACCACATTTACAGGCTGCGGCGATGGCGTACTTGGCGCTGTATAATTTACAGAAGCTTGTGCTTGAACAGGGCTAACAGCCGGGGCAGGCGCATATGCTTCTTTAGGTAAAATTTTATCGATATAATCTGCTAACAAATTTGGTGAACCAAGTTCATCATTTAACTGCCTAAATGTAATTGGCGTATTAAATTCATTTTTAAATGTTATAGCCATTTGTGTGAGCACTAAAGAATCTAAACCAAGTTCTAAAAAACTGTGATTAAAATCATTAGCTTCAATTTCAACTCCAGAGTTTTCTTCTATAATCTCTGATATTTTATTTAGAAGGATAGGTTTTCTCATAAATTTATATTCGGTATTACGCACTAGATCAATAGACTGATCTTCGGTATTTACTATATTATTGATTTGTTTAATAGCATCTAATTCGATAGATAAAGGCTCTACCCAACAAGGTTTACGATCAAATACGTATGATGGTAATAAAAGTTTTTGTCTAGTTTGGTCACCATAAAAAGAATTCCAGTTAGGTTCTACTCCATGTAGCCATAAAGTACCTAATGCATGCAATACAGAATGGTGAGCTGTTTCATTTTCTTTAGGAAATGATAAGCTAGCAATAGAAGCTAAAGATTTTAAACCTGTTTTTTGCATTGACAAAGTTGTTAACGCTCGGCCAGGGCCTACCTCTAGCAATAAAGGATCTTCTAGTTTTAAAACAGTTTCCATGGCTCCCGAAAAGTTTACGGTTGCTCTTAAGTGATTCGTCCAATATTCTGAACTTGTCGCTTCAGCATCAGTTAACCAATCTCCAGTTACTGTGGATACTATAGGTAATCGAGGTACATTTAATGTTATTTTTTTTACCTCTGCTTCAAAAATTTCTAAAACAGGATTCATCATTGTAGAGTGAAACGCATGACTCGTTAATAAAAGCTTATTAGCAATATTTTCTACATCTAAAACTTTTGAAAAACTTTCAATTTCTTTATCAGGTCCTGACACTACAATTAATCGATCTGAATTAATAGCCGCAATTGACAGTGTTTCAGGAATTATGTTTTTAATTAGCTCAATGTTAGATCGAACTGATAGCATGCTACCACCCGGAAGTTCGCTGACTAGTTTACCACGCATTGTGATAAGGTGTAGCGCATCTTCTAAAGTAAATATACCTGCTAAGTGAGCTGCTACAAACTCACCAACACTATGGCCACAAAGTAATGTTGGCTTTACCCCCCAACTCATCCATAGTTGTGAAAGTGCGTACTCTACAACAAATAATGCAGGCTGTGTGTATTTTGTGTCTTTTAGTTTTAATTCAGCTTCTTCTGAATTTTCTTCAGGGTAAATTATTTGTCTTATGTCTAATTTTATATAAGACTTTAATAAGTCAGCACATTTGTCTACAGCTTCTTTAAATACTTTTTCTTCAGTATAAAGCGATTTACCCATTTGAAGGTATTGTGCACCTTGCCCTGGGAATAAAAAAGCTAATTCACTAGAGGTAATATTTAGTAAATGTGTTTTAATGTTTTTATTGTCGTCTAATAATAATAATTTATGAAAAGCATCTTCTGTATTCTCAGCGATTATAAATCCTCTATTTGCAAACGAATCTCTAGTATTGACTAAAGAATGAGCAACGTCAGCAAGGGAAAAATCAGTATTTGTTTTTAAATAATTCCCTAATTCAGATTGATACCCTTGTAAACTATTTTGTGTTTTAGTCGACCAAGGCAGAACCTGTAACGATCGCGAAGCACTAGAAACTTTTTGTTCATTTTCATATTCTTCGACAACGATATGCACGTTTGTTCCTCCAACACCAAAAGAGCTAATTCCTGCTTTTCTGAGACCATCAGATTCCCAAGCGTTTAATTTGTTATTAACGTAAAACGGGCTGTTTTCAAAATCAATAGATGGATTTGGTTTCTCAAAACCTAATGATGGGGGAATTTGACGATTTTTTAGTGATAATATTGTCTTAATTACACCAGCAACACCAGCTGCAGCAGTAAGGTGGCCCATATTACTTTTAATAGTTCCAATAGCACAATACCCGTTAACAGGCTGTTTTCCAAAAGCCATTTTTAGTCCTTCAATCTCTATTGGGTCACCAATAGGTGTTGCAGTACCATGAGCTTCAATGTAACTAATTTCAGAAGGCTGTACACCGGCATCAATCAATGCGTTAGATATAGCGCCAGCTTGACCTTCAGTACTTGGCGCAGTAAAACTTCCTTTATTTCCACCATCATTATTTATACCAACACCTTTTATAACTCCATAAATAATATCTCCATCTGTTTTAGCATCTTCCAAACTTTTTAAAAGAATTACACCAGCACCATCACTAAATACGGTGCCTTTTCCTTTTTCATCAAAAGAACGGCAATGACCATCAGGACTAAGCATAGAACCTTCTTGATAAAGATGTCCGCTATGAATAGGGGCTGTTATACTTGAGCCTCCTGCCAGAGCAACATCACAACGACCATTTCTAATCGCATCTGCAGCTTCAGCTATTGCTAACAATGATGTTGAACAAGCAGAATGTATACTTACAGCAGGTCCTTTAAGGTTTAAATGATATGCAGTTCTCGATGATATATAATCTTTTTCATTAACAGTATTTGCCTGAAGTACACCAACTTTATTTAGCAACTCTTTATTAGGCAGTACATTATTTTTATAATAGGTATTTGTGCCCGTACCCGCATAAACTCCAATACTTCCTTTGTAATGTTTAGGTAGGTGACCTGACTGTTCAAGAGTTTCCCAAGCTATTTCTAAAAATAAACGTTGTTGCGGGTCCATTGCTTCAGCTAGCTTTTGGTTTAGACCAAAAAACTTAGCATCAAATTCTTTAACAGATGGTACAATCCCTCTTGCTTTTACATAAAGTGGATCATTTCTTAAAGATTCTGAAATAGAATTATCAAGTTCCTCAGAAGTAAAAAATGATGTAGTTTCTTTTCCATTTTTAAGAACTTCCCATAACTCTTCGATTGTTTCAGCTCCAGGAAATCTCCCCGACATACCAATAATAGCTACATCACTAGATGTTTTATTCTTTTTTGATTTTGAATAATCAATAGAAGACGCTGTTTTACCGTCATTTTCAATATACGCTGCTATTTCTTTAATAGTAGGGTGTTGGTAAATTTTTGTTACTGGTATTTTTAGTTTGAAACGCTTCCTCATTAAGGTCGCTACTTTTTGTGTAAGTAGCGATGTTCCTCCCATTTCAAAAAAGTTATCATCAATACCTATGCTTGGCACCTGAAGTTGGTCACTCCATATCGATGCTATATCTTTTTCTAATTTTGTACGCGGCTTTCTAAAAAGTGGTGCAGAATCTGGCCTTACATATTCTGGTTGTGGTAATTTTTCTTTATCAATTTTACCATTTGTAGTAATTGGAAATTCGTTTAACCAAATAAAAATTGAAGGAATCATAGATTCAGGAAGAATCTCTTCTAATTGATTCCGAACAATATTCGAGTCTTGATCAGCTGTTGCAGATTGTAAATAGGCAACTAATCTTGGTTCTCCGCTTTTTAAATTATTAACTAAGACTGCATTTTTTTTAATATTTGGCAGTGTTTCAATAACTTTTTCAATTTCCCCTAATTCAATTCGATGCCCTCTTATTTTTACTTGTTGATCTCTACGCCCTAAACATTGCATTTGTCCATTAGGTAAAAGCTTCCCTAAATCGCCAGAAAAATACATTTTATTATTTGCAACAAAATGATCATCAACAAATGATACAGTATTAAGTTCGGGTCTATTTAAATAACCTAATGATACACCATCACCACCAATTACAATTTCACCTATTTCTCCTTCATTTACATGGTTTCCTTTTTTATCAATTAAATAAGCGTGTGTGTTTGCAACAGGTTTTCCGATTGCAATTTGAGTATCTCCTTTAGAAATTTTTGTCAGAAAAGCACAAACAGTAGTCTCAGTTGGGCCATAAATATTCCATAATTCGCTACAAAGGTCTAGGAGTTTAGTAGCTAAATTTAATGGTACAGGTTCACCACCAATTAATGCTTTAATTTTTAAAGGTGTTTTCCAGTCAGAATCTAAAAGTATTTGCCAGATGCTTGGAGTTCCCCACATCATGGTAATATTATCTTTTAAAGCTTTTTCTAATAGTATTTCACCATCAAGTCTTGTTTCTTCATCAACTAAAACAATAGAAGCCCCATGAAGTAATGGAAGAAAAACTTCCATTACCATAGCATCAAATGAAATGGTAGTAAGGGCGAAAATTTTATCTTCTCTACTAATTCCTGGTTCTACACCCATAGAATAAACTAAATTGATAGTATTAAGGTGAGAAACTTGAACACCTTTGGGTTTGCCTGTAGAACCCGAAGTGTAAATTATATAAGCAACCGATATTGGTTGTACTATTAAATCAAGAGATTTTGAAGAATTATCATTTCTGCCTTCAATAATGTCTTCAATGAAAATATTTTTAGACGTATCTGAAAGATCATTTTTAGTCGATTTGCAAATGATATAGCTTGCTTCTGAGTCAGCAATAATCATTTCGAATCTCTGTGTGGGGTAACTAGCGTCAATAGGTACATAAGCAGCACCACATTGTAAAACAGCAAAAATAGAAGCAATTAAATCAGGAGACCTGTCTAATGAAATAGCTATAATCTGACCAGGACGAACCCCTTTACTCCATAAGTAATGGGCTGTTTTATTTATATCTTCTTGTAACTTACCGTAACAAATTTTTTCATTATCAAACTCTAAAGCTACGGCTTTAGGGTAAGCTATAGCCTGCTTCTCTAAAAGTTCATGAAGAGTTGATTTTGGATACTCCAATGTAGGTCCTAAGATATTATAAGCAGGTTTCATGGTTTACTTTATATTTTTTAATACTCTTTTTACTTAGAAAGAAATGCCTTTAACACTCCAAATCATGAAAGTATTTTGCATCTAAAATTGGAAAAACACACTTTACCAAGTCGAAATTAGTAAAGAATACTTACCCATTAATTAATTAGTTATATTTGCAGCAATTGATATTATTTGTATTATTTCGAGAGTATCAATTTTCTTGATACAAGAATAATACATATCAAATAAAAGGCAACAATTTCCTCTCGTAAATACTATAAAATCCGATAAACTAATTGTTAAGTTTGATTATTTTATCAGATTTTACTCTATTTTAATAACGGTATTATCATTGCTTTTGAAAATTAGTTTTGAATTTATTATGAAAGAATTTATTAAAAAAAATGAGATTTGGGTGTTTTTAATTCTAGCTCCCATTATATGTACAATTATTGTTTATGCCAGAATTAAAGGGTTGATTCCTGGTTTTGCTTATACACATGGTCGTTTTTACTCTCTTTTATTGTTACTTATTATTATTGTTAAATTTACAAGAGGCATAGAAGGCATAAAAAACATTTTTAAACCTATGCTAAACTGGAGAGTAAATCCTAAATGGTATTTATTTAGTCTATTATTTGCATTAACAATAGCTTCAATAACGCTAATACTAAAAGGTCTGTATTATGAAGGTGATTATAATAGTTTTTTAAAATTTGATCATACAGCTATAACTTTAAGAAGCAGCCTTGTTATTTTAATTTGGGCTTTTGTAGGTGAAGTTGTTTGGGTAAGCTATTCTGTTCGTGAATTATCAAAAATCACAAAACCATTTTACGCAAGTCAAATAGTTGGCTTTTTCTGGACATTATGGTGGGTTCCTGTCGTTTATTTAAACGCAGGTGTTATTACTGATCTACCAATAATACCTTTATTATTTAATATGCTAGGAGCCGCAGGTATGTGCACTTTTGTTTATTCAAAAACTAAAAGCGGCATTTGCGTTTGGCTGTTACAGTATATGTTAAATATGTCTATATTAATATTACCTGTATCTCCTACCGTTGGTGGTACAGCTACTTATACTGTTTTTTCTATTATTTATTTTATCACTATGTTAGTTTTTATGTGTTTTTTAAACCCTACAAAAAGAACAACTTTATAGGTTACAAATTAATATAAATTTTCACTTTATTTCACTACACCTTAAAAGCACCAACAATGAAGTTGATATAGAACGGGCTAACTTTATAATAACCTAACACCTATACCTTTAGAAAACACAACATGTTACTTATCCAAAAGAGCCAATAATTCCAAATTCCGTATTCAAAACTAAAACACCGCAATATTAAACGTCAACCACTCCTCAAAAACCAATCAATACAACACCTATAAAACGAGATACGTCGAACAAAGAAAACTTAAAGCTTTGTTAAATCTTATTTTCCATATATTTATTTTTTTATTAAAATAATCAAGATAATTATATGTGGCACTATAGGTCCCTCCTTATATCCCTAATACTACCAAGCATACTTTTTTCACAAAATATCACCCCTTCAATTGAAATTAGCGATGTGGGAGGTTTAACAGATATTTTGGTAGATTGTGATTATCCCACGGATGCTGACCGTTGTTTTGTTTTACAAGCCAATTATACCACTATTTACGAAACCACTTCTTACCAAGTAAACAGTATACCTTTTACTAACTTATCTGGTTTAACAAATGAGAATTCGGTAACCGTTTCTGCTGACGATAAATGGAGTTCTGTTTTCCCCTTACCTTTCGATTTTTGTTTTTATAACGAAGGTTTCAATTCCTTTATTCTTGGAGATAATGGTCTAATCAGTTTCAACACGACACTGGCTCTTGCAGATAGCCCTTATTTTTCAGGAAGTTTACCAAACTCATCCATGCCAACCAATGCTATATTTGGTGCTTATCACGATTTAACAAACGATAACAATGTATTTGGTTGCACCGACGACCCGAGCACACCAGAAAACGAATGTGGCGAAATTAAAACCTATATTACAGGCACCGCTCCACAACGAACCTTTGTTATTAGTTACGAAAACTTAAACCATTTTAATTGCGAAAACACAAGGTCTACAACTCAAATTGTACTCTACGAAACTTCAAATATTATTGATGTTTATATCAAGGACAAACCAATTAACTGCGAAACAACATCTGGAGCTTATCGAAAAAATGCTTTAATAGGAATTCAAAATGAAGATGGAACTTCTGCAACAACGCCTACCGACAGAAATTCTGGTATATGGAGCGCCACTAATGAAGCTTGGCGGTTTACACCAAACGGAATTCCAACAACGGTAGTTCAATGGCGAGATGCTAGCAACACACTCATTGCAACAGGCGATCAAATAACCATTTGCCCAGAAGAATCGACAAGTTATACCGCTAGAGTAACTTACGATATGTGTATTGGCACAGATGTTGTTTTAGAAGATACCATAGATATTACCATTGATTTCTCTTACCCAATAGCTATAGACAATGTGCAAACCGTATGCGACATTGACTTGGTTGGAGAAGAGACTATAGATTTAACAACCTATGCGCCATTAATGGTTGGTACACAAACTGGTTTAGTGTTGAGTTATTATAATTCTCCAGACGATGCAAAAAATGAAACTAACCCTATACCTACTCCAGAGAACTACCTATTAACAAACCCAACAGAAAACATATATGTTAGATTACAACGTGGCGTTGGTTGCTTTGATGTAGGTACATTAACCGTTAATCTAGAAGAATTAGCAACCTCACAACTCTATCAAATTTCAGAATGCGATGTAGATAATGATAATTCAGAAATTATAACATTTTCCGATTACACCACGCAAATTATTGGTAGCCAATCTAGCGCTACACTTACGTATCATTTAAATCAAAATGAAGCTGAAAACAATCTAAATCCGCAAACCAATCTAACCGCTGCAAATGGCGATTCTGTTTTTGTTCGCTTAACGCTTCAACCCGATGAATCTTGCCCAAATATTGTAGAAATACCCATAGTTCTTAATCCTGTTCCCGTTGTTGCACCTATTGAGGTTACGCTTTGTTCTAATATTGCTATTTACAATTTAACACAACATGAAACAGATGTACAATCGAACAATACCGCGACTTTAAACTTTAGTTATCATCTTTATGAAAGTTGGGCGGAAAGAAACATTTATCCTTTTGATCCAAATGCCACAAGCAATCCTATAGACCCAGAAGTTTACCGTTTAAATAGCGCTTCTCAAATTTGGGTACGATCTTACACATCAAATGGTTGTGTTGAAGTTTTCCCTATAAATTTCACATATATTGATGGTGTAACCGTCCAAAACGATAACCAAGTCAGTACGGGAACTATTTTCGATTTAACCACATCTATCAATGATATGGTAACCGATTTAACAGGTATTACTGTTCAATATTACGATTCTGAAAATGGAGCACAAATACAAGATTCGAGCAGTTTAATAAGTGATCCTGCTAATTTTGGGGTTACCAATCCTGAAACCGAAGTCTTTGTTGTTTTCACCAATACAGATTCTGGCTGTATCACCATAGGAAGTATCGAATTAGAGTCTGTTGGATTTTCCGGAGGAGCTATCGATGGAGATTTTCAAATTTGTGATACCGATAACGATTCCGAAGAATTAGTAACATTGAGCGCATATGATGACAGCTTAATTTCTAGTTTTGATGATTCTAGATACATGGTTGTCACCTATCATATTATAGAAACCGATGCCGACGCCAATACTGGTGCTATTACTGAAATAAATATTACCACACCAACAACGCTTTATGCTCGTATTGCTTTAGTTTTTGAAGGAACCGAACTCGATTCTACAGTAGAAGAAGTTAATTTAGATTTTCAAACCACCATACTTCTTAATCCGGTTTTAGCAACTATTTGCGACGAATTTGGTAACAACAGAGAAATACATGACATTACTCAATATGAAGATGACATCACTACAGAAACAGGTGCCATTTTCGAATATGAAGACATTTACGGACGAGACATTAGCTCACCAGAAACCTACAACATTATTGGACCAACACGAATTATTAATGTCTTTGTAACTACACCAGACGGCTGTACAACAGAAACCGATATTACATTCGATTTTTATCCAATAATAACTACCAACGATGCCGAAATTGAAGCTTGTGACAGCGATAACAATAATGAAGAATTAGTTAACTTAAATGATGCTTTACCAGATGTAAACACAAATTTTATAAACTACGAAGCTTCTTTTTACAATACCGAAGCGGAGGCAGAAACAGGCGAACCTACAGCACAAATACCAACACCTGAAAATTATTTAGCAACATCTAACCATTCCGTTTTTGTTCGTTTATATAATACAACCACAACATGCTATAACACAGCCGAAATAGAAATAACAATTGTCTCCATACCCGAGTTGCGATCTAATATGCTAAGTCTTTGTGATTTTGAAAATGATGGTATTGAAAACAATGTTGATTTATCCAATTTCAACTCAGAGATAATTGGAACTCAAAACAACATCAATTTAACGTATTACAACAGTTTAGATGATGCAAATAATAAAAACACACCAATAACTACGGCGAATATTACAAACACCACAACCCTATTTGTTAATCTTTCCGCGCCAGATGGTTGCGATATTTCTGGAGCCATTAACTTCAGCTTAATTTCCTCACCAGTAGTTAACAACATTGATGTTACCGTTTGCGATAACTTCACCGATGGCAGCGAATATTACGACTTGCGCTTAAGTCATGACGCTATCATTTCTGACCCTGCAAATCATACATTCCGTTATTTTACTTCAGAAAACAATGCTATTAATAACAGTGGAGCAATTTCATATAGATATCTAATTACTAGTGTTCCGCAAACTATTTATATAAGGGTTACAAATAGAACCACGGGATGTTTTTCAATTGCTGAAATAACATTAAACTTCACTTTTCCTATCACTGTAAACGACACAGAACTTACGGCTTGCGACGATGATTTTAACCTTTCCGAAGAGTTTGATTTAACCACTGCTATTCCGGCTATGTTAGCCAATACTACAGGACTTGATATTACTTATTACTCCGATGAAGTAGGCGCACAAACCGCAAATACAGCTTTTCTAATTTCAACACCCGAAAATCACAATACAGCTTCAGAAACCGATAATATTTTTGTTAGATTCGACAATACATTAACGGGCTGTTTTTCTATAGGTCGCGTTATTTTAAAAGTACTCGCTACACCTAAATTAATTGATAGCAGTCATACTATTTGCGATACCGATTTCGACGGATTTTACACGCTAGACTTAAGCGACTTAAATGCATTAATCATCCAAGACCACACCAATCTAGTGTTCGCATACTTCACCTCATTCTCAAATGCTGAAAATGAAACAGGAGCTATTTCTAACACTACAAATTATGCCATTCCAAATGATAATCATACTGTATATATTCGAGTAGAAAATCAATTTGATTGTTGGGCTGTTGCAGCAGTTAATATCAGTATTAGAACATCTACCAATGTTAATACTGTTACCGAAACTTTAGAAGCCTGTGACGATGATTTAGACAATTACTCCTTTTTCGATTTAACGTCTTTCGAAAATTTATTCACTACCGAAATTGGAGCTACTTTTAGATATTTTAACACCAGAATGGATGCTAATTTGGAGCAAAGCCAAATTCCAAATCCAACAGCACATCAAAAT
>NZ_SORL01000010.1:48190-322568 GCF_004368925.1 Algibacter lectus
TCACTACCGAAATTGGAGCTACTTTTAGATATTTTAACACCAGAATGGATGCTAATTTGGAGCAAAGCCAAATTCCAAATCCAACAGCACATCAAAATGTAAATCCAAATTCGCAAACTGTTTTTGTTCGAGTGGCTGTTCCCGATAAATGTGATAATATTACGAGTTTCAATATTGAGACTATCCATATTACCCCACCAACGCTAACCAAAGCAACCTTTTGCGCTGGCACTTCTGTGGTTTTAGATATGGGGCCAAATTACTCAACGTATACCTGGAGCACCACAGAAACCAAGCAATCCATTGAGGTTTCCGTTGCAGGAACGTACAGCGTAACTTTAGAAGATAGCGATGGCTGTATTGGTACGTTTGATGTTGAAGTTGAAGAGTTACCTCTACCAAACGTAATTGCAACATCCATTACAGAATGTGATTATACAGGTATTGCCGATGGATTAATGCAATTTAATCTTCATGATTATGACAATCAAGTTACAGGTAACAACAGCAACGTTACAACTCACTTTTACTTATCGCAAAGCGAATTAGACAATGATTCCAACGAACAAAGCGCAACGTTTACAAACACTACAAATCCGCAAACCATTTACGTAAAGGTAATTGATAACACTACCGGTTGTTTCGATTCTACAACGCTTACATTAAATAGTAGTTTTATAGAATTAACGCCAAATACTTATGAAATTTGCGATACCGATTTCGATGGTAATTACAGCTTCAACCTTAATGAATTAAACACTTTAGTAGTTGCAAACACCGCGAACTTAGCTTTTGAATATTACAATTCGCAAACCAATGCCGAAAACCAAAATTCAGCACTTTCCGGTATTTACACCATCCCGAATAATAATCATGATGTTTATGTTCGAGTAGAAAACAGTTTAGGTTGTGCCTATATCACTTCCGTGGAAATACAACACAGAGCAAGCACTTCCGTGGAAACGGTTACCGAAATACTAGAATCATGTGACGATGATTTAGATGATTATGCCATATTCGATTTAACGTCTTTTGAAAACTTATTTACTACCGAAATTGGAGCTACTTTTAGATATTTTAACACCAGAATGGATGCTAATTTGGAGCAAAGCCAAATTCCAAATCCAACAGCACATCAAAATGTAAATCCAAATTCGCAAACTATTTTTGTTCGAGTATCTGTTCCCGATAAATGTGATAATATTACGAGTTTCAATATTGAGACTATCCATATTACCCCACCAACGCTAACCAAAGCAACCTTTTGCGCTGGCACTTCTGTGGTTTTAGATATGGGGCCAAATTACTCAACGTATACCTGGAGCACAACAGAAACCACACAATCCATTGAAGTTTCCGTTGCAGGAACTTACAGCGTAACTTTAGAAGATAGCGATGGTTGTATTGGTACATTTGATGTTGAAGTTGAAGAGTTACCTCTACCAAACGTAATTGCAACATCCATTACAGAATGTGATTATACTGGTATTGCCGATGGATTAATGCAATTTAATCTTCATGATTATGACAATCAAGTTACAGCAAATAACACCAACGTTACAACTTACTTCTACTTATCCCAAAGCGAATTAGACAATGATTCCAACGAACAAAACGCAACGTTTACAAACACTACAAATCCGCAAACCATTTACGTAAAGGTAATTGATAACACTACCGGTTGTTTCGATTCTACAACGCTTACATTAAATAGTAGTTTTATAGAATTAACGCCAGCCATATTATATGTTTGTGATGAATTAAATTCTGAAGACGGATTAAACACCTTCAATTTAAGCTTAGCGTCTCCTCAAGTTTTAATAAATTCAACTGAAAATTTTAATGTAGCTTATTATGAAACTTATCAAGATGCAGAACAGCAAATAGATCTATTAGCAAATAATTATCAAAATACTGAGGCTTATTCTCAAACCATTTACGCTCGTGTTGAAAATAACGAAGGTTGTTCATATATTGAAGAAGTTCTACTAGTTGTAAATAGCTTACCTAATATTGAAGTTACTCATGAAACTATTTATTGTCTAAATGCCTACCCTGAGACCATCACCTTAGATGCTGGTTTAATTACGGGTTCTACAAATAATTTCACTTATTTATGGAGCACTAATGAAACAACTCCTGAAATTGAAATTAACGAAATTGGAACATATAGCGTAACTGTAACATCTTTAGAAGGCTGTTCGAAAACAAGAGATATTATTGTTTCACCTTCAACTATACCAACCATAGATCGCGTAGATATTATAGATGCTATGGACATACAAACCGTTACCGTTTATCTTAACGAGAATAGTATTGGAGACAATGAATATGCTATAGACAGCGAATTTGGACCATACCAAGACAGTAATATATTTAATAATATAGAGGGTGGATTGCACACCATTTACGTTAGAGATCAAAATGGTTGTGGTATAGATTCTGAGAAAATTTCAGTTATTAGTATTCCTAAATTCTTTACTCCAAATGGAGATGGTTTTAATGATACATGGCTGGCTTTAGGCATATCTAAAGAATTCCAAACAGATGTTTCTATTTATATTTATGATAGGTACGGAAAACTATTAAATATTTTAGATCCCTTTGGCCCAGGATGGGATGGCACTTTTAAAGGTTACCCGATGCCATCTTCTGATTATTGGTACACCGTTGATTTTCAAGAACTTTTTAGCCAAAAACATCGTCAATTTAAAGGTCATTTTACTTTAAAACGATAAAAACCAACTATTTGAATCCTTTGCAAAATTTATCAAAATCTAATTTTTAAAATATTTCATTCACAATAAAATTCGCAGCTACATATTAAAGCAATTATTGCTTACATTTGTAGTACAACAAAAAAAACACTTCATTTAAATATAGTGTAGTATTCCATAAGAATTTAGAAAGATTAGCATAATGATTTATACCGTAATTGATGTTGAAACCGCTGGACCAGGAAATAAACTTACTGAGATTTCTATTTTTAGATATGAAGACGATGAGTTAATAGATGAATTTACATCGCTTGTTGATCCTCAACAGTTAATCCCTGAATACATTACCGATTTAACAGGTATTGACGATTTGATGGTTGCTAAAGCACCAACATTCGCAGAAATTGCAGAAGATATTTTATCGATTACCCAAAACGCCATTTTTATAGCGCATAATGTGAGTTTTGATTATAACGCCATACAAAATGAATTTGCGGCAATAGATATAAAATTTGTTAGAAAGAAACTATGCACCGTTAGACTTTCTAGAAAATTATTACCAGGTCACAAAACCTATAGTTTAGGTAAATTGTGTGCCAAATTAGATATTCCTATAGTAGGCAGACACCGCGCAAGAGGCGATGCTGAAGCTACTGTTATTCTATTTAAAATACTGCTAAAACAACCTACAGCAGCAGAAGTTATTGAGTCTTTTTTAAAGAAAGCTACTAAAGAGACAAAAGTACCAAAACATCTTAAACAAGAAACTTTCGATCAGTTACCAAGTACTACTGGAATATACTATTTTAAAGATGAAAACGATGCTATTATCTACGTAGGTAGAGCTAAAGACATAAAAAAACGCGTGTTAAGTCATTTTTCGAGTAAAGCAGAAAAAGAGATTAATTTATCTAAAGAATTAACCGATGTAGATTACGAGCTTTCAGGTAGTGAAACCATTGCATTACTTATGGAAGATGCCGCGTTAAAGGAACATCTTCCAAAATACAATCAAGCACCAAAACGTGCTCCTAAAGCGTATGCTATATTCAGTTACCAAGATAGAAATGGCATATTACATTTAGCTTACAACACGCTAAAATCGACGCCAAATGCCATACAAATATTATATAGTATTCAAGAATGTAACCATTACTTAGAGGTACTTTGTAAACAGTTTAATTTGTGTCCAAAATACACGCATTTACAAGAAGGCACTGCAAATTGTTCGCTCTACCCTATTCAATCTTGCAAAGGTATTTGTGATAAAAAAGAATCGATGGCCTTATATAATCTTCGTGTTAAACAAGCTATAGATTACCTTAAAAATATGTCTAAAAATGTGATTGTAAAACAAAAAGGACGATATGAAAATGAAGAAGCTTTTATTTTAATTGAAAACAGCAGCTACAAAGGTTACGGTTTTATCGATAAGTACGAGCAAATTAATACTTCGGAAGATTTAGAACCTTTTTTAATTCCTCAACAAGACAACATAGATATTCAAAGAGTTTTGAATAAAATATTGATTAGTCCTGATCAAAGTGTCGTGCAAACCCAGTAACATATTTTATATCTACATAAAACAAAAAAGCAACCTAATTAGGTTGCTTTTTTGTTTTTGCTATATAATACCGAATTTACTAACTAACGGCTTTCTTCAATTTAATAATATGTAGTTTATCTAAAACAACCATAATACAATACGTAATATCAACCTCAAACCAACGCACTCCAAAATTTGCACGTCCACTGTGAGAATGATGATTGTTATGATAACCTTCACCCATCATTAAAAAATCGAATGGCAATAAGTTTTTAGACGTATCGGCAACTTTAAAATTTCTGTACCCATAAATATGAGCAAACCAATTTATAATTACGCCGTGTATTGGTGCCATTAAAAAAGCTACAGGTAAAAATAACCATTGCCACCAAGCAGTTGCAAAGAAAATAAAAAACACAGTGTATAATGCAGCCCAAACTAATCGAGACACTCTAGAACTTGCAAATTTATCGAAAGACTCCCATTGCGGAACGTTTTTGGTAAACTTATCGGCAACCTCAATTCGTTTTTGATTTATGTCTTGATATATGTTTTTTGTACGCCACATCATAGAAAACACATTGGCATCATATTTAGGCGAATGCGGATCTTTTTCTGTGTCGGCATAAGCATGATGCATTCTATGCATAACGCCATAACCATAAGCACTTAAGTAATTAGAACCTTGAAAAACCCAAGTTAAAAAGAAACATATACGCTCTGCTATTTTAGACATGGTAAAGGTTTGATGCGCCGCATAACGATGCAAAAAGAATGTTTGAAAAAACAAACCTGTATACCATAAAATGATAATAAAAATAAGAATACTCATAATCTTTGTTTAGATAACAAAGGTCTTATTACTTTATGGAAATTACAATGAACCTAGGTTAAGAAATTCGTTTCCTAATTCGGCTTAAAGCCTGTGCTGTAACCCCAATATACGAAGCTATATATTTTAAAGGCACCTCTTTTATTAAGTTTGGGCGCTCTGTAAATAACTTAAGGTAACGCTCTTCTGCAGTTTCATTTAAAAGCGATTGCTCTCGTTTAGATTTTATAAGAAATAAACGTTCTGAGGACATACGCCCTATAACATTACCAACAAAACTTTTTTGATATACCTCTTGTAAATCTTCATAAGAAATACTCCAAATAACCATATTGGTAAGCGCCTCTATTTGGTAGAGCGATGGTTTATGTGTTAAAAACGAATCGTAAGCGCTTATAAATTCATTTTCGAAACAAAACCCGAAAGTGATTTCTTTCTCTTTATCTTCCTTCGGAATTAAAAAACGTGCAATACCAGATTCTATAAAAGAGATGTAGTTCTCCACCTGACCAATTTCGGTAAGTTTATCTTTTTTATTAAACTCGCGTTTAATTAATTTAGATGAAAACAACGTCCAATCGGTATCATTTACCGTTATGGTCTCTTCTATATAGGCTCTAATATTTTTCATTTAAAACTATTCTAGTTCTCGAAAAACTCTGGATAAAATATGAATTAAAATTATTTTATATACGCATTAAGTAACTCTTTCAAAAGTAATATATCTTGTTCTTTATTACGTACTAAACGATTTTCTTTATCATTTTCAAAAGCGGCATAATCAATTTCAACTAAATGGATTTCTTTCTTTTGAAGTACGTCTCTACGTCTTTTATTATATTTTTTTATTTGTTCAGCCCTAGTTATACCACTAACCGTCATTACATTTAGCTTCTCTTCATCTTGATCGGCTTCACTTTCCTTTTCTAAAAACTCTATAACTAAATTAGCTTCTTTATAAAAAGCTGCTAAAGGCAATTTCGTTCTTGTTTTTCCTCTTTTATGCATATCTCCTAGTAAAAAAGGAAAGGTATGCTTACGCGATGCTTTTTCGTTAAGCACCTCATCGCATAGGTCTAAAACATAAAACTCATCACTATTTTCTCTAGTTTCTTGAGCTTTTTCTTTTTTAGAAACCGCACCAATAGCTTCATTCGGTACAAACTCTGCTCCTTCTCTTAATAAATACCAATAAACAGCTGTTTCTGTACGTTCTGCATGTACAGCAGGAATTTTATCTAATGCTTTTTCTTTATCTAAAGCTCTAAAAACCTTACGAAGCGGTAACCCTTTTTTTGTGTCTTTTGTAAAAACACCTGCCTCTATTAAATCGGACATAATATCCTTAGCCGGAATAGAGTTTTTTTCCGTATTTGTATTAAAATAATTCTCTATTACTTTATTAATTTGAGCGACTTGATCTTCGCTAATATTACTATTCTTCATGATTATAACTTTTATGCTAATTGTAGCAACTACAATTAAAACGGCCGCAAGATAAGCCAATATTATTACGATGTAATTATACTACTCGTTTTATTAATCTTAAACACATCATTTTACCAGCTAGAACGTAAAAGTCGTACTAATCTAGAAAAAATATCATCATAGCGCCATTACTTTTTAGAAAGTACCGTTTTCATTTGCGTAGGATTAGAATATAATACCTTTTCGTTCTGCATTAATTGTTTATGAATGTGGTGCGTAACATCCATCCAACTCCGTTCTTCAATCCATAACGGATCCATCATTTTAGATTCCCACAGCTTCAATTCATTTTGTAATAATTGATACTCTTCCTTTTTGAATGTTTTTAAGTCTGTGGTTTCCCCTAAATCATTTTCTAAATTATAAAGCGTTGCTCCAAAATCTTGCAATCTCACCATTTTATAATCACCTATTCTAACTCCAGCTTCTTCCAGTTTTCTCCAAAATAATTTATCGTGCGGATTTCCTGTTTTTTCTCCTTTTAAATACGGCAATAAATTGGTTCCGTCTAAAATTAAATCATCGGCCTTTTTAATGTTTGCTGCGGCCAAAGATGTTGTGAAAATATCTAAAGATGAAGATAAGCCACCAAACGTTTGACCACCTTTAATGATTTTAGGCCAACTCACAATAAAAGGCACGCGATGTCCGCCTTCAAACTTATTACCTTTCCAACCTTTTAAAGGTCCGCCGCTAGAACTATTATTTGCCGCTCCACCATTATCACTTAAAAAATATATAAGTGTATTATCTGCTAAGCCCAATGCTTTTAATTTTTGTTGAAGCTTCCCTATATTTTCATCTAAAGACCAAGTCATGGCTGCCAATTCTTGTCTTGGATGATTTTTATACTTTTCTAAATGCTCCGTTTTGGCTTCCATTGGTGTATGCACGGCGTTATAAGCCAAATACATAAAAAAGGGTTGCGCTTTATTTTCTTCAATAAACTTTACAGATTGATCTCCTAAAACATCGGTTAAATACCCATCGAACATAACTCGTTTACTATTATGCTGAAGCATTTTTTCTTTCTTAGGATTTTTATAAGAAAAGTAGGAACGACTCCCGGCTTCGAAACCAAAAAACTCATCGAAACCTCTTTGATTTGGATGATCACTTTTATCTGCTCCTAAATGCCATTTCCCTAAAGCTAGTGTTTTATATCCATTGGCTTTAAACACATCGGCCATTGTAGAAACATCATCCGAAAGGCCAATATCACCAGGATTACCAAAGCCTGTTCCATTAGCTTCAAAACCAAAACGTTGTTGATATTTACCTGTCATTAAGCCCCCTCTAGATGGAGCACAAACGGTAGCGCTTACATGAGCATCAGTTAAAATAACACCACTTTTTGCTAGAGCATCAATATTTGGTGTTTCTAAATCTTGGCTCCCCATAAAGCCAAAATCGGCATAACCAGCATCGTCTATAAGAATAACGATAACATTGGGTTGCTCTTTAGGTTTCACAACACTTTCATCTTTGTTTTCTTTACAAGATGACACAAAAATTAACAAAAGGATAAATAAACCAAATGCTTTTGAAACACTTTCTTGTATTCTGAAAAAGACTGTCATTTTTTGGTGTTTGTATTTTAAATGACAAGTTATAAATTTATGCTTAAGTTAAATATAAAGATCTAAATTTATTATATATGATAAAAAAACATCCCTTTACAGAATGACTGTAAAGGGATGTTTAGATGGTTTGATTTTCTTAAAACATTAGTTATTTATTTAGAATATAATTTACGCCTGCCATGGCATGAATGTCTGTGGTATTAAAAGCCGGAATATCTAAATCTTCATCAAAAATCATTAAAGGAAACTCAGTACAACCTAAAACAATTCCTCCTGCTCCTCTATCCACAAAACCCTGAATAACCGCTAATACATAGGCTTTCGATTCGGATTTAACTTCTCCATAAGTAAGTTCTTCTTGTATAATTCTATGTAATTCATTCAACACAACTTTATCTTCAGGAACTAAAACTTCTATACCGTTATCAGCAATTCTTTGGGTTACAAAATCGGATTCCATAGAGTAAATAGTTCCTATAAAACCAACACTTTTAATACCTTTATTGTGAATTGCCTTAGCGGTAGCATCTGCAATATGTATTACCGGAAAATCTAATTGCCCCTGCACGGTTTGATATACTTTATGTGGAGTATTGGCACAAAACATAACAGACTCTGCTCCTGCTCTATTAAGGCTTAATGCAGCTTCCGTCAACATACCAGCTATAGAATCCCATTTATCTTCCTTTTGAAACCTATGAACCTCAGCCTGATTGAGCGTATAAACTAATAATGGCGGATTGGTGTTATTCCCATAATAATCGTTGATAGATTGATTAATTGCCGCATAATACTCGATTGTAGAGTGCCAAGAGGTGCCACCTATTAGCCCAAGGGTTTTCATTTCTTTTCGCTTCATTTTTGATTTTTCATTTAAAACCTTAATCTTTTCTATAGGTTTATTACATGCTATAGCCACTAAAAGCACTAAACAATATAGCTGTTTTTTTAGTAGAGCCATGAAAAAAATAAATTAATTATTAAACCCTTTGCTTAACACTTTTGCCATTTGCGCTATAACTACTTTATTTTCAGAATTATTAGCAATATTAATATTCTCCTGAGCATCTATTTCATGATCAAAAAGTTCACTTGTTATAAAATCACCTCGTGTTTTACTCTCTGGTTTCCACTCATACCACTCCACATAACGGTATTGATCTGTTCTAACGGTATAACCCATTCTTTCAATACCTCTGAGTGCTTTTGGACCATATCGCCCTAATAGAAATTGACTATATGCAGCATCTTTAACACTAGCTTCTGGGTTTTCTAATAAAGGTTTTAAACTTGTTCCATGTAAATGTTTAGGCACTTCAAAGCCAGTTACATCGCAAAGTGTTGGGTAGATATCAACGAGCTCGGTTAAGGCTTTACTTGTTTTACCTTTTCCGTTAACGTTATTACCACTTATAATTAATGGCACACGAGTATCTATTTCATAATTGGTTTGTTTTCCCCAACCATTGTGTTCGCCTAATTTCCATCCATGATCTCCCCATAAAACAACAATCGTATTTTCCATAAGCCCAGAACGCTCTAACTCATCCATTAAACGACCTATTTGTACATCGACGTAAGATATACAAGCATAATAGGCATGTATTAATTCCCTTTGCTCCGCTTCAGATAATGATGCTTCATTTGGTTTTGGTAAATCGTGTCTTTCAGAATACCCTCTAAGTTCTGCATCACCATGCATACTAAAAATCGGACTATCTTTAGGAGTAAATCGATTTGTTGCCAAAGGAATATCCTCACTATTATACATATCCCAATATTTTTTTGGAGCTGTAAATGGTAAGTGTGGTTTATAGAAACCTACCGATAAGAAAAATGGTTCATCTGATTCGCCTAATTCACGCATTTTTTTCAGTGCCATAGTTGTTTGTGCACCGTCGTAATAATCGTCATCATTGACTTCTGCCATTTCAATAGAATTGGCTTTTGTATAAATAAAACCGTATTTATCGAACTTAGCTGTTCCTTTTTTTACACGATTAAGCTCTTGCTCTTTTTGAATAATTAAATTCTCTTGATTAATATAAACAGCATCCGGATCGAAAGGAAAACCATCGACATGTAAATATTCATTCCAAGCAACAGAATCTTGTAACGTATTATGAAATGTTTTCCCTAAACCTACGGTATGATAGCCGTTATTTTTGAAAAACTGAGGTAATGAAACAATATCTGGTAAAACATCTCTAAAGTGTTTTTTTAAATCCCAAACCTGAGTAGAGTCAGGCCTTAAACCCGTCAACAAACTTGTTCTAGAGGGTGTACATACTGCTTGCTGACAATAAGCGCGATTAAAAACAACACCATTACTAGCGAGTTTATCGATGTTAGGTGTTTTTACAATACTGTTTCCATAGCATCCCAAATCTGGTCTTAAATCGTCTACTGGAATAAATAAAATATTCGGCCTTTTTACCTGTGTAGTTTTAGCTAATTTTCCTTTTTCCTGATTACATCCACTTAAAACTAAAATAGCTAAAAGCCATAATGCATTGAGGATTTTTATTTTTTTTCTCATAATTAAATATAAATTTTGATAATTCTATTTGGTTCTAACTGTATCTCTAAGATTTACTTTTTGGTAATGCGCCTCTCCAACCTTTTGCCAATTGCGCAGATAAACGTTTAACAATATCCTCCTGCTCGGAATTTTTAGCTACATTAACAGTTTCGTTACTATCTACAAAATGATTATATAATTCAACATCAGCAAAATCGCCTTTCAATTTTTTATCATTATCCCAATGGTACCATTCAATATAATGGTATTGCTTGGTTTGCATGGAATAACCCATGTATTCGTTACCATCTTTAGAAACACGTGCACGTCTTCTAAACTGTGTAAAAACAGCATCTTTCCATTCTAAATCTGGGTTTTCAAAAACAGGAATTAAACTAGTACCTTGTAAATAATCAGCTTTATCTAAACCTGTTAAATCGCAAAGTGTTGGGAAAATATCTACTAATTCTGAAAGAGCTTCAATACGTTTTCCTTCTGTTTGATAAGCTTCTTTTATAATTAATGGTACATGGGTGTCGATATAAAAGTTAGTCATTTTTCCCCATCCATTATGGTCGCCTAATTTCCAGCCGTGGTCGCCCCATAGTACAATAACGGTATTTTCATAAAGACCTCTTTCTTTTAATCCTTCTATTAGTTTTCCTACGCAAGCATCAATGTAACTTACACTAGCATAGTAGCCCCTTTTTAGAGAATCGGCATAGGTTTCTGGAACTGGGGTATCTTCTGGGCGTCCAATTTTATAAGGATTAGTGTATGCTCTTAATTCATAATTAGAATTAGCAGACATTACTGTCGCATTTTTGGGTAATTTTGGGTTGGCTGCTAGTGAAACAGATCCAACAGGGTAAAGATCCCAATATTTTTTTGGTGCTACAAAAGGCAGGTGTGGTCTGTAAAGCCCAAGTCCCATAAAAAATGGTTCATTTTTGTCTTTAATTCTATCTATGGTTTCTAATGCTAATTGTGTTTGCATAGCATCAAAATATAGTGAGTCCGGAACATCTGCTGCTTCTATTGCAGGGCCTCGATTCCAGCCATCGCCATATACTTTTTGACCTTTTCTTTTTTCTAATAAAAGTGCTCTTTTTGTTTTTTGATCTTCTAGAGCTTCTTCAGTGTAATAATAAGTTTCAGCATCGCGCAATGCGTAGGCTTTAGTATTGTAAGGATGTGGTTTTAAATCTGGTTCGTCCCAAGAAATAGAATCCGGCATATAATTATGGAAAATTTTACCAATATTAACCGTATAATATCCCGCTTTATTGAAGTATTGCGGCATGGTAACTGCTTCCGGATTAATTTCTCTAAACTTGTCGCCTAAATGCCAAACTCTGGTAGAATCTGGTCTATAGCCTAACATGGTGCTTGCTCTCGATGGTGCACAAACTGCAGCTTGGCAATGTGTGTTTAACATGACCATGGAGGTTCCTGCTAAGGCATCTATATTTGGTGTTTTTATTTCGCTATTGCCATAGCTTCCAAGATCGGCTCTTAAATCGTCTATCGATAAGAAGATGATATTGGGCTTTTTTGTAGGGCCTTCATTTTTTAGGGAGGCGGCTTTATTTCCGCAAGAAAGAAATAAAAAAAATAAAGAAATACATGTTAATAAAATTCTCATTTGGTAAGGTTTAAGTTGTGTTAACCTGTTTTTATAAGTGGTGCTTTCCTGAAATATAGACAGTTAAAATACGAATTAAATAAGCCAGCGATTTTTATTTCCTTATGAAACAAAACTAATTCAAAGTCTAAAATCTACTGGCTCACTATTAACAGAACAAAGGGAGTGTGCTCTATTTATTTTTCGAACCACATAGGATCCTCGATAGTTACTTCTGTAGGTATGTTTATGTTCGCTGCGGCTTCATTGCTAGAATATGTATATCTTCTGATTATATCTGTTGCTCCAGAAAGGTTAGGGACATCAAAATCAACCGACTTTGTTCTTTTCCATAAATTCCATGCTTCTATTCCGTTACCAAATAAAGCGATATAATGCTGATCGTTAATGTAATCCAAAGCCTCTTCTTTTGTTAAAGTCGATAAATCGGGTAAACTAGCGATGTAGGTATCTTTATCTGTTTGTGAAATCTCTCCTAGAGAACCATCGAAATAATCTAAAGCCAATGTAACGCCTTCTAGAAACCATGTGTTTGCTTGAGCTAAACCTCCAGAAATATATTCGTTTGCAGCAGCATCTGCTAATAAAAAGTAGGTTTCAGATGCTGTTGAGTATCTATCAGGTGTGTCTGCTAGAATATTGTTTACATTTATTTTTGAAGCAAATGCGACACCTGTAAATCCTTGAACTAAACCAACATAAACACCATTTGTATTTTGATCAAAATAGGTTGCTCTACGGGGATCGTCTAAATCGTTCATAAGGTTTACTAGTGGGCTTCCTGCGTACCATAAATTAATATTTCCTCCCCAAAAATTATTTATAAAAGTATATTTAGGGTTTTCGTTACCAATTTCAGAACTGTATTGTAATTTGGCTTCTTGGTCGTTAGTGAAGATTAATGCGCTATTTGCTACCTCCTGAAGTCTACTAGAAACTTCACTAGGCTTTTTGTTTGCCATAAACATAAGCATTTTTAACTTTAATGAATTTGCCCAACGAATCCATGCTGCTTTATCGCCTTCAAAAATTAAATCATCAACAATATTAGAATCTACATCTTGTTCTAAAATTGCAATAGCCTCATCCATTAAAGTTACGATACCCTCCATTACAGTTTCTTGAGAATCGAACACTGGATATGGATATTCTGCTGGATTTCCTGCTTGAGTAAAAGGAACTTCACCCCATACTTGCGTGATATTAGAATAAATAAAACCCTCTAATATTTTTGCTTGAGCAACAATATATATGTCATCTGGATAATCTGTTTCAACTAATAATTCTACTAAAGATAAATTTTTTAAACAGGTAGTATACCAGTTGGTCCATGCGTTATTTACTGAGGGTACACCAAGTGTATATCTACTTCTACTTCTCCAGGTGCCACCACTACCTGCCCATTGTTGGGCGTGCATATTAGAACCTGCAAATTCAATAACTCTTTGTGAAGACATATTCACTATGACCTCTGGAAATAAAAGATAAGGAGGTACTGTTGTTACTGCTAATGGATCTTCATTAATATCTGTGATATTCTTAGTGCATCCGTTTAAGCTGAATATAATTATCGATAATATTAATAAATACTTTGTTTTTATGATTGTATTTTTCATCTTTTTCTTATTTAAAATTTAACGTTTACACCAAACCCAATACTACTTGTTGAAGGCAAACCATTATATTCTATACCTCCTCCATTACTGCTTGAGCCAAACAAATTTGTTTCAGGATCAATATGAGGAATACTCGTGTTAAAAATGGCTATGTTTCTTCCTTGCAGACTAAATCTTAAACTGCTAAAAGGTGTCTTTTTTAACTGTTTTTTATTTAATGAATAAGACAAGGCTAACTCTCTCCATTTTATATAAGTAGCATCAAACGTGTTGCTTTCATGAATTCTGGCGGCAGAATAATTACTCCAATAACTTTGAACGCTTGGTATTGGTGTTGTGTTTTCAGAGTAAGTGCCATCTCCATTATCAACAAAGGTGTTGGGGTCTACAAAAAGTGTTTCTCTATCTACAGCTGTTTCTGCGGCCAAACCACTAGTTCTTAGATTAGATACGGTTTGCGAATACAAAACACCGCCTTCTTTCCAGTCGAAAGTTGTGGAGAGTCTCCATCCTTTATAACTAAATACAGAAGTAAGCCCCATAGTAAAGTCTGGCATTATGTCTCCTAAGCGTTCTGTATTACCTTCATAACGTAAACCGGTACTTCCTACTAGTATTTGATCTTCTATAGTATCTCCGTTTTCATCTACAGCTCTAGCAAATCTATTTCCATATAGGCCTATACTTTGTCCTTCTCCGGCAGCTACTGTTAAACCGTTATAGGTACTCGCCATAGTATATACACCTAAGTCGCCTAAATCTTCAATAATGGTTTCATTGGTTGTAAAATTGTAATTTACGTCCCATTTAAACCCTTTAGCTCTAATCAGTTTTATTCCTAATTCCAGTTCAAAACCTGTGTTTGAGATTTCTCCTAAATTAGTCCAAGCAGAACTATACCCTGTAGAAGGCGAGGTAGATAATGCTATAATTTGATCGGTAGTATTAGTCTTATAATAAGTTGCATCTACTGTAAATCTGTTTTTAAAAAATCCTAATTCAATACCAATTTCTTTACTTAATTGATTTTCTGGTTTTAAGTTTGAATTTGGTAGGGAGTTTGGACCAGAAAAAGCGAGCTGACCATCAAAAGGAAATGTTCCTCCTGTACTAAATTGTCCATACCAACTTGATTGAGGATAGTACAAATAATCTAATTGATATGCGCTTGTATCACTCCCTACGTTAGCCCAGTTCCCTCTTAATTTACCATAACTAAAAATATTACTCTTAATATTAAAGGCATCGGAAAAAATAAAACTTAACGCTACAGATGGGTAGAAATAACTGTTATCAGCTTCTGGTAATGTAGAAGACCAATCGTTTCTAGCGGTTGCATTTAAGGTAAGCCATTTTTTATAAGTCATTGTAAAATCTCCAAAAGCTCCAAAAACACGTGTTTGAGAATAATTGTTAAAAGGGACATTACTTTCTACATTACCTGGGGCAAAAAGTTCTGGGATGGTAAGCGTTTCACCAATATTACCAATAATATCAGTTGTTCTTTGGTTCCATTGCATTCCTCCTCTTAAAGTGACATCAAAATCTTCAAAAGAATTATCATAAGTTGCTAAATAATCTAAAGTTATTTCGTTTCTGCTTGTAGTAGATTGTCTATAATTACCTTCAAGAAGCCCAATGGTTCCTTTATGATTATTTCTAAAATATTTTGTGTTATAGGTATCATATCCTACTCTTCCTAACATAGAAAAATGATCTATAGGACTATAAGTAAGCGCCACATTTCCAAAAAATCTTTCGGTATCGGCAGTTCTTTGATTTTCATTAACAATCCAATACGGGTTATTGGTTCCATCAGCATCAACAGGAGATAGCTGTGTTACTCCATCATCGGCTACCCATGGTTTAAAAACATCTATATTGGTAATTCTTGGTAAAGTATTTATAATACTTGTTAATATATTCGGGTCATTTGCCCCTGTTGCCACTGCACCATCTATACCTGTGTTAATATAATTTATGCTGAATACAGAGTTTAATTTATCGGATAATTCAGAACCTGCTTTAAGTCCTAAATTCAATCTGTCTAGAGACGATCCAGGTAAAATCCCTTCATTTGAACTATAAGAAGTACTTACTCTATAATTGTTTTTTCCTTCGTTTGAAGTTCCTGAAATTGAAAAACTATTTACCTTAGTTGAACCTAAATCATAAAAATCTTTTTGAAGATCTGGATTCGATGTAAAGGTTTGTAAATTACCTGCATAATCTGTGTAGGCTGTTCCGCTAGAAATTGCAGGTCCCCAACCTTTAGAGGCGTCTTTTATATTATCGCCATCAGCCTCACTATAAACTCCTAAACTACCTGGGCCATAGCTGTTTTGGAAATCTGGAAGTCGTAGAGGAGAATCGAAACGCATGGTTGAACTATAGGTAATGGTTACGCCTTTTCCTTTCCCTTTTTTAGTAGTTACCACAATAACACCATTAGATGCTCTTGAACCATATAAAGCTGCGGCTGATGCACCTTTAAGTACGGTTAATGTTTCAATATCATCTGGATTAATATCTTGGGCTCTGTTTCCATAATTTGCTCCTCCTGAAATACCACCGTCGGAACTATTACTATCTGATATAGGAACCCCATCAATTACCCATAAAGGGTTATTATCTCCAAATATACGAGTAAGCCCCCTTACTGTTATCTTTGTAGAAGTTCCTACACCGCCGCCGCCGCCGGTAATTTGAACCCCCGATAGTTTACCTTGTAATGCTTGAAGTACATCGGTTTCTCTTGCTTCTTCAAAATCTTCAGATTTTATTGAACTAACGGCATAACCTAATGTTTTTTCGGCACGTTCAATGCCCATTGCGGTTACTACAACTTCGTCTAAGGACTGCGCATCTTCTTTCATGGTAATATTTATAGTAGCGGAAGTACCAATAACTTGTTCCTGGGTTTCCATACCTAAATATGAAAAAATTAGCGTTTGCCCTGGGCTGGCTTTAATGGCATAATTTCCATCGAAATCAGATTGAGCTCCTCTTGAAGTTCCTTTTATTATAATGTTAACTCCGGTAGCAGGCAATCCTGTTTCATCTACAACATTTCCTGAAATTGTTTTTTCTTGAGAAAAAATATGTTGCGTACTTAATAGATGAGTGACTAGAAATAGAATAAGTAATTTTGCAGTTCTTGTTTTCATAAAGTTAATTAATTTGAGTGAGAGTTAGTTTTGAAGTAGGGTGTAACTAGCACTATTTTATCATGCAGTTTAGCCTTAGCTTCTACGTAAATAAACATAAAAACCGTAAAAAAGACCGTGTTTTGGAGGTTACACTTATACTACAGCTATTGTAAACACAGATGTTTTGCTATATTTTAAATATAGATTGAAGATATTAGGAGATTATAAAAATGGTGGGTTTAAAATTATGGATATCTAAAATGAAATTCCATGGCGTATTTTTAAAAACAGACGGCGGAATGACTAGTTGTATGCTTTATATTTAAATAGAGTGTGATAGAAAAATGTGTTTTAAGCAACAAATATTATAAGTTTTTAATCCAAACGTAAAGATTGGTGCCTTCTGGAAGGTCTAGTTTTTTACGTAATCTATATTTTTTAGTTTGCACTGTTTTTGGTTGTACATGAGTGTATTGTGCAATATTTTTTGAAGAAAAGTTAAGCCAAATCATAGCACATAATGATAATTCTGTGTTGACTAGTTTCGGATTAACTTCCAAAAGTTTTGCGCATACTTTGGGATACACCTCTTGAAATCTAATTAAAAAAGAAGCATCATTTTCTTTCGCTAAAGAAATCACCTCATCAAAAGCTACGTTAAGCTTTTGTTTAAGTTTATCACGCTCTAAGTTTTTCTGCTTTATAACGTTTTCTTTATCTTTTATTAAACCCAAACGTTTTTTCCTATAGTAATAGATAACAAACCCTGTTATTGTAATGAAGAGTAAAATCCCACCCCCTAACAAGTAACTAAATTGTTTTTCTTTTTCTTTATGGTTTTGCTCTTGACTTTTTAAAAACCCACTTATTACAACATCTACGTTTTTTTTATATATTATATTTACGCTATCATTAAAAGTGGTGTATTTCAAAAGATACTCATGCGCTCGGCTTTCTTGATTAAGCAACTCATAGGTTTCAGAAAGGAGCTTATACACCAATTTAACCTCTATATATTTCTTCATTCTAATAGAAATATTTAGGCATTCTTCATAATAATCTATAGCTTTTTGATATTCTTTAATAGATTTATAAAAGTTACCCTGCGCTTGTAATAAAATAGATTTATGGTATGCCGAAACCTTTTTTCCCTGCATGAACATCTTAGACTTATTTAGGTAATACCTCGCAGAGTCAATATTTCTATTTGTTTTTAAATAATAATTTGAAATCACGGCATACTTAAAAGATGATTCCTTAATTTTTAAGCTTTTATGAAGATAAAATAATGAAGAGTCTATTTTGTGTTTTGTATTTAAAAAAGCAGATGCTTTATTAATATATAACGTGGCTAAGAGTTCAGAGGAAGTTGTTTTTTTGGTTTCATAAAGACGAAGTCCTTTATTCAGAAATTTAATGGATTTATCATTTAGTTTTAGTGCAGAATAATTTCTACCATAATTTTCGTAAATTTTAATTTTTGCTGTTACTAATTTTTCTTCGGAAATTATTTGGTCTGCTAAATCCAAATACTGCAAACTCTCCAAATGTTTCCCTATAGTACATAGTATACCCGAAATTTGGATATACCCTAATGCAACGGCATCATCTTCATTATGCTTTTTTGCCTTTTCAATAATATCGATACTTAACATTAGGGCTTGTTCCATTTCCCCTTGATTGACTAAAACTCTTACTTTTTTTCGTTGTTGCGAATAATCAATATGCTTTTCCTCATGCTCCTGCCCAAATATGCTATTTGAAAAAGCTATTAAAAAAAATATATTGATATATATATTACGCATTATAAAGAACTATAAGTTAAAAAAAAGCATGGGGTTCTACGTAAAAGTACCTCCTTTTTATTAAAAAAAATAGCCTCTAAAAAAAATTACAGATACCGCATTTTTATTATAAAAAAAATCAAGAAATAAAAATTATTGAAGCTTAATTACCCTTACCCAATAATTCTATCCAATCATTTACATATCCAATATTTCTAACACCGTTAGAATGGCCTTTTTTACCTTCTGGAACAGGTAAATTAAAAGGATAAATATGGCTTTTTGGAATCCCCATAGCGTCATAACTTTCTTTTATTATTTTGGCTGCAGGTTCTGTAACATGATATGTACCATACCAAACATCGCTTGGTGTTACACTTGGTGAATAATACCATTTCGCTATTTTTGGTTTATCTGAATAATCCCAGCCTCCGGAAAAATCTACTACACGCGACACCAATTGTTCTTTGGCTATAAAAGCGGCCATTCCACCTCCTTGAGACTGACCAGAAACTGCAATTTCACTCCATTTAGGAGCTCCATTTTCTAAGTAAGTATCCCAATTACCTGTTTTATCATGTTCCGATAGATAAATAAGTAACTTAGTTAATCTATTCACTATGGCATCTTGAGGAGCATCATCAATTAATGAGAAATTATTATTTCCATAAATACGTCTAGTTCTGAATTCTTTAGTACAATTAGAATTTTCAGCAAGCACTTTTCCTCTACAAATTTGCGCCACTGCTGGTGTGTTAATATATGATATATTAATAACGTGATAGCCTTGATTTACAGCTGTAGCAAATAAGCTCTTTGGCCCTTTTAGTGCAATCCCTCCTGTTCCTGGCATAAAGAAAAGAAGCTTCCCTTGTTTAGCCTCTGGATTATAAACTACTAAATGTGGTGAATTTGCTTCTGAGATTGTAGAATCTGTTTTAGAAGGTTCAATATGTAAAACTTTATATTCTTCTGGAAACCCAGTTGAAGTTTGCGAAAAAACACTACTATTAATAACTACAATTAAAAGAAGTGATGTAAAAATCTGTTTCATTATTTTTTTGATTTAAAATTAGGCATTATTGGTTTTAGTAAAAAACTATCTACAATTTGGTAAAGCAGTTAATTCTCGCTCCAAACAACAATACGTAAATTAACAAAAAACCTATGTAAACCATTAAAAAAAGGGGGTTACACTTATACTACACTTTATGTAATAAGTCTGTTCTTTTTGTTATGAAACGAGAAAATTGAGAAATTATGAAGATTAGCCTTTTGTTTTACGCCTCTTAATGATTTAGCAAAAAAAAATGCTCAACACCAAAAGAGGTGTTGAGCATTTTATAAAACAACTTTAGGGTTAGTATTTATAAATTATTATTCCCAACCTGGGTTTTGTATTAAATTTGGGTTTAACACCAATTCTTCCGCTGGTATTGCTAGTAAATAATCGCGATCTGGATTAAAACTATAACCGTCTACTAGTTCTACAGCATAAGGATCAAGATAACCATCTGCATCAGAATCAAGATTTGCCGCAGTGTCCATTATTAATGTTTCGTAATAAGCACCTTTTGGTCTTTTATCAACAAATAACTTATGTGCTCCCCAACGCATTAAATCGTCAAGTCTAAAGCCTTCATTCATTAATTCCACGACTCTTTCTCTTCTTATTTCTTGAAGCACAGGAGATATTGTATGTCCATAATCTGGCCAGTTAGGATCTGTAACAGGGCTTAACGTAAGTTTTGCTGTTGCGTTTGTTGCAAAATCAAAACCTGCTCTTTCACGTAATGCATTAATAGTAATATCTAAATCATCTTGTGTAATTGTTCCTAATTCAGCCTTAGCTTCAGCATAAATAAGTAATGCTTCACCATATCTCATAAGGATTTTTGCTGTGTTTCTACTATAATTATTAGTAGAAGGGTCTAATGTAGTAATTCTATATTTTTGAGACTCGTATGCCCCAACACTTTGACCTACTGTAGGCTCTTCCCAATATAACATTGAACCATCAATATTAACAACAGTAACATCTCCAGGAACCATTAGTGTTTCTGCTAGTCTTGGATCCCTGTTTGTTTCAATATTAGCTAATTCTTTATCATCTGTGGTTAGTGTACTTACAGCTATAGGCAAACCATCTAGAGCTAAGTAACTTTTAATAGCATCTAGAGAATAAGAAAAATTATTAGGCCAACTAAGTTGAGCGTCATTACCAAAAGAATTACCTAAACCAACATAATCATATTCTCTCCAAAGGATAATCTCATTGTTTGTACTTAAGTTTGTTTGATTAAATAAATCGCCATAGCTAGGGTTTAAAGTTCTTGTACCTCCATCTATAAGTTCTTTTGCTGCATCGGCTGCTTCTTGTAAAAAAGCAGTCCCGTCTGATCCTGCTACTCCAAACTCCGTACCGCTATGATATTTTTCCCATGTACCTTCGTAAAGCGCTATAGTTGCTTTTAATAGTAACGCAGCCTCTTTATTTACGCGAGGTGTAGAAAGATTAGCTTTAGTTTTAAGTAATGAAATAGCCTTGTCTAAATCTGCAAGAATAAAATCGGCAACTTCATTACGTGGTGATCTCGCTTGGTATAATTGATCAACATCTAAGTTATCAAAATACGCTTCGTAGATAGGTAAATCACCATATTTTTTTAGTAAATCGTAATAGAAATAGGCTCTAAAAAAATAACCTTCACCAGTAAATTGATTAATCTCGGTCTCTAAACCTTCTGCTTTAGATACATTTGAAACAAAGTAATTAGCTTGTCTTACTTCATCCCAGCTCCAAAGGGAATTACTACCTGAATTAGGAATACCTTGAGATCCGTCTAATCGAGAAGATATACCTGTGCCAAGACCTAAATCAGTACCTACATCTGGCATTTGAGCACTACCAAAACCTACACCAGACCATCCTGGCAATTTATTATAGAAAGAGTTTGCATATAATTCTAGATCACTTGTTGTTTTCCAGAACTCTGGTTCGGATATTTCGTCTAAAGGTGTTCTATCTAAAATATCGTCGCTACATGACACTAATGAAAGTGTTGAGCATATTGTTAGAAAATAAAATATTTTTTTCATAATTATTATAAATTAAATTTTAAAATGAAAGATTAACCCCTAATGAAAAAGTTTTTGATAATGGATAAGAAGAACCTCCACTAAATTGACCAGCAACAGATTCTGGATCATAAAATAACAAATCAGAAACTGTTAGCAAGTTTTCTCCTGTAATGAATATTCTAAATCTATCAATTTTGTATTTATCTGTTACTTCACTAGGAATTGTATATCCAAGTTGTATTGTTTTTAATCTAGCATAAGCACCGTTTTGTATGTAACGATCTACTTGTTTTGAGTAGTTTCTGTTATTTTTACCATTATTTACGGCATAAGGTCTTGCAAAATAAGAATCTGTATTAGCACCTAATGGACTATCTGTATCAGCAGGTCTATAATAATCTAAATGTTCTGCATATACGTTGGAGTGAAATGGGCCTTGGTTTGGACCTAAAAATTGTTTCTTTAAAGAACCTGTTAAAGGAGCTATGTCTCTTTTTCCAACACCTTGTATGAAGGCATTAAAATCGAAACCTTTATAACTTGCCCCAAGTGTAAGTCCATATTGATATCTAGGTGTTGTATTTGCTATTACAGTATAATCACCATGATCTTCAACAGTACCATTACCATTGTTAATAACACCATCTCCATTTACATCAACATACTTAGTATCTCCTTCACCAAATTGACTGTTATGCACCCATCTTTGATTTACAACAGACTCTCTATCTAAAGCTTCTTGGTCGCTAGCAAACCAACCTTCCCATTGTAGTCCCCAAACCTCTCCAAGATCACGCCCTGTATAAAAGTCTGATAATAATTGCGTTTCATTAGGAAACGAAACAATAGTTTGTTTGTAATCTGATAGTGTGGCTCTAATATTATATTTAAAATCACCTAATGTTTGTTGCCAGTTCACTTCAGCTTCCCATCCTTGAGTTCTTGAAATACCACCATTAACCAAAGGAGAACTTGTTCCAAGAACAGCAGGTAAAGATGTACCATTGGTAGACATATTTTCAATATCTGAACGATACCAATCAAAAGAAAAGCCTAATTTATTGTTCAATGCTAAAATATCGATACCAATATCTTTAGTTTTAACAGTTTCCCAAGTCAAGTTTATACTGGTTAAGTTAGGTACATTTGCGGTGTATTCTCTTTCTCCATTAAATAGATAAAAACCATTCGCAACCGGAATTCTTGGTACATATAAATAGTTACCTACATTTTGATTTCCTAAAGAACCATTACTGGCACGAAGTTTAAACATACTAATTTCTTCAATAGGCCAAAAGTTTTCTTTTGCTACGTTATAACCTAACTCAAAAGAAGGAAAACCAGCCCATCTATTTCCTGGCTCAAATCTTGAAGACCCATCTCTACGGTATGTAACCCTAGCAATATATTTTCCTTTATAGTTATAACCAAAACGACCAAACATACTCTCTGTAGACCAGTGAGAAATATTATCGGTAACTGTTTGATCTCCTACCGCTGTAGATATTGCCGTTACATTATCCGACAATAAGCCATATGCATTTGCACTAATGTTATAAACATTATAACGTTCACTTTGGTACCCTACGGTAGCATCAAAATGATGTCCTCCTAATGTTTTATTATAACTTGTATATATATTTGGAGACCAATAATCATTAGTAGCTAATGTAGGAGTAACACGAGTTTGATCGCTAGAAATTATAACTTGTGTATCTCCATTAGGTCTTGTAGCTTCATATTGTGAAGTGGAATAAAGCGTTTTATTATTGTTTGTTCTATAGTTGTATTCTAAATTAATACGCCAATCTTTAATAGGCTCGATAGTAACTCTAGGTAATAAAACCAATTGGTTTTTTGTATTAACCTCACTTGAATGTTGCCATGAAGGGTAATAAGCTCCAGGAAGTGGCTCTCCATAAATAGGATCTACCGTAGGCATTGTTGGTTTTAGTTTTGATAATTGATCAAATACTCTACCTCTACCATAAGCTGGATCCCATGGAAAAACAGCATCACTTCTTTGCATTTTAGTTAAAAGCTCAAAAGCTAACCATTTTGTAGGTTTTGCTGCTATTTTTGCATCTAAATTATATCTATCAAAAGTATTTTCTGCAACTTTAAACAAACCATCCTCAGAATAAGCGCCTGCAGATATGTAGTAATTTAGTTTTTCATCACCACCTCTAAAACTTAGGTTATGTTTAGTTTTTACAGCAAAATCACTAAAAAGGAATTCCTTCCAATCGGTATTTCCACTACCGTAAAGACCACCACTACTTACATCCCAATCTAAACCATTATTTTTAGTAACTAATGTTGGTGCACTACCAGGGTTTGCTATATTCTGTTCTATTCTATCAATAGCATCTTCACTAAAAAACACATTGTTACGCCCCGTATTATTAAATCCAGCCTCGTTCATTACAGTTACATAGGTTAATGCGTCTGTTTGATCTGGCCATTGTGTAAACGTAGAGAAAGAAAAGTTATTAGAGTAGTTAACTTTCATACCGCCATTCATATCCTTACCACTTTTGGTGGTTATTAAAATAGCACCACCAGCAGCTCTAGATCCATAAATAGAAGCCGCAGCTGCATCTTTTAAAACGGTAACTGTTTGAATATCTTCTGGATTGATGTCGTTCATATCCATCACAGCTCCATCAACAAGAACTAAAGGACCTGCATTACTTATGCCAGTACCCGTAGAAGTCATTAAACCTCTAATATTGATATTTTGAGCAGCTCCTGGCTCTCCACCACTTGAAGAGTTTGTAATTTGAAGTCCTGGTACAGCTCCTTGTAAACCATTAGACACACTTGCAATAGCTCTGTTTTCAAAAGTTTCAGAATCAATTTGTGAAACTGCAGATGTTACTGTGGTTTTAGTTCGTGTACCATACCCAACAACAACAACCTCATCAAGAGCAGCAATATCTTCTTCCAAAGTTATTTTTAAAACTTTTTGATTAGTTACTGTAACTTCTTGAGTTTTAAATCCAACAAATGAAAACACTAACACAGCATTTTCTTTAGACGGTGTTATAGCGAAGCCTCCATCAAAATCTGATTGCGCTCCGTTTCCTGTTCCTTTTTCCCTAATATTAACACCCGGCACAGGTTGCCCATTAATATCGGTAATTGTTCCTGTTATTTGTTGCTGCAAATAACTACGCGTTACTTTAAAATCTACACTTGTGTTTGGCGCCAAACCAAAACTGGCAGAAACACACGAAAAAGCCAAAACACTCAAGAAAAAACCTAAGTGCCTTTTTTTTCGATAGAAAGCGAAATTGTGTAATTTAATTTTCATAGAAATGTGAGTTAATTAATAGTTAAAAAATTTTGTGGTTAGTAGTAGCTTTTCATCTTTAAACATCTTCTAATAAAAATAAACAAAAGCAAAAAAATTCTTAAAGGAATTCGGTTTTGTAGCGTTTATTTTCACAAAACAATGTTAAAAACATAATAAACCTATATATTTCAACCGAAATAGAGACAAGAATTTCGACAAACAACACCTGCCATTCGACAAATAAGTATTAAAATCATGTTAATTTTTTATTAACTAAAAAAGAGCTCTTTTATATGGAGCAAAAGAAATTCATTAATATTTGGTATCGGTATGCAGAAAACTTTAATATTCAATCTATTTAAACCAAATAAAAAACCTCCAACGATTTTAAATCATTGGAGGTTTTATTATGAATAAATACTCTGAATTTTACCAACCTGGATTTTGTACTAAATTAGGGTTAGCATCTAAAGAAGTCTGTCTAATAGGTAATAAATAATAGTAATCGTTCCAAACTCTTGCAAATTCTGTATCACTATTATTTGCTTTATATTTCTCACCATATAAGTCTCCAGGCTCAGTAGTACTAACTGGGATACCATATACTTGGCCTATTACTTGGTCTCCCAATTTATAACGCCAAATATCCCACCAGCGTTGTTGCCCTTCACCAGCAAACTCATAACGTCTTTCTAGTAATATAGCATCAATCATAGTATTTCCTGTAGTACCTCTAGTTACGGTAGGTAAACCTATATCTGCATATTTAGGCATTCCTACACGCTCTCTAACCATATCTAAATAAATTAGAGCATTTCCATCATCACCTTGTCCAGCAAAAGCTTCAGCATACATTAATAAAACTTCAGAATAACGTATTAATTTTAAATCGACATGTCCTGCATCTAATCCATCTAAATCATAATCGATATATTTTCTAAAACCATAACCAGTGCCTACAGAGGTAGTTCCAATGTTGTCATTGTTTCCAGCAGATCCGCTAATATTTGGATTTGGTTGGTACTCATAAAAAGCATCTTTATCTCCATTTTTTGGTAATAAATCTCCAGGTAAAACGGCAGTAACTGCAAGCCTCGGATCTCTATTAATATATGGATTCGTTGGGTCGTATGCTGGATCGTCTTTTGGAAATAAACCATTTATAGTTTGTACTTCCTCTATAAAATCTGATGAAAAACCAGCTCTACCTTGGTTGCTATTTGATTGTTCTGTACCTCTCCAAGATCCTTTTAAAGCAAGTCGTCTTGCTAAGGCATGTGTTCTTAGGTCTTCTATATATATATTTGTTAAAATGGTTTCGGTGTTACTATCTCCAGTACTGTAAAATAAACTTTTAAACCCATCAATACCGCTAGCTAAACTGTATTGACCATCGTCAATTATTTCGGCACAAGCCTCTTCTGCTCCTGCATACAATGTAGAGGTATTAGAGTGCCAACCTACAGCTTTTAAGTAAGCTCTGGCTTTTATGGCTAAAACAGCACCTTTAGTAATACGCCCATAATCTTCAGCGCCATAGGTTAAAGGAAGCATATCTGTTATTTCAGTTAATTCAGAGATAACAAAATTAAAGACATCTTCTCGAGGGTCCCTTGCAGGATCATCAGAAGAACTAATAGTACTTGTTAATAAAGGTACATCGCCGTAAGCAAATACCATTTGCTCGTAAAGCATAGCTCTAAAAAATCTTGCTTCTGCTTCATGCTGATCTCTTTTACTTTCATCATTGTAAGAAGCACCTGGTAATTTTTCTAGAAAAAAATTGATATCAGCAATACGAGAATAATTATAAAAATCATCTAAAAAAGCATTAGTTGCTGTCCAATTGAAATCTGATCCATAACGGCCTTCACCATTTATGTTTCTATGCACCGCTTCGTCAGTCCAAAAATAAGGCACCAAATTACCTGTTATATCCGCACCAGGTAAAGAAAAATATAGTGCATTTAAGGCACTCTCCATATCTGCTTGATCTTGATATAATGCATCTGCAGTATACTCATCACCATCTATAACTTCTAAAAAGTCTTCGCTACATGACCATATAACGGACATTAGAAATAATGTAGGAATTACTATATTAAATTTCTTCATTTTTATTTTTTTTATAGTGTTATATTTAATCCTAGAGAAGTAGTAAGTGGTAATGGGTAACTAAAGTTTCCGGTAGTTACTTCAGGATCCCATCCGTATTCATATACTGGGCTATTTGTCCAGATTACACCAAGATTTTCCATTGAAAGGTTAATATTTACAGATTTAAGCTGTTTTATATTTAATGCCTTTTTTAAGTTATACCCAATAGTTATATTCTGTAGTTTTATAAATTCATTATTTTTTATAAAATCGGATACTGTTGAAGTATAGTTTTGATTTCCAGCTCCAACAGGTACAGGTAATAATGCATCGGTATTATCTGGACTCCAATAATCTAAATGATATGCGTAAGAGTTTGAAGCTAATAAAGGCTCGTGAGACAAGGCATTGTTAAAGTATTGATTTCTATCAAAAGCACCATAAAAACGAGCGGATACAGAAAGTTCTTTATAACTAAAACCTAAGTTGAAGCCAACACGATAGTTTGTTGCTGTGTTATTATCAATAATAACTCTGTCATCAATGTTTATTACTCCGTCGCCAGTATCGAAAACGCCATCGCCATCAGAATCAATTGTAAGTTGGTCTGTATATTTAAACCCGCCTACGTAAGCACCGCCAACAGAAGTTTGGTCTGCATGAGAAGCAATTTCTGCTTCACTTGAAAAGTACCCATCTGTAACATACCCATGGCGATCACTTATACTTTGTCCAACAGCTACTAATTCAGAATCAAAACCAGCTAAGTCCGTAATTTCATTATCATAGTAAGACAGATTTCCACCTACCCAGTATGTGAAATTTTCACCTATATTGTTTTCATGTTTTAAATCTAATTCCCATCCCCAACTTTTAACATCATATAAGTTGGCAGTAACATCTCCAAAACCAAATTCGTCTGAAGTATTACTATCAGTATCGATAATATCTTCTCTATTATTAATAAAATAGTCTCCATTAACTTGAAGTTTTCCTTTAAATAAAGATAAATCTAAACCAAAATTAAGAATTTTAGCCGTTTCCCATTTTAAGTCGGGGTTAGCATAAGCACCAAGTGCATATCCTGAATTAGTTACGCTTCCTATAGGGTAGCCTCCAGCAGCAGAGTAACTTACTAATTGTGTTGTTAAACCTTCAACACCATTGTCATCTCCAGTGATACCGTAAGAGGTTCTAACTTTAAGCTTATCAACCCAATTTGCTTTGTACATAAAAGGTTCTGCTTTTACATTCCAAGCTACAGCTACAGAAGGGAAAAAACCATATTTATTATTTTCTGCAAAATAAGAACTACCATCATAACGGAATGAACCTTCTATGATATAACGGTTTTTATAGTCATAATTTAATCTACCAAAATAGGATAATGTTGCATTATTTTCTATGAACGAGTAATTACCTAATTCTTCACCGCTTACTGTGTTATTTTCTTCTCCAAGAATTAAATCAACAGGCGTATCTAGAGCAAACCCTTTTCTTGAAGCTCCAAAACCTTCACCTTCATATTCTTTAGATTGAAAACCTAATAGTGCTTTAAAGTTATGGGTGTTGTTAATATTAAAATCGTAATTTAAGCGTGTTAGTGCAGTTACTGTATAACTAGTAGTTGTTGCTAATGTAAATGTTCTAGCATCAGATTCTGCAGGATTAATAGATCTATTTGTAGATTCTGTATTGGTATAAGAATCGGTATCTTGAAAATCTAGATTAATATACTCGAAAGAGTTGTTGAAAATCCTTTGGTTGGTATGATTTTTTAAAACAGAAATACTTTGTTCTAAAGAAAGGCCTTTTAAAGGTTTTATTTTAGCATAAGCTTGAATATTAAGGTTGTCTCTCGATGTTTTATTATAGCTTCCAGCTTGTGCAGCTGCTATTGGGTTTATTGCACCACTATCATTATTTACATAATAGCCATCTACAGATCTAACTGGGTAGAATGGAGACCCTATTAAATTTGTTCCAGATGTAATCTCTGTTTGGTTAATTACTCTGTTGGTTATTAATGCATTAGTCCCAACCTCTAACCAATCTGTTATATCGGCATCTATTTTCAACCTTAAGTTTAAACGTTTAAAATTGTCTTCCCCTATTGCTAAACCATCTTGTTCAAGATATCCTGTGTTCATTAAAACCCCAATATTTTCACTACCCCCTTTTATTGTTAAATTATGAGACTGTTGAGCTGCAGAACTAAGGTATAATTCATCCGCCCATTGGGTATCTGGATAAAAACCACTTTCTGCCAATGCAACAACTTCATCACTAAAAGATCCAGAATCTGCAACATTAGAAAATTTCACATATTCTTCAGCAGTCATTAATTCTGCAAATTTAGGAGTGCTCTGTATGGATTGACTTACGTTATAAGTTACAGATATGTTTTCACTTTTCTTAGTTTTTTTAGTTGTTATTAATAACACACCATTAGCCCCTCGTGCTCCATAAATAGCTACAGCGGCAGCATCTTTAAGAATTGTTGCCGTTTCAATTTCTTGCGGATTTATATCTTCTAAAGTCCCTTCAAAATTATCGATAATAACTAGGGCGGCTGTAGAGTTTAAAGAACTTGCTCCTCGAATTGAAAAACTTTGGTTAGTCCCTGGTGCACCACCAGCAGAGTTAGAACTATTTAAACCAGGTAAAGCACCAACTAAAGCAGATGATAAATTGGTAACAGGACGTACATCTGTTCCTAATTCCTCAGATGTTACTTGGGCTACCGATGTTGCTACTTTACTACTGTTTTGAGTACCAAAACCAACAACTACAACTTCATCAAGTTGTGCAATATCTTCAGCTAAAACAACTGTAATATCTGTTTGGCTACCAATAGAAACTTCCTTTGTAACAAAACCTACAAATGAAAATACCAAAACAGCGTTATCGCTTGATGGGGTAATAAAAAATCCTCCATCAAAATCAGATTGAACTCCGTTTGTTGTACCTTTTTCCACAATATTAACACCCGGAATAGGTTGCCCGTTAACGTCTGTAATAAGTCCTTTTACTTGTTGTTGTAAATAGTTTGTAGTCTTTTTAGATTCTACACTCATAATAGGTTCCAAACCGTAACTGGCAGAAACACACGAAAAAACCAATACGCTCAAGAAAAACCTTAAGTGCTCTTTTTTTCGATAGAAAGAGAAATTTTTTAATTTAATTTTCATAGAAATTCGAGTTAATTAACAATATATATTTTTTGATATCCTTATTTTATTTCAAAGGCAAAAATATTAATCAACACTCAATATTGATTAAACAATATAGAATACTTTTAATATTAATACTTTTAAAATTTACATTAAGAATGTAATAAATTTATAAGTTCTTTAAAGTTAATAGGTAACTATTTCGACCAATGACCTCTAGCTCTCGACAAATAATCAAAACACAACCTAAAAGCCCATTATCACTAGGATAATCCCTAACACAAAACGTGTTTTTTATCTTACAAAAAGCAGTATTCACCCCCAAATACGCACCTAAACACAGCATAAATTCTCGCTCTTAAAACCTACAAATACAACTTAGTACGCTATAATCTACATGATTACTGAATAATATTCCTTTAATCTTTTATAAAACCTTAAAGACGTAAGACGAAAACGACTTTTATCTATAACCCTAAGTTATTGGTCGAAATTTAAACTCATAAAACATAAATAAGTATATTTTTATAACAAACTAATATGTGAAGATAAAATCAGTTTATTTTTTTACACCGCTAAAAAGTAAACTATTAACAACACTAACTTCTAACATCAACCAAAACATGAGTACCCCTTTTAGAAAGATAAAAAGCACATTAACCCCATACTTATTATGTTTCTTACTAGCGCTTACATCATGCGATAAAAAAGAACTAAAAATAGGAGAAACTGCAATTATCCCGTTACCAGCAGAATTAATAGAAGGCGACGGACATTTTATTATTAACGATAAAACAACTGTATCAGTTAATAACCAAGAGCAACAAACCATTGCAACCAATTTTTTTAAAAAATTTGAAACCGCATCCGGATGGATCCCAGAAATAAGTATAAATAATGAACAAGCAGATATTATTTTTTATACTGAAAAATCTCTCAACCCTGAAGCTTACGAATTAGTCGTAAATACAGGTGGCATACATATAAAATCGGCTTCAGGGGCCGGTTTTTTCTATGCTATGGAAACCATTGGACAATTACTGCCTACAACATTTTATTCCAAAGAAAAACAAACAAATACCATTTGGGGAATTCCCGCGGTTACCATTAAAGACGAACCGGCTTTTAAATGGCGTGGTTATATGCTCGATGTTTCTCGTCATTTTTTCACAAAAGAAGAAGTAAAAGATGCTATTGATTTTATGGCAGAAGTAAAATTAAATCGTTTTCACTGGCATTTATCAGACGATAATGGATGGCGCATAGAAATTAAAAAATATCCAAAATTAACAGAGATTGGCGCTTGGCGTGTAAACCAAAATGATAAAGATGAAAACACTTCTAATTGGTGGGGACGCCCAACACAGCAACCTGGCGAAAAAGCAACATACGGCGGTTTTTACACGCAAGACGATATTAAAGAAATTGTAGCTTACGCCAAAGCACGATATATAGAGATAATTCCAGAAATAGACATGCCTGGTCACTCTTTAGCAGCTATTGCATCTTACCCAGAAATTTCGTGTTCTACAGGCCCTTTTTACGTAGGTACAGGTGGTGTAGTTAGAAACAACACCTATTGTCCTGGCAAAGAAGTCACCTTTGAGTTTGTTGAAAATGTTTTAGGTGAAGTTATGGATTTATTCCCTTTTGATTATATGCATATTGGTGGCGATGAATGTAATAAAGAAGCATGGGAAGTCGATCTAGATTGCCAACTCCGCATGAAAGAAGAAAATCTTGCCGATACACACGAGCTACAAAGCTATTTTGTTAAACGTGTAGAAAAAATAGTAAATACCCACGGTAAAAACATGATTGGCTGGGACGAAATTCTAGAAGGTGGTTTAGCTCCAAACGCAACTGTTATGTCTTGGCGCGGAGAAAAAGGTGGCATTGCAGCAGCTAGACAAGGACACGATGTAATTATGACACCTTCACGATACTGCTATTTCGATTTAAAACAAGGTGACGACGACTTAGAACCGAATCTTGGTTACGCCTACTCTTTTTTAAAAGACACTTATAATTATAAAATAATTTCCGATAGCTTAACTACCGAACAAGGCAAACATGTTTTGGGTCTTCAAGGTAATTTATGGACAGAATCGCTTAGAAATTGGAGCCAAATAACCTACATGACATTTCCGCGTTTATACGCTGTAGCGGAAAATGGTTGGACCAGTCAAGCCGATAAAAACTGGGATGGTTTTACAAACCGTTTACTTAACCAATTTAAACGTTTAGATCAAAAAGGCGAGCGTTATGCAACAAGTGCTTATAATGCTAGAATATACCATACTGGACAAAAAAATGGTAGTATAGAAATTGCTCTTAAAACCGAAGTTAATGGCATGGATATTTACTACACATTAGATGGTACAGAACCTTCGCTAACTTCTATAAAATACAAGAATCCTTTCTATATTCAAAATACAACCACTTTAAAAGCAACCACTTTTTATAAAGAAGAACAAATAGGCAATATTTCAGAAAAAACCTTTCCTATACATAAAGCCGTTGGCGCCAAAGTTGTTTATAATACACCAAAAATTACCGGTGCAAAAGAAACAAACAAGCTCATAGATTTAAACTTCGGAAAATTAAACCGTGGCGATCGTAATTGGCAAAACATAAGAGGTAATTTAGATGTCGATTTAATCTTCGAAAAACTTACAGACATTCAATCTCTAGAAGTTACAAGTCTTAGGTTTACAAACTCTAGCGTTTATGTTCCCAAATACATTGAAATCTATGGCTCTAAAGACGGCAAAACCTTTACCAAACTAGGCGAAATTAAACAACTAGAAGCCAGCCATACGCAAGGTAGAAACAAAGTAAAATCTACCATAGCATTCAAAAAAACACAAGTAAAAGCTATAAAAGTGAAAGCTAAAAGCGTTAACCCGATACCAGAAGGGCATCGCAGAGCTGGTAACGCTTCGCTAATTTTAATCGACGAACTTATTGTTTTTTAAAAAATTAATACTAACAACACACTCATAATGAAAAACACTCTACTAATTGCGCTGTGCATCATTGTTTCAGCCTGTTCAAACAAATACGCAAAGGTCATCAATGCCGAAGCAGATTACCACATTATTCCAAAACCTACATCTTTAAAAATTTCCGAAGGCAGATTTTTGCTAGATAAAAACACTGTAATTACTGCAGAAACGGCATTAGAAAATGAAGGACAATACCTTTCTGAAATGCTAAGTACTATTTCTGGTAAAAGCATTCCTTTTTCTAAAGAAACCCAAGGAAACATTCTATTAAAGCTAGATGAAACCATAGAAAACAATGAAGGTTATACCCTTTCTGTAAGCTACAATCAAATTACAATTACTGGTAAAACAAGCGCTGGTGTGTTTTATGGAATTCAAACCTTAAGTCAGTTAATTCCTTTACCTGCAACTGCTAGTAACACTCAAACAGAAGTTTCAATTCCTGCAACAAGTATTGTCGATAGTCCAAAATTTGTTTACCGAGGCATGCATTTAGATGTTGCTCGTCATTTTTTCCCAGTATCGTTCGTTAAAAAATACATAGACATATTGGCCATGCACAAAATGAACACTTTTCATTGGCACTTAACCGAAGATCAAGGATGGCGTATAGAAATAAAAAAATATCCAAAACTTACTTCTATTGGTAGCATTAGAAAAGAAACTATTGTTGGTCATGGCAACACATGGAATAAACCAGACGTGAAATACGATGGTAAACCTTACGGTGGTTTTTACACTCAAGAAGATATTAAGGAGGTTGTCGCTTACGCGGAAACAAGACACATTACCATAATTCCAGAAATAGAATTACCAGGACACTCTCTTGCTGCCATTACGGCTTACCCAGAACTTGGAAACACAGGCGAACAATATGAAGTTGGAAAAAGATGGGGCGTATTTCCAGAAATATATGCACCAAGCGAAGAAACCTTTAAATTCCTAGAAGATGTTTTAACAGAGGTTATTGCGCTTTTCCCTAGTAAATTAATACATATTGGAGGCGATGAAGCTCCAAAAAAACAATGGGAAGCCAGTAAATTAGCTCAAGATATTATTAAAAGAGAAGGCTTAAAAGACGAGCATGAATTACAGAGTTATTTTATTCGACGTATTGAAAAATTCTTAAACTCTAAAGGACGAAATATTATTGGTTGGGATGAAATTCTAGAAGGTGGTTTAGCACCAAACGCAACCGTAATGTCTTGGCGTGGTGAAAAAGGAGGTATTCAAGCTGCAAAAATGCATCATAATGTAGTGATGACGCCTACTCGTTTTTGTTATTTTGATTTCTACCAAACAAAAGATAGAACTAACGAACCTCTTGCTATTGGCGGAAACACTTCCGTAGAACAAGTTTATAGTTACAACCCGTTACCAAAAGAGTTAACCAAAGAAGAACAAAAATACATTTTAGGCGCACAAGCCAATGTATGGACCGAATACATCAAAACACCAGAACAGGTTGAATATATGGTTTTACCAAGGCTTACAGCGTTATCTGAAGTAGTATGGTCTAGCTATGAAACTAAAGATTGGAACGATTTTCAAACACGCCTTATTCATCTAACAAAAAGGTATGAAGCACTTGGTTTAAATTATGCAAAACACAGTTTAGAGATTAAAACCGAAAAATAAGCACTTAACAAATAAACACGTCACTCAACTGATTTTTTTGTCTATAACCAGAAGTTACTGGTCGAAATTTTAAGACATTAAAACAATAAAAAGATAGTTTTGGATAACTAAGGACAAATTACACGTAATATGCAAACAGAACCAATTAAATACAGAGAAGCCGGTAAATTTGAAGAAACACGTTTTGAGAAAATACATAATGTTATTTTCGAATCTTCGCAAGATGCTTCAATTATCGTTGCTCAAGAAATAGCTACTTTAATTAAAGAAAAAAGCGCAGCAAACAAACCTTGTGTTTTAGGTCTTGCAACTGGGTCTTCGCCTATAAAAGTTTACGAAGAACTTGTAAGAATGCACAAAGAAGAAGGTTTAAGTTTTGCTAACGTGGTATCTTTTAATTTGGATGAATATTATCCAATGGATAAAAACAACATCCAAAGTTACTATTACTTCATGCACGAGCATTTGTTTAATCATGTTGATATTCTTCCTGAAAATGTTAACGTTCCAAATGGTACAGTAAGCCCAGAAGATTTACATCAATATTGCATTGATTACGAAAACAAAATTACAGAACTTGGAGGTTTAGATTTCCAATTACTAGGTATAGGTAGAACAGGTCATGTTGGTTTTAACGAACCTGGATCGCACTTTAATTCTAGAACACGAAGCATTATTTTAGATCACATTACAAGAGCCGATGCGGCACCTTCATTCTTAGGTATCGATAATGTGCCTAGAAAAGCTATTACAATGGGTGTTGGTACTGTAAGAAGTGCTAAGCGTATTGTTTTATTAGGTTGGGGTTTAAATAAAGCTAGTATTTTAAAAGAAACTATTGAAGGTGAAATTACAGGGCAAGTTCCTGCAACATACTTACAAGAACATGATAATACTACATTTGTTCTAGATCAAGGTGCAGCGGCAGAACTTACTCGTGTTAAAACACCATGGTTAGTAGCGTCTTGTAAATGGACCGAAGAGTTAGAACTTAGAGCTGTAGTTTGGTTAAGCCAATTAACAGGGAAACCTTTCTTGAAATTAACCGACAAAGATTATAACGATAACGGCATGTCCGATTTGTTAGTCGAAGAAGGTTCTGCATACGATTTAAACATTAAGATGTTTAATAAAATGCAAAAAACCATTACAGGTTGGCCAGGAGGAAAACCAAATGCAGACGACTCTAATCGCCCAGAAAGAGCAAATCCAGAAAGAAAGCGTGTTATTATTTTTAGCCCGCACCCAGATGATGATGTTATATCTATGGGCGGTACTTTCGATAGATTAGTACAGCAAGGACACGATGTGCATATTGCATACCAAACCTCTGGAAACATTGCTGTTTCTGATGAAGAAGCTTTAAAATTTGCTGAAATAGCAAAAACATTTAACGCAGATGCTAAAGAACCTCAAGCTATTATAGATTACCTAAACGATAAAACAGGTAATGAAATAGACTCTCTTGAAGTAAGAAAACTAAAAGCACTTATTAGAAGAAGTGAATCTCTTGGAGCTACACGCTACTTTGGATTAGACGATGACCACGTTCACTTTTTAGACCTTCCTTTTTACGAAACAGGAACTATAAAAAAGAATAATTTAGGTCAAGATGATATTGCCATTGTATGCGAATTAATAGACACTATTAAGCCTCACCAAATATATGCCGCCGGCGATTTAGCCGATCCACATGGTACTCACAAAGTTTGTTTAGACGCCATTTTTATAGCCTTAAAAGCTTTAAAAAGCAATAGCTATATGGACGATTGCTGGGTTTGGTTATACCGTGGTGCATGGCACGAATGGGAATCTTACGAGATTGAAATGGCTGTACCAATGAGTCCAGACCAAGTTTTAAGAAAAAGACATGCTATATTTTATCACCAATCGCAAAAGGATGGTGTTATGTTTCAAGGAGACGATAACAGAGAATTTTGGGTAAGAGTTGAAGATAGAAATAGACTAACAGCAAAAAAATACAACGATTTAGGCTTAGCTGATTATGCAGCTATTGAAGCCTTTAAACGTTATCATTTTTAGGATTTATTAATAGCAAATAAAACCAACCAAGGTCTTATATAGAGGAGTTTAATATTTTTTGTTTAACTTCTTCAATATAAGACCTTCCTATTACATACCTAAGCCCTTCTATTTCTACACTATTGCCTTCTACAGCATCAATTTTATCAATAGCTACGGTATAAGATCTATGAATTCTAATAAAATCATTAGAAGGTAATAAATTAGTAAAATCTGATAATGTACTGTGGATAATATATTTCCCCGTAAGGGTATTTATTTTTAAATAATCTTTTAAAGATTCTACGGTTAAGATTTCATCTAAAAAGATTTTTTTCATTTTCTTCTTATCAATTTTAACAAAGATATATGGTCTATCTTTAGAGGTATCTACTATTACTTTGTTATTCTCTAACCTCCTATTCACCTTATTTAAGGCCTTCATAAACCTCGGAAATTCTATAGGTTTAATAAGGTAATCTAGAACATCTAGTTCGTAAGTTTCTACAGCAAACTCATCATAAGCACTTGTAATAATTAAAAGTGGCGGATTCTCTAAACTCTTAATAAAGTTTAAACCATCGAGTACAGGCATGTTAATATCCAAAAATATAACATCTACCGTGTTACTCTTTAAAAAATTTAAACCATCAATAGCATTACTAAATGTATTAATAAGTTCAAAATCTTCTATTTGCTCCAAGTAGTTTTTAATGACATTAATAGCAAGAGGTTCGTCGTCTATTATTAAGCATTTTACCTTCATGAGTTTGTATTAGTTTTAAGAGACTTTTATTTTAAGCTTAACAACAAACATGTCATCATCACTTTTAATATCTAATTTATAATCATTTTTTTCATAGCCTAATGCTAATCGTTTCTTCACGTTTTCTAAACCAATCCCACTAGATTCAGAAAACGTTTCCTGATACTCTGTAATTACAGGCATAGGATTTGAAATCGTAAAATACAGAAAATCTTCTTTAATAGATAAATCAATTTCAATTTTAACTTCTCCTATATTTTTGTGTACACCATGTTTAAACGCATTTTCTATAAAAGAAAGCAATATTATAGGTGCAATTTCCTTATCGGAAATATCTCCAGAAATAGACATATCTATCTCTAATTGATCATTATGCCTAACGCGTTCTAGGTCTAAATAATTTTGAATACAAAGAATTTCGGCTTCTAAAGATTGGCGTTTATTTTTTGTTTCATAAAGCAGATATCTCATCAATTCTGCCAATTTTAAAATAATTTTTGGCGTTTTTTTCGATTTCTCTACAGATAACGAGTAAATATTATTTAAAGTATTGAAGAAAAAATGCGGTGAAATTTGAGTTTTTAGAAATAATAATTCGGTTTCTAATTGTGTTTTTTCAAGATCTGCAACACGCTTATGTTCTTCTAAAAAATCTAAAGTAATTTTAATGGCGGTAACAAACGTAACCACATAAAGTTCTCCAAACATCATATCTATGGTATAATTTAACGATAGATTTGTAATGGTTGCAGGACCTTCTGGCCATACATTTTGATTTACCATAAAGTATGTTAAATTGAACTTTACCACTACCATAATAAAGATAGCCGATAGCATAATTACAATATAAGATACGTACTTTTTCTTAAAGGCAAGCTTAGGCATTAGCACATAAATATTAAGGTAACATAATATCATGTGTATCGGAAAACCAAGCGTATTTGTTTTTAAAGAATACCAATAAGGGAACTCTAAAACGCCTTCAAAAGAGACATCGTTAAAGTAACTACCCCAACGTAAAGTGTTTAGAGTAAAGTATCCTAACCAAAAAAGAATATGATGTTTTAAGGATACTTTGTAGAGGTGATTTGATATAAAATCCACGAGAGTAAAATAAAATTAGAGGTATTTTTTGATGTTTACCTGAGTTAATGCGTTATCCGTCTAAATAACTTTTAATATTCGCTAAATTTATGAAAATTTAAATAATTAAACCGCTTAAATCATTTTATGAAAAACTTTACTCTACTTTTTCTCGCTACCTTTTTAATCATTAGTTGTAACAAAAGTACCGAAAAAAAACAAGCTAAAAATGATTCTATAACCAAACATGTAAACCCTTTTATAGGTACAGGTGGTCATGGTCATACTTACCCTGGTGCAACAGTACCTTTCGGAATGTTACAAGTAAGTCCGGTAAACGGGAAAAGCAGTTGGGACTGGTGTTCTGGTTATCATTACTCCGATTCTATTGCTGTTGGTTTTAGTCATTTAAGTTTAAGTGGAACAGGTATTGGCGATCTAGCCGATGTTTTATTTATGCCAGTGAATAAAGCTGTAGACATCACGAACACACCAAAATCACGAGATTCATTAAGTTATAAGTCGACTTACAACCATAACAACGAGAAAGCTACTCCGGGTTATTATCAAGTTTTTCTTGAAGACCATGATGTTAATGTAGAATTAACAACATCGTTACGCACAGCGTACCACAAATACACCTTTAAACCTGCCGATACACAAACGGTAGTAGTAAATTTAGGTTTTGGGATTAACTGGGATAAAGCCACAGAGACCTCTATAAAAATTGAAGACGAACATACCATAAGCGGTTACCGTTACAGCACAGGTTGGGCCAGAAACCAAAAAGTGTTTTTTGTTGCTAAATTCTCTAAACCTATTACAAAACAGACTTTAGTTTCAGATAAAGAAATCATTGAAAATAATGTTGCCACAGGAATACAAACAGCAACACAATTGTTCTTTAAAGCAGATGACAACAATGAATTACTTGCAAAAGTAGCCTTATCATCAGTAAGTATAGACAATGCAAAAGGTAATTTAGAAGCCGATGGTTTTAATTTTGAAACCGTTAAAAAACAGGCAGAATCTACTTGGGAAACAGCGCTTTCTAAAATTAAAGTAGAGACTGAAATAGATTCTTTAAAAACTATTTTCTACACCGCAATGTATCATGCACAATTAGCGCCTGTTACCTTCAGTGATAAAAATGGTCAATTTAGAAAAGAGAACGATAGCATAGTTACTGCTACAAATTACACCGCATACTCTACCCTATCACTTTGGGATACATTTAGAGCAGAACATCCCTTACTTACTCTAATTGCACCAGATAAAGTTTCAGATATTACAAACACCATGTTGGCTTATTATGAAACTAAAAAGATTCTTCCGGTTTGGACGCTTTACGGCAATGAAACCAACACCATGACGGGCTACCACTCTATTCCCGTAATTGTTGAAGCTTACTTAAAAGGTATTCGGGGTTTTGATGCTGAAAAGGCATACGAAGCCATGAAAACTACCATGATGCAGGATGAACGTGGTTTAAAATTTTATAAAGAATTTGGATACATCCCTTATAATTTATTAGATGAATCGGTTACTATAACACTTGAATATACTTATGATGATTGGTGCGTGGCACAAATGGCAAAGGCTTTAGGAAAAACAGAAGATTACAATTATTTCTCAGAACGCTCAGAAGCTTACAAATTTTTATTTGATAATGAGTCGGGCTTTATGCGAGGAAAATCTGAAAACGGAAAATCTTGGAACACCCCTTTCGATCCTAAATATTCTAACCACAGAGAACATACAGATTATACAGAAGGTAACGCTTGGCAACACAGTTGGTTTGTACCACACAACGTAGAAAACTTTATTGAACTACACGGCAGTAACGATATATTTACCGACCGCTTAGAGCAATTATTTACTGAAAGTTCTGAAATTACAGGAAGTAATACATCTGCTGATATTTCTGGTTTAATTGGGCAATATGCTCATGGAAACGAACCGAGTCATCATATTGCTTACATGTTTAATCACGCCGATAAACCTTGGCGCACACAATATTGGTCGCGCTATATTTTAGACACGCAATACAACACCACACCTAACGGATTAAGTGGTAATGAAGATTGTGGACAAATGAGTGCTTGGTATGCTTTAAGTTCTATTGGTTTATACCCAATGAATCCGGCTTCTACAGAATACGAAATTGGAAGTCCTATTTTTGATAAAGCGATCATTAATCTTTCAGAAAACAAAAGTTTTACTATTGAAGCAGAACATGTTTCAGCCGAAAATATTTACATACAATCTGCCACTCTTAATGGCAGTCCTTTCAATCAATCCCTCATTTCTCACAAAACCCTTTTAGAAGGTGGAACACTTCATTTCACAATGGGAAATACACCAAACAAATCGTGGGGAATTAACACAAACAACGCAAAATAATGCATAGTATAGATGTAATAATAATTGTACTCTATATCCTATTAACCCTCGGTGTTGGTATTTGGATATCTAAACGTGCATCAAAAGGTTTAGACTCTTATTTTTTAGGAGGAAAAAGTATAAAATGGTACTACCTAGGGCTTAGTAATGGCTCCGGAATGTTCGATGTTTCGGGTACCGCCTGGATGGTTGGTTTACTCTTTTTATATGGTGCCAAAAGTTTCATGTTTATGTGGATGTGGCCGATATGGAATCAAATTTTCATCATGGTTTTCCTTGCCGTTTGGATTAGACGTTCAAACATCATGACGGGTTCAGAATGGATATTAACACGTTTTGGCGATGATAGAGCTGGCCGAGCTTCACACCTAATTGTGGCTATATTTGCTATTGTAGCTTCCGTAGGTTTTATTGCTTACTTCTTTGAAGGTGTTGGTAAATTTATGTCGGTTATTTTACCCTGGGATATTCCTTTTATTTTAAACGATGCTGTGCTACTAACTTCAAGTCAGAGTTATGCATTAATCATTATATTTTTAACCACTATTTACACCATTAAAGGCGGTATGTTTTCGGTAGTTGCTACCGAAGTTTTACAATACGGCATCATGGTTTTATCAGGTGTATTAATTGCTATTTATGCTTTCGTTTCGGTATCCGATGTGGAAATAAATAATATCATTTCTACGGAATGGAGTACTATTTTCTTCGGAAATTCTATTGAAGGCTCTTGGACCGGAAAACTCACTGCATTCAACGATTTGGTAGACACACAAGGTTACAAAATGTTCGGTGCTTTTATTGGCATGTGCTTGTTTAAAGGCTTTTTTGCAAGTATTGCAGGCCCAACACCAAGTTACGATATGCAACGTATATTATCGACACGCTCGGTAAAAGAAGCCGCATACATGAGTGGTTTTACAAACCTTATTTTATTTATTCCTCGCTATTTACTTATTGCAGGTATTGTTGTTTTAGCTTTAGTATACTTAGCGCCATCTTTGGCAGCTTCACCCACATTAAGCTTAGACGATTTAGAAATTATATTACCTACCGTAATTAACAACCACGTTCCTGTTGGAATTAAAGGTTTATTACTTGCTGGGCTTTTAGCTGCGTTTATGTCAACTTTTTCAGCCTTTGTAAATTCCGGACCGGCTTATGTTGTTAACGATATTTACAAAAAATACGTAAAACCAGAAGCCGAACCATCACATTATATAAAAGCCAGTCATATCACCTCTTTTGCTATTGTTATTCTTGGTGTTACTATGGGCTTTTTTGCCGAATCTATTAACGCAATAACCTTATGGATTACTAGTGCGCTTTATGGCGGTTACGTAGCATCGAATTTCTTAAAATGGATTTGGTGGCGTTTTAATGGTTGGGGCTACTTTTGGGGTATGACTTCTGGCTTAATTATTGCGACTATTCAGTTTTTATTAGACATGAATAAATCGAATTTCGAAGTCGGTTCTTGGCTATACCACTGTGCACACATTGATGTTATTTACATATTTCCAATTATCTTCGCCGTGTCGTTATTGGGGTCTTTTTTAGGTACCTATTTAACAGCGCCAACCAATATGGAAACCTTAAAAGCGTTCTACAACAACGTTCGCCCTTGGGGTTGGTGGCATCCGGTTTATAAAGCATTAAAAATAGACGAACCTGAGGTCACTAAAAACACAGATTTTAAAGCCGATATGTTAAATTGTCTAGTGGGTATAATCTGGCAATCGAGTATGGTTTTACTGCCAATTTACTTTATGATTAGAGATTACCCTAAAAGTTTAATAGCATTGCTTATTTTTATAATCACATCGGTTATTTTAAAATTTACATGGTTAGATAAAGTCCGTCAAATTCCAGACACCGAAGATTTATCTAACGAATAACAATTAACTCAAAAGTTGAAAAGAATGAAACAAATCCCTTGGCAAGAAAAACCTAGTCATTGTAATGATGTTATGTGGCGTTATAGCGAAAACCCTATTATAGATAGGTATGCCATTCCATCGTCTAATAGTATTTTTAATAGTGCCGTTGTGCCTTTTGAAGATGGTTTTGCTGGTGTTTTCCGTTGTGATAACAAAGCAGTACAAATGAATATTTTTGCTGGTTTCAGTAAAGACGGCATCAATTGGGATATCGAACATGAGCCTATTAAAATGCAAGCCGGAAATACCGAAATGATAGATTCTGATTATAAATACGACCCGCGTGTTGTTTTTATTGAAGATCGTTATTGGATTACTTGGTGTAATGGTTATAATGGCCCAACCATCGGTATTGGATATACTTTCGATTTTAAAGAGTTTTTTCAATGTGAAAACGCATTTTTACCGTTCAACAGAAATGGTGTTTTGTTTCCGAAGAAAATAAACGGGAAATTTGCGATGTTAAGCAGACCAAGTGATAATGGCCACACTCCTTTTGGTGATATTTATATTAGTTACAGTCCAGACATGAAATATTGGGGCGAACATCGTTGCGTTATGAAAGCCACAAACTTTGAAGATAGCGCATGGCAATGTACCAAAATTGGTGCTGGCCCAATCCCTATTTTAACCGATGAAGGTTGGCTTATGCTTTACCATGGTGTTATAAATACTTGTAACGGGTTTAGATATGCTATGGGTTCTGCGCTTTTAGAAGAAGACGCTCCAGACCAAGTTAAATACAGAACACAACCTTATTTATTAGGTCCTGCCGAAATTTACGAGCAAGTAGGCGATGTACCAAATGTGGTATTCCCATGTGCAGCATTACATGATACAGAAGAAGATAAATTGGCCGTATATTATGGCGCTGCAGATACAGTAGTCGCTTTAGCTTTTGGAAAATTAAGCGAAGTGGTAGAATTTACAAAAAACAACAGTTTATAAAGCGATACAGATGAAGTTGAAGGTCACATTTTTATGGTTATTAAGTTGTAGCATTTCGGCTTTAAGTTGTGCTCAAGAAGAAACAACCACTATTCCCGAAACGTATACCGCTTATAAAACTTCGGAAACTATAACTATTGATGGTGAATTTAACGAAGGTGCTTGGAGCAAAGTCGCTTGGAGCAACCCGTTTATCGATATTGAAGGCAAAAAACAACCTAAGTATAAAACAGAAGTTAAAATGCTTTGGGATGATACTTATTTCTATGTTTTAGCCAAAATGGACGAGCCACATGTTTGGGGTGATATCACGAAGCGCGATGCCATTATTTTTCATAATAATGACTTTGAAATTTTTGTAGATCCAACTGGAGATACTCATAATTACTACGAGCTTGAGATAAACGCACTAAACACCGCTTGGGATTTATTTGTAAGCAAACCATATAGAAACAACAACGTGGTGCTAAACGACTGGAATATTACTGGTTTAAAATCTGCTGTAAAAGTTAACGGTACCATCAATAACCCAAACGATATCGACAAAGGTTGGGTTCTAGAAATTGCTATTCCTTGGGCAGCCTATAAAACAGGTTATTTTCATAAAAATGTGCCTACCGATCAATTTTGGCGTGTCAATTTTTCTAGAGTCAATTGGGATCATCAAATTACCAATGGCAAATACGAAAGAAAAAAAGACGCTAACGGCAAATTGTTGCACGAATACAACTGGGTTTGGTCGCCAATGGGTGTTATAAATATGCATGAACCCGAAAAATGGGCTTATGTTTTATTTTCTTCGGAAGCACCAAAAAGAGAAAATACTTTTACCATTCCTCAAGATGATAAACTAAAATGGGAGTTGTATAAACTGTATCGCATACAAACCGCACATTTCAAAAAAAATCAAACCTATTTTACTTCCATAGAAGATTTAACGACTTCAGAAATAAAAATAGACAAAAAATTAATAACACCAACTTTAGAAATGCACAGTACCGGATGGAATATTTCAGTTAAAAGTCCGTTCACAAATAAGGTACTCACCGTTACAGAAGATGGAAAATTTATATCAAAATAATAACTCATGAACGTATTAAAAATAGCATTTTTAAGCCTACTATTAAGTGTGGTATCTTGCGATAAAACAGTAAAAATTGAAACAGCAAGCGAAACTGAAACGGCAACTATTGAAGCTCCAGCAAAATTTAAATATTGGAACTGGATTACTGTTGGTCATAAAAAATCAGACTCTGCATACACGGCACATTTCAACAAATTAAAAAGTAATGGTATCGATGCCGTTTTAATGAACACAGGTGCAGATCCAAAATTATTAAAGCGCCTTGCTCCTCTTGCTAACAAAGCTGGTTTAGAGGTGCACGCATGGATGTTTACTACAAACAGACCAGGCGATTCTATTGCTTTACAACACCCAGAATGGTATATGGTAAGCCGTAGCGGAAAATCTTGTTTCGATGAGCGTCCTTACGTAAACTACTACCAATGGTTATCACCAAGTCATCCAGAAGCTAGAAAACACATTTTAAGCTTGGTTGAAGGTTTGGCTAAAGTTGAAGGTGTTGCTAGTGTACACTTAGATTATATTCGTTACCCAGACATTTATTTACCAATAGGTTTACTTCCTAAATACGATTTAAAACAAGAAGAAGAATTACCAGATTTCGATTTCGATTATTCTGATGCTAGTGTAGAAAAATTCATGGCGCTTCATCATAAAGATCCTCGCAAAATGGAAAACCCTGCTATAGATATTGAGTGGAAAAACTTCCGTTTAAACGAAATTAAATCTTTGGTTAACGAAGCTTATGATTTGGTACACAAACACAATAAAAAATTAAGTGCAGCTGTATTCCCTTATCCTGAAATGGCAGACCACATGGTTCGTCAACGTTGGGATAAATGGAAAATCGATATGGTTTTACCAATGATTTACTACAACTTTTATAACGAAGAATTAGATTGGATTGGTTACGCAACAAAACAAGGTATTGACGATTTAGAAGGTCGCCCAACCGAATTGCATACCGGTTTATACACACCAAAATTAAGCGTACCCGATTTAAAATCGGCTATACAATTAGCGAAAGATAATGGCGCCAAAGGTGTTGCTTTTTTCGATGATTATAGCATGTCTGACGAACAATTTGAAGTCATTAAAAATTCTAAAGAATAAATTATCATGAACAAAAGTGTTTATATCGTTTTACTAACCCTTTGTTTTTATGCTTGTAAAAAAGAAACACAAGTTGAAGCAAAACCAACAACACTAACCGCTTTTGTTAATACATTTATCGGTACCGATGGCCCAGGGAATACGTACCCTGGAGCCACTGTTCCGTTTGGTATGGTGCAATTAAGCCCAGATCATGGCATACCAGGTTGGGATAGAATTGCAGGGTATTTTTATCAAGATTCTATCATTTCTGGATTTTCACACACACATCTTAGTGGTACAGGTGCCGGCGATATGTACGATATTTTGGTCATGCCAACTAACAGTCGTTTTTCAGAAAAAATTAAAGCCAATAACTTCAAACCGTTTTCTAGTTTCTCTCACGATAACGAAACGGCTTCACCGGGTTATTACAGCGTAATGTTATCCGATTTCGGCATTAAAGCAGAAGTTACAGCAACGCGACGCACAGGTATTCATCAATATACTTTCCCAAAGGATAGTTTATCACAAATTCATATCGATTTAGGGTATTCTCTAAACTGGGATAAGCCTACAGACACTTACTTTAAAGTGGTCGATAACGAAACTATAGAAGGTTACAGAATGTCTAAAGGTTGGGCTAGAGACCAACGTTTGTTTTTTGTTATAAAATTATCAAAACCTTTTAAATCTTATACTCTTTTAGAAGATAACAAACCTGCAACTTCGCCATTAAAAGGAATAAACACCAAATTAATTCTTGATTTCGATACTAACGAAAACGAACAGATTGTTTTAAAAACAGGCTTATCTACAGGTAGTATTGACGGCGCATACAAATCTATTGCTACGGAAGCGCCTAGTTTCGATTTTGAAGCTTACAAACAACAAGCCGATAGCACTTGGAACCAACAATTACAAAAAATTACGATTGAAACTGATGATGTTGAAAAGAAAACTATTTTCTACACCATGCTATATCAATCGATGTTAGCACCAACTTTATTAAGCGATTTAAATGGCGATTATAAAGGTGCAAACGACACCATAATGAACGCCAAAAACTACGATAGATACGATACCTTTTCGTTGTGGGACACCTATCGCGCGGCACATCCTTTACATACAATTCTGCACCCAAAACGTGTGTCTAACATGGTAAACTCTTTATTAGCGCATTACAACGAAACCGGTTTACTGCCCGTTTGGTCTATGCAAGGTAACGAAACCAACATGATGATTGGTTACCACGCTGTGCCTGTAATTGTTGATGCTTATTTTAAAGGTATTGAAGATTTTGATGCCGAATTAGCTTTTGAAGCTTGTAAAGCTAGCGCCATGGATCAGTCAAGACAAATTGATGATTACATGACTTACGGTTATGTACCTATTGATGAAAGTCACGAAAATTGGTCGGTTTCAAAAACATTAGAATATGCTTATGATGACTGGTGTATTGCGCAATTCGCCAAAGCTTTAGGTAAAACGGAAGACTATACAACATTTTCAAAACGTGCTAATTACTGGAAAAACATATACGACGATTCTAGCACTTTTATGAGACCGAAATATAAAAACGGTACCTTTATAGAAGATTTTATTCCGAAGGATTACACTCCTTATTTTTGTGAAAGTAACGCTTGGCAATATGTTTGGTCTGTGCCTCACGATATTGAAGGTCTAGTATCTACCATAGGAAAAGAAACAGCCTTCGAGAAAAAGTTAGATTCCATGTTTTCTTATTATCCTTTAAAAGAAGATAAACTTCCTATTTTTAGTACTGGAATGATTGGCCAATACGCCCACGGTAACGAGCCGAGCCACCATGTTGCTTACTTATACAACTACATTGGCAAACCATGGAAAACACAAGAAAAAGTTAGAGAAATTCTAAAAACTCAATATAAAAATGCACCTAACGGACACTGCGGAAATGAAGACTGCGGACAAATGTCCTCTTGGTATATTTTTAGTAGTTTAGGCTTTTATCCGGTAAATCCGGCACAAGGTCTTTATAGTTTTGGTGCGCCGTTGCACGATAAAGCAACCATTCATTTAGAAAATGGACAGAGCTTTACGGTTTCCGCAGAAAATAATAGCGACACCAATAAGTATATTCAATCTATCAGCCTTAACGGAAAAAAAATCAATCAAAGTTATATTTCTCATAAAACCATTATGCAAGGTGGCGAGTTGGTTTTTGTTATGGGAGATACGCCAAATAAGGATGATAAATTCCTAATGGCACCATCATCAGAAGTATTTAATTAACTATTAAGTTATGTCGAGTAGAAGAAAATTTATAAAAAAAGCAGCATTAGGTTCTGTGGCATTAAGCGCATTTAGTGCGTGCGGTGTTCAAGCCTCCAATGCAACAACAGCTCCAAAAGAAGCGCCAATAAAAACCGCAAAAAAACCATTAATTATTTCTACTTGGAATCATGGTTTAGCGGCAAACCAAGCTACTTGGGAGGCACTAAATGCAGGTAAATCTGGACTTACTGCCATAGAAAAAGGCCTAAATATTTCTGAAGCCGATCCAAAAGTTCGAAGTGTTGGGTATGGCGGACTTCCCGATAGAGAAGGTAAAGTAACGCTAGATGCTTGTATTATGGACCAAAATAGTGATTGTGGTTCAGTATCTTTTTTACAAGGTATAAAACACCCTATTTCGGTTGCAAAAAAGGTTTTAGAAGAAACACCACACGTGATGTTATCTGGTCAAGGCGCTTTAAATTTTGCTTTATCCCAAGGTTTTAAAGAAGAAAACTTACTTACACCAGAATCTGAAAAAGCCTGGAAAAACTGGTTAGAAAAATCGAAATACCAACCTGTAATAAACATTGAAAACCACGATACCATTAGTATGCTTGTTATTGATAAAGACGGAAACCTAACTGGTGGCTGTACAACAAGCGGAGCGGCATGGAAAATGCACGGTCGCGTTGGAGACTCCCCTATTATTGGTTCTGGATTATTTTTAGATAATGAAGTGGGTGCCGCTGCCGCAACAGGTTTAGGCGAAGCCGTAATTAGAACGGCCGGAAGCGCTATGGTTGTAGAACTTATGCGCCAAGGTTTATCGCCAAATGAAGCTTGTAAAACCATTGTAGAACGCATTTACAACAAACATAAAAACCATAAAGACATGCCTTATTTGCAAGTTGGTTTTATAGCAATAAATAAGCAAGGTGAATATGGTGGTTATAGCTTACGTGGTGGTTTCAATTTCGCAGTTTGCGATGCCGATAACGGAAACCGAATGGAGAAACCTGATTTTAAAATGACTTGGAAAGATAAATAATGACCCTAATGAAAAATAAATTATACAGACCCTTTTTAGCAACTGCTATTTACCTATTAACACTGACAGCTTGCCAAGAAAAAACACCTAAAATTTATACGGAAGCTGATATTAATATCATTCCTAAAATTGAAAAGGTTCAAATAAATCCTGGCGTTTTTGAATTTAATAAAAACACCACGTTTGCTGTTTCTAATGATGAACAAAAAAATGCTGCTACATTATTACAAGATAAATTTAAACTAGCAGCGAATTGGGATTTAGCAATCACCGATGCTTCAGAAAAAAGTAATACTGTTAGCTTTAAAGAAGACATAAACTTAGCGGAAGAAACTTATAAATTAACTGTTACAGATGCACAAATAACTATTGAAGCTTCTGGCAATTCAGGATATTTATATGCTGTGCAATCTTTACGTCAATTACTACCAACAGCTATAGAAAGTAAAAACGTGGTGAGTGATATTTCATGGGAAATTCCAAATATTGAAATTGAAGATAGCCCGCGTTTTCAATATCGCGGCTTAATGCTCGATTTATCACGTCATTTTTTCGACGCAGCTTATATCAAAGAAACAATCGATGCCATATCTATGTTAAAAATGAATGTATTGCACCTTCATTTAGTAGACGATCAAGGTTGGAGAATCGAAATAAAAAAATATCCAAAACTAACTGAAGTTGGTGCATGGCATGTAGACCAAGAAGATATTCCTTGGAATTCTAGAACTAAAAATAGCCCTGATGATGAAGCTAGTTACGGTGGTTTTTTAACACAAGAAGAACTTAAAGATATTGTAGCTTACGCACAATTAAAAGGTATCGATGTAATACCAGAAATAGAAATGCCTGCCCATGTTTCTAGTGCTATTGCAGCATACCCAGAATTATCATGTTTAGCAGAACCTATTGGTGTGCCATCGGGAGCCTTATGGCCAATTACAGATATTTATTGTGCAGGTAAAGAACATACTTTTGAGTTTTTAGAAGATGTTTTAACTGAAGTTATGGATATATTTCCATCAAAATACATTCATATTGGTGGTGATGAAGCCACAAAAACCAATTGGAAAACCTGTCCACATTGTCAAAAAAGAATTAAAGATGAAGATTTAGAAGGTGTTGAAGAACTTCAAAGTTATTTCATCAAAAGAATAGAAAAATTTATCAATTCTAAAGGAAAAAAACTTGTAGGTTGGGATGAAATTTTAGAAGGCGGTTTAGCTCCTGACGCTACAGTAATGAGCTGGCGTGGTTTTAAAGGTGGATTAGAAGCTGCAGCGCAAGGTCACGATGTAATTATGACACCTGTTTCGCATTCTTATTTCGATTATTACCAAGGCCCACCAGAACAAGAACCTGCTGGAGGTGGTGGTTTTACACCTTTAAATAAAGTCTATGAATTTGATCCGGTTGTAGAAACAATGACCGAAGCCGAAGCGAAACACGTTTTAGGTGGACAAGCCAACTTATGGGCTGAGTTCGTGCCAACAACATCGCATTCGCAATACATGATTTTCCCAAGATTAACGGCTTTAGCCGAAACCGTTTGGAGTTCTAAAAACTTAAGAGATTGGGACGATTTCTCTAGACGATTACCAGCTGCTTTTGAGCGTTATGAATATTTAGGCATAAACTATTCAAAAAGTTCATTTATTGTAACCTCTAAAATGGAAACGAGTGTTGAAAACAAAACGGTATCGTTAGTTTTACAAAATGAATATACAGTATCTGATATTCGTTATGCTTTAAATGATGAACCTTTAAATAGCGGTTCAAAACATTATACAGAACCTATTATTTTATCTAAAACGACTGCTGTAAAAGCTGGCTTATTTAAAGATGATGTTTTAGTTGGAAACGTTTTTAAAGACACAGTGAAGTTCCACAATGCAGTAGCTCATAAAACCACTTACCAAACAGAATACCATAAAAGGTACCAAGGTGTTGGCGCATATAATTTAGTAAATACACTAAGAGGTACTAAAAACTTTAGAGATGGTAGATGGCAAGGTTGGTTAAATTCTGCTGCCCAAATCACTATCGATTTAGAAAAAGAAACGCCAATCAACAAGGTTACTATTGGTAGTATGGAAAATCAAAAAAATGGCATCTACTACCCAACTTTAATTCAGGTTTTCACCTCTAAAGATGGTGAAACATTTAAAGAGACCGTCGCTTTTAAAAGACCATACGCCGATAGCTCTGAACCTGAACTGAAAGATTTTATATTAGAGTGTAAAGCAGAATCTGCACGATTTGTGAAAGTAAAAGTGAGCACTTCTAAAAATGAACAAAATGCCAACGAAGGTTGGTTATTTATAGACGAAATACTAATCGATTAAAATTCGATTAGTATTTCTGTTATACTAAGTAAATACCGCTTAATTTAGATGCTGTAATAACCATCTATAAACATCCCTACACGATGATAAAAAAGCTTTTTATTGTATCTATCCTAATAAACACCTTGGCTGTAAATGCGCAAGAATTCACTAAATATGTAAATCCGTTTATAGGAACTTCAAACTTTGGAGCCACCAATCCTGGAGCTATTGCACCACGAGGTATGGTAAGTGTATCTCCTTTCAACGTGGCGGGAACTCAAAATACATTAGAAAAAGATAGTCGATGGTTATCCAACCCTTATGTGAACGAAAACACCTTTTTAACAGGCTATTCTCACGTCAATTTAAGTGGTGTTGGTTGTCCAGATTTAGGTGTTATCCTTTTAATGCCAACCACAGGTGATGTTGAAACCAATCATTTAAAATACGGAAGTACCTACACCAACGAAACGGCCAAAGCAGGTTATTACTCTAATGTTTTAACAAAATATAATATTAAGGTTGAAACCACAACAACTACCAGAACGGGTATTTCTAGATATACATTCCCGAAAGGACAATCGAACATTTTATTAAATTTAGGATTAGGCTTAACGAATGAGGAAGGTGCCGCTATAAAAATAGTATCGCCAACAGAAATTGAAGGTATGCGTACCGTGGGCTCTTTTTGCTATTACAAACCCGAAGAAGCCTATCCGGTTTATTTCGTTGCAAAATTTAGTAAATCTGCAACAAATTATGGTGTTTGGAAAACTCCTAAAAAATATAAGGGCGCTGAAGCTGCTTGGATGCCATACAATGGAAAACCAAGACTTATGGAAGGTTATCGCAAAGAAGTTTTAGGCGATAGTATTGGGAGTTATTTTTCTTATCAATTTGAAAAACCAACCCAAGTAGAAGTTAAAATTGGAGTTTCATATGTGAGTATTGAAAATGCACGCGAAAATTTAGAGCAAGAAACACAAGATTTCAGTTTTGAAACGATACACCAACAAGCTGAAGCATATTGGGAACAGCAACTTTCCAAAATCAAAGTCGAAGGCGGTACTGAAGATGATAAAACCATTTTTTACACAGCACTTTATCACACGCTTATTCATCCCAATATTTTAAATGATTTTAATGGTGAATATCCAAAAATGACAACCCGAGAAACTTTAAAGACTGAAAACACCCGATTTACAGTGTTTTCATTTTGGGATACCTACAGAAACCTTCACGCTTTGATGTCTTTGGTTTACCCGAAGTCACAATCGGATATGGTTAAAAGTATGCTCGATATTTATGATGAAAGTGGCTGGTTACCAAAATGGGAACTCAACGCTACCGAAACCACAACTATGGTGGGTGATCCTGCAGGTATTATTTTAACGGATACGTATTTAAAAGGCATCACCGATTTCGATATTGAAAAAGCCTATGAAGCTATGGTAAAAAGTGCCGATGCTTTAGAAAATAATCCGTTACGACCTGGTATTCAACCGTATATTGAAAATGGCTATTTAAACACCGATCAAAATGGTTCGGTTTCTACCACTCAAGAATATAACGCCACCGATTATTCCATTTCACTATTAGCCAAAGCGCTAAATAAAAAAGACGATTACCAACGTTTTTCTAAGCGTTCCATTTCATATAGAAAACTATTTGATAAAGACTTAAAACTTTTACGCCCGCGTAATGCAGACGGTACTTGGCACGAACCTTTCGATCCGTTAGCTGGAGCAAATTTCACTAAAAACATTGGTTTTATTGAAGGTAACGCTTGGCAATATGCCTTTATGGTATCGCATGATATTAAAGGTTTAATGAAACTTATGGGCGGTAAAAAAGGTTTTAGCGAACAACTTCAAAAGGTATTTAGCACCAAACAATTCGATATGGCAAACGAGCCCGATATTGCTTATCCTTATTTATTCAATTATGTAAAAGGTGAAGAATGGCACACGCAACAATTAGTGCATGAGCTAATGGATGAATATTTCCAAAACAAACCTGCTGGCTTACCAGGCAATGATGATACAGGCACCATGTCGGCTTGGTTAATTTATAGCATGATGGGTATTTATCCTGTATCTCCTGGAGATCCTATTTATACGATATCAACACCTGTTTTCGATAAAATAACTATCGATTTAGACTCGAATTATTACCAAGGAAAAACGCTTGTTATTGAAAAATCGGGTACTGAAAAAGGTATTATAAACACAATTCAACTTGATGGTAAGGCGTATAATAGCTACTTCATTAACCATTCAGATTTAATAAAAGGTTCAAATTTAAAAATCAATTTAAAATGAAAATCAGATTCATAGCCCTATGTATTCTTTTAATTAGTAGTTCACAGTCTTTTTCACAAGAGCAGCTAGAAAAAATAATATTCGAAGATCAACAAGTTAATTACGGAAAACCAACCGTTGATAATCCTGATATTATTAGACTGCAAGGTGGTCGTGTAATTTTAAAGAAAGTCACTGTGCCAAAGTTCAAAAAAGGTACCGATGTTCATATTAAATTATCGCTACGCTCTAATGGTGATAAATGGGATAAATCGGGTTCTTGCTTTGTAATTACTAATCCTGATGATATTTCATTTTTAAATTTAGCAGAAGGCAAAACTAAATTTCCGAAGGAGTCTTACATGAATGAAAAGCACGGCGGTGTAAAAGCGACTGAAGATTACAAACCTGTAGTTGAATTATTACGCTTTATGACGCCATTTGGAGTTGGCCATTACAGCAATGATGAAGTAAAACATAGAAAACCGGTTTATGTACCACATTGGGAAAAAGAAGTAGTTTGGAATCAAGATATATCAGACCTTGAAAGTATTGTTAGCGATACTTTTTATGTAGGTGTTTGGATTGATGCATGGAGTAAAGTTGGTTATAAAGTGGATTTAAGCCTTATCTATTCTGGCAGACCAAAACAACAACGCGAAGTTTTACCTTTAGTTAATGCGGTAAACTATGTAAAAGGACAGGCATTGCCCGATTTTTTTGCTAACCGACCCTTAGAGCATAAGTTCGTTTTAGATAAAAACATTAAAAACGCTAAACTGCATTACATTACCACAGGGCACGGCGGACATAGCGGTGGTGATGAATTTATTAAAATTAAAAACACCGTTATAGTTAACGGAAAAACGGTAATAGATACTATTCCGTGGAGAGACGATTGCGCATCTTTTAGACGTTTTAACCCAACTTCTGGCGTTTGGTTACGTAAAGACTCTACTTATTACAGAGATAGAAAAACAAAAACATATAAGATTAAGGAAATTGAAGAGCGTTTAGCGTCTTCAGATCTTTCTCGCTCAAATTGGTGTCCTGGTTCTAAGGTAGAACCTTTTGTTGCAGAACTTGGCGACCTAAAATCTGGCGAGCAATCTTTAACTATTACAATACCTGCTACAGCAGCCGGAAAAGATAAATCTAACCATTGGTTAGTGTCTGCTTATATCACTTACGATAAATAATTTTATTGAATTAAATTCTTTTTAACCAACACCTTTTCAAACCTGTTATTCGTCGAACTAATTTTCTAATAATCTTTTATGTCACTTACTTTAGGGTAAGTTTATTTGAAGTTTAGTTTTGTTTTATTTTAAGTCTAAGGGAGGATCCTCATAACGTCCTCCCTTTTCTTAAAAGAATAAAATAGTTTTCTACTAACTTAGTATTTGTTTCAATACATTATAACATCTAATTTAGTCAACAATTAAAACTATCTGCAAAATTCAAAAAAACAATTAATCGACTAAAGAATTAGAATGGGAACCAACCATTAGATTTTTTGTATTTTTTTTATTTATTCAGATTTAATAATAAAAATCAAAAAAAATATGCAATCACCAAAAAAAAGTAATCTAGTTCCAATCGTTATTATAGCGAGTTTGTTTTTCATTTTTGGATTCGTTACCTGGATCAACGGGGCGTTAATTCCTTTCATGAAAACCATAAACGAATTAACAGATGCGCAATCTTATTTAGTCGCTTCTGCATCTTACATCTCTTTCGTTTTAATGGCATTACCAGCATCTTATATATTAAATAAGATAGGCTATAAAAAAGGTATGTCTTTAGGGTTAATCATTATGGGTATAGGTGCTTTACTTTTTATACCTGCAGCCGAAGCAAGAACTTATTGGGTGTTTTTAACAGGTATTTTTATTCAAGGTGTTGGTATGACGCTTTTACAAACAGCCGCTAACCCATACATTACAATTTTAGGCCCAATGGAAAGTGGAGCTAAACGTATTGCTATTATGGGAATAGCAAACAAAACTGCAGGAGCTTTAGGATCTTTAATTTTTGGTGCATTACTGCTATCGGGTATAGATGAAGTTAAGGATAAATTAGGAAGCGTTTCTTTAGAAGAGAAAAATGTACTTTTAGATACTATGGCCGATAGCGTATTTATGCCTTATTTAATTATGGCTATCGTTCTTTTTGTATTAGGTGTTCTGATAAGAATGGCACCATTACCAGATGTTGAAGCAGAAGATACTGACGATACTGTTGAAGGTAAAAGCACTAAAACTAGCATATTTCAATTCCCACATTTATGGTTAGGTGTGTTAGCCTTATTTGTATATGTAGGTGCAGAAGTAATTGCTGGAGATACTATTATATCTTACGGTATTTCTTTAGGCTTTACTGGAGAAGAAGCTAAATACTTTACAACTTACACCCTTATGGCCATGGTAGCAACTTATGCGTTAGGTGTGTTTTTAATTCCAAAATATGTTAAACAAAAAACAGCTTTAATAGCAAGTGCAGTACTTGGTATTGTATTTAGTTTATGTATTTTATATACTACTGGTTTTACATCTATTCTATTTGTAGCAGGTTTAGGTATTGCAAATGCCTTAGTTTGGCCAGCTATATGGCCTTTAACCTTGGAAGGTTTAGGCAAATTTACCAAAACCGCTTCTGCCCTATTAATTATGGCTATTTCTGGTGGTGCAATTATCCCGCCATTATACGGTAGAATTGTAGATGCCAATAAAACAGAACTCATAGCGAGTGGTATAGATCAGGTGCAAGCAACTTCAAGCGCTGCAACAAGTAGTTATTGGATATTAATTCCTTGCTACGCTCTTATTTTGTTTTTTGCTGTCTGGGGACACAAAATTGGAAAGAAATAAATATTTCACAAAAGAAAAAAACACTAACAATTCAATTCATAAAAATGGCAAAACACATTCTGAATACAACAAAATTGAATAATTCCTACTTGGTGGTTTTATCGGCTTTTATGTTATGCTTTAGCTGTAAAAACGAAACAAAAGCTAAGGTTGAAGCTGAAACCCCACAACGACCAAATATTGTTTTTATAATGAGTGATGACCATGCTTACCAAGCCATTAGTGCTTACGGTCATGGACTAAATAACACGCCTAATATTGATAGAATTGCGAATGAAGGAGCGCTCTTTAACAGAGGTTTTGTAACAAATTCCATTTGTGCACCAAGTAGAGCTGTAATGCTAACTGGTAAACACAGCTTTGTAAACGGAAAAGTAGATAATATTAGTCCGTTTAACTGGGATCAAGACAACTTCGCTAAAACCCTTCAAAAATCGGGTTATCAAACCGCATTAATTGGTAAAATTCACATGGATGGTTTACCACAAGGTTTCGATTACTCCAACGTACTACCTGGCCAAGGTCAATATTACTCTCCAGAATTTATTGAGAATGGCGTAAAGAAAACCATACCAGGTTATGTAACAAACGTAACCACAGATATTGCATTGAACTGGTTAGAAAACAAACGTGAAAAAGACAAGCCTTTTTTAATGCTTTATCACCAAAAAGCTCCACATAGAACTTGGATGCCAGAGGAAAAATATTTAACGCTTTTTGATGATAAAACATTCGATCCGCCAGCAAACTTCTTTGATGATTACGAAGGGCGACCTGCTGCAGCAGCACACGAAATGGGAATCTACAAGGACATGGATTTAGTGTACGATTTAAAAATGCTAGATAAAGATGGTGATATAAAAACCAAGTACAGAGGCATGTTTCAAAAAAAATATGACCGTATGAATGCTGAGCAAAAAGCTGCTTGGGACACTTACTATGATCCTATTATAGCCGATTTTAAAGCTAAAAAATTAGAAGGAAAAGAACTTGCTCTTTGGAAATATAACCGCTACATGCACGATTACTTAAGAACCATTCAATCTGTAGATGATGGTGTTGGTGAAGTTTTAGATTATTTAAAAGAAAATGGTTTAGAAGAAAATACAATTGTTGTTTACACATCCGATCAAGGATTTTATTTAGGTGAACACGGCTGGTTCGACAAACGTTTTATGTACGAAGAGTCTTTTAGAACTCCAATTTTAGTTAAATATCCAAAAGAAATTAAAGCAGGTACTGTTGTTAATGGTCTTGTACAAAATTTAGACTTTGCACCAACATTTTTAGATTATGCAGGTGTAGATATTCCAAAAGACATTCAAGGAGAATCTTTTAGAAAGTTAGTAAATGGTGAAGCTAGTGAATGGCGTGATGCTATTTACTACACTTATTATGAATTCCCAGGAGAGCACCATGTAAAACGTCATTATGGCGTAAGAACAGATCGTTACAAATTAATCCATTTCTATTATGATATTGAACAATGGGAATTATACGATTTAGAAAAAGACCCTTCGGAAATGAATAACCTTTACAACGATCCTGCTTATGCCGATGTAAAAGCAGATATGCATAAGCAATTAGAAAATATGCGCACTAAATACGGAGATAGTGATGAGTTGAATGCTTCTCACCTAGAGCGTTATTTAACCGCAAAACATATAAAACACTAATAAATTATACTGTGCAGAAAAAACAAGTCATTTTAGTCACTCTTCTCTCATTAATCACTTTTGGCTTTGCTCAAGAACAGGTTAATTATTTAGAAGAATCTGAAGCCGATTTCACTAAAAGAATGCAATGGTTTACAGATGCTAAATATGGCATGTTTATTCATTTTGGTCTTTACAGCCAATTAGGCGGTATTTACAAAGGTAATGATGAAGGGCGCTATGCAGAATGGATTCAAGGAAATCAAAATATTTCTTCGGAAGAATATGCAACGTTAATAAACACTTGGAATCCTAAAGATTTTGATGCCAATAACATTGTAAAGCTAGCTAAAAAAGCAGGTATGAAATATTTGGTGGTTACTACCAAACACCATGAAGGTTTTTGCCTATGGGATTCTGAATATACCGATTTCGATATTGCTAAAAGTCCAATGAAAGGTAGAGATCTAGTAAAAGAACTTGCCGATGCTTGCAAAAAGGGCGGTTTACATTTTGGCACCTATTACAGCATCATAGATTGGCATCATCCATCCCAAACGGTGGAATATAACGAAGAAGAAAAGCGTAAAAACTGGGGATTAACCACCATGAAGGATGGCAGAAAAGAAGAGTATGTCACCTACATGAAAAACCAAATTAAGGAGCTTGTCGAAAATTACGATAGCGAAATTATTTGGTTCGATGCCGATTGGACACATTGGTGGACCGAAGAAGATGGTAACGATTTATATCAATACATCAGAACCTTAAAACCAAGCGTTATCATTAACAACCGCGTTTCAAAACGTGATAAATTCAAAAAAGATTTTGGTACGCCAGAACAATTTCATCCAGATTCAACTTTAAAACATTATTGGGAAGCTTGCTACACCATGAACGATTCTTGGGGCTTCAAAATAAAAGACACCGCTTGGAAAAGTCCAGAAGTCGTTTACCAAAAGCTTAAAGACATCAACCAAAAAGGCGGGAATTTCTTGCTCAATATTGGCCCTGATGGTGATGGAAATGTACCAAAAGAATCGGCCAAAATTTTAAAGCAGGTTGGTAAAATGATTGCTAAAGAAGAAAAATAAAATTACTATTTAAAACATAAACATGTCTAACAAAACCATATTTTACAGTGTTATTCTTATTGCATTAATAGCAACAGGATGTAAAGAAAAGCCAAAAGCAGAAAAAGCTGTGGCACAAAAGCCAAACATCCTTTTCCTATTTACAGACGATCAGCGTGCTGGTACCATAGAAGCCATGCACAAATACGGTGTAAAAACACCTAACATGGATAAGTTAGTAGAAAATGGAACATCGTTTACCAACTCTTATATTTTAGGAGCAACAACGGCGGCTGTTTGTTCTCCAAGTAGAGCGATGTTAATGACTGGGCGTCACTATTTCAATATAGAACCCAATGTTTATGCGCAATTTGCTTTTCCGAAGGAAGAAAAAGGAAAAAGTGATTTATTAACCTTTCCAGAATATTTTAAAGCTAACGGTTACGAAACTTTTGCGACAGGAAAACAACACAATGGTGAAATTTGGCTAGAGCGTGGTTTCAATCAAATAAAATCAGCCTTTTTAGGAGGTATGACTACACATTTTGGAACTAAAGTAAAAGATTACACACCAGAAACGGGATGGTCTGCTACTTATCAAGATAAAGAAAAATTTAGTAGTGAAGTTTTTGCAGATGCCGCTGTTGGTTTTTTAGATAGTTATAAAGAAAAGGATCCGTTTTTAATGTATGTTGCCTTTACTGCTCCACACGATCCAAGAACTGCGCCTCAGGAATTTCACGATATGTACCCTACTGAAGACATGAAAGTGCCAGAAAATTTTATGCCTGAGCATCCTTTTGAAATTGCTGATGATAGAATTAGAGATGAAGTTTTAGCGCCTTTTCCAAGAACAGAAGCTATTATTCAAAAAGAAATATCAGATTATTATGCCATGATTACGGCTACCGATGCACAAATTGGTCGCGTTTTAAAAGCTCTAAAAGCTTCTGGACAAGCAGAGAACACTATTATTGTTTTTGCCGGAGATAACGGTTTAGCTTTAGGACAACATGGTTTATTAGGAAAACAAAATGTGTATGAACATAGTGTTGGTGTACCTTTAATTTTTTGTGGACCAAACATTCCTAAAAATCAAAAAACCGATGCCCTAGCCTATTTACACGATGTGTTTCCTACGCTATGTGGTTTAACTGGACTAGAGATTCCTAAATCTATTCAAACAGAAGATTTAACACCAGTTATCAAAGGTGAAAAGAAAGAAGTAAGAAACAGTATGCTGTATGCCTATAATTCTTGGCCTGGAGATTTATTAAACAAAAACAGAAAACATAATCCTGGTGGCGGTCACCGCGCGGTTCGTAAAGGCGATTACAAATTAATTGTAAGTGCAAAGCATGAAGTTTTCACCTATCAATTATTCAATGTAAAAGAAGATTCTTGGGAGCTTAATAATCTAATAGACGATGAAAAATTCAAAACTATTAAAGATGATTTAATGTCAGAATTACAAATTCTTATTGATGAAACAGGCGATCCTGCAGAATTAGATAAAAATGAATTTGGACTATTTGATGATATTGAAGCTTACAACTTTAAAAAAAAATAAATGACCAATAGACATTCAAATACAATAGTAATCTCAATTAAAAAGCCTGTTTTTTTAAACATGCTTTTTGTTGTTTTATTTTTCTTGGGCTCAACACAATTTATAAAAGCTCAAAACAAAGACTTAACATGGGATGAACTTGCTAATCAATATGAATGTCCAGAATGGTTTCGTGATGCCAAATTCGGAATCTGGTTTCATTGGGGACCACAAGCTGTACCTGAACAAGGTGGCGGTTGGTATGCTAGACATATGTACATGAAAGATGTTGGCCGCCAGAAATTTGGAAAAATGGCCAATCCGTATCACTTACAAACTTATGGCCACCCTTCAGAATTCGGTTTTAAAGATATTATCCATGCATGGAAAGCTGAAAAATTTGATGCTGAATATTTAATAAATTTTTCAAAAGAAAATGGTGCAAAATATATTGTAGCCTTGGCAAATCATCATGATCATTTCGATTTATTCAACTCTTCTTATCATCCATGGAATTCGGTTAATGTTGGTCCTAAAAAAGATATTATTGGTGCTTTTGAAAAAGCTACACGTAATGCTGGCTTGAAATTTGGAGTAACTAGCCATGACGATCGTTTTCTAAACTGGTGGCAACCTGCTTTTGGAGCAGATAAAACAGGTGAATATGCAGGAATACCTTATGATGGTCGTTTAACAAAAGCCGATGGCAAAGGAAAATGGTGGGAAGGTTTAGACCCTAAAGATTTATATGGTCCAGCACCAGAAGATCGTACACCCGAAATTATTGAAGATATTAAAAAAAACTGGTTAAAACGCCATATTGAATTAGTTACAAACTACAAACCTGATCTATTATATAATGATGGTTTTAACTTTACGTATGGCGATTACGGTAAAGAAGTTACCCGAAAACTGTATAACAATAGTTTAAAGGATAATGGCAAAATAGATGCTGTTATGCTTTTAAAAAAACAAGCAAAAGGCACGGTTAACGAAGTAGAATCTGGAGGTAGTAATACCTTAAGAGCATATCCTTGGCAATCGGAAATTACGTTTACCGATTGGTTTTATAAAAAAGACCGACACCTAACTCATAATGCGCGTACCATTTTAGAAATGCTAATTGAAGCCGTAAGTAAAAATGGAAACTTGCTATTAAGTATGGAATTAAAGCCAGATGGCACAATTCCTGATGAGATAAAAAAGAGTGTAAAAATAGTTGGCGATTGGCTTAAAATAAATGGTGAAGCAATTTACGGAACACGTCCATGGACAGTTTATGGCGATGGTAGAAGTGTTCGAGGAGAAGCCGTTGAAACCGTTGGTGGCGAATTACGAAATGCTACAGAGTCTCAAAAGCATGGCGAACATTTTAACCAACGTACAACAGCAACACCTGCTTTTGCTCACGATGAAGTTCGTTACACCACAAAAGGTGATAATTTTTACATAACCGTAATGAATCCTAAAGGTGGTGAATTCGTTATTCCTTCATTAGGGAAGTCTAGCGAAGTTACCCCAGGAAATTTAAAAGGGTTAATACAATTATATAACGGTAGAAAGGTTTCATATAAACAAACAAATAACGGTTTAACTATAAATATGCCAGTGGTTAATGGAGATAGCTATCCTGTGGTTTTAAAAGCTAAATTCAAAAAGAAACATTAACTGTACAGCGGCAACAAAAGTATCTGTTAATGTCAAAAATGTAGGAGATTTGAAAGGTGAAGAAGTTGTACAATTGTAGAAAGTTCGGTTAAAACGAGCTTAATAAAATTTATGCGGTATAAAGCGTATTTCTTTAAAACCATAAAAGGCAACTACAATAACTTTTGAAACCACTTTAGAAGAGTTACAATTCTTTGATAGAGAGTTGCATAAAAAAGGAGTTGAGCCGGGAGATTTTGAAATAGGTATTAGTCCTTCATCAAATAATTTTGAAACTGTAAAACTAATTGTTACAAATTAAACTCAAAAAAAAATGAAACATGTACTTAAAATAGGTGCCATTTGTTTACTTGCCCTTACAACTGTAACTAGCTGTAAAGAAAAAACAAAACAAGTAGAAACTAAAGCTGAAGTAAAACCAGAAAGGCCTAATATCTTATACATCATGGCCGATGATCATACGTCTCAAGCCTTAGGTATTTACGATGGAATTTTAAAAGATTATGTACATACCCCAAACATTGAGCGTTTAGCTGCAGAAGGACTTGTGTTAGATAATTGTTTGGTATCCAACTCCATTTGTTCGCCAAGTAGAGCCACAATTCTTACCGGTCAATACAGTCATATTAACGGTGTAAAAATTCTAGCGGGTGGTTTACCTCCAACGCATCCTACCATTGCTGGGGTTTTAAAGCGTGGCGGTTATCAAACCTCTATTATAGGGAAATGGCATTTAAAACAAGAACCTACCGATGAGTTCGATTATTACAGTGTTTTGCCTGGACAAGGTAGATATTGGAATCCTATATTGAAAACCAAAGAGAATTGGAAAGATTATATGGAAGGAGGTAAAGCTTATGAAGGTTTTAGTACGGATGTTATTGCAGATAAAACCATTGAATGGATTGATAAAAGAGATAAAGACAAACCTTTTATGATGATGTGTCATTTTAAAGCCACGCACGAGCCATTTGATTATCCAGAACGTTTTAGTCATTTATATCGAGATCAAGATATTCCTGTTCCTAGTTCACTTTATGATAAAGGCGCAGAAACTACGGGTAGATCTTTTAAAGGCCAATCTGTAGATAATTTAAAAGAAAGATATTTATTAGCTTCAAAAGATCCTGAAAATGTACCGGGTTACATGAAGTATCCTGAATTACCATTAACTGTAGATGGTTTAACAAATGATGAAGCTAGATATAAAACCTACCAAAAATATGTAAAAGACTTCATGCGTTGTGGAGCCGCTATTGATGATAATATTGGTAAATTATTAGATTATTTAGACAAATCTGGATTAGCAGAAAACACCATCGTTATTTATACAGCAGACCAAGGTTACTTTTTAGGAGAACACGGTTGGTTTGATAAACGATTAATATATGAAGAGTCTATTCACATGCCTTTCGTAATTCGTTATCCAAAAGAAATTCCTGCAGGAACACGTAATTCAGATCTTATTGAAAATGTAGATTTCTCGGCGTTATTTGCAGATTATGCAGGTGTTGATTATCCTGAAACGATGCAAGGCCACTCGTTCCGTGAGAACTTAAAAGGAAATACGTCTAAAGATTGGAGAAAGTATGGGTATTACAGATATTGGGACCATTCTATAGATCGTCCTGGACATTTTGGAATTAGAGGAGAACGTTACAAACTAGCCTTCTATTACGGAAATGCATTAAAGGAAAACGGGTTTACTAAAGAAAATCAACCAAAGAAATTTTGGGACTTTTACGATTTAGAAAAAGACCCAAACGAATCTCATAATGCTTATAATGATCCGGAATACCAAGAGATTATTAAAGAAATGAAAGTAGAAATCTTGAAACAAAGAGAAGCTTTAAAAGATACGGATCCAGATAATCCGGAAATCCATGAGATTATAGAAAAACACTGGAACGCTTAATTTATAAAAAATACAGTAGATAGACTAAATATAACAATTATGAAGTTGAACAAAAAAACAATTATTTCCTGTGTGTCTATTCTATTATGTATAGCTACAATTTCAGCACAGGAAATTCATAAATTATCTTATGAGTCTCCTGCTCAAAAATGGACCGAAGCTTTACCTATAGGAAACGGTAGCCTTGGCGCTATGGTTTTTGGCGGTGTTACCGAAGAACATATTCAGTTTAACGAAGAAACTCTTTGGGCTGGAAAACCTCATGATTATGCACATAAAGGCGCTTACAAGTATTTAGATACCATTCGTCAATTATTAACAAATGGGAAACAAGTAGATGCTCAAAACTTAGCGATGCAAGAGTTTATGAGTACGCCTTTAAAGCAAAAGGCTTACCAACCTTTTGGTGATATTTACATCGCTTTTAAAGGTCATGAAAACTACAAGAATTACACAAGAGAGCTAAACATAGAAGAGGCCATTAGTAAAGTCTCTTATTCTGTAGATGGCGTAGATTTTAAAAGAGAAGTATTCTCTAGTTACCCATCACAAGTTATTGCTATTAATTTAACATCAAGTAAATCTAAAGCACTTCATTTCGATTTATGGTTAGATGCCCTTCACGAAGATAAAACGGTAAAAACCGTTGGAAACACACAAACGTTAAAGGTTCAAGTTAAAGAAGGTGCCCTTAGAGGCGTTGCCACTTTAAACATTCAAACTAATGGTACTATTGAAACTGTAAACGGGAAACTTCAAATTTCCAATGCATCAAAAGCAACCATATATTTAACAGCAGCAACCAACTATATTAAATATAATGATGTTTCGGGAAATCCTGAAAACATTACGCAAAACACTTTAGCACATGTTGCTTCAGAAAATTATAAAAAAGTAAAAAAACTACACTTAAAAGATTACCAATCGCTATACTATCGTTTTGATATTGATTTTGGTGATAATGGGAAATCAGCAAACACCACCGATAAGCGTATTTTCGACTTCTGGAAGACACCAAACGATCCGCAATTAATTGCACTTTACGTACAATATGCCCGTTATTTAATGATAGCGAGTAGCCGTCCAGGAACGAAACCACCAACATTGCAAGGTATTTGGAACCATAAATTAACGCCACCATGGTTTAGTAGCTACACAACCAATATTAATTTAGAAATGAATTATTGGCCAGTTGAAATTGCTAACCTTAGTGAATGTCACGAACCGCTTTTCGATTTTATAAAAGATGTTTCTGAAACTGGAAAAAACGTAGCCAAAGAACATTACGGCGCTAAGGGTTGGAATGTACATCACAACGTTGATATTTGGAGAGGTGCTGCACCAGTAAACCATTCTAATCATGGACTTTGGTTATCTGGTAGTGCTTGGCTTTGTTCGCATATTTGGGAACATTACTTATTTACAAAAGATGAAACTTTTTTAAAGAACAATTATGCTTTAATGAAAGAGTCAGCGCTTTTCTATACCGATTTTTTAGTTGAAGATCCAAAAACAGGTTACCTGATAAGTACGCCATCTACATCGCCAGAAATTGGTGGTTTAGTGGCTGGACCAACGATGGATCACCAAATCATAAGAGCGCTTTTCAAAAGTGTTGTTGAAGCATCTTCAATCTTAAAAACAGATGAAGCTTTCGCTGAAAAACTAACGACTATGATTCCTAAAATTGCACCAAACCAAATAGGTAAACACGGGCAATTGCAAGAATGGTTAGAAGATAAAGATAATCCAGAAAGTCATCACAGGCACGTGTCGCACTTATGGTCGGTCTATCCTGGAAGTGAAATTAATTACGAAGACACTCCAGAATTAATGAAAGCTGCAAAACAATCTTTAGAATTTAGAGGTGATAACGGCACAGGTTGGAGTTTAGCTTGGAAAGTTAATTTCTGGTCACGTTTTAAAGATGGAAACCGCGCTTACAAATTATTGAATGTATTATTAAGTCCTGCAGAAATTCCGGAACGCAAAATTAGAGGAGGCTCCTACCCTAACCTTTTCGATGCACATCCGCCATTTCAAATTGATGGAAATTTTGGTGGTGCTTCAGGTATCTTAGAAATGTTATTACAAAGTCATTTAGATAAAATCCAATTATTACCAGCCTTACCAAATGCTTTAGCCGACGGTGAAGTAAAAGGCATTGTTGCTAGAGGTGGTTTTGAATTGGCTTTCTCTTGGAAAAACTCGAAATTACAATACGTTGAAATTACATCTAAAAAAGGAGAAGCTTGTGTTTTAGAGTACAACGGAAATACGATAGAGTTTGACACCAAAGCAGGAAAAACGTATAAGTTCGACGGTTCATTAAATAAAAAATAATTCAGAATATGAAATTCGTAATCAGCATACTCACCGTTTTTTTAAGTTGTACAGGAGCGCTTTCAGCACAAAAAACAATTGAGAAACCTAACGTCATTATCTTCTTTACAGACGATCAAGGCTATCAAGATGTTGGTGTTTTTGGTTCTCCATTAATAAAAACACCCAACTTAGATAATATGGCTGCAAACGGTATAAAATTTACCGATTTCTATGCTGCTTCATCAGTATGCTCGCCATCAAGAGCAGCCTTATTAACTGGAGCATATCCGCCACGTGTTGGTGTGCCCAAAGTGTTGTGGCCTAACTTACCTGGAGGTTTATCAAATGAAGAACAAACCATAGCCAATATACTGAAATCTAAGGGATATACTACGGCTTGCATTGGTAAATGGCATCTGGGAGACCAACAACAATATTTACCTACTTCACAAGGTTTTGATAGGTATTACGGTATTCCGTTTAGTAATGATATGTCGGTAAATCCAGAATCTAAGGTTTCTAAAAACATCGTGTTTAGAGAAGGTATGATTTTAGATAGTTTACGAGAGAAAAAATGGAGAGGAAAAAGAGTCCCATTAATGAAACAAGATGAAGTTATTGAATATCCTGTAGATCAATCTACTGTTACTAAGCGTTACACAAAAGAAGCCATTAATTTTATAAAAGAAAACCAAAATGAACCTTTCTTTTTATACTTGGCTCATTCCATGCCACATGTCCCATTATATGCCTCGCCAGATTTTAAAGGTAAAAGTGCAAGAGGATTATACGGCGATACTATTGAAGAAATCGATTGGAGTGTTGGTGAAGTTTTAAAAACATTAAAAGAACAAGGTATTGATGAAAATACGTTAGTGATTTTTACTTCAGATAATGGTCCTTGGACATCAAAAGGAGATCAAGGTGGTAGTGCCTTGCCTTTAAGGGGACACAAGAATCAAACTTTTGAGGGTGGATTTCGAGTACCTATGATTGCACAATGGCCAGGTAAAATTAAAGCGGGTGTGGTTACCGATAAATTAGCTTCAACTATAGATATTTTACCAACCTTAGTCTATTTAACAGATGCAGAATTACCTAAACAAGAAATAGATGGTAAAAATATGTGGTCCCTACTTTCAGGAAATGAAAAAGCGAAGTCGCCACATAGAAAAGATGGTTTCTTTTATTACAAAGATTCTACCTTAGAAGCGGTTAGAAAAGGGGATTGGAAACTTCGTATTACACAAAATTGTGTAGCGCTCTACAACCTTAAAAACGATATTTCCGAAAGTGAAAATGTAGCAGAGGCAAACCCTAAAATCGTAAAGAAGTTACAGAAAATGATCACAGAATTCGATACCGATTTAAAAGCAAACAAACATCAATATAATTAAAAATAATAGCAGTTTGAAAAAGATTCTCCATACCCTAAAAATAGTCAGTGTTCTTGCACTCATCATAAGTGCTTTCGCTTTTTCTAATAAGAAAGACCCACCTTATAAAAACCCTAAATTACCCGTTGAAGAACGTGTAAGCGATTTATTAGGCCGAATGACATTAGAAGAAAAATTCTGGCAAATGTTTATGATTCCTGGCGATTTAAAGATTGGAAAAGACAAATTGAAACACGGTATTTTTGGTTTTCAAATTTCTTCAAAAGGATTAAATGATAATGCAGCCGAACAAATTATGGATTATGGTTCTACGGGAACTGCAGCCAATATGGCTAACGAAATTAACGAACTTCAAAAGTTTTTCTTAGAAGAAACCCGTTTAGGAATTCCTATCATTCCTTTTAACGAAGCCCTTCACGGTTTAGCTCGAGATGGAGCTACCATGTATCCGCAAGCCATTGCATTAGCAGCAACTTGGGATACAGACTTAGTTGGCGAAGTAGCTGGTGCCATAACAAAGGAGACAAAAACAAGAGGAATTCGTCAAATATTATCGCCAGTATTAAATATAGCACGCGATGTGCGTTGGGGACGTACCGAAGAAACCTATGGTGAAGATCCATATTTAACAACGCAAATGGCGCTTTCTTATCTTGGAGAATTCGAGAAAGAAGGTGTAATAACCACACCAAAACACTTTGTTGCTAATGTAGGCGCAGGTGGTCGAGATAGTTACCCTATTAGTTATAACGAACGTATTTTAGAGGAAATTTACTTCCCTGCTTTTAAAGCTGTTTTTCAAGAAGTAGGAGCTCGATCTGTAATGACGTCTTACAACTCCTTAAACGGTACGCCATGTACGTCTAACGAGTGGTTATTGCGTACTAAACTGAAAGAAGAATGGGGTTTTGATGGCTTTGTAATCTCTGATGCTGGAGCTACAGGTGGTGCTAATGTATTACACTTTACAGCTAAAGATTATGCCGAAGCTACAGAAGATGCTGTAGAAGCTGGTTTAGATGTTATGTTTCAAACCAACTACAACCACTACCCTTTATTTTGGGAAGCTTACAAAAATGGTATGGTCGATATTAAAGCCATTGACGAAGCAGTTAGCCGTATTTTAAAAGCTAAATTCGAATTAAGTTTATTTGAAAACCCATACGTAGATGCTAAAGAAGCAGCAATTTGGAACGGACATAAAACACACCGTGAGTTGGCTAGAAAAGCAGCCTCTAAAGCGATGGTTTTATTAAAAAATGAAAATGAAGCTTTACCAATTGATAAAGCTGTTAAAAAAATAGCCCTTATTGGTCACGATGTAAAAACCGTGCGATTAGGTGGTTACAGTGGCCCAGGAAATAATCTTATTTCTATGTATCAAGGTGTATCAGATAAAATAGGTAAAGACAATATTATCTATACTCCTGGTGTAGCTTTAGCTGAAGAAAATTATAACGCAATAGCCTCTTCATACTTATCAACTACCAAAGATGGTAAACAAGTTGCAGGTTTAAAAGGTGATTATTTTGATAATATTAAATTAAGCGGCCAACCTAAAGTAGAGCGTATTGATAAGCAAATTAAGTTTGGATGGACCTTATTTTCACCACATGAAGATTTAGCTTACGATTGGTTTTCGGTACGATGGACAGGAAAACTAAAAGCGCCAAAAACAGGTGATTTTAATATTGGTATTGAAGGTAACGACGGATACCGCATGTATTTAGACGGTAAATTAATTATTGATAACTGGCAAAAACAATCGTATAACAGTATTTTAAAACCTTTTTCTTTTGAAGAAGGAAAAACATACGATATTAAAATTGAGTTTTTTGAAGCCGCAGGAAATGCAAAATTCAAATTAATTTGGGATGCCGAAATTCAAAATGAATGGGAACAACAAATTGCAGATGCTGTTGCAGCTGCAGAAAAAAGTGATGTTGCCGTAGTGGTTGCTGGTATTCACGAAGGTGAATTTCAAGATCGTGCTTTATTAGCTTTACCAGGTCATCAAGAAGCATTAATTAAAGCCATTGCTAAAACAGGAAAACCAACAGTTGTTGTTTTAGTTGGTGGTAGCGCCATTACTATGTCTAACTGGATTAACGATGTCGATAGTGTTTTAATGGCGTGGTATTCTGGTGAAAATGGCGGAAACGGTTTTGCAGATATCCTTTTTGGTGATGAAAATCCTGCCGGACGTTTACCAATTACTTTTCCGGTAGATGAAGCGCAATGCCCATTGTATTACAACAATAAACCAACCGGTCGTGGTGATAATTACCACAACTTAACAGGGCAACCTTTATTCCCTTTTGGTTACGGATTAAGTTATACGGCCTTTGAATATTCAGATATTGAATTCAGTAAAAATAATATTTCAGCTAACGAAAGCGTAGAAGTTTCTTGTACCATTAAAAATGCAGGAACAGTTGCTGGAGACGAAGTGGTTCAACTTTATATCCGTGATGAATTAGCTTCAGTATCTCGCCCTATTAAAGAATTAAAAGGTTTTAAACGCATCACTTTAAACCCTGGAGAATCTCAAAATGTAACCTTTAAATTAGATCCGAAAGCCTTATCTATGTTAGACAAAGACATGAAAAGATTAGTTGAAGCAGGCGATTTTAGAATCATGGTTGGTGCTTCATCAAAAGATATCCGTTTAAGAAAAATTTTAACAGTAAAATAAAACATTATGAACGTTTTTAAATATTCAGCTTTAACCCTTTTAGTCGCTTTTTCAGCTTGTAAAAAACAGCCTCAAGTAACTTGGGTAAGCAGTACTAATGATAATGTTTGGGTTGAAAAAACCTATAATCCTTCTGAGGAAAATACAGCTACTAACCTATCCATTACTATTGATACACAAAACCAAGAACAAGAAGTTACAGGTTTTGGAGGTTGTTTCAACGAATTAGGTTGGGATGCTTTAGCTATGGTAACTCCAGAAGAAAAACAACAAATTTTAAACGATTTATTTAGTCAAGAAACCGGTTGTAAATTCAACGTTTGTAGAATGCCTATTGGCGCTAATGATTATGCTGTAGATTGGTACAGTCATAACGAAACTGCGGAAGATTTTGCAATGTCGAACTTCTCTATCGATCGTGATAAAAAACGTTTAATTCCATACATTAAGGAAGCACAAAAAATAAATCCAGAAATAGAAGTTTGGGCTTCACCATGGTGTCCACCATCTTGGATGAAACATAGCAAACATTACGCTTGTAAATCTAATCCTGAATTTAACGATTTACCAGAAGAATGGAGTTCTACGCAAGAATTAGTGTCTCGTTTTATTACAGAGCCTAAATATTTTGAAGCCTACGCTTTATATTTTTCAAAGTTTGTTCAGGCTTACACCGAAGAGGGGATTGATATTAGTGCAGTACATGTTCAGAACGAATATAATTCGGCTCAAAATTTCCCGTCATGTGTTTGGGACCCTAAAGATTTAGGTGTTTTTATTGCAGATTATTTAGGTCCGAAATTTAAAGCCGATCAATTAGATACTGAAATTTGGTTAGGTACTGTAGAGCGTCCACAAATAGAACGTGTGGATGATGTTTTACAATACAAAAACACTGAAGATTATGTTACAGGTGTTGGTTTTCAATGGGCAGGAAAAGGCGCTATTGAAGCTGTACATGCTAAATATCCAGACATGCAATTAATGCAAACTGAAACAGAATGTGGTGATGGTTCTAACGATTGGAAAGCGGCAGAATACACCTTCAACTTAATGAAACATTATTTTGAAAACGGTGCCAACTCATACATGTATTGGAATATGGTTTTAGATGAAACAGGAAAAAGCCAATGGGGATGGAAACAAAATTCTATGATTTCTATCGATAGTAACACCAAAGCTATAAAATACAACCCTGAGTTTTATTTAATGAAACATTTAAGTGCTTTTGTAGCGCCAGGTTCGGTAAAATTATCGGCCTCTGGAGATACTAATAACGCACTTGCTTTTTATAACAAAGCCAATAATGAGGTAACTGTTTTGGCTTACAACAATACTTCGGAAGCTCAAGAATTAGCATTAAACATCAATAACGAGATTGTAAAAGTAGCCCTAGACGGAAAATCTTTTAATACGCTTGCTGTAAGTTTAAATTAGAATAACACATGATAAACACTTCATATAAAACAAATATTTACAGAACAAAAACAGTAGCATTACTTTTAGTATGTCTCATGTTTTCAGTAAGTATTTATGCTCAAGATGTCCAGAATACTTTTATCCCGCAACCAGAATCTGTTGTCTACGCTTCAGGCGGATTTAAATTAGATGAAAACACGAAAGTTTTTATTCCGAAGAAATTCAGCAAAGCTTTAGCGCCTATGGTGTCATCAACACTTACAAGTGACACCGGTTTATCGCTTACTGTAAACGCAGGAAGAACCTCTGCATCTAAAAACGTTATCGTTTTTGAAAAAGTAAAAAACGCATCTATTGAAGCCGAAGGTTATGTTTTAGAAGTAAATGCTTCTAAAATTACAGTAAAAGCAACCGATTATGCTGGTTTATTTAATGGTTTCCAAACTTTGAGACAGGCTATTCCTGCCGGTTCAAACGGATCAACAGCCATACCAAGTTTGATTATTACCGACAATCCAAGATTCCATTGGCGTGGTGTGTTGTTCGATGTTTCTCGTCATTTTCAAACTAAAGCTTTTATTTTGAAACAACTTGATGTATTAGCTTCATATAAAATAAACAAATTTCATTGGCATTTAACCGACGATCAAGGCTGGAGAATTGAAATTAAAAAATACCCAAACCTCACTCAAAAAGGGGCTTGGCGTGCCGACAGAACAGGTATTGCTTGGTGGTCTCGTGAGCATGCTACAGCAGATGAACCTAAAACCGTTGGTGGTTTTTATACCCAAGAAGATATTAAAGAAGTTATTGCTTATGCAGCTGCTAGAAATATTGAGGTGATACCAGAAATTGATGTTCCCGGACACAGTAAAGCTTTAGTAGCATCGTATCCAGAATTGTTTTGTTTTGATGGGGAAACTGATGCTAATTTTGAATTAGCCACTGGTGGAAAAGCGCCCGATAACGCAGTTTGTGCAGGAAAAGAAACTACCTATGCTTTTTTAGAAGATGTTATTAAAGAAGTAGCCGAGTTATTTCCTTCTAAATACATCCATATTGGTGGAGATGAATGCAACAAAACAAATTGGAAAAAATGTCCGCATTGCCAAAAAGTAATGACAGATTACAACCTTGCCGATGAAGAAGAATTACAAAGTCATTTTATTCAAAAAGTAAACAAAATAGTAACTGCTCAAAATAAACTTATGATTGGGTGGGATGAAATTTTAAGCGGTAAAGGTGCCAAAGGCGCTACCATTATGGCTTGGAGAAGAGGACGACACACCCCAGAATTACAGGCGCCTCGTGAAGGTTACCCAACCATTATGACGTCGTATTTACACTCTTATATCAGTCGTGTTCAAGGCCCGACATTTATGGAGCCAGAAGGACCAAATTCGGTATTACCTTTATCTGTAGTTTATAATCATGAGCCTATTCCTGCTGAATTAACTGCGAAAGAAGCAAGCCGTGTATTAGGAAACCAAACTTGTTTATGGGCCGAGTTTACACCAACCGAAGAACATTTTGAATACATGCTTTACCCAAGAACCTTAGCAAGTGCGGAAGTATCTTGGAGTGATCCAAAAGTAAAAAACTGGGAACGTTTTCAAAATGCATTAAAAAGTGATCATTTTAAACGTTTAGAAAGAGATAACGTCAATTATGCAAATAGCATGTTTACTGTGTATCCTGCTTTTGCTATCGATCAATTAAATACAGAAGCTATTGTGTTTTTGAAAACCGAAACTGTTGGCTTTTCTATTTATTACACGCTTGATGGAAGCGATCCAACAATAAACGCGATTAAGTACGAAGGCGATTTTAAAACAAAACCTAAAACCCTTTTAAAAGCTGGTTTATTTAACGAAGCTGGTGAATTACTAGGTGAAATAACAGAAATACGATTAAAATAAAATCATGAAAATATCAAAATTAGTAGCTCTTTTTATGCTCGTTGTTGCTTCAGCTTCAGCTCAAAAAAAACCGAATATTGTTTACATCATTTGTGACGATTTAGGCTATGGCGATGTACAAGTTTTAAATCCTGAAAAAGGAAAAATACTAACTCCAAAAATAGATGCTTTTGCTAAAGAATCGATGACGTTTACCGATGCACACTCTGCTTCTGCCGTGTGTACACCATCGCGTTATGCCATATTAACTGGGCGTTATTCTTGGCGCTCTAGATTACAACAAGGTGTTCTTGGTACTGGTGATGAGTTAGAACCACTTATTGCCGAAAATATAACTACAGTCCCTAAAATGCTAAAAAGCGTAGGTTATAAAACCGCTGCTATTGGCAAATGGCATCTTGGATTTAAGTTTGTTGACGATGAAGGAAAACCTGTTGAAGTTTACGATGGCAAAAAAGTAATTGGCCCAGCTATTGGTTCTACGGTACCAAACGGACCAGTTTCTCGTGGTTTTGACTCTTATATTGGCTTTCACCACTCTCGAGTTATGAAAACGGTTATAAAAAACGATAAGGTTGTTGATAAAATGGAACCTGTAAAGATGCTACAATTTTTAGCTGATCAGGCAGAAGATTATATCGTTAAAGAATCTAAAAACAATACGCCATTTTTTATGTATTTGGCATTAAACTCGCCGCATAGCCCTGTAGTACCATCAAAAGCTTGGCAAGGAAAAAGTGGCATGGGAGATTATGCCGATTTTGTTATGGAAACCGATGATGTTGTTGGTCGTGTACTTGAAGCCTTAAAAGCAAATGGTATTGAAGATAATACTTTGGTATTCTTCACGAGTGATAACGGTTGCTCCTACCCTGTTGCAAAAGTTGGTAAGTTAGAAAATGAATTTGGACATTACCCAAGTGCTGATTTTAGAGGTTACAAATCTGATATTTGGGAAGGCGGACACCGCATTCCTTTTATGGTAAGATGGCCAGAACATATTGAGGCTAACTCTATAAACGATAAACTCATTTGCCAAACAAGTTTAATGGCAACTTGTGCAGAAATTACAGGTTTAAATATGGATGATAATACTGGTGTAGATTCGTATAGTATTCTTCCAATGTTGAAAAATAAAAAGGCTAAAACCGATTATAATTTAGTAGTTCATCATTCTATACATGGTAAATTTTCTATAAGAAATAAAAAATGGAAATTAGAATTAACGCCAGGTTCTGGTGGTTGGTCTAACCCAACGGATAACAAAGCTAGAAAAGAAAACTTGCCAGAAATTCAATTGTATAACATGAAAACCGATGCTGAAGAAACGACTAATGTATATAAGAAACATCCAAGAGTTGTTGCTAAATTGACAAAAAAATTAAAACATATTGTTGAAAATGGTAGAACAACCTCTGGAAAACCACAAGAGAATGATGTACCTGTAGATCTTTACAAAACAGAAACTACACAAAATACAGCAGCGCACTAATAGATTAAAAGCAGTCCATTACATGAGTACTACAAAAAGAAACATATTATTTTATTTCTGTCTGGCATTAACGGCTTTAGTGGCGAGTTCTTGTAATTCTTCAAAATCTGATAAAGAAGCAACTCAAAACGAAAAGCAACCTGTAGATTACATAGACCCTATAATTGGAGCGATTACTTATGGTAAAAAATCGAAGGATGCTCATGGTTTTGGTAAAACATTTCCTGGAGCTGCAACGCCATTTGGGTTGGTGCAATTAAGTCCTGATACGGTTTCAGATGGCGATAATGGTTCTGGGTATTCTTATGAGCATCCAACTATGGAAGGTTTCAGTTTTACACACATGAGTGGTGTGGGTTGGTTTGGCGACTTAGGAAATTTTTTAGTAACACCTACCATAGGTAAACTACAAACTAATCGTGGTGTCGCTAAAAATCCAGAAAGTGGTTACCGTTCTCGATATTCTCATGATACAGAAACTACAGAAGCGGGATATTATGCCGTTACTATGGACGATTATAATGTAAAAGCCGAATTAACATCAGCTCCAAGAGCAGGTATTATTCGCTTTACCTACCCTGAATCTGATAGTTCTAGAGTTCAAATTGATTTAGCACGTCGCGTTGGAGGTACTTCAACAGAACAATACATCAAAATAGTAAACGAAAATACCATACAAGGTTGGATGAAATGTCCGCCTGAAGGTGGTGGTTGGGGCGCAGGACAAGGGAAAGCAGACTATGTTGTATATTTCTATTGTCAATTTAGTAAGCCTTTAAAAGACTATGGCATTTGGAGTGCCGATATTCCTGATGTTCCTAGAAAAATGCGTTTTATTAGAAGAGATAACTATCAAGATTCTATTAAAAATGCTGAGATTTTTGAAGGTAAAACCGAAATGCAAGGCAAACATTTAGGTTTTTACACCAATTTCAGCACTACAGCAGGCGAGGAAGTTTTAGTAAAAAGTGGTATTTCATTTGTAAATATTGCTGGAGCTAAAGAAAATTTAGAACACGATATTAACCACTGGGATTTCGACAAAACAAAACAAGACGCTCGAGATAGCTGGAGTAAAGCCATAGCAAATATTTCTGTAGAAGGTGCTACAGATACTGAGAAAACCATTTTCTACACGGCGATGTATCATACCATGATCGACCCGCGTACATTCTCAGATGTAAATGGAAATTATATTGGTGCTGATAAAAAAATACATCAAACTAAAAACTTTACTTACCGCACTATTTTTAGCGGTTGGGATGTGTTTCGTTCCCAATTTCCTTTACAAACAATTATAAACCCTACTTTAGTTAATGATGAAATAAATTCATTATTACAAATGGCTGAATATAGTGGTAATGTATATTTACCACGTTGGGAAATGCTAAACTCCTATTCGGGATGTATGTTGGGTAATCCTGCAGTTTCTGTAATTGTGGATGCTTACGAAAAAGGAATTCGCAACTACGATATAGAAAAGGCCTTTACCTACTCTAAAAACACTGTAGATAATACCGGCAACGGTGAGTTAGGCTATTCAAACAAACATATTTCTAAAACATTAGAATATGCCTATTCTGATTGGGCTTTAAGTGTTATGGCCAAATCTTTAGGAAAAGATGATATTGCCGAAACCTATTTGAAGAAAAGCGAAAATTATAAGAATATTTGGAACAATGAGGTAAATTGGTTTAGAGCCAAAGACAGCAGTGGAACTTGGTTAGCATGGGAAGGCAAAACCGTGCATGGCCAAGGTTGTATAGAAAGTAATCCTTATCAACAAGGTTGGTTTGTACCACACGATATTGAAGGATTGAAAGAATTAATGGGTGGCGAAGAAGCCTTTAAAACCGAACTAGTTTCTTTCTTTGAAAATACGCCAGACGATTTTCTATGGAACAACTATTACAATCATCCAAACGAACCTGTACACCATGTCCCTTTTATGTTGAATGAAGCCGGTGTACCTCATTTAACTCAAAAATATACCCGCCAAATTTGTAGTGATGCCTATGGAACAGATCCTTATGGATTGTGCGGCAATGAAGATGTTGGTCAAATGTCTGCTTGGTACGTACTAGCCTCCATAGGCATCCACCCTATTGCTCCTGGCGATAATAAGTATCAAATTACGAGTCCGGTTTTTAGTGATATTGAAATAAAATTAGACCAAAATTACTACACCGGAAAAACCTTTAAAATTGTAGCAAATAACAATTCCGAAGAAAACATTTATATCCAATCCATGACACTCAATGGAAAACCACTCAATCGTTTCTATATAACACATCAAGAAATTACACAAGGAGGTGTTTTAGAAATGGAAATGGGACTCAAACCTAAAATAAATTAAAAAAAGCAAGCAAAAAAATACTAACTCAAAAAAAGAAATGATGAAGAAAATAGGACTAATATGTTTATTTGGTTTAATACTATTTAGTGCAAATGCGCAAAAAAAGTATGCCTACCCTATGCCAGAATATACGCCAACTGCGGGTAATTTAGAAGCTCGTGAAGAATTTCAAGATATGAAATTTGGAATGTTTATTCACTGGGGCGTTTACAGTATTTTGGCCGACGGAGAATGGGTAATGCTATTAAAAAAGATTCAAAAAGATAACTACAGTCGTTTAGCCGATTTTTTTAATCCTCAAGAATTTAATGCTGAAGAATGGGTTAAAATAGCTAAAGATGCCGGTATGAAATACATCACCATTACATCGCGCCACCATGATAGTTTCAGTATGTTTGATACAGATGCTAGTGATTTTAATATTGTTGATGCCACACCTTATGGAAAAGATCCTTTAAAAGAATTGGCAGAAGCTTGTAAAAAAGAAGGTATTAAATTAAACTTCTATTATTCTTTATTAGACTGGAGACGTGACGACTATAAAGATGGTAAAAAAGGAGATGAAGAAGCTTGGAATAAATATGTAGGCTTTATGAAAGCACAACTTACTGAACTGCTTACAAATTATGGCGAAGTAGGCTGTATTTGGTTCGATGGTCACTGGGATCAAAAAGAAGCTAACTGGCATTATGATGAGATTTACTCTTTAATTCACAAACTTAGTCCAAACACTTTAATTGCAAACAATCACCATATTCAACCGATTCCTGGAGATGATGTTCAAACTTTTGAGCGTGATTTACCAGGTGAAAATCACGGCGGATTTAACCATGGCGTAGAAGTGAGCCAATTACCATTAGAGTCTTGTGCTACAATGGCAGGGAAATGGGGTTACAGTATTTATGATAAAAAGTTTAAATCTACCAAACAACTTATTCACTTTTTAGTAAAAGCAGCAGGTAAAAATGGAAACCTTTTACTAAACGTAGGTCCAATGCCTAATGGTAAAATTCAACCAGAATTTGTTGATACTTTAGGAGAAGTTGGCGAATGGACTAGTAAATATGGTGAAAGTATTTATGGAACACGTGGAAATGTTGTTGGATCTCAAGATTGGGGAACCATTACTAAAAAGGATAAAACACTTTATGTTCACGTTTTAGAAGCACCATCAGAACCTTATATTTTCATTTCTGAATTTACCGAAAAAATTGCTTCAGCAACTTCTTTTGATGGAAAAACAAAAGTTAAATTCAAGCAAATGAAAGAAGGAACTTTTCTTTATCCTGGAAAAGATTTCGATGCTAGTATTGATGGTATTATCAAATTAAAATTGAAATAAAATTCTGAGTTCTATGATTAAAAAAGAATCGTTTTTTTTCATTTTAATAATTCTTTTAACCTTTAAACTTCAGGCACAAGTTACATTTTATGTTTCTACCGCCGGAAACGATTTAAATACAGGTAGCCAATCGCAACCTCTTGCTACATTGCAAGGGGCTCGCGATGCCATTAGAAACTATAAAAATGAAAATGGTATAAACCATAGTTTTGAAGTGCTTATCGAAACTGGAAATTACCTCATGAAAGCGCCTTTGGAACTCAACGCTATGGACAGTGGTTCATCTAACTTTCCAATAACCTACAAAGCAGCAAAAGGAGCAAAACCCGTTTTTAGTGGTGGAAAAAAAATAACAGAATTTAAAGTTAATTCAAATGGCCTTTGGGAAGCACAAATTCCAGAAAGCAGTTACTACAAATGGACCTTCGATCAACTTTATGTTAACAATAAACGCGCTACTTTGGCAAGAACGCCTAATAAAGGCTTTATAAAAATTGACACGGTTACACAAACTATTTGGAAGCAAGGCGCATCGAAAGTAGCCGAAAAAGCAGAGCAAAGCATTTTCTTTAATACTAAAGATGCCAAAATACTTTCAAAAATTAAACAGGAAGAAATTCACAATGTACGTTTTAAAGCATTCCATAAATGGGATTATACCTTACGACATATTGACGCCATAGATGCCGATAGTTTAAAACTTATTACTTCTGGTAAAGGTATGAAGCCATGGAATCCGTTAAAAAAGGATAGACGCCTTATTTTTGAAAACTATGAAGCGGCTCTAGATTCTGTGGGCGAATGGTATTTAAAAGATAACGGCACTTTATTATACAAACCGTTAGAAGGCCAAACTATAGCAAACACCGAAGTTATTGCTCCCGTTTTAGAAAACCTGATATCTATTTCTGGTACACCCAACAATAATGCAAAACACATTACTTTTGAAGGGTTAACTTTTAAACATGCGCATTACAAAATTCCGGTTACAGGTTCAGAACCAAATCAAGCTGCAGCAAAACTTAATGCGGCTATTATGGTGGAATACGCAAACCATATTGAGTTTTTAAAATGTGAAGTTTCGCAAATTGGTCAGCATGCCATCTGGCTTGGAAAAGGTACCACACATTCCAAGGTAGAACAATGCTATTTGCATCATCTTGGTGGTGGCGGTATCTATTTAGGGGATTTTAAACCTCTAGATGGTAAAGCGCATACTAACCATATTTCGGTAGAAAATAATATTATTCAAACCGGTGGCCAAGAGTTTCCTGCTTCAGTTGGTGTATGGGTTGGCCATAGTGCAGACAATACCATTTCTCATAACGACATTGGGAATTTCTATTATACAGGAATTTCGGTAGGTTGGGTTTGGGGCTATAAGCATAGTTTAGCAAAACGTAACACTATTACTTATAACCATATTCATCATATTGGTTGGGATTTACTTAGTGATATGGCAGGTATTTATACCTTAGGCGCTTCCGAAGGTACACAAGTTACCCATAATGTTATTAATAATGTTCACGCCTATTCTTATGGTGGTTGGGGTATGTATGCCGATGAAGGTTCTTCTGGAATTACCTTTAAAAACAACTTAGTTTACAATACTAAAACGGGCGGATTTCAGCAGAATTACGGAAAAAATAATACAGTTGAAAATAACATTTTAGCCTTTGCAAAAAAGTATCAATTGCAATGTACTATTTCTGAAGATCATAAATCTTTCACCTTTACAAATAACATTATCATTTTTAAAGAAGGCGTTGTAGCAAAAGGTGCTTGGGACCATGTTAATGCCAGCATGGATTATAACATCTATTGGAATATTAATGGTGGCGATTATAACTTCAATAATCATAATTTTAAAGGATGGAAAAAATTAGGCTTCGATAAAAACAGCCACATTTCTAATCCGTTTTTTAAAGATGCTGAAAGTTTTAATTTCAACTTCAAAAGAAATACAACATATAAAAAAATCAACTTTAAACCATTTAACTATTCCGAAGCTGGCGTTTATGGTAGTAATGACTGGATTGAAACATCCAAATTACCTCAATCTATTACAAAAGCCTTTGATGCCGCTGTTGAAAAGAATATGAAAATGAAGATTAAAAGATAATGGAATAACACCGTTAAAGTAATAGTCTATTGTAGTGTAAAACGACATCTTTTTAGCACTACAAGTATTATAAAATTACTAGTAAAAAACCTCAACTATTCTAAATAAATAGTTGAGGTTTTTTGTTTGTTTTTAAGTGAACATTTTATGATTGAAAAATGGCTCGATTACAACCTAACCATTCATCTAAAATCTTAAAATAAAAGCTCCTCATTTTCTATTGAAATCGACTGTACCAAAACAAAAATAAATTCTTTCATTTTTTAATGAAAATTAATTTCAAAAACAGCTCTTTTTTCAAACTTCTTCCCAAAAGAAAAAAGAATATCATCAGTATAGCAACTAAAAAAACAACATCACACAAACTACTGAAAAACAATAACTTAAAACATAAAAAAGAGACATTTACACGAGCTTAATTCATTTTAAAACCATGATTACCAGCACAAAAACAAAATATTTCTTACAAAACACCACAGGATAGTACAGGATGGAAGTACTGTGATAATAAAATACATTTATAATCTAGTTTATTTAATAAAACTCCTCTCGGATTTAAACATTAAATAAGCAAAAAAAAACAACCAATTTTAACTAAAGAAGTATCACAATTAAATCAAGATTTATGAACAAAAAATTAATATTATTTTATGTTTGCTTAATGTCTTTTACATTAGCAAATGCGCAATCGATTACAGTCTCCGGATTAGTAACCGATACACAAAATATGACTCTGCCCGGAGTTAATGTTTTAGTTGAAGGGAGTAATAACGGAGCTCAAACAGATTTTGATGGAAAATACAGCATTACTGCAAAAAAAGGTGATGTACTTGTGTTTTCCTATTTAGGAATGAAAACCGCTAAAGTAACAGTCGGCACATCTTCCGAAATCAATATATCATTAGAAGAAGATATTGCCGGACTAGACGAAATTGTACTTGTTGGTTACGGTACAGCCAAAAAGAAAGACATTACAGGCGCTGTTGAGCGGGTTACATTAGAGGACTCTCCTATCGCACTTTCGGCTAACACAAGTGTTTTACAAGCTATTAGAGGTGCTACACCAGGTATTAATATTGGTGCACAAAACTCTGCAGGAACAACACCATCTATTTTAGTAAGAGGGCAAAACTCTATTAATGGTAATAACGATCCTTTAATTGTTTTGGACGGTATTGTGTTTTTAGGAAGTGTTAATGACATAAACCCTAACGATATTGCATCTCTAGATATACTAAAAGATGCTTCGGCTGCTGTTGTTTACGGGTCTCGTGCCGCCAATGGTGTTATTTTAATTAACACAAAAAAAGGTAAAACAAGTAAACCTGTTATTAATTTCTCTACCTCTACAGGTTTTAATACTTGGCAAGATCAACCCGATTTATTAGATAGAGATCGTTATTTAGAGAAATATATAGCACAACAAAACATCGGTTCTATAGATGATATTGTTTGGGAAGAAGAATATAGAGGTGTATTACAAGACGAAGGTGTAGATACAGATTGGCTAGATTTAATTTCTAGAAACGGACAAATACAGAAACATAATGTTTCTATTTCTGGAAGATCTGACAAAGTTAATTATTTCATGTCTGGAGGTTATGAAGAGCAAGAAGGTGTTATTATTGGCGACCAATTTAATAGAATTTCTGTAAGATCACGTTTACAAGCAGATATAACAGATTGGTTAGAATTAGGTCTAGACGGATCGTACACAAACAGTGATTTTTCTGGAGTAACAGCCGACGTAGGTAGAGCATTTCAAATAGCTCCAATTGGTTACCCGTACCGTTACGATGGACAACCTTTTAATACAAGCTCTAACACCTCTACAGATTTAGAACGTTACCCAACGGCTAATAATGTACCTAACCCACTTTGGGGTACCGATGGAACTCAAGAAAATTTTGATAAAAGAAATTATTTTAGACTTGCTGCTAACGCTGTAGTCAAAATACCTTGGGTAAAAGGATTAAAATATACACTTAACTATACATTAAGTCAGCAAAACAGAAGTGTAGATCAGTTTCAGTATGAAGATTATTTTATAGCACTTCCTTCAGAGAATACGCCATATTTTGATAGATATTCTCAACAATCTATACAAGCAAACCTATCTCAAGCTAATGGTAGTAACTCTAGATATACCGATAGAAACTACGTTATAGACAATATTATTAGCTATAGCAATACCTTTGGCGAGCATAACATTGACGCCACTTTAGTTGCAACTAGAGATTACAGAGTAAACGACCTCTCTACCGTATCTGGAACCGATTTTGCTGCACTTGGTAATACAACATTAGGTGTTAAAGGTGTGCCTTTCGCAACAACCGTTACAAATTCATATAGTTTAGCAGAAAGATCTAACGTTGGTTATTTAGGTCGCCTATCATATGGTTATGCTGGTAAATACAACTTAACAGGATCTGTTAGACGCGATGGAGCTTCCGTTTTTGGAGCCGATAGAAGATTTGGTACATTCTGGTCTGTTGGAGGCGCATGGACGGTTTCCGAAGAAAACTTTTTAAAAGATAATTCTGTTTTAAATTATTTAAAAATTAATGCTTCTTACGGATTAAATGGTAACCAAGGTTTAGATCCATACGAAACCTTATCACCAGTAAGTGCAGGACAACCAGGTAATATTAGATATTCATTTGGAGACGATCCTTCTGTAAGTCAATTTGGTATTTCGCAGTCTGGTCTTGGTAATCTTGAATTAGGTTGGGAAGAAACTACATCTTTAAACTTAGGTGTGCATACAGCATTTCTAAACAATCGTATTTTCTTTGATGCCGATGTTTACTTCTCACAAACTCGCGATCAAATTTTTAATAGAGTTATACCAACTACAAGTGGATTTTCTAGCATATTGGCAAGTTTAGGCCAAGTAGACAACCGTGGTGTTGAGCTTACTTTACGTACTGAAAACATAAATACCGAAGAATTTAAATGGACCTCTACACTAACCTATTGGAATAACCGAAACAAAATTGTAACCCTATACGGAGACGATATTGATGGCGATGGCATAGAAGACGATGATATTTCTAACAGCTTATTTATTGGTAAATCTTTAGGTGCGCAATATGGTTACGAGTACATTGGTGTTGTACAAGAAAGTGACACACAGTATATCGCAGATAATGGAGCACAACCTGGAGATCCAATGTTTAGAGATTTAGATGGAGAACCTGGTATTACAGGAGACGACAGAAAAATTCTAGGCTATAATGTCCCTAATTTCAGAATGGGTTTCTCTAATACATTTACTTATAAAAACTTTAGCTTATACATGCTAATTAACGGCACGTTTGGTGGCGGAAGCGAAAATTATTTTATTGGTGCAAACCCTAGAAGTAACTCTTTCCAAAACCGATTTGATTTTAACGATATAGAAAATGGAGATTGGTGGACACCAGAAAACCAAAGTACCACGAACCTACGTCCAGATTTTAATGATAGTCGTTATAGCGGTTACCAATCTAGAGGCTTTGTACGTGTACAAAACGTAAACTTATCTTATGGATTTGACCAAGATATTTTAACCCGATTAAACTTAGGTATTCGTTCTTTAGACCTATATATCAGTGCCGATAACCCACTAATTTTTACAAATTGGTTTGGTGGTGGAGATCCAGAAAAAGGAATTGCAGCATTAAACGGAACGTTCCCTGTTATGAGCGCTTACACGTTTGGAGTTAACCTTAGTTTCTAATTTTAAAAAAAATATCATGAAAATAAATTATATAAAACAATTACTATTACTATCCCTGGTGGTTTTAACTACAGGTTGTAATGATGCAGAATTTTTAGACACGCCGCCAGAAACCTTTTTAACGGTAGATAATATTTTTACTTCAGGTACTCAAGTAGATCAGGTATTAATCACTATGTACCAACAAGATCGCGCCTTAAGATCGTATGTAGATAACAACCAAGGTCGTGTTATGCACGGGCAAGGTACAGATGTTTTAACCGTACCTACCTTTAGAGAAAACACGAATTTTAGTGATTACAACTCTACAATTACACCAAGAGCTGGCCGTTTAAACACGATATATTCAGAGCTTTATCAAATGATATCGCGAGCAAACCTTGTACTTTCTTTAGCAGAACAAACTGATATTACTTTTGAAAGTGAAGACGCTAGAAGCTATATCATTGCCCAAGCCAAATTCTTTAGAGCAAAAGCACATGGCCAAGCCGCACAATTATTTGGTCGTGTTGCTATTGTAGACGAACCAACAACTACCGTTAGGTTTGATTATGAACAAGCTGAAAGAGCCGAAATTTATCAATTTGCTATCGATGATTTAGAATCTATTTTAAACGATTTACCAGAAATAACAAGCGAACCAGGACGCGTAGTTCGTGGTGCTGCACAGCATTATTTAAGCGAGTTTTACCTAGGTGTTGGTATTGAGAATAATGACAACCTTGCTTATGATCAAGCTATAAAATATGCATCGGATGTTATTGATGGCGGAATTTATTCTTTGATGACAAGTCGTTTTGGTTCTAGAGCCGATGAGCCTGGAAAAAACGTGTACTGGGATTTATTTAGATTGAACAATCAAAATTATGCCGATGGAAATACAGAAAGTATCTGGACGCACCAATTTGATTATGAAGCTTACAAAGCTGGAGATAATGGTGCCAGATTACGTTACCCTTATTATTTTAGTCCAGTGTGGAGAGCTATAGAAGGTGTTATAGGCGAGCTAGAAGATGTTGGAGGAAGAGGCGTTGCTTTCCTTAGACCTACAGAGTTAACAGAAACCATTATTTGGGAACCTAGCATTTCTGATGGTGATATGCGTGGTGAAGAAAGTAACATTAGACGTACTGTTTTATACAATGACCCTAGTGCAGCTAATTTTGGACAAGTAGTACCTCAAAACGTTTTAGATGAAGCAAACTTAGGCTTAGCCGATGGCGCATATTTCCCAATTTTTGAAAAGTTAACTACAGATCAATTTGAAGGTCTAGATGATGGTGAAAGAAGAGAAGATATATGGAGAGATCGTTATGTAATACGCTTACCAGAAACTATTCTTTTAAGAGCTGAAGCACACTTAAGAAAAGGAGATACTCAATTAGCTGCCGATGATATTAATTTAATAAGACAACGCGCAAATTGTAATGTATTAGCAACTGCTGCTATGGTAGATCTAGATTTTATTTTAGATGAAAGAGCTAGAGAATTATTTGTAGAAGAAAGTAGATGGAACACACTATTACGTATGGGCGGCAATGTTGCTTCAGATCGTATTAGAAGATATGCTAGATACGATTATCAAGTTAACAGTTTAACATTCGACTTTAATACATTCCCTATTCCGCAAACGGTAATAGACCGTAATAAAGATGTTATTTGGGAACAAAACCCAGGTTGGGAAGGCAGATAATTATCAGTACGTATTAAATAGTTAGTTTTAGAAACATCCGGTAAATATCATTTTTATCGGGTGTTTCTATTTTATAAAATTTAAACCTCAATCAAATTCAACCTACCAAAAAACACCACACCTCAATCAATTTTTACCTGAAGCCAATTATATAGAAAAATGGGACATTGAAGTGGACGAATTAGGCACAGTTCCTTATAAAAAACATTCAATTAAGGCGCCTTAAAACCATCTTAAAAACCGAACATCAAAAATCTCACATAATTATTTTATGTGAGATTTTTCATTTTAAACACCACTCCTATTTCATTTCATCTTACTATTCATTACTTTTACCGACTGAATATCAGTTACTTTTGGTTAGTTTCATTTTTAATTATAAAACAGTATCTGCTTTTCATAAAATCCCAGATCACCATGAAACACATTATACTCTTAGCCATTTTAACATGTTCCTTAAATTGTTTTTCTCAATTTGGAGCAGATTATTCTTCTTACGGATTCAATTTTGTTAACGATACTTATAACGACGGTTTAAAAAACTGGACAGGCACTAATATTAACGATTCTAGTAAATTCAATCTATACAAACAAGATGTACAAAACAACTATGCGCTAGAGTTAAAACCAGTAAACGAAACGTTAAGCATCAATTACAACGATTTTGGTTACATGGATTTAAACCCATGTGCTTTTAAAATAAACATTAGGGTTAGAGTCAATCAATATTCCGGAGATACCGATAAACTCAGCTTCTCGCTTTTTACGGGTGCAAAAAAAGTAGAACTTCAATTTACTTCATCGGGAATATATTATGCCAACAGTACAAACACCCTAGAATTCATTACCTCAGCGCCTACAATAAACCAATGGATAACCTATTCTCTGGCTTTAGATAGCTGTTCTAGTAGTGCAACACTTATGTTAGAAAACGATGCCGCAAACGCATTCACGCTCAATTTACCAGATAATACCACGGCACAAAATATAAACCTCGAAGCTTTTACGGATAGTAACACAACGTTTTCATCGGAAATAGACCATCTATTCATTTACAGTAACCCAATAAAATGGTGGCTTGGGCCTTCTACCGCATTTGTAGACGATACGCCTGCCGGCTACACCAATACCACAGGCGACAGACAGCATTTTTTAGCCTTACCAAATGGCGAAAAAATTGGTTTAAATGAAAACGGTGGCGGCTACATTACCTTTACAGAATTAACACCTGGTGGCCCAAATCTAGATCCGTTTCCTAAATTTGGTTCTGGAGGCACAAAAACCCTTAGAGGCTATTTCCATACCAGTAACTTTAACCCAGTGCAAGCAGGAATTTCTAGTACATCGGGCGGGCATTTGGTTAATATAAATACTACAGCCAATAAAGTTGAAGTAGAGCGTTTTCCGTTGCACTCTTATATTCAAGATGATTTTACCGAAAACACACCTTTAATTTACCCTAATAATGAAACGCTTGGAGATGAAAACGATCCTGCCATTATTGATGATGATGTTTATGATGAGTTCGGGCTCGATATGAGGCATGAGTTAATGTGCGAATTAGATTTTAACACCTCTATAGAAAATGTAACTAAAACCGGCAGTATATCTACCGTAAGGCACATTGCAGAATGGGAATACATACGTCATCCATCATTTATTCTTCAATTTCATGAAGTAAACGAGAGTGTGCGTCCAGATTTTGAAACCTTTACAGGTGCCAATAACGATATGGGCGAAATGCGACATAAATTTGAGTTTAGACTAAACAAAGATTTAGGTTACCAGTGGATTTTGTGGAGAGACTCCAATAACGCCTGGCAATCGCTAAATGTAACAGCCGTTGGCGATTCTAAAAAAATAACAATACGCACCAACACCGCATTAGAAAAACGTTTTTTAGTATTTTCTACCTCATCAGATCCTGATGCTCCGGGAGCCGTTTCTTGGTTTTATCCGGAAAGTGATTATAACACCAACAGTACTTTAGGAAAAAGTAGAACCGATAAAACGGTTAACTACACACACGATAGAAGAACCTCTGTAACCATAGTTGCCGATTGGAGAAAAACAAATTGGTGCAGAATGAATTTGTATATAAGAAATGAAGGCTTAATTGCGCCATCTAACGGCGACCCGAATATATATGAAGCTTTCCAGATGGAAGCCTTACAGCTATTTGGTACACCTAACGAGATATTAGATGAAGTGATGGCTTATGATGATACTTTAGTTACCAACGCTATTGAACAGAATACAGCCACTCAAATTTTCCCTAATCCGTTTGCTAATAAACTAACCATTACTGGGAAAAATTTACTGAATAAAGAAGTGAAATTATACTCTATGTTAGGCAGAGATATATCCAGTGCCATTGAATTTATATCTCGCTCTAACACTAAAGTTGTACTCAGAATAAATAATTTAAACTCCGAAACTTATTTCTTGAAGGTAGGAAACACCACAAGAATGATAAATAAACTTGAACGCTAATTAACTTGCCATTCAAGTGGATTTACAATGAAGCTGTTTATTTTTTGCTTGCTTTTTTAGCCAACTTTGCAGCTTTTTTTTCTTTAGGCGTTAATGTTGCCTCTTTTTTTACATTCTTTTTTGAATCTTGCGATTTAGCCATAACTTAATGTTTTAAAATGTTTTAATTGTGGATTAAATGTAGTGAAAAGGATGATATGAAAATTTTATTACCGCTTTCTTTTACAAAAATTAGCCGTTACACCTTAAAAGGGATTAAAAAACCCTGAAACTCCTCGATAACAAAACAACCTGCTTTTATTATTTATTTTACCCAATTACGGTTTTCCGTAAAACTAATTAATTATGCCTTTGTACTTTAGCTTCAGTTTAAGAAAAATAGGTAGAAATACGTATGTTTTTTATTACTAAGAATAACTAACTTCGGCCGAATCTCTTCAACGGGTTTCTGTGATGCAGAATGATGCTGTTTGGGGTGTTTTTGGAGTGAATGAGTTAGCAATAATACTGAAAAAAAAATGAGATTTTCCGAAAGATTAGGATATAAACCGATAAAGCAAGAATTACAATTTGAGGTAATCGATACCGATTTAAAAAACACTCTTTGGACTATATTTCTAGATGGTTTTTTCAATAAATTAGAGGATCGACCTTATCAGGGAAAAAGAGAATTATATGGTTACACTTACTCTCTTTGGCTAAACTTTTTTAAGCTACCAATTGACTCAGCTCCAATTCATAGTGATAAATCAGTAAGTAGAGATATGGTTAAAAAACATATTAGAGAATTTTTCTTTTCTACTAAAACTAACTGGTATGAAATATATGATTTACTTGAATTTTCTGGAAAATATACGAAAGGAGAATATTATGAGATTTTTAATAAAATTCTAGAACGAGAAAAAGCTGGATATCGTTTTTTAAAATCTCAAATTGTGCCTATTACTTCTAAAGAGGAAATCGAAGAAATTGAAGAAGCAATAAGTAGTAATGATACTTTTAAGTCTGTTAAAACCCATTTACAAACATCTCTTAAATTATTATCTGACAAACAAAGTCCAGACTACAGAAACTCAATTAAAGAATCTATTTCTGCAATAGAATCTATGTGTAAGATTTTCACAGATGACGAAAAGTCTACATTAGGGCAAACATTAAAAAAGCTTGAATTAGAAGGACATTTACACCCCGCATTAAAAAAAGCTTTTAGCATGCTTTATGGCTACACAAGTGATGATGGCGGAATTAGGCACGCATTAACAGAAACAGACAGGGAAATAGATTTTTACGAGGCAAAATTTATGCTGGCCACTTGTTCTGCTTTTATTAATTATTTGAAAAGTAAAATGTAAAAGTACTACTGCCAACACCGTGTTATCTAGATACAATAAATAAAAACCTATCTACCAGTATAATAAATCAACAAAACAAGGTACAACATTTAGGAGTAACAAGAAAAAAACTTCCCTTCTCTTAAAGGATTATTTAAAAGAAACTCGGTTTATAGAAATATTCTATTTCGTTTACTTTTTTAAGCAACTTTAAATATGTTTTCTTCCTTAAAGAATTTCAATACAACAGCTTATGTACTCATATTGAATCATTTAAAAATTAATAGTTTTAATACCATAATAAAGATATATAGTTAATACTAACTGTATGCTTTTGTTGGCAACCATTGAAAAAAAAACCGAACTGAATTGAAAAGAGAAATAAAAATTGGAGATTGGGTAAATTCTTACTCGAAAGGAATTTATAGAGTCGAGAAAATATTTGATATATTTTATGAAGAAAGTTCGCCATTAATACCAAAAGGTAAAAAAATTGGAGACCCACAAAACAAAATTGTACTTTCAAAAAGATTTCTAAATTCTAAATTTAAGAAGTCTTTTAGTTATGATAGATGTGATGAATCCTTAATTACGCATTTAACAAAAAAGGACCTCAAAGAATTAGATAAAGTTGTAAAAGAAAAACCAGAACTAATATCAGAACTAAATAAATATAAAATACCAACTTTAAATACAATTAATAACTTTGATTTACAAATTGATAACGAAAATGACTTACGAAAAGTAAATGAATTGATTGAGTTTACAGTAAAAGGAAGATCTTATCTCGAAATCCAAAATGAAATGGAAAGACTTGATATTATTCGATTAAAACCTAAATATTTCGGGAATTATAAAGTTCAGATGTTTAATTACGATTTCGAGATTATAAATAAGAGATTTGTTTGGAAAGATGTAAAATTGAAAGAAAATTAAAAAATCGAATAAAAACGGTTGCCAACATTGTATAAAAATAATGCTTAGTTTAGTACTCAATCAAGAGTAAATGCGAGTTTGGTTGCTTATGATTTTCCTTTGGTAAATCCATGCACACAAACATCGCACTATTCTTATACGTAACCGTTAGAAATAATATGACAAATTCAATCTTACAAACCAAAATTCAATGAAAAAATATAAGTATTGGGAAAAATGTATGTCAAAAATTGAATCCGATAAAATTCAAGAAAGTATTGAATTTGCAATTGAAAAAGCAAAGGAATTAGGTGTCCAAAACGAACTAATTGACAGAATTTTTCAAGTAAATCTAAAAGGTTACGAAAAGAGAATTAATTCGAAAATGGAAGAATGTATAAAGCGAGCCAAAACAGAAAATGCAAAGGTGTTATGCTTATACTACAGTTTAGATAATGGTTGGGATAGTACAATTTATATCTGCAAAGAATATACTAAGGAAAATAGTTATTGGATTGGAAAGTCAAGAAGTTGGATTGATATTGGAAAAGCAAGAGGATTTTCTGGAATTTACAAAAAAGAAAATGAATCAGCATTTTTTTCTGACAATCTAAGTTCAGGAATACCATTATTATTGATGTTAAGAACAACAATTGCCTTTTATAATGTTGCTCAGAATTACAAAGACTGTGGATTAAAAATATGTATTACTGCAACAGAATCTGATTTTGTAAGAGTATTATAAAAATTAAAAAAAGACTATTGCTAACAATGGCTATAATTAATACGGGTTTGGGGCTAACCTAAAGTTTAATGTATTTTACAAAGTCCGCTAAATATAAAATTTGGCGTTTATAGTAGAAAAAATAAAAGCAAAATATTTATATTTAGCTAAGTAATAAACCGAAACGAAAGTGCTTATCACCTGCCCTACGTTTCTTAGGCTTAACGTTGTAAGTAATAAAAAAATGAAATCCGAAATAATAAGTAAAATAATAGAATTAGGAGGAACTTTCGTTAAAGGAAATTCTCTTCTAGAAAATATAAAAGGAATTGAATTTAATCACCCTTTATATCCTCACGAATCTTGGGGAGAAGAATTATATGGAGTTGATGAATTTTATGACAACCACAAAAGTCTATATAGAAAAAATAAAGATGAATTTTATAACAATTTAATTTCACATTTTTTTTCAAATCACGAATTACCATATGGTCAATCGTTCTTTAGAAAAAGATTGTTTACGCCATTAACTAAAGGAACAAAAGATTATGAAGAATGGATAGACATATTCGAAGATAACGAAATGACTGACTTAGATGAAATTAAAAAAGTTGTTGGAATTGAAAAATTAGAATTTATGGAAATAATCTATTCATATGGTTTTCCTGACGGATATTATGTTTGTTTGTCTGACCCAAATAAAGATAATCCAACTGTATTTGGAACTGACCACGAAGTATATTTTCAAGAGATAACAAACGAAGGAACTCTAGAAGATTTTCTCAACCAGTTTTACACTAAAGAAGAATTTATAGATTTAGTTCAAAATTATATTGAGAATGAAAAAACAGATAAATAACTGCTGCCAACACCGTTTAAAAACATTTACGGTATGGGACTTGATCAAACGTCGTTGTGTGTATTTCGAACAACCGAACTAAAAACAAACTGAATGGGAATATTTGGGAATCTATTTGGAAGTAAAAAACTAAAAACGACTGACTCTCATTTTGGAGAAATTGAGAGTTTTAGCACCAGAGGAAATAATGTTGGTTGGCAAGTGAATAAAAGATTTTTGAATTCTGATATTGAAATTTTAATCGAAGGAAATAAAGACGGAATATTTGAAAATCAAAAGCAGATTTTACTCAGTGCTCTGAATAACGAAACGGAAATAAAATCTGAATCGGAAAAAACACTGAAAGAGCAGTTTGAAAATTCAGAAATGGAATTCGTGTCGATTGAAAAGAATTTTGAACTGAAAGGAATATCAGTACGTGATGAAGGATTTGAAATGACGTTTCAAGAAAAAGAAGGACAAAACTACTTTTTCAATGTACATTATGAGAATAATAAACAAGTTGGAGTTTCGATTGACGGATAAAACTCGGAATAAAAACTACACACAACACAGGATTTTCTAGATACGACAAATAAAAACCTATATACCAGTATAATATACCAACAAAACAAGGTGCAACAAAAAACAACTTCCCTTCTCTTAAAGGGTTTCTTAAAATAACCTCAGTTTATATAAAAATTCTATTTCGTTTACTTTTTTAAGTAACTTTTAATATATTTAATCATATTTTCTTCCCTAAAGAATTAATAGTTTTAATACCATAATAAAGATATATAGTTAATACTAACTGTATGCTTTTGTTAGCAGCAAATAAAAACAAGATTCAATGGCTATAAATTATTATGATGACAGAGTTCAGGTTTCTCATAAACTAAACAAGAACGAAAGTAATGAAGTAAATGAATTTTTACATAACAACCCAGATAAAGCATTACGACTATATTGGTTTGAAGACACTAAAGAATTGAGTTTTGTATCAGAAATTCCTAACGCAAAAAATATAAGTATTGACTATTCCAAACTTGACAATATTGACTTTTTATCCGCCTTACCCAATATAGAGAAACTTGATATTAGTGAAATGACAGGGAACCTTGATGTAAATGCTATTAAAAATTTCAAAAACCTAAAAATCCTTAATTTAAGTCTCAACAAGGCAACCAAACAGACAGACCTTTCTATTCTCAATAATGGAATTGCTTTAGAAGAATTTTATTTTTCTGGAAAATTTAAAAAGAACTCTCTTAATCTAAATACATTAAAAAACATTAAAGTTCTTGCACCTCAATTAAGTACAATAAACTTTAAAGAGCTTAGTGACTTAAACCAATTAAAAGAAATAAGACTTTTTAATCAAAAAATAGGCTCGTTAGATGGAATTGAAAAATTTACGTCAGTTGAAAACCTAATGATTAATGGCGTTAAAATGGAAAACCAAGATAATTTAAGCCCTATATTCAAACTCCCTAAATTAACTATTTTGAACCTGAGTTACGTGAAGTTCATTAAAGATTTCACCTTTATAAAAAGTAGTCATAATTTAAAGTGTTTATATCTATGGACTCTTAATGGATTAGAAAGTTATAAAGGAATCGAAAAATTAACTTCCTTGCAGAAATTATCACATTGTGGAGAACATAAAAATCCAAATGATATAAATTTTGACAACATTGAAAATTTGAAAAATCTAATGGAATTAGAAATTAAAGTTGGACGGGTTAATGAAATGAATAAGAGAAAAATCGAAAAGCTAATTAAAAATATCTGCTGCTAACAATGTGTATAAAACATAGCTATTAATTGCTTTTCCAAAGGTTTGTGCATATTTACCAAGTCCGCCAATTTTTTATAATTTGGCTTTTAGGAAATTTAAGATAAAAACAAAATTATAAAAATTCGGCTCGTGTTTAATCCGAAAATAGTGTATAATTTATACGCTACGTTTCATACACTAACCGTTATGTGCAATGCAAAAAAACCGCTGATAAAATTGAAAATATATGCAAAATGAAATAAGGCAAGCAGTTGGGTTAAGTCCTGAATTAGAAGATAGAACTTTTGATATGCAAGGAGAAGCTTTTGAATTACTTGAGGAAAAAAAATATAATGAAGCCGAACAAAAAATAAAAGAAGCTTGGGGTTTATTACCAGAACCTAAATTCAACACTTCTTGTTCACATACGATTTTGTGTGACTTAATTGAGATTCTAACAACAGTTGGCAAACACGAAGAAGCAACACCAATTCTTGCAGATTGGACAAAAGATATTGAAACGTGTGGTTATAGAATTTTTGAAACCACACCTTTTATTTTATCAGGAGAAAATTTTCTGTACCTAAATGAAGTTGAAAAAGCCAAAGAACAATTTTACAAATCGGCAAAATACGGAGCGACAAAACGTGATTTTAGTGATAAACCTTTATTCTATTTTGATGTAGCCAAGAAAAAATTAATGGATAATAATGAAATTCTTATTCTATTTAAAAAAGAAGTTCTTGAAAACTCAAAAAAGAAAGTGACAGTTGAATATCTGTCCGAAGAAATATGTGACCAAATTGAGGAATTAAGTGAAAAAGGAAATGAATATTTCGAGGAAGAAAATTATCAAGAAGCTATAAATATTTGGGAAAAGGCATTAACTAAAATTCCTAATCCGCAGAACTATTATTCGGAAAGTCAATGGTTAGAAACTTCAATTGGAGATGCTTTTTTTCATATAGGAGAACATATTAAAGCTTTTGAACATTTTCAAAATGCAAAAAACAACATTGAGGGAAATGCCTATGAAAATCCTTTTATAATGCTTCGATTGGGACAGACATTTTTAGAAAAAAATAATAATGAAGAAGCAAAGGAATTTTTATTGAGAGCTTATATGTTTGAAGGTACAGAAATTTTCTCTGAAGAAGATGAAAAGTATTTTAAGTTCTTAAACGAGAATATTGACTTGAAAAAGCACAGCACATAACACAGCATATAAGTTAGCTGTAATTTAAATGAAACATATTATACACATATCAATACTATTAGTTTTAATTTCTTGTAAAGAACCTACTGGAATTAAGAATACACAAATTATAAAAAACGAACCAATTGAAGAATCTATAGAAAATAAGTTAGTTAAAGAAGTAAGATCTTGGGACATTCCGAATGAAAACACTAAAATTGAAATTTTAAAATCAAATATTTCCATCAATGATGCCACTTTAATCTCAAGACTAAAACCTTTTCTAAATAATAAAAAATTTAAAATTGAGGAAACAAAATTAATCGAAAGCAAATTCTATAAAAACTGCAAAGACAATATCATATTGAGAATTGAAGGGAAAGGATTAAAAAAGTACTATGTGAAACGAACAGAATCTAAACCAAAAAATTATTATCCCGATTTTATAATGTGGGTTTATGAATTTGAAAATGAAAGCCAAGCAGTTACAGCAAAAAAGAAAATACTTAATGCTTTTAAATCATCTAATGGATATTGCAACGGAAAAGAACCTAATTATCTAGTGCTGTATGACAATAAAATTATTCATTTAACAACTCGTGCTGAAATGTTTAGAGGTTACATTATAGATATTGCTGAAAAAATAAAAAACTATAGCTAATACTATATATAGCAAATAGGGCGATTAGTTTTTAATCCAACGGTTATTGTCTATTTGCAAAGTCGCCAAATCTTTTGATTTGGTATTAAAAGAGAAAAACAAACATCAATAAGGCTTAGTCAAAACTTAGTGTAAAGTATGATCTTTAACTTGTGTAAACTATTTCCCTTAACGAACATTAGAACAACTAACTTATGAATAGAACTTTAGTAGTATTATTTATATTGACTTTTAGCTTTTCTTGTAAAAACAATGAGAATAAAAAAACCGCTGATTCAGTAAAAAATGAATATCAAGAAATAATAAAAAATGAATATGTATTAAATAAGCCTACTAAAAACATAAAAGCGGTTTTAGTACTTTTTGGTGGTTTTCCAGAAAATGCTGAAGACATAAAACGAGAATTCAAAATACTTGAAAACGCAAAAAACAATGATATCACTGTTCTATATTTGAATTACAATAGAAAATTGTGGCTTGAAGAAAATGAATTATTAAAATTGTCTGAACAGCTACAAAATATTTTTAAAGCGAATAAATTACCAACAGATAATATTTACATAGGTGGATTTTCAAGTGGAGGAACTGTTGCTCTATTAATCAGTAATTTTATGACTAATGAAAATTCTAATATACTTCCAAAGGGTGTGTTTATAGCTGATTCACCTTTAGATTTAGCAGAGTTATATAATACTGCTAAAAAAAACATTGAACGTGATTTTTCAAATTCCACAATGGAAGAAAGCAAATGGTTACTTCAAACATTAAGTAAACATTTTGGAAATCCAAACGACAATATTTCAAAATATGAACTTTATTCTGTTTTCACTTCAAAAACAAATAATATTATCAATATTAAAAATTTAAAAAATACCAAAATTAGACTTTATACTGAACCAGATACACTTTGGTGGAAGAAAAACACTATGGCTGAGTATGACGAAATGAACGCATTCCATATTAAAAAACTTTCTGAATCATTGAATGAATTGGGGTTTAAAAAAGTTGAATACATTCCAACAACAAATAAAGGTTATCGAGCTAACGGAGAAAGACATCCTCATAGTTGGTCTATTATAGATAGAAAGGATTTAATTAACTGGATGTTGAATAAATAAAAACTGCGTAGTACACCGTGTTATCTAGACGCCAAAAATAAACACCTGTATACCAGTATAATAAATCAACAAAACAAGGTACAACATAGGTGTAACAAAAAAACTCCCTTTCTCTTAAAGAATTATTCAAAACAACCTCAGTTTATAGAAATATTCTATTTCGTTTACTTTTTTAAGTAACTTTTAATATATTTAAACATATTTTCTTCCCTAAAGAATCTCAATATGATAGCTTACGTATTCATATTGAATCATTTAAAAATTAATAGTTTTAATACCATAATAAAGATATATAGTTAATACTAACTGTATGCTTTTTAGTGCTTAATTTTCAGAAACCGCTAACCAATGATAAAATTCTTTAAAAAAGAACGACTTCAAATACAAATTACGCAAGGCTTAGTGTTTGATTTAGAAATAGATATATGGAAGACAAAACGACAGATTCTCTACTACTCTAGCTAAGTTATAGGACGAGCATTAATTAACTAAAACTAATTACAACTATGATGACACTACGATTTTACAAATTAAACATAATAATTGCCTGTCTTTTTTTAAGTTCATGTGCTAATAATAAAAAAGAATTTGGCACCATAATTATTCATGGAGGAACCATTTATACAGTAGACTCTACACAGACAACAGTAGAGGCCGTTGTAACAAAAAAGGATAAAATTCTCTTTGCTGGAAGTTTTGAGGAAGCCAAAAGCTATCAAAACGAACAAACGGAACTTATCGATTTAAAAGGTAAAACAATGACACCTGGCTTAATTGAAGGTCATGGTCATTTTATGGGCTTAGGCTATAATGAATTAGAGCTTGACCTGATGAATACGAGGAGCTATCAAGATATTGTAGACGCTGTTGCTGAGAAAGTTAAAACTACTAAACCAGGCGAATGGATTCTTGGTAGAGGTTGGCACCAAAGCAAATGGGACAGTATGCCAGCAAACACGGTTAAAGGATTTCAGACGCATCATTTACTAAGCGAAGTATCACCAGATAATCCTGTTTTTTTAAGTCATGCAAGTGGTCACGCAGGCTTCGCAAATGCTAAGGCTATGGAAATTGCAGGTTTAAAAGGCTTACGTAAAGAGGGAATCCAGACGTATAATATGGAAGGAGGAGAAGTTATTGTTGATCAATTTGGTATGCCAACAGGTATTTTCAATGAACATGCAATATCTATGATTTACAAGTATATCCCAGAAGAGACGCCAGAAACAAACATTCAAGCTTTTAATCTAGCTATGGAAGCGTGCCATAAAAATGGTATCACTAGTTTTCATGACGCAGGTATTTCAAGTAATACAATAGCACTCTACGATGACATGAAATCGGCCGGAAAAATGAATATTAGATTGTATGCCATGCTAAGAGGTGGTGAAGAACTACTTAACGAATGGTTAGAAAAAGGTCCGAGGATAGATCCAGATCATCGTTTTACTATACGTTCTATAAAATTAAGTTGTGATGGTGCTTTAGGCTCCAGAGGTGCTTGGCTTTTAGAACCTTACACAGATCGCCCAGGTCACTATGGCCATGAAACGCTTCCAATGGACATTGTAAAAGAAGTAGCAATAAAAGGACTTCAAAACAATTTTCAAGTCTGTTCGCATGCTATTGGAGATCGTGCTAATAGAGAAATTCTTGATCAATATGAATTAGCGTTAAAGGAATTAAATATGTTAGATACCGATCATAGATTCCGTATTGAACATGCACAACATTTACATCCGGATGACATTCCTCGTTTTGCAGAACTGCATGTAATTCCTGCAATGCAGGCCATACATTTGTCTTCCGATAGACCTTGGGCCATTGACCGTTTAGGTGAAAAACGAATTAAAGATGGCGCCTACATGTGGCAAGATTTATTACAGAGTGGCGTTCCTATTGTTAATGGAACGGACGTGCCTGTAGAACCTCTTAATCCTATTGCTAGCTTCTATGCTAGCGTAAGCCGAAAAACACTTAAAGGAATCCCTGAAGGCGGTTATGAGCCAGAACAAAAAATGACAAGAATGCAGGCCTTAAAATCATACACTTTAGATGCTGCGTATGGCGCCTTCGAAGAAAACATTAAAGGTTCTATTAGCAGTGGTAAGCTTGCTGATTTTACAATTTTCAATCAAGATTTGATGACAGTTGAAGAAAATCAGATTTTAGATACTGAAATTGTGATGACTATTTTTAATGGTAAAGTAGTTTACAAGAAATAGCCAAATAGCCAAATAACGAAAGCACAACAACGCGTATGATTAATTGCTTGGTTTTAGACTACTTACAAAAGTCCTTGCGGACTTTCTATCTGTGATTTATTTGCTAACTTTAGTGCACAAACACGCTACATTTCATAAACCAGACGTTGTGCTTAATTAAAAAAACTGATTTGAAAATAAAAAACATAAGACTAAAAATATTTGTATCAATTATGATTCTTTTGTCGTTTTTATACTTTTTATTTATAAGTACAGACATTTTATTACCTTCAACGAAGGAAGTCGAAAATTCAAATCAATTAAAGACTGAAATTGTTAATGAAATTGCTAGCAGCCTGAGTAATAATGATACTTTATATTTAGCTACAAAGAGAGAATATGGTGTCTGTGGAAATGACTCTAGATTTGACGGAACAACTACTTTTCCGGAAAGAATTCAAGAAATAAAACATCTTTTAGACAACCCTTTTTATCTTGATTTATCAAAGGATTTTGAAATGAGTAATTCTTTAAATGGTAGCACTATTATTGTTGGAGTTATTTTTGACAATAATTTTATGTCAGAAAAATATAATTTTGAAATAATATCAGATTCATCAAATCAAAAGAAAGAACTTTGTGAAGTTAAAGATATATCCATAAAAAAGGATACCGTTATAATTTATAATTATTCTCTTCATAAATCTGAAAGTGATAAAGTGAAAATGGAATTTATTAAAGTTGATTCGAAATGGAAAAGAAAATAAAAACTAAGTATAACGAAAGCCATAATTAATGCCGGGTTTGGTGCTTAACCTAATGTTTAATGTATTTTTATAAAGTCCGCCAAAGCTTTTGATTTGGCATTTCTAATAGAAAAGTTAAAAGCAAAATATTTATATTTCGCTAAGTAACAAACCGAAACGATAGTGCATATCTCCTGCCCTACGTTTCTTATACTTAACGTTGTGTTTAATGCTGAAAAACCAAGCGCGAAAACAAAAATGATAAAAAAACGAATCGATACTAATTTGCATTATGCTCAATATATAATCGCTCGAATTATTCTTGTCGGCGGAATTGGATTTCTAATTTATAGCATTTGGACGAAAGAAACCGGAGCAATTATTTTCTCTTCTCTATTCGTAATTTATGTCCTAATTCTTCTGAGAAAAGTTTTTGACAAACCGACAGAAATCGAATTTGACGAGAATTATATTTATTTCGAAAATGGAAACGAACGAATTGAGTTAAATAAAGTAATCGGAGTAAAAAAGAATCGGATTTTATACGACTCAAACGGAGTTGAATCGAAGTTAAAATTGCCGAATTTCCATTTTATGGACAAAAAGTGGACTGAATTAAAGGAATTAATAAAAAGCACTAAAACACAACACAGTATATAAAAAATTGCTGTTTTTTGCTTAATCAATGTTAGTTGCTATGTTTGCTAGCTTCTGATTTTCCTTCGGAAAATCCTCGCACTCAAACACGCAACTTTCTATATACATTTAACGTTAAAAAAAGCACCAAATAAAACCCTTTATAAAATGAAAAAACATATTTTATTATTAGCTATTTTAATAACAAGCATCTCTTTTATAAATTGCGAAAGTGATCCTTGCGATGAAGGCTATACTCAACTAGACAATGGAGTTTGTGTGCCTGATTATATAACAGGAATAGAACAAAAAACCGAATTAGGCAACGTGTTTTTTCATTCAGAACTAGGTGCTGTAACATACAAAAATGGCAGTTGGTTCGATGAAAATAATTCAGTTATCAAGAACATTAACAATTAAAAAAGTATGAGAAAAACACTTACCCTTTTAGCCATTCTATCATTTCTATTTATCAATGCACAATCTAAAAAAGGCACTATTTATTTAAAAGACTCAACAGAATTAAAAGGTTTAGTTAAGGCCAAAATGTTGGGAGGTATAAAATATAAAGCAAATTTAAATTCAGATATTATTCATTATGAAAATAGCCAACTAAATGGTTATGATATAGAAAGAGAAGATAAGAGTGTAGAGCGATATAGATTTAAACTGGTGCAAGGAATTTCTCGTAAAATGAAAATAGTACAATTAGGAAAAATTAATCTATATAGTGTTTTTGTTACAAATTCTGGCTCTGCAATGGGAATGGGAATGGGTGCAGGAATGAGCCTACCTGCATCGTCTGGTTATGTTTATTTTTTAGAAAAAAATAATGTAACAATAAGAACAGGAGCTTGGCTTAAAAAACGAAAATTTAATCTAATTGAAGATTGCCCTACCTTAATAGATAAAATAAAAAAGAAAGAATTTAAGAAAAAGCAGGTGGTTGATATTATCAATTATTATAATAAAGAATGTGTTTAAAAATCGACTCGTTTTAGTTTACCAAATGCGTAACTAAATATATCCAGAACCATTCGTCACAACTCAAAGAATGATATTTAAAAGAGACCATCTTAAGAACAAAAAAACGTTTTACACCCTTCTAATATTTGTTGAAGTTAGCTTATATCTCTCATTGTTCTACTTCAAAACTCTTTTGATAATTAGCTTATTAATATTTCCTTTTTTATGCATTGAAATGTTTAATTGTAAATTGTAAGCTAGATGAGGATTTTATTTGATAAATTCCCAAAGCTTTAGCGATTTAAAGAAACTATGAAAATTTACTGATAGTCAAGTTTATTTTGGTTCCTTAATTTTTATAACTCAACTTATAATCAGACAATCTTAAATCAACCATTAAAGACCGTAATTTTTTAGAAACTTCATTTAAATCGTCCGAAATTGAAAACACCTTTGGATCACCTACAATAATTAGCTTATGTTTTGCTCTAGAAAGTGCCACATTAACTAATCGTTCCCCTTGAATGCCTTTGTATAGCATGCCTATATTTTTTTCACAATTATCTACTATATCATAAACAATAGCATCGAAACCCGAACCTTGAAAAGAATGTATTGTACCAACCGTTACATTTTTAAGCTGATTATCGGAAAGCATTTTGTTTCTCAATTTTCGTTTTAAATTTATTACTTGGCCATTATAGGGCGTAATAACACCAATTATCATCGCTTCATTTTCTATTATTAAGCTTTCTACAAGTTCGGTTACAACCTGAGCAGATTTATCATTAACTCTAGATCGTCCTTGCGTGGTTTTTACAACAGCTCCATTTTTTGGCTCTACAGGAATAAAACAATACGGCGTATTAATAACTCCAAAACTAAACTTAATTGATGTGAATTTCTCTTGATAATTAGAGGTTAATAAACCATTATAAAACCTATCATTTATTAACGAACAAATGTCTGGATGCATCCTGCGTTGCTCCGAAAGCATGACTCTAATATTTTCATCATAGCCTTCAACATCGTCCATATATTCAAAAACATCTTTATTAAACCAATTATTTACAGCTTCTGTTTGGCCTGTACTAATTGGTCCAAGTTGTTTAAAATCTCCTGCAACAACAAATTTGTTTTTTGAAAAACTCGCCATAGTCAGCGTTTGTATCAATGGCATCATCCCTACTTCATCAACAACTACGAGATCAAATTTTTCATGTTCAAAATTATCAGCTAAAAAGCACTGTGCCGCTGTGGTAAACACTAATTGAGAATTAGCAATTCTTGTTTGATTAATTTGTTTTATCTCATTTTTAAGCAAAATTTGTTTGTTTCTGGCTCTGACAATGTCTTCCCTATCGGTATTTTTAGAATGACTCCTTAAATATTTTAAAACTGTGCCATATTCTTTCCTTACGCGATCTACTTCTTCTTTTTTGGGGTAAAGTCTGCTATCATTTACAATCTCTGATAAAACGGGATAACCAAACCTTAAAACCTTTCTGTCTTCAAGAAGTTTCTTTGAACTTTCTGAGAAATTTTCAAATTCATTTATAATTTCTTTTCCTAGAATATCAATAGAAATATTTGAAATACTAACGGCTAAAACGCGCAACCCGTTTGTACATGCTTTTGCTATAATTTTTGAAAGTGTATATGTTTTTCCTGTTCCTGGTGGGCCCCAAATAAAAGTGACATTTTGAGAGAATACACTTTGCACTGCCTTTTGCTGCGATTGGTTTAATGATGCATCTATTATTTCTCCTTTAAAGTCATCATCTATTCTAATATTCCTTTTAAAAAAGAACCTATTTGTAAGGCTGAGTTCGTCATATTTTACAGCGTTAAACCGATCTTTTATATGTTTTAAAAAATTAATAGCCTTGGGTTTAAATTTAAATGTAGTATTTAAATGCTCGGCTGTTAATTCATTTGAAACTCGAAATATTATGGTTGAAATACTTCTATAATATGCTAAAAAAACACCTTGAATATTGTTTTGCTTAGCAACATCTTGCCACCATAAATTTATTGGTATGCCTTCTTGCCCAGGACTAGAAACACCATCGGGCAGAGAAATAACAGCTTGGTACAAAAATCCGAAATCGGAATTTGAAATCTTCTTATCAATTTTGGCTACAACCCATAACCTAGCATTATCGTCCTCGATAGCATTTTCTTCGTCTATAAAAGCCTTTGTAATTTCTTGCTCTTTACCATCTACTAAATTAAACCAAGAAGGAAAATCTCTTATAAGATTATTCCATTTTGGACTATATAAATATCGTTTTACGCGATCAAAATAAACTGAATAATCACTGAGTGTTTTTTCAATTAATTCGAGTTCAATATTTTGCTTGTATAATAAATTAACAAGTTGCTTTTCGTTATAAGCCTTTTGTTTATGGTGATCTTCGTTCCATTTAAAAATTATTTCCTTAAAAATATATTCCATTAATAATACGCTTTTATGTGAGCCTAAGCCCTATCAAAATAGAATTTGATCCCTATGTAATTTATATTTCAGCAAAGCTATACAAAATGACTTTTACAGCGTGGTTTTATTGAAACTTGTTTGTTACTAAATACTAATAGACCCAATATAGTTAACTATTGTTTTACTAAAATTTATTATTTATATCTTAGCTTGAATAAGTAAGAATACAGGTCTATTTTGTAATCAGACTAGATTGATTAATATATAAGTTCAATATTTTAGCCTTGTGCGACAACCAAAAAATAATTTTAAAAACTTACTTTAATTGTTATAAATAAGAATATGAAAAAGCTTAAAATTTGGACATTAATATTGCATTCATTCATTTTTATAATTCATAAAAACACTATCTCTGTAATGCTATTAACTGAGTATTTCACTTTAGATAGGTGGCTTTCAAGCAGTGGTTTCTCAGATTCTTTTGCTAACCTGCTACTTGGCGCTTCACTACTCTCTCTTCTCGGTCAATTACTTATCCTGTTAAGTATAAAAATCGAAAAAGTTGTTAATAAGCACGTAATCGGTATTTTAGGGCTAATTGCATTATGGTTTTCATTTAGATATTTAGCATATCCTAGTGTGAACAACACCGATTTTCATACATGGGCGTTTTGGTCTGGAGTACCCTTCATTATTGCTTCTATACTTTTATATCACGAACAATATATTATACTAAAAGATATATTTAGAAAAAAGAAGAAAAGCAGCTAATGTTTGGGTGGACTATTTATTTCCCAATACAGAAATCAACTTTTCTTTATTTACGAGGCTTAACGGAAAACGAGGTACAAAACGACCCGGAAAGTGACCGGAAATTAGCACTACCATTTCAAAGGTAATAATTAGTGCTATTTCTATGATGAAAATAGCTCAAAATTGTTAGTTTTTTTTTTACACTAAAAACTTAATCAAGATTTCAAAACAAGTTATACTTCTTCTCTCCTATTAATTTTACTTAAGATGTTAAGCTAATAATTACTCTTAGTTAACCCTAAAACCAACATTAAAAAACAATTTCAGTATTCCTAATTTTAATAAAGACATCTAGCATAATTATTAATTATAACTACATACTTTTGGGTAATTGTGTATAATTTAATAAACTTACACCTAAAATGCTAAAAGGCAAAAATCTCTAAATCCTAATTAATAGCAAATTATTGAGGTCTATAGGTTTTAAAATGTAGCGCTACTTAAAGTTAGTTACATTTAAATTAAAAGAATTATGAAAAAAGAAACAATAGACTTATTTAAAGAAATATTCGATACGAATAAAGAATATAAAAATACTATCATAGAACAACACATTAATAAACTAATAGAACTAGATAAATATTTACCAAGAACCGAGTCTTTTTTTATTGTAACCAACACTTCATTGCAAACCTACCCATTTGTTAGTAAAAACTTTGAGCTCACGTTAGGTTTAGATATAGAAAAAATGACTTCTATTGGACCTCAATACTGGCTTTCTCACTTTCATCCAGATGACCTAGTTGTTTGGATGAAGGCCTTACAAGATTTAATGACTTTTACAATGACCAAAGTAAAAAAAGAAGATCGAGAAAATTTAAATTACACTTGGAATTTTAGAGTAAAAAATAGTAAAGGCGATTTTTGCAATATTTTGGAACATCAAACCCCTACATATTTTGATGAAACCGGAAAACCTATTATTGGAATTGCCCATGCCACTGTTATTGGGAATGGAGAATATAGACCAATAATTTGCACTGTAAAAAAATTAAACAAAAACAATGAATACGAAACATTATACTATAAAAATTATGATCAAAACTTATTAGCTACCAACAGCCTAAGCAATAGAGAACAGGATATTCTACGATTATTAACACTAAACCAAACAAGTAAAGAGATAAGTAAAAAACTTTTTATTAGCTCTCACACAGTAGATGGACATAGAAGAAGTATACTAAAAAAACTGAAGTTTTCTTCAACTCAAGAATTAGTCCAATATTGTTTATTAAATCAAATCATTTAATAAACACTCAATATTGAGTGTTGCAGTATTAAATGATTTATGTTTTTTTTGTTAAAAACCTAAATATGAAAACCATTCTATTAAGCTTATGCTTAACTATCACATTTTTTTGTAATGCACAAGATGCTTCTAATGATGCTACTTGGGAGGAGACAATCCAATTTATTAATAAACATAGTTCAAAACTTGGAGATAAATATTTTAGATCAGATTTATATAAAATTACTGGATATGAATTGGAAAATAATATGGTAAATAGACATGGTGTTAATCATAAAAAGACAGTTGATCTTGAGTATTTAGATACTGTGAAAGTTTACGAAGGAAAAATCGAATTATATTTAACAGGAAATTATCGTAAATGGTACACTAAATATACAAATACAGAATTAATATTACGTACTGACGAACTTGCATACTCTGACCAATTTAGTTTTTATGTTTCAGATAAAGAGTGGTGTAAAAGGATTGGAAAAGCTTTCCAACATTTAGCTTATCTAGCCACAAAAAAACGAGAAGAAGAACGCAAAGCTTCTGGAGATAAATTTTAAGAAAAAACATACTATTAAAAATATACTTCAAATTTCAAATAAAAACAAAACCTTCTGTTTGTTTCTATTTCTTGGGTTTTACTTTAATTCTTTTTATGCGCAAAGCGCACATTATTATGTTTTAATTAATAATACAAAATTAGCCCCTTGGTGCTCTGTAGATACCGATTTTAAAACCTTTATGCTACCAACAAAATTAGATGCAGAAAAGCGTAATAAAATAATTGAAGTTTTTAAAAAGAGATTAAACCCCAGTGAAGATAGCAATATAAAAAAAGTGGATTTATATGTAGGTGAATCAGATTACCTAGTTGTCTATGAATATATTATTAAAAGTGATGACTGCCCCTCTAAAACCTTTAAATACATTAAAGCATTTAAGGCTTCCAGTAAAGAAAAAGCAATGGAGGTTTTGCAGAAAAGAATAGAAACAGCATACACCAAAGACCGTTATATAAGCCATAAAATACTTTTAGAAACACAGCCTTTTTTAAAAAACGAAACAAATTTCATCCTAGATGCCAGTCAGTTTTTAAGAGAAAATTCTAAAAAAGACACTATCAAAAACACTAAAAAAGCTACCGGTATTGGGGTTAGAGGAAAAACTAAGTAATTAAAAACCAATAATATGAAAGTAAAAACAATTAGCATTCTTTTATTTAGCACTCTGTTAAACCCTGTTTTTGCGCAAAAAATAGATTTAGAGAATGCTCCTCTAAACCCCATAGCATTTCAATTTAAAAGAGAACACTTTAATCTAAAAGGGGCCGTTTCTCGATGGGATAACCTATATTTTAATGAGGATGGATACTTAATTAAAAATAGTACAGGCAATTGCACCTACAAATACGTAAACGGAAAACTTGTAAGCGATAATAAAGGCAATAAATATACAGTAAATAGCAAAGATTATATAATTGGTGTTATCGATAAATATGGCGACACAACAGATTACAAATACAACGCCGAAGGTCTGTTAATTTACGAAGGGGATAAATACGAAAATAAAACATACACTTATGATTCTAAGAATAGATTAATCCGTAAAAACGAAGGCGGATCGGAAAAAGTACAGTTTGAAGGTTCCGATTATGGAGTACGGTACAATTACTTTGGTACGCCTGACGATCTAGAGGTGTTTTATAGATGGGATGCCGATGGAAAACCTACCAAAAGTAAATATGCTAATGGGCATTTAAATTATTCTAGTTTCTCGGAATTGGAAATAAGGCAATATAAATTCGATGATTATGGTAATGTATATAAAATAATTATATCAGATGGTAGCAATGAGACCGTTTACAACCAAAAACTTGAATATTTCGAACAAGTAGCAGACCATGTTGGCTTTGCTGTTATAGAGAGTCGATTACGTAAACCTCGGGTAGAAAAAACAATAGAAGAAACTATAGAGCCTGAGAAAACATATTTTTCTGACGGAACCTTGCTAAGTGAAAGTTTTTACGATACAAGCGATTCTGGTATTCTTAAAGTATATCATAGAAATGGAGCGCTACACGAAAAATATATGTATAAAAATGGACGTCCCTACAATTTATTAGAGTGCTACGATAAAAATGGAAATGCCCTCGACAAAGGGACTTTTAAAAACGGTAACGGTTATTTATATTTATACGATGAAGATGGTGGAAGGTTATCACGTTTGGTATATAAAAATAGTCAATTGGAAATTCGTGGTTACTAGCATAATATAAATTTCCAATACCGTCATACCTTTCTTTTTAATTTGCCATTATATTACTAATTTTTTAATTTAAAATCAAATGCACTATCAACAAACCTATAACCCTATTTTATTTATGAATTTTAAAATTAAAAGCGCCATTGTTTTATGTGGTTTACTAATAAGTGCTGTTGCAATGGCACAAGTAAAAGAGTACCAGCAAGAAGGCAATTACCAAAATAGTAAAGGCAAACGCGATGCCAATGGCAACCCTGTTGGCGAATGGCAATATTATGGGGCATTTTCCAACACGAGACCTACCGAGTATTTTAATTATGACACCAGAGAATTTCGAGATTATTTTATCCAAGACATCACCACCAATAAACCCTTAATTCTGCAGGAAAAAGGAAAACTTAATAGCGATTTAAAAAAAACAGGCACATGGATAACCTACCATAATACTCGTAAAAGAGAAGCGATACATACAAAAGGGAATTATATTAATGGTGTAAAAGATGGCCAATGGCAAGAACTTTACCTCGACGGATCGTTGCAAAGTGTAGAAGTTTTTGAAAATGGTGCTCGCAGGGGCACTTGGAAGGAGTATTTTGAAGATGGTAAATTAAAAAGCAGTATGCAGTTTGAAGATAACAGGCCCAATGGTGATTTTTCTGAAACTAAAAGATTTCCGGGCTATAGTTTTAAAACTTATGGAAAATACAAATTAGGCAGTAAACATGGCGATTGGATTATCTATTGCACTCATTCCAAAGGAGAATTTATTTATGAAAAAGCGGTTTACGATGCTGGTAGAGCAGTGGGGGAATTAAAAAGATTTAACGAAGATGGATCCATATTAAATATTGTTTCTCATAATAGCAAAGGCGAAATTTCGGAATCTAAGGAATTTTATGACGATGGTACCACTAAGAAAATTTCTATACCTACTGCAAGTACCGACCATAATCCTGCAACAGAAAACACCGTGTATTTTAAAAATGGAAATCTAAAGGAAAAGTATATAGAAAAAAAAGGATATTATTACAATATCATTACCATGAAAGATATTGAGGGGAATACCCTAGATTACGGTACACTGCGGGATGGCATCGGTACTTTTAAACTTTATGATGAAGACGGACAATTAAAATCTATAGAAACTTTAGGTAGCAAAGGGCGAAGAGGGCCTTATTCTACATTTGGTAGTGTTGAAATTGATGGCACGGCCTACCGCTATAAAGAAGTTGGGCAAATTGGTAGTGATGGTAGAGAAGGCAGTTTTGATGTAATTATTGAAAAAAACGGAATCCAACAGACTTTACAAACCGATGTGTATTTTCGAAATGTTTCTATCAATCAGAAAAAATATAATCTTGAAGGCGAATTAATTAGTGAATTTAATATCAATAAATCTACAGGTGAAAAAATAGAAACAGATTATTACCCAACAGGTAAAGTGAAAACGAAGTTGCAAAAGAAATACCCAAACGATTTATTAAACGTTTTAGAATGTAAAGACCCGAACGGTGAAGATTTAGATTTTGGTACTATAAAAAACGGAACAGGATCGTTTAAATTGTATAATACAGAAGGAAAACTAGAAACAACCTATATTTTTAGTGAAGGAAAAGTTACTGGAGAAAAATAACTTTTGAAGTTTTTATTGAGCATTCTACATACTTAATTTTAAGAATAATAATTCCGCATGAAGTTAGATAACTGGGTCAGTTTTTTTAAAGCATTATTGAAATATATAACCTTAATTTCAATGTTGCTAATCAGTGTAAACGCAGATGCACAACAGCTAGTTTTAAGCGATAATTATAAATCGCAATATACACAAGAAGCTGTTTTGCCTGTGTCAAGCCATGCGTATGTATTGGTAAAAGATAGTACCGCTTTCTTATACAATGTAAATGCCGTGCTACCTTATAAAAAACAGATACTAAGCGATATTTATATATTAAATGATGTAGAACAAAAGTTATACACTATAAGTTTAGTACCGCAATATGTAGATCAAATAGAAGACAATACACAAGAGATAATTACGCTTGTAACCTATGTTTACAAAACAAACTATGCCATTTTAGATAAGGCTAAAACAAATGAATTAGTAAAACAATACGGCCACTTTATCCCAAAAACGGAGGTGCCAAATATAGTTTTTAATCATACAATACATATTGAAGATAGCTATGCTACAAGTATTTATCAAAATCATCACCTATCGCTACCATTATATTCTATAAGGATCGATAAAAACAACATTCTAGCTGTACACGCTAACGGAGATCTTGTCCTTACCGAAGTGAAAAACCATAAAGTAAATAGGTTAAAAAAATGGACAAATTTTAATAGTTCTATAAGTCTTGTTAGCTCCGTAAAAATTGGCGATATGGTTCGTATTAAATTCCAACGATATCAGCCAGAGACAGATGAATTAGAAGATCTCTGGAGCATTATAGATATAAAAAATCAGGCTTTTGTAAGCATCAATTTAAAAGACTTTTATACTAATTTAAAGCACTTACAAGAGCAAGATGTAGCACTACTTAATAGTACGCCTTATTTTCACAAAGCCATAAACGGTAGCAATATTAGGATGTTTGTACTGCCTAATGAAAACTTTGTTTGGTTAGATGACGAATCGTACTATTATAGTTCTGATAACTTGTTTGAATACGCCAACATGCAAAAGGAAAACAAAAGTTTTAGTCTAGATACGCATGCATACCTCTTTAATTATCCATCACGTATCTTGCAAGCAATTGCACCACAAAAAAAAGAGACAATAAGAATCTTAGAAAAGGCATATGTTAAAAATAAACAGAAAATAATAGTAGAACGCTGTAAAAATTGAAATGATTTTATCATCAAACACATTTACAACCGATAGCCCCATCAATAACCAGATCTATTTTATCTAAATCATGATCTACTATAAACTATACGAGGTTATTAAAAATTAATCTGATAAGAAGTGCTCCGTCCATCACCTTCAATTTCGGAAGTTTTAATAGCTTTAGCTACCATAATATTTATCATAGCCTGCAAATGATCCTCTCTTGTCATGGCTTTTAAAATACCACTAATACGTCCTGATTTTTCAATAAAAGCGTAGAGCTTATCCTCTAGTGTGTTTATATCATAGCTGAATTTTGTCTATTCTTTTTGCTACCAATTATAAGTCATGAGCCGATTATCTAAATTAATCGGCTCATTATTAAACTATGCCTTCTTAAAACACAGTATTATTTTTACTATAAACTAAATATATAACAGACAACCCCCTTCTTACCTCCTATTAATTTAAACGAAGCTATTGAGTATTTAAAAATTTTCTGAATTAATAAACTCGCATTCATAATAGAATCGAAATCCTATTATTAGGATTATAAATTTTTTAATAAAAAACTAAAAAATCTTTACAGTTTATTTTTTTTATTTATATTTAAACTCTAATAAGCTATAAGCAAGCCTATTACACTCTCTCCCTATTTATTTTCATAATTATAAGCAAAAGTCAATTTTAGTAATTAATACTAAATATTGTCGATGAGTTATGTTTTTTTACTGGCTCTTTGATTAATGTTTAGATTAAGGTAAATAGAATTAATTTATTCTGTTAAAAAGTAAAAATATCGTTTAACATAAAACCAATAACATGAAGCATTTTACTTATAAAGTATTTTTAATTTTCGCAATATTTGTAGTTTACCAACCTCTTTTCTCTCAAGACAGAACTATCATAATGGGGACCGCAACAATAAAAAACATTTGTAAGGATGGGAAAGTTTCTGGTGAAGGCGGTAAATGCGTTTTTGAAGTAAAATTTTACCCTCAGGATAATTTAACTCTAGATCAAGCTAAAGCTAAAGCTGCAGAATTTGGTTTGTCTTTAGCAACCCCAGAAGAACTAACCGAAGCTTATACATATTTAAAATTAAATCAACATTCATATGGTCTATTAGCAAATGGCCAAATGGCAGTTCCAATTCAAGCTGATATCAGCACCTTTAAAAAAGGACCAAATATTGGCATTACAGGTGGTAATCAAGGTTTCTTTTATACTATGAAACCAGGTACTCCCATTGTAGCGCCTCCAAAACCAATTACAACTACAAATTCTGGATCTAATGTAATAAAACTTAGCGGAGACGCAGGTACCCCGGTAGTTATAGACCAAAGTAAAGATGGTTATTACAACCGTGAGTTTTTTAAATTAAATGGTATTAACTATAGTGATAGTCAAGCAGCAGTTTATGATGCATACAAAAAAAAATATGCAAATGGTGTAGGTAATATTATGCAAGATAAATGGGATGATGCTAATTATCAGCATATTTTGAACCGTTCGCTAGATCAATATATAAATGAAAAATTCCCTAACCGCTATAAAAACAATACGACTCACTTAAAAGGCTACCTAAAATATTTAATTACCAATAAAGATAACACCTGTAAATCGTGTAAATTAACACGATATGAGTTTGTTGGTTTTTTTGTTCCTGAATATTTAAAAACCCTAAGAACTGGAGCAAACCCAGTACTTAGCAAGCAATTTTCAGAATATGTAAGTTTTCATTTAGCTAAAGCAAATAGATACACGCTAGAATCTTGGAAATACTACTCTAGAAGCACAACTGCAGAATTAAATGACACCCCATTTATTCCGGGTTTACAATTTAATGATGGTCCCACGCTAATAGATAGAGAAGATATAGAGCCTATAGTTTATGATGACTCTGGTAGGGGAAGATTTATAAAATCAGGTATTCCATTAGGAGATAAAACGGTAAATGAGTTTAAGAGTAAAGGTATGAATGGCAGCCCCATGTATTTTACCCACGAGCAAAATATGAAAATATTAGATTTTTCAATGCCACTTGTAGCTCAGTCATTTCCTGATGATCCTAGTGTAAGTACATTATTAAACATTCCTAATTACTTATCGTCAAATTTGAGCGCAGAAGCACAAGCCCTAAATATAGTATCAAGTCATGCTCAGAAAGCAGGAATTAGTCTTGCTACAGGAGCGACAGTATTATTTTCAGCTCAAGCATTAAATGCCTTTTCAGTAGCACTAACTACAGCAACGAATTTATCAGGAGGTACTATAGATGGTGTTACCATGACTTATACTATTATCAGTTCTAAATTAGGAAGCAAAGCCATTGGGCCAGCATTATCATCGGCAATAGGGCCTGTTGCTGTAGGGGTAAGTGTTTTTATGGTAGGTTTTATGCCCACTGGCGGAAAGGCTATTGAAATTGCAATTTTTGAAAACAGTTTAAAAGAAGGTTGCTATATAAAACCTCGAAATGAAAATTGGCAAACAATGAGTGATCAAGAAAAAATTGAAAATTTTACTTTCTTATTCAAAATGCTTGTTCTTGATGCTAAAGACTTTACTTACTTAATTCCTGATCATATTGCTAGTATAAGTGAGCAACGCAAACTAGAAACTGAAGCTGCAAATATGGTATCGAATCCTGAGCTTAAAAGTAAAATACTAGCAACTATGGATGCTAGATATAATACCCCTAACATGTACTATTATAGAGAAGCAAACCTTACATTAGAACAAGCTATAAACAAAGCAAACTTTAATCGTTGGCAATTAGCAAAAGAAGATGAAGTAAGAGAAGCTTGGATTTCTGGTTTCGACGCTTATGCGTTTCTACGTATGGCAGATGGTCGTTTTGCTGTACCTGTTCAATCTGATCACAGTAACTTTAAAAGAGGCGCTAATATAGACGCAAAAGGTGGTATAATCAAGGTTTTTTGTATACTGTAAACAGAAAAGACTATAAGCGAATACAGAGCAGGTTTAAAAAGCATTTATACATTGCAAGTCAAAATAACTCTCCTTTGGAGGCGATTAAATCAAATGAAGACGAGCAACTATGGAAAGTTATACCTGCTGGCAATGGCTGGGTAAGAATACAAAACCTAGAAAACCCAGAATTGTATTTAAACTTCAGCGGTCATAAATTAGAAGTTGTTAAAATCTTACCTAACTGGGCAAGTGCTTTGTGGAAATTTCAACCTGGTTATGGTGAATATATTAGAATACAAAATAATTGGTATCCTGATAAATATATTCACAATGAAAATGGAAAATTAGAGGTAGGTCCAATAACAGATAATATGTGGAGTGCGATGTGGAAATTTGAATAACTAAATTATTTTATTTATAAATATTATCAAAAAATGATAATGAGCCGATTAACAAAATTAATCGGCTCATTATTAAACTATGCCTTCTTAAAACACAGTATTATTTTTACTTTAAACTAAATATATAACAGATAACCCCATTCTTACCTCCTATTTAATTTAAACGAAGCTATTGAGTATTTAGAAATTTTTCTGAATTAATAAACTCGCATTCATAATAGAATCGGAATTATGTGTTTTTTTAATAAAAAGAATAAAAAATCTTTACAGTTTATTTTTTTTATCTATATTTAAACTCCAATAAGCTATAAGCAAGCTCATTACCCTCTCTCCCTATTTATTTTCATAATTATAAGCACAAATCAATTTTAGTAATTAATGCTAAATATTGTCGATGAGTTATGTGTTTTTTACAGGCTCTTTGATTAATGTTTGGTGGTGTTACGAGAATAGAATTAACATGAACCAGCTATTATGAAAAACATTATTCTTGTATTTTTTTCGCTCTTATCAATCAATATTATAGCACAGGAAATTAACATTAGCAAATCGCTTAAAGGTTTTGATAAGTATATGTCTGATGTTTTGACTGACTGGAATGAACCAGGTGCAGGTGTTGCAATCATTCATAATGGAGAACTTGTATTCGTAAAAGGATATGGCTATAGAGATTATGGAAATAAACTTCCTGTTACAAAAAACACGCTATTTCAAATAGCCTCTAACACTAAACTTTTTACAACAATAGCTGCTGGTATGTTAGTAGAAAAAGGAATTTTAAATTGGGATAAACCTATTACAGAATCTGTTCCAGAACTTCAGTTTTACAATGATTTCTTAAACAGTAATGTTACACTTAGAGATATGTTGGGGCATAAAACCGGTATTTCTAGACATGATATGATTTGGTTTCAATCCGATTTTTCACGCAAAGAACTTTTTGAACGTATTAAATACCTAGAACCATCTATCCCCTTACGTCAAGACTTTATATACAATAATCTCATGTATACAGCCGTGGGTTATTCAATAGAACTCAGAACCGGAAAGACATGGGAAGAATATGTCAAAGAAAATATTTTCACTCCACTTGAAATGAATAACACTGTTTTTTCCATTGCCGAAATGCAAAAATCAAGTGATCATGGAATTCCTTATAATGAGATAAGAGACACTACGCTTCTATATAAAATCCCTCTTAAAGAAGATGGAGCAGGTGTAGGACCTGCAGGAGCTATTATAACAAGTTTAGATGATCTTTCTCACTGGGTAATTGCACTTATGAAAGATGGAAAGTATAAAAATAAAGAGATAATACCCGCCTCCATAATTAATGAAACCTTGAAACCAGGCATTGCGTTTAGAAATTCAGAACTAGAAGAAAAAGGCTATAAAGAAAAGCTAAATTCCACTTATGGTATGGCAAGAGAAATTGAGGTTTATAAAGGCAATGTATTAACAAAACACGGTGGGGCAATGCCAGGATTTCACTCGCAAGTAATAATACTTCCTTATGATGATATAGGAATTATAACGTTTTCAATAGGTGATCATGGGGCAAGTTTAGGCAATACAATTATAGCATATAACCTTGTTGATAGGCTTTTAGGATTGAAGCAAACAGATTGGAATGGTCGATTGTTGGCTGATCACCTTAAAAGGAAAGAAATGGGTAAAAAAGCCAGAGCTCAAGTTGGGTTTGATAATGTTAAAGGAACCTCTCCAACACATAATATTAATGACTATTTAGGCACTTATGTTAAAGAGGTCTATGGTGAGTTTATTATTGGAAAAGAAAATGACTCCCTTTATTTCAATTTTAGGAGAACAATTTTACCTCTGCAACATTATCACTACAACCGATTCGACACGCCAAATGATGAAATTCTAGGAAAATGGAGTATTAATTTTAGTGTTAGTCCACAAGGTGAAATATCTACGGCCGTGATTTCAATTGATGAAGGCCAAGTTACATTCAATAAAAAAACAGATGAATCTTTATCGAGCCCAGAAATATTAAATCTATACACCGGGACATATGAATATGCAGGTTCCGAGTTTGAAATAAAAATAAAAGATAATAAGCTAACCATGCTAGGAACTACAGACGAAGTACTTATCCCTTATAAAAAACACATATTTAAAGTGGAAAAATTCGACGATATGCAAATTGAATTCACAGAAAAAAACAATAAAATTTCTGGCATGAAATATAAGGCACCATCTGGAATATTTGAGTGTAAGAAGATAAAATAGCTTTAATAATATCATGAAAAATAGTATTAACCATAAATAGATATATAGTCAACACTAACTATATACAATGTTGTAAGCAATTTAAACCAACCAATGAAAAAATTAATTACCATATCATTTTTATTCCTCTTTTTTATTCTGCTCACAAGTTGTGGTTGTGCTGATTATTTCACTGAAAAAAGAACATTTTTAAAAAGTAGTTTTTGCTTTGACAAAAAAATTATCAAAGAAAATATTAATAAAAGCTATCTAATCAGAGAATTAAAAAAATCAATTGAAGATGATATAAATTTAATTACAGCTTCAAATGAACAAAAAGCACCCATTCCAAAATCAGAATTAGCAAATAAGCTTAATACTCTTTTAAATACAAATTATGATAATGATATTTTAAAACAATGGGGGAATTTATATTTGGTAAAGAACTATTTCTCAAGGGAATCCTCAAAATTTAGTTTGAATTCCGAAATACTACAAAAAGAGTTCGAAAAAGCAGAGGAATTTGTTTATAGAAAAATGATTAGGTACAAATATATTACTGAAATTAAAGAACCAATAATTATAACTGACGAAATAAAATTTGTTAATAATAAAAACTCTTATCAAGAATTAATTATTGATATTTCCAATTTCAAAAAACAAGATTTAGTTTATCAGATTGTGAATAAAACCAAAAATGGTAAAATAAAAATTGAAAATGACACGATTTTAAAATTTAAAGTTAATAAGGGATATATTGGAAATGATGATTTTAAAATCAAAATATGTAGTCAAAATTTTCTTTGTACATCAAAAAAAATTAATCTCATAATTTCTTCTTCCGAGGAATAAGAAACAATAATTTTTATAAACTGTATTAAATAAGCTAAATTTATTACGAGACTTGTAAAAAATTTAACCATCCATAAATCACTAAAATATGAAAACAATTACCAAATTTTTAATTTTACTAATCGTAGTTATGCTTTACAGCTGTAATTCGATGAAAAGCATTGCGAAAATTGAAAGACAAAGTCTTTTTAAAAATGAAAAAACGAAAGCACTTGAACCAACACTATTTACCGCACATACTGACGCAACACAAAGAATAAGTATTATAATGGCAGATGGAAATGGGAAGTTCATAACCTTTTCAGAAAACCCACCAGATGCAGCTCTAGAATCTGCTATGACTGTATTTGCCAAAGCAACTGTAGACGGAAAAACCGCAGGGAAAGTTGATGCTCAAACAAAAGTTGAATTTGCCAAATCAATAGCTGAACTAGGGAAAAGAAGTGAGGCTATAAATTTTCAAAGAGACGGAATGTTCAGACTATCTGAATTGTTTAATAATGGAGCATTAACTAAAGCCGAATTAGCTATTCTAATAGATAGCTTACAAAAGCGAACAGTAAAAATTGTGGAATTGAACGTGAAAAATGAGTTGGAAACCACTAAACTAAAACGACTTCAAGAAATAAATTCAATTCTTAAGCAAGCAGATTCTACAAGCGCAAAACCGACTTCAAAGGAATTGATTAAGCTACTAAATGAATAAAAACTGCTTACAACAATGTATATAAAAAATAGCCGAAACAGTACTAAAACCAAGAGCTTAAGTTCATATCAAGCTTTGTGCTTAACCGAAATTTTTGTGCTTCTAAATCGCCTACTTTTCATATACTAAACGTTGGGAATAATTTGGGTAATTAATTATCATCTATAAAACTTAATAAATAAATTTCTAATGAAAAAAACATATTTCTTAATTAGCATTTTTATTTTGTCAATATGCTTTTTTTCATGTGCAATAAAACAGCCTAATTCTAAATTAAATATTGAAAAATGTGAATGCACTCTTGATTCGGCTTCTGTTGATTCGGTTTCATTGGAACAACAAGAACTTGACCATTTTTATTCCTTAATGGCATATGCAGTAGTTCATAAAGATTGGCAAATTAATGCTCTTGAAGGTAGAGGATATAACATTGGTGCTGTGTTAGTGGATAGTGCTAAATATGTTGTTAACTGGGCGCGAAATTCAGTAAATATTAAAATGAATGGAACGCAACATGGAGAAATACGAGTGATACAATCCTATTTAGATAGTGTTCAATCATTTTCTTTAAAAGGCTTTTCAATATATACATCATTAGAACCATGTGCAATGTGTTCTGGCATGATGAAATTGACTAATGTGTATAGAACCGTTTATGGTCAAACAGATCCCGCCTACGGAAAGGCATTGGAAAGACTCCAATTAGAATCACGCTCATGTTGCAGAAGTGGTTATTCCCCATATCCACGACCTGTAATTTCAGATAAATCACCTGACCCTATATCAGTAGAAATAGACTCAGCATATGCAAATTACAAAGGAAAATATATAGTTGATTTTTTAACAACACCAGAAGCTGAAAAATTATTTCAGAAAGCATCAAAAATGTTTCAACAATATAAAATAGCTAAATATGTAGAAAATCAAAAGTATATTGATAGTGCTCATAAATTCTATAATTTAGTTGGTCCCTCCTAATTAAATAGCAAATAAAAAACTATCGCCAACATCGCGTAAAAAACATTGCTTGTTTTAGTTCAATCGTTTGGTCGTTGCTTTTTTTGCCAGCTTCTGGTTTTCCTTCGGAAAATCCTCGCATACAAACCCGCAACTATTCTTATATAATCACGTTACCGGCTATAAAAAGAAACCATCGTACAAATCAAGAACATATGAAAATAGTAAAGAAAATATTAAAATGGTTTTTAATTTTACTGGGAGCAATTGTTGCTTTTATTTTAGTTGCTTTATTAGTAATCCGAATCGATAGTTCTGGAAACGAAGAACCTTTTTTAGACGAAAAGGGTAATGTGCTTCCGAATAGTATTGCTATGCACGAGGATATGACCATAAATGGAGTACCTCAAAGAATCACCATAAGAGGAAAAGACAAAAATAATCCCGTACTACTAATAGTTCATGGAGGTCCGGGCGCACCAATTTTACCTATAATTTACAAACTCTCAGGAATTGATTTGGAAGATATATTTACGGTTTGTTATTGGGAACAAAGAGGCTCTGGACTTGCTTATAACGATAGTATACCTGATTCGTCCATTACCCTAGCCCATATAGTAGATGATGGTTTAGAACTATCAAATCACTTAAAAAAGACTTTCAAAAAAGATAAAATTTACATCGAAGGTTTATCCTGGGGAACAGCGGTAGCAGCTTATATGGTTCAAAAACAGCCTGAATTATATCACGCCTATATTGGTAGTGGTCTAATGGCGAATCTATCACTTTCAGAAGAGTTATCTTATGAATTTGCAATGTCAGAATCACAAAAACATAATGATACCATTTCAATCAATCAACTAAAACAAATTGGAAGACCACCTTATGTTAGAAACTCAAAAAATTCAGTAACCGAAGCCTTTGAAATAGAACGACAGATTGTAATGAAGTATGCACCGATAAAATTAGATCCCGATTTTAATTTTATTAAAAGTATGTTTTTAGATAATGGGTTAACGTTTAAGGAAAAATTTACTGATATGATAAATAGTCCTGAATCCTACTATCCTGCAGCTAAGATTTTAGAATCTACTGCTATCGATATGAATCTAATGCGTGATATACCGGAATTGAAAGTACCCGTTTATATATTACAAGGAGACAATGACCATTTTACCGAAACGTCTGTAGCAAAGGCGTATTTTGATTCACTTATTGCGCCATCTAAAAAATGGTTTTTATTTGAAAATGGAACACACGGAGTACAGGTTGAATTTCCAGAAAAATACCGTTCAATATACATCAATGAAATACTGGGAAAATAATTTGACTATTTCCCATAAAAAAAATAAATAACAAACCCTATGAAAAATATAATATGTGCAATCTTCATTTTCACATCTGCATTATGTAATGCTCAAAACTACTCGTTTGTTCCAGATAGTTTGCGCCTAATATCTTATGAGGAATTAATGAAAAATCCACCGTCTAATGTCGGATTGGTATATTATGAAAACGGAACACCTACAACATTTAATGAGGTTATTCCATTAGTGATGCAGAAAAAATTGACACCTCAAATGTTTGTTGACAAGGATGGAAATCATAAGATACTTGTAGTTGTTAAAGCAGAAGTAAAAACAGAAAACATATCCATAGCCTATAAAGGCATACCAGAAAAGTTGAAGAAATTAGGATATTCGTTTGGAAACTCAAAAAGTGATACAATAGTACTTATTACACAAGGAGGTCCTTTCCCTAAATTGTTTACGGATGAAGTGAAAGCTATTTTTAAAGATAATGGAGGAATTGATGAAAATAAATACTTCATTATAAATAGTCATCAAGCACAGACTATAGAACCTCAAATGATGCTTGAGAAAGAAATATCGTTTGAACAAGCCAAAATGTTGGGAATAAAAACTTCCGAAATGTTAAATGAGCTTGTTAGTTATTTTAAGTCTGAAAATAAAAAAGTTTTTATTGTGGGCATTTCGTATGGTTGTTTTGCAGGGCAAGACTATATTTCCAAGTTTGGTAATATTGCAGACGGATATTTACTAATGGTAGGCAGGTTAGATATTGCGGAAGACGTTTGGAGGGCATATTCTGAAGGGATTGACGCTGCTTTCGAAGAAGACGCTGTTAGTACAAAAGTGGAACAAAAAGCTGAGGATTTAATGATGATTAATTCACACAAGATTGCTGCTGCTTATGGTTATAAGCGATATTCCGAATTGTTGAAAAATACCGACCTATCCAATCTTATTTATTATCATGCCTTGAAGGATTCAAATGTTGGGAAACTAACTACAGACGAAATTGATTTCCTTAAGACTAAAGGTGCTAATGTAGTTGCATTTGATGATGTGCATACAGCTTGGAGGAAACATTTAAAGGAAGCTTTGGAATTGCTATTAGCAAAATAACTATAATCAACGTTACTCTTTACAACAATTTATATTGTTCATAGCTTCCTATTGATAGTTACGACACTATATACTAATCCTAAACAATCAATATATTGCCCCCTAAATAAAGCTATATAACATGAAAACAGCACTCTTTATAATAACACTTATTTCCATTGGAGTTAATAACATTAATGCTCAAGACCCTGATGCCGAAAACAACTCTAACAACGAAAAATTAGCATCAAAAATTTGTTCATTAGGATAAGACACTGTATTGAAGGAAAAGGAAATTATTAAGTTTACCTTCAATACAAATATCAAAAGTTTCAATTGAATAAATAAAGCGTTCCAACCTCCCCTATCTCTAACAACAAATTAAATCTTTTTTCTAATTATTTACTCAAATTACGGTTTTCCGTAAAATTTATTAATTGGGAGTTAATACATTAGCTTCTGATTATGATAAATACGCAGAAGTACTTATTTATTTTTTTAGTAGGAATAACTAACTTCGGCATATGATGTTTAGAATATTCTGTGATGAAAAATAAAGCATATCCAGATGTATTAGGACTAAATATATTGTTAAAGTAATCATATAAATAAGTTGTACGCAAGCTGAAAAACTCACTCAAATTGATAAAAAAAGTATTGATTGGAATAATAGGATTTATTCTTGGAATAAGTTTCGGATTCTATTTTGAAGGTTTTTTTCGAGAAATAATTCAAGATATTTTTCGATTTACTACTTCCGACAAAATTCAGTTTGTGGGAAAAAATATTTCCATCTTTTCGGACAGAACATTCGAATATATACTCGGATTTGCTTTAATGACTTTTTTATTGGCAAACATAGAACTTAAAAAAAAGCAGATTTTGAAAAATGTTATACTTTGCCTACTGATTTTTGGAATCTCTATTTTCCTAATTTCAGCAATTAATGCAAATTTAAAAGTAGTACAATGTACGGCTTGTGACAACGGAATTGTCAAAATTCATTGGAACAATATAAATTTTGGACTTACAATTGGATTAAGTGCAATCTTTTCAGTAGTTCCAAATATTATAGTATTAATAAATAAAATAAAAGCCAGCGTACAACACAGTATATAAAAAATTGCTATTTTGTGCTTAACCAATGGGAGTTGCTTTGTTTGCTAGCTTCTGATTTTCCTTCGGAAAATCCTCGCACACAAACACGCAACATTTCATATACATAACCGTTGTGCTTCATTATGACCAACATCAAGATTAAATTTAAAACACATCAATTTAAAGGGAATTAAAAAACTGGATACAATTATATAATTGGAAACTAAAAAATCAATATTTTACTAAATATGAAAACAAAAATAAAATTTATCGTACTCCTTTTATTTCTTGCTATCACATCATTTTGCAATGCTCAAGATGCAACTGAAAAAGAAACAATAGATTGGATATTTAAGTATGGAACAGAGCTATTTAAAGATGGTTACAACTTAGTATATACTTATGAAAATGATAAAATGTATATTCATTATAGTAGCAGAGATGACGGTCAATTAAAATCTTACACTTTTGAATGGGAAGATTTAAAAAGTGTAACAGCAATGAAAGGTGAAAATTCAGTTTTAATATTTTGGTTTAAAACGAAATTAAATGGGTATTTGAGTAGCGATATTTCTTCAAATAAAGAAGATAGTAGTCAAAGTCAGGAACTTAATTTTCGTTTTAAATCTGATGAAAAACTATTGAGGTTTTATAAATCAATAAATCATTTATGTAAAGTCAAACAACTAACAGAAGTTAAATTTAACGAAGACTTTACAATCAAAAATAAATTTTAAAAACAATACATAATGAAAAATATAATAATAATAATAATAGCAACAACACTTTTTATTTCTAACGGTTATTCTCAATCTAAAGGAGAAACAGGAACATCTATGTTTCCTTGGGATATTAGCAAAAAAGAGGTAACCGCATTTTATGGTATGAAAGTTTATGATAATGACGGAAAAAAAATTCTCTTTATAACTGATGCTTTTAAATTATGTGAAGAAACAGATAAATATGATGCTCTAAAATTTGAAGAAAATCTTCAATCATATATAGAAGCTAACTATGTGAAACAAATAAAAGGTGCTAACAAATACGTTAATTATGGAGGTTTAAGTGGTTTTACACATATTTGTTATTTCTTTAAAGATGAAGGCGAGTCTCAAAACGATAATTATCAAGAAGCCAGAGAAGCTAAAACAAAAGCAGTTAGCACAATCGTTATGAATAATGAAGACTTTCTAATTATACAAATAAAAAAAGAAGATTTCGATTTTTATCAAAATTGTGAATAACTAACGAAAGCACAACAATGTATAAAAAACAAAGGGCAGTTTAGGCTTACCATAAGGTCTGTGTTTATTTAGAAAGTCCGCCAAATATAAAATTTGGCGTTTTCAGTAGAAAAGATAAAAGCAAAATATTTATATTTAGCTAAGTAAAAGACCGAAACGAAAGTGCTTATCTCCAGCCCTACGATTTCTTATACTTAACCGTTGTGCGTCATTAAAAAAAACCTATGTCAGAAATAAGACTTCGAAAAATAAAAGTTAAAAACTATCGCTCATTTGGAGAAGAACAAAATTTTGACTTTCCTGACAAAGAATACAAAAAACCAATTTCAATAATTGGGTACAACAATTCAGGAAAAACGAATTTAATGAACGCAATACTTTATGGTATCGGAGAACAATTTGTAAGTGCAAATACATTTGAGAAAACCGACTTGCATAATCTTGATATAGAAAAACAAATTGAAATAAAAACAAGAATAGAAGCTAGTAATTATTCTGTTTGGTCTGACTATCATCATCGAAATGTGGAAAAAACGATTGCAGGAGTTCATACAATCAAAACAACATATGAGGACAACGAATTAAATGCAAAAGCAGAACCTTCTTTTTTTGGTGCGAATAAACATTACAATATTTTTTACATTAATTTCCACAATATCAAGGAGGAAATTTCAACTAAAAAAACAAGTTGGGGAAATTTAACTTCATTTTTAGCAAAACATATTAAATCAATTGTTGACAACGATGCTGTAATGACAGCTAAAAAAGAAGCATTTAAAACCAGCACTAGAGAAGCAACAGAAGAAGTTTTAAATAACTCACAATTAAGTAGTTTTATTGCTAAAATAAAAGAAAATTATTCTCAGAACCTAAGAAATAATAATTGTGAAGTAGAATTTGGTCTACCCGATTATGAAGATATTTTTCTTCAAATGGTATTTAAAATTGGTCTTAATGGAAATATCGATAATTTAATACCAATAGAACACTTTGGAGATGGATATATCTCAATGTTTGTGATGGCTGTAATTCAAGCAATCGCAGAAAGTAATGTGGATGATAAATGTTTGTTTCTTTTTGAAGAACCAGAAAGCTTTCTTCACGAAAACCATCAAGAATATTTTTATAAAATGGTTCTATGCACATTAGCAGAAAAAGGACATCAAGTAATTTATACTACACATTCTGACCGAATGATTGATTTATTCGACACAAAAAGTATAATAAGAATAGATTTTGACGAACAAGAAAAAAGAACATTAAAAAAATATAATAACATAAACGATTTTAATTCTGAAAATGAAGAAATTATATCAATCGTAAATTTCAATAGTTTTATAAAATCTGTAGAACCAAACATTAATAAAACATTATTCAGTAGAAAAGTTTTATTGGTTGAGGGTCCAAACGATTTATTAGCATACAATTTTGCCATAGAGAAAAAAATCAATGATATAAAAGATGATATTAAGTTTTCTAAAACTTACCTCAATTTCAAAAATATTACAATAGTTGTTCATCACGGAAAAGCAACTGCATTATTACTAATTGAATTGTGTAAACATTTTGGAATTGACTATTATGCTATAAACGATTGGGACTTTAACTTAGATTTTATAAATGCATTAGCAGTTATTAATACAGAAGCAGAACTAAAAGAATCTCAATTATATTTAACTGAAAATGGAGAAAATAGGTCTGCTACAAGAAAAGGAATGGTAACAACTAATTGGAAATTAATCAAAACAGCTAATATTGATAAAATACATTTTAATATTCCAAAACTAGAAGATGTATTAGGGTATGAACCAATAGATAAAAGTAGTTTAGGTATTTGGAAAAGACTAAATGAAATTCCTGAATTTAACAATTTGTTTTTTCCTGAGAGTTTAACTAACTTTCTTGAAATTAATGAATTGGCAGAAAATAATATTCCTGATATACCAGATGAACAAGCGAATGATTTACCTTTCTAAAATAACGAACGCACAACACCGTATATAATTTATTGCTGGCTTCTCACCTACTTACGAAAGTCCTCGCGGACTTTCTTGGTCGGTAATTATTTACTAAATTGGTTGCTTGAAACACGCAACAAACCATATACAAACACGTTGGCAACAAGCTGAAGAAACAGAATGAATAAACTAAAAAAAGGAGAGTTTTACGGAACACATTACCAAAAATCAGCTTTTGAAAATCTAATAATTACCGATACAGAATATACACACAGTAAAGTTGATTGGCATTATCACGAAAATCCATATTTTACTTATTTACTTCAAGGGAAGTTATTCGAATCTAACAAAAAAGAATCCTACTATTTAGAGCCAGGAAACCTACTATTTCATAATTGGCAAGACTCACATTATAATATAAAACCACCTGAATTTACAAGAGGTTTTCACATTGAATTGAATAAGAATTGGTTTTCAAACTTTGATATTCAGATAACAAATTTTGAAGGAAGCATCAATTTAAAGAATCCTATAATAAAGAACTTGATGAACCATATATTTGTTGAAACTAAAATTAACGACCAGTATTCAAATTTAAGTATTGAAAGTGATTTGATTGAAATTTTCAACACAATTAAGGAAAGTAAAGAAAGAAATTTAAGAAAACCAGATTGGGCAAATAAACTAAAAGAATTGTTGAATGAGGAAAAAATAGACTATTCTCTAAACAGCTTAAGTTCAAAGTTAGAAATACACCCTGTTCATTTGTCCAGAGAATTTAACCGCTATTTTGGAACAAGTCTAGGTAATTATGTTCGATTAATAAAACTGAATAAAGCCTTTTGTTTACTTACTTCAAACAAGTTTTCAATGACTGAAATTTGTTATCTATGTGATTTTTATGACCAAAGTCATTTCATCTCAAATTTTAAGAAAATCTATCATACAACACCAACAAAAATTTTAAAGAATATTTCCTGATGTTAATTATATACAATTTTGGGAAATGGAATAATTTCACCTTTGTAATTCATCAAAAATCAATCAAAAAATGAAAACACAAAGTATTTCACTTCTCTTATTTATATTTCTTACAATTAGTCTTTTCGGTCAAGATATGGGAGAATACACGAGTGGCTGGGAAGGAAAAATAGACGGTTCGAAAGTATTCAACTTAAAGGTGGAAATAGAAAGTTTTGGACTAGAAAAAGCTAGATTAAAAATTTCTAATAGTAAAAGCATTATTGACTATCCATTTGATTCAAGAAGTACTTCAATATTAAAAGTGCCTTTTGCAGAAAATTATTCTTTTGAAGGCGTACTTTCTGAAAATGGAAAAGAAATTAATGGGTTTATCAAATCTGGAATGCTTCTTTATCACTTAAAACTTACTCAATCAAAGAATAGTACTTTTATAGGGGCTTGGAACTTACTTATGATAGATGAGCTAAAATCACTTAACTTCTATTTGAGTGTTGAAAATGGAGAAGGCGATGATTATCAAGCTTACCCAATTCTTGGAGACAATAGATTTACAGGAACTTGGTGCGACAATTTTCAAAAAGAAAAAGATTTGATTTCGTTTACTGATTTCAAAACTGGATTGCAGTTTAAAGGAAAGCTAGAAAAGAATAAGATTCAATTAAGTATCCTCTTAGGAAACCATTTGCTAACAGAAATAGAACTAAAAAATTCTATAACCGATTGGAAAATTGGTGGTTTTATAAATGACAACAAAAATTCTATTTTAAAACTTACCGAAATGGAACACCTTATTTCAAAGGATTCATTTCCTAATACACATTCTGTTGTAATTTCAAAAAAAGGGAAAATTGAATATGAAAATTATTTTGATGGTTACAACTCAAATATTCCACACGATATGAAATCTGCTTCAAAAAGTATTTCATCTGCAATAGTTGGAATAGCAAAAGACAAATTGTTATTTAATAGTGTTAAGCAATCTATTTTTGATTTTCTGCCTGAAAAATATCAAACTCGTAAAGACAGTCTAAAAACAAAAATCGATATTCAGAGTCTTTTAACAATGAGTTCTGGTATAGATGCTATAGATTATGGTATCAATGCAAATCCAAAATCTTCTGCAACAGAAAACAATTACCAAAGAACACCTGATTGGATTGAAGCAATTCTAAAAGCTCCAATGATTCATAAGCCAAACACTAATGCTAATTATGGCTCAGCAAACCCAGCTTTGTTAGGGGTTGCTATGGATTCTGTCGTTTCAGAACCTTTGGAATTATTTATTGATAAGTTTTTATTTCAGAAATTGAAAATTTCAAATTACATTATTCAAACAGACTTAAGAGATAAGCCATATTTTGGAGGTGGAATGTACCTTACTCCAAAAGATATGTTGAAATTTGGAGAACTCTATCTGAATAAAGGAAAATGGCAATCAAAACGCATTATTTCTAAAAAATGGGTTAAAAAATCATTTAAAAACTATCGTAATTTAGAAAATGTAACAGATAAAAATGGTTATGGATATTTATGGTGGCATAATACTTATCAAATTAATGGAAAAAATATAAAATCTATTGAGGCAAGAGGAAATGGAGGACAATATATTTTTGTAATTCCTTGTTTACAAACAGTTGTTGTTATTACATCCGGAAATTATAGAAACGGAAAAACGCAACAACCAGAAGAGATTTTTGAAAAACACATTTTACCCTACCTTGAAAATTGAAAAAAACCAGTTGCAAACGCAGTATAAAATTAATTGCGGTTTAGTGCTTAATCAAAGGTCGTTGTGCGTGATAACATAAATTACTTAATAGATGCTTTACCTCCATATTTAAGCTCAAACATTAAACGTTTAATTTGTTTTATCTCTTCATTTAAAAGTAAAATATCATTTTTAGTTGCTGGTAAGGTATTAGGCATAAATGCCTTTTTTAATCCATAACTAATAGAATCTGCAGCTACAGTGCCAATCATTGTATTTTTAACAGAGTCTAAATTCACACCACTTATTTTTTTCTCAATGGCTGCTAATTTCTCTTCAAGAACAACAGAATTATTAAGAGCATTTTTATCTGGTACTTTTAGCCCAGTTTCTTCTTTTTGATAATGACCTGACACATATTTATAATTATTTCGTTTATAGCTCGCTTTCGTTTTACAACTATTTGTGCAATACACATGGTTACTTCTTCTTGCTTCAAATTGCTCATAGCAATGTTTGCAGTTTTTTATCTTTTTCATAGGTTTTTGTGTGGTTTTTGGTGATTTAATGCGGCTAAAACGTTAAATAACATGTTATTTAACGTTTTAGCGCCTCTTTATCTTCTTAAAAAAAATCGATTTAGTTCTGTAATTTGCCTTTATTGAACAATGCATAAGTAGCTTGCATGTATTTAGATCCGTATACCACTCCAAGTCTAGAATTGCTCGAAATAGCTTAACAAAGCCACCTTGTTCTATATTTACCATATCTTAAGCTAATCTATTATTTGAAAGATATTGATCGGCTTTGTTTTCTAGAGATGACCTTGTCTCTGTTTTCCCAGATTTTATCCAGTCTAAAAGTTCTGATTTTTGGAAATAAAGACGCTTTCCTTTTTTACTATAGGGAATCGACTTTTTGTGCACCAAACCATAAAGTGTTGGCTTGGATAACTTGACTAATTTTGCAGCTTCATCAATCGTTAAAAATTCGTTTTCTTGAATACGATTTTGAGACTCGTAACTCTTTTTTAAATTGTTTGTAATACGCTCTACTAGGTTTTCTATTTCGTCCTCTGTAAGCATAAAGAATTGTTTCTTCATTTGTTCTTTGTATTATAGTTTATAATACTGCAAACTTACTCCCGAAATCAGCTTTTGTCTAGAGACTCCGGAAGACCCGCGGAAGAACTGCGGAAGAACTAAAACACTAAAAAACAATTATTTAAAAAACGAAAAACAAACAAAAACAACACAAAACAACGATAAAGATTGATAAGAAAATATCAAATTAACTAACTTATTCTTAGTTTTTGTAGGTGTTTTGTTTTCATACGCTCTAATTCTGTTATTAAAATATCTATTTTAAAAGCTTGAAGTTTTAAAATTGTAGATTCTAGAAGTTTAAGCCGCTTACTAACACCGTAATAATTTATCCCCTTCGCAACCTTACTGTAAGAAGTGTTATTTTTAGAATCTTGAGAAAAGATGCTGGTATCATCAAATGCACCAGCTAACCTCATTATCTTCATCAAATTTGCACTTGTAATATTGGTATAATCCACGTCCTCGTCTTTAACATCATTATTAATCAATTTATATAAAACATGAATGATTAAGAAACGCTCATTGTCGGTAAATTGATTTATTAGTGACTCAACATTTATCTGCTTTTCAGATTTTAAGTCATCAGTCTTAATTTCTTTATTATTATTCGGTTCTACTATTGGCTTTTTTAAAGGCTCTAAATATTGTCCATTTACAAACTCTCCAATTAAACTTTTAATCCCAATATCATATTGAGATTTATAATCATCATTTTCTAAAACCTGCAAATCATCATCGCCTTTAAAGCTTGCAACTATTTCCTGATTATTATCGAAACCTTCGCTAGACATGGACTCATACTCTAGAGAACCTTTAAAGCTGCAGTCAACAAAATCTTTTAAATAAAAATAATGATAACAGCCGTGCTTATAAATCAACTGGTAATAATCATAATAATTACCATAGTGCCTTCCAACTTCATTTAGACATTCACGTATAGCTAAGTCTTCTATAAAAGAACTATAAGGGTACTTAGATGACTTAGAAAAATTCTCTAAGGCTTCATTTTCTAATACCCAAGATATAACCTCACTTTTTTCTCCTTCATAATAAGAATATCGATCTAAAAAAACTAAATAAGACTTTACTGCATGCTCTTTTAAACGAGCTTCAAACTTTTGGTCTCGAAAATGATTCAACTGCCGAAGGATATTATTAGCCATTGAGAGAAATGGTCTATTTTTACCTTTAGCCTTTTTAAACTCATCTATAAAAATAGATTTAACAGCATAAAATGTTCTGTTATAGTGATAATTATATACGTTATGATAATCCATCTAAATCTAAATTTATGCGGTTAGCAGCTCCTACTTTATTTTTATCCATTACTTTGGTATAAATCTGCGTAGTTGAAATGTTTTTATGTCCTAATAGCTTTGAAACGGTGTAAATATCAGTCCCATTTGCTAATTGCAGTGTTGCATAACTATGCCTGAAATTATGAAAGGAGATTTTCTTATTTATACCAGCTTTCTCAATCCAATTTTTTAGAGGTCTAACTATTTGCGAGTATTTAATATCCTTGAATATAATACCTGTAGTGGATTCCTGTAACTTTAATATGCTATAAGCAGACTCCGAAATAGGATGATTATTTATATTCCCTGTTTTCTGCTCCCTAAGCTGAACATAATTTCCAAGATGTTTATCTTGGTATATTTTCTCCCAAGTTAAATTCTTTATATCAATAAATCTGAGTCCTGTTAAGGAAGAAAAAATAGCCATGTGTTTTATTTTCTCAATTTTAATATCGGTCTTCCATAATGAAGAAAGCTCAGCTTCTGTTAAATACTCCCTATGCGTTTCCTCTTCTTTAATATAGTCTGCATGTAAAGCTAAATTGGTTGTGGTTAAATTCTGCTTGTAGGCTTCTTTAAGTACATATATAAACTTTTTATAATAAGACGAAGCCGTATTTATAGCCAAACTATCTTTTTTAGTTCTTAAGTTTTTAGTTGATAATAAAAAACTTCTATACTTCTTAATATGCAAAAGTGTAATTTGATTAGTTGATAATTTATCACCTGCAAACTCTTCAAAATATTTTAGCGAAGCCTTCCAAGATAAATAATTATTACGGCTACTTTTATTGTAATAATCTTCGATAATGGTTTGATAAAAAGCTACAAAATTTAAACTAAAATTTATGTTCTCTTTAAATCCATATTCTTTATCCCTTATTTGAATTAAGCGTTTAGACCTAACAAGTTCAGCAAACTGAATTGTTTCTTTATTATGCGATTTTTCCATTTCGTTCTTTGGAACGCTATGTATTTGAAGTTTTAAAAACTCCCTTCTTGTTTCTTTTCCTGTAGCTGGATTTATAATTGCGGGGTAATAGTCTAAGTACAGACTTTTTTTACCGTTTGCTATTTCCTTATATCTTAAAGTTACATTAGCCATTTAACTCCTTTTATTTGGTGCACCATATAATTTTCGAATATCGCTTTTTAATACATAAGTAAAACGACCTTTCTTTATTTTCTCTATTCCTTTTAACTTTAAGTGTCGTTCAACCGACCTAAGAGAAATTTTATAAAACTCTGAAATTTCTCCCATAAAATAATATTTCTTTTCATCGAACTCTTTTTTCTTAACCGCTATCTTTTTATCATTCGTTTTATTAAATCCTTGTCTGCACAAATGATCTAAATCTTTTCTAGAAACTAAAACACGCCCCATTATATTGAAACTTAATAAATCTCCAGATAATATTAAACGCTTAATTGTTGACCTGCTAACATTCAATAAAATTGCACAATCCGCTACACTTAAAAACTCCTTGATTTTAACCAGTTCTAAACGCTCAGAAAAGGGATGTCTCTCCGTTATTTCACTGTTTTCAGCGAGAACTTGTCGTGTTTTCTTTGCCTTATGTTTATAGTGTTTTTGGTTACACGAATGGCTACAATACCTAGTCTTTGTAGTCTTTGCCTGGAATTTATCTCCACAATATATACATCTTTTATTTACTAACATGCGACACAATCTCCCCTTTTTTTATGGTTCTATGCGGGTCTAGAGGGTTCAGAGTGGTTCTACATGGTTCAAAAAAGACTAACACACGACACTCTTGGTGCAAACATAATAAAAAATCTAAAACGAGGTACAAATGAGGTACAAAAAACAAGGAAAAACCACCTGTTTTAACAAAATAACGAAAAATACAAAAACAAAAAAACCTTGTTTTACAAGGGTCTTCTTTGTTTTATTATGTTTTATTTTTGGTGATTACTTTCCAATACAGAAATTAGCAAAAATATTCCCCAATAAATCATCATTAGTAATTTCTCCAGTTATTTCACCAAAGTAATATAGTGCCTGACGAATATCTATCGCCATTAAATCTCCAGATAAACCAATTTCTAAACCTTCTTTTACTTTCCCTATTTCTTCAAAAGCTTTTAGAAGCGAATCGTAATGTCTGGTATTAGTAACAATAGTATCATTATTTCTCAATGCGCCTGTATTTACGAAGCTTAAAAGTTTATCCTTTAAAGCTTCGACACCCGTACCTGTTTTAGCGGAAAGCAGATGAATGTTTTCAATTTCTGCCTTAACGATATCCACTTGCTTTTCATCAAGCTTATCTACTTTATTAGCAACAATCAATAATGGTTTTAACGGATATTTATTTTTAATTTTTTCTATTTCAATTTTAAAAGATTTTAGAAAAGACGTTTCCTTAAAGTTGCTACTATCAGCAAGAAAAACAACAACTTGAGCCTGATCTATTTTCTCAAAAGTCTTTTTAATACCTATACTCTCAACAACATCGGTTGTTTCTCGAATACCAGCCGTATCAATAAAACGGAAACCAATACCTCCTATCGAAATTTCATCTTCAATGGTATCTCGTGTGGTTCCTGCAATTTCCGATACTATGGCGCGTTCTTCATTTAAAAGGGCGTTTAAAAGCGTAGATTTACCTACGTTTGGCTCTCCAACAATAGCAACCGGAATTCCATTTTTAATCACGTTACCAACCGCAAAGGAGTCTATCAATCGTTTTAATACAAATGTAATACGTTCGGTTAAATCCTTAAATTGTCCTCTATCGGCAAACTCAACATCTTCTTCTGCAAAATCGAGTTCTAATTCTATTAAGGATGCAAAATTTAAAAGTTCTTCACGCAGCTTTGCTATTTCCGAAGAAAAACCACCACGCATTTGTTGCATGGCTATTTGATGAGACGCTTCATTATCACTCGAAATTAAATCGGCCACAGCTTCTGCCTGACTTAAGTCTAATTTCCCGTTTAAAAAGGCACGTAAAGTAAACTCACCAGGCGATGCCGTGCGGCAACCTTTCCTTATAAATAATTGAATAATTTCTTGTTGAATATAATTAGATCCATGACACGATATTTCTACCACATTCTCTCCTGTATAAGAATTCGGGTTTTTAAAAACAGACACCAAAACCTCATCTATAGTGCGTTTGTTATCTATAATATGCCCTAAATGAATGGTATGCGTTTTTTGCGTTAAAAGCGACTTATCACTTTTAACAGATCTAAAAGCGCTGTCCGCCATGGTAATGGCATCTTTTCCGGATAATCGGATGATAGCAATCGCTCCTGCTCCAGAAGGTGTTGCTAATGCTACTATAGTATCGTCGTTTATCATTTGGCAAAAGTACTAAAAATGGAAATGTTTACAGATATAAGTTTATACTGAAATTAATAGCCTCGTAGGTATTAATCTTTGCGATTAAAGAGATTACACTCCAATATATTATCAATAATATAAAAAGTCGGTAAAAAAGATGTGACTTTTTAAATATATAAGTGTCTTATTGATAAGTCCCTACAACTTGACAGCTTAATTTAATCCATAGTAAACATGAAAATTATTGAATCCGAATTCTCTCAGCATATTTTAAAATCGGAGAAAATATCACTTGGTGAAATCCATTTTTTTAATCACATAGCAGTTATCGAGTTTAAAGAAGGCGTACATATAGACATCCATAATATATCGGAAATTTTCAAAAAACTAATTTCTTACTTCGGGATTTCGAGACCTTTTGGAGTTCTTGCAAATCGGGTAAACTCCTACTCTATTAACTTGTTAGACATTAACAGTTTTAAAGAAATAATGAATAACCTATGCGCTTACGGTGTTGTAAGTCATAATTCTGCAAGTGCCATGAATGCTGAAATCGAAAGCAATTTTTGCTCACGAGAAAACATACACTTCAAAAATATTAGCGATGGTGTTAACTATGTTTACAGCAGAGTAAAAACTAAAATCTCGGTATCTTTAAACTAAATAAATGCCGTCTGGCTTAATTTCTATTTGGCGTTGCTTATACAATGTACCAATAGCCTTTTTAAAGTTCTTTTTACTCATTTGAAGCTGCTCTTTAATAGCTTCTGGACTAGATTTATCGGTTAAATTAATATAGCCGCTATTATCATGTAATTCATGCATAATTTTTTCGGCATTTGGCTCTATATTTCTATAGCCAATTTGACCTAAAGCGATATCTAATTTATTACCAGGGCGTACTTTTTTAACGATACCTTTTAATCTATCGCCAATACTTAAATCTTTAAAAATTTGATCTTTGTAAATTAAACCAATATGTTTTTTATTTACAATCACGTTCATTCCAATATCCGATGGGTGAGATACAATTAAATCGACCTCATCAAACTCAGCAACCGTTAATTCGCGGTTATCTAAAAAACGCATAGTTTTACTAGAAGCTACTAAACGCTCGCTTTTTTCATCTAAATAGCAATGCACCAAGTACCAACCACCTGGTTTCATTTTAAAAGCTTGTTCCTGAAACGGACAAAACAATTCCTTCACTAAACCCCAATCTAAAAAGGCTCCATATTCGGTAACTTGGTTACAACGCAAAAGCGCAAAACCATCCTTCATAATATATGGCATATCTGTTGTAGCCACTGGGCGCTCGTCATTGTCTAAATACACAAAAACATCTAGCTTGTCGTAGATTTTAAATTCCTGCGGAACATATCTATTTGGTAACAAAACCTGGTTATCTTCATTATCAATTAAATAAGCACCATGCTCACTTTCACGAAGAATTTCTAATGTATTTACTTGTCCTAAATGTATCATGCCGCAAAGGTAATGATATTAGAAAAAAGAATCGAGATTAAAATTATTAGAAAAGAGAAATTTTTTAGAAGACAATATTTTAAATGCAAAAAGGCGCTACAAAATTGTAACGCCTTTAATATTATAGAGAGAGTTATACTGTAATACTAGTACACAGATTCTTTTCCAAAATGCTTTGCAAGTAAGTAATAAACAACCGCTCTGTACTTTGTACGGTTAGATTTCCCGTATTGTTCTATTACAGCTGCAATACCTTCGTCTAAGCTAGCATCATCAGCTAATCCTAATTTTTTAATTAAGAAGTTATTCTTTACAGTGGCTAATTCAGAAGCGTCCGAACCAGAAACCGTAGAAGAATCTGCGTTATAAATTGATGGTCCACAACCAATTGTTACTTTTTTCAAGAAATCCATATCTGGAGTTACACCACATTTATCTTTTAAATCTGCTGCGTACTTTACAATTAAATCGTCTCTTTTACTCATGTTTAGAATGTTTTTAAAAAGGGTTTATAAATTAAGTTATTAAGATAACTATTTTTTAGACACCAAATAAATTGATAAGTCACATTCTTATTTTAAATTTTTGAAATAATCTAGTAAAATTTCATCATTAATAGCTTTAGGTGTAAACACTTCCAATATTTTTGGTTGCTCACCGGCATCATAAAATGTAGCCAAAGCCCCTTTCAATTCTACCTTATCGGAAGCTTTTACGTAATCTAAACCATACATTTTCGCTAAATGTTCGGCCGTAAGATTATGTTTTGTTTCAAAATAAGTATCGAAATTTTCTGTGTTTTTATGTCCTGGTAAAATTCTAAAAATACCTCCACCCTGATTATTTACTATAATAATTCTAAAATTTTTCGGAATATAATTGTTCCAAAGTGCATTGCTATCGTATAGAAAACTTAAATCACCTGTAATAAAAACCGTTTGTTTTTCATTGGCTACAGCACTCCCAATAGCCGTACTTGTACTTCCATCAATACCGCTTGTACCGCGATTACAAAACACCTCTAAGGTTTTATTTAAATTGAATAATTGTGTGTAACGAATAGCCGAACTGTTCCCTACTTGCAAAATACTATGGTCTGGTATCGATTTTAAAATCTTATTAAACACCGTAAAATCGGAAAAAGGAAGCGTTTTTAAATACTGCTTATGCTTTACCAGTCGGTCTTGCCTTACGGCACTCCATACCGCACTATAATGACTCTTTACGTAATGGGTTACTTTGGGTAAAAACTCCGTAAAAAACTGATTTGGAGTGGCCTTAATGTGATTGTTTAAACAGAAAAACGTATCATTCGCATCTTTTTCATCAATATGCCAATGTTGTTTTGGTTTATACTTTCGTAGGAATTGTTTAATCTTTTTCGATACAATTAGGCCTCCAAAAGTAATTAATATATCTGGTTGAAGTTGCTTTTGCTCCTCTTCTGATAAAGGCGCAATTAATTGATCGATACTATTAAAGAAATGAGGATGGTGTAAATTTGAAGTGCTTTCGGTTAAAACAATAACACTATCATCTTCCGATAATTCATCCAACCATTTTTGCTCAATACTATTCGGTTGATTTACGCCAACCAAAATCATTTTTTTCGATGCCGAATTCCAATCTTCAAAACACGATTTTAAAATATGCTCTTCAATTTCAGATTCTTTAAAAGGAATTTCAATAACTTTTGGTGAAACACTCAATGCTTCAACCATATTGTAAAGCGGCTCATCAAAAGGAATATTAATATGAACAGGTCCTTTTTTTAATTTTGAAATATTTATAGCCGTATTAATCTCTTCTTCGTTAAATGTTTGAATGCCTTTTTGCAAGCCTAATAAACGTTCAAACTTATCTTCTAGATTTTTAAATATAGGGAGATCTTCATGGTTAGGCACATTCTTTTCATCTTTTAAATCGAGCTTCAAATTAGCTGAATATAAAATATGATTTTCGAATACATTTTTCTGGTTAATAGTCTGCCCATCACCAATGCCAATTAAATGTTTAGGTCTATCGGCCGATAACACAACCAACGGAATATTACTATAAAAAGCCTCAGCAACCGCAGGATAATAATTAAGTAACGCACTACCCGATGTACAAACTACAGCGGTTGGCTCTTGTGTTTTTTGAGCAATGCCTAATGCAAAAAAAGCAGCACAACGCTCATCGACAACACTGTAAGACTCAAAAAACGGGTCGTGAGTAAAACCAATAGTTAGGGGTGCATTTCTACTTCCTGGAGATAATATAATATGTTTAATTCCTTTGGCTTTACACAACTGAATAACGGTTTGCGCAAGCGGAATTTTTGGATACATCATAACATTTAAAATATATCCAAAAATAAGAATTACTGCAATAAGTTAACTGCTTATAGCACCTTTTTAATCACCAAAGATTTTGATACCGTTTCCTCCCATTCGTTTTCAGGGTTAGAACTTTCGGTAATACCGCCACCAACATAAACAATAGCTTTGTTTTCTTTAAGCTGCATACAACGTAAGTTTACGTATAGTTGTGTGCTTTTTTTGGTTGTAGCGTATGCTCTATTTTCTATATTTCGTTTTCCGGAGCGTGGTGCCGAAGTAATTTCTAAATTTAATTCACCTAAAAAACCCGTGTAAAACCCGCGGTTATAATGTTCTTTTTCTAAAATAAACTGTTTTGCAGCCTCTTTAGGTAAACCACAAACGGCTGGCGTTGGGTGTAAACTGTATAATAAATCTTTTAGGCTAATGGCATTGGGTTTTAAAACGCCCCAAATTCTAGTTTTTAGATGCAGTAAATTACCAGCCTTTACCGTTTCTATTTTCGATACATTAATATTGTCGATGGTAGTCGCTATACTATCTAAAATAAAATCGGTGACATATTGTTGCTCTTGCAACTCTTTAGCTTGCCAAGTAACATCTAAACTGCCTTTATAGTTTTGCGTACCTGCCAAAGCCATAATTGAAAAACGTTGTCCTTCAATTTTAACTAAAGTTTCGGGTGTTGCACCTAACCACAAACCAACTTTTGGATGATACCAACAATACACAAATGCCGAAGCATAGTTTTGTAATAATTTTTTAAAAATAGTAATAGGATTGTTTTCTGAAAGCGAAACAGATTCCGTTCGAGATAGCACTACTTTTTTAAACTGATTGTTCTTTATAGCCTCTACGCCACGTTCAACAAGCTTGATGTGTATTTCTTTTTGCAGCGTGTTATCAACCTTAGAACTACTTTCAATAGAATCAATAGCCGTGGATTCTGGAACCAAACTTTTTAATTTATCAGAAAGTTCCAAAGGCATTAAAACCGATTTTTCTGTGTTGTCAAAAGGAGAAAACACAAAACCTTTTTCTGTAAAATCTTCAGTACATACTAAATCGTTTGTTTCTTGCAGTAATCCATTAACAGCACTTTCATTTGGTTTTCTATAAATTACAAATGGTAACTGTGCGTTGTATTGCGTATCAATACGTTCTAAAAACTCGTTAAATGTCATCCTTATCTTTTAGGTAACGATATGGTTGACAGACGACAAACAGAAATTAAATTATCATCATCATCCGTTACTTTAATATCTAATAATTGCGTTGTTCTACCTTTATGCAAAAAAGTTGCTTTAGCATAAACAAAACCACTTTTTACGCTTTTTAAATGGTTGGCCGTAATTTCTAAACCACGCACAAAAAGTTTTTCGGTATCTACAAATACATGCGTAGCAAAACTCCCCACACTTTCGGCTAAAGCTGCGGTAGCACCACCATGCAATACACCATCGGGTTGATGCACTCTAGAATCTACAGGCATTCTGGCTGTTAAGTAATCTTCTCCAAAATCTACCATTTCAATTCTTAATGTTTCCATTAATGTATTTTTACAAGCTAAATTAGCTTTTTCTAAAACTGCTTTTTTAGATAATTCCATAAGAAATTGTATTTTTAATCGCGATTGCAAAAGTACAAAATTATAAGGGCATTTGGCTTTAGATGGCGAGAGCTTTTTATTACAACCACATCCTGATTAACACCCAATATTTTAAACGTTTCGATAATTTTATGAATACACCAACTTTAGAAAATAACCGTGTAAAACTTAGTCTTTTAACTTTAAATAATTATTCTGAAATTCTTAAAATTGGACAACAAGAAAACTTAGTACTTTATTCACCAAGTAAAATTGCAACACCAGAAGATTTAAAAAATTACACCGCAACAGCTGTTGCTGGTTACCAAAACGAAACTGTAATTCCGTTTATAATTTTCGATAAACAAACCAATGCTTACGCAGGAACAACTCGCTTTGCGCATATAGATTGGCATAATAAAGTTTTACATATTGGTTGGACCTGGATTGGCCATGAATTTCAAGGCACAGGTTTAAATATGAATATGAAATTTTTAATGCTTCAATATGCTTTTGAAGTCTTAAAGTTTGATAAAGTAGAATTCCGTGCCGATGAGCGAAACATAGCGTCCCGTAAAGCCATTGAAAAAATTGGAGGCACTCTTGAAGGGCTTCTACGAAAAGATATGCTGATGCTCGATGGTTTTAAAAGAAGTTCTTGTTGTTATGGTATTTTAAATGAAGAATGGCCAGCTATAAAAACATCTATTTTTAAAGATTTTGAATAATGATATAAACAAAAAAAACTCAGAGAGTTTCTGAGTTTTTTTTGTTCTAAATTATATTTTAACTTCTTAACAGTTATTTCATATACTTTCCTTTTTTACTGCCTTCATACATTACGTATTTTACTAAACGTGATTCTAATTTGGCATTAAATAGATGTATTTTTCTTGACGGACGTAAACCTACATGCTTTAAAGCATCAAGGTTAGAGGTAATAAACCAAGCATCGGTTCCTGGATAGTTTTGCTTAAGTGTATCTCCTATATTAGCGTAAAACTCTTCCATATCGATATTTAATCGCTCACCGTATGGTGGGTTAAAAACCATATGTAATTTTTCGTCGCCACCTTTTTGGGTTTTAAAGAAATCTTCGTGTTTTATTTCTATAAAATCATCTAGTTGAGCGTTTTTTACATTCTCCTTAGCTTTGGTAACCGCACTTGGTGCTTTATCAAAACCAATGATTTTATGATGAAAATCGCGCGTTTTTTTAAGTAAAGACTCTTCTATTTTTTCAAATAACTCAACATCCCAATCTGGCCAACGCTCGAAAGCAAATTCTTTACGCATCAAGTTTGGTGGAATGTTACAAGCAATCATGGCTGCTTCTATCAACATGGTTCCTGAACCACACATTGGATCCATAAAATCTGTTTGTCCGTCCCAACCAGAAAGCATAATAAGTCCAGCGGCTAATACCTCGTTTATTGGTGCAATATTAGTTGCTGTTTTATAACCACGTTTATGTAGAGAATCGCCAGAAGAATCTAAAGAGATAGTACATTTACGTCGATCGATATGCACGTTTATTTTTATATCCGGAAATTTTAAGTCTACATTAGGGCGTACACCTTCAGTATCTCTAAATTTATCGACAATAGCATCTTTTGTTTTTTGAGCAATGTAGAGCGAGTGCGTAAATAAATCGGAATGGATGGTAGCATCTACAGCTAAAGTACCTGTAGCTTTAAGATATTTAGACCAATCCATGGCGTAAAGTTTGTCGTAAAGCTCTTTTTCGCTGTTTACATTAAAACTATGGATGGGTTTTAAAATTTTCACAGCAGTACGCAAGCCCAAGTTACATTTGTACATAAATCCTTTATCGCCTGAAAAAGAGACATTTCTAGTGCCTTTTTTCACATACAATGCGCCTAACTGCGTTAGCTCGTCTGCTAATAAATCTTCAAAGCCAAATAAGGTTTTGGCAACCATGTTGAAATTTTCTTCCATTTTTTTCGTCTACGTCTAATAGATTGCAAAAATAACTTAATTTTGCAGAAAGCAAGAGATATTAGCGGATAATGGGTTAGGGATTGCAGCGGCATCCTTTTTGCAAAGGTTTTAAAGCCTATTTTTGGGTTAAACCTGATGTTTAATTGGTGTTTGATTCTTAAAAATAATTAAAGAAGGCTTTGTAAAAAGATATAGCGGAAAGCCCGACCTCGCCCTAAGGCGTGGTAACCCCCAAAAAACAATATGGAAAAACAAGAGACAGAATGGTTTACATCGTGGTTTGACACGCCGTATTATCATATTTTATACAAAGACAGGGATGATACGGAGGCGCATGCGTTTATGGACACCCTTAGTGATTATTTGAATATGCCTGAGGGCGGGAAAATTTTGGATTTGGCCTGCGGAAAAGGAAGACACTCGGTGTATTTAAACAAAATTGGTTACAATGTTACTGGCGTTGATTTAAGTGAAAACAGCATTAACTATGCTAAACAATTTGAAAACGATACTCTAAAATTTGAGGTTCACGATATGTGTAACCCTTACCCGGAAACCTTTGATGGAGTTTTTAACTTATTTACAAGTTTTGGGTATTTTGATGATGAAGCCGATAATTTAAGAACCATAAAAGCGATAAAAGCCGATTTGAACGATTATGGTTTTGGTGTTATTGATTTTATGAATTCGGATTTTGTAATTGATAATTTAGTACCTGAGGAAGTAAAAACGGTTGATGGTATCGATTTTTATTTGAAACGCTACGTGGAAGATGGCTATATTATTAAGGATATTGCATTTAATACTGACGGCAAAGATTTTAAATATCAGGAGCGTGTACGTGGTTTTACTTTAGCTAATTTTGAGGCACTTTTTGAACAAGCCGACGTGCATTTACTTGATGTTTTTGGAGATTATAAGTTAGGCCAATTTAGAAAAGCCTTCTCGGAACGTTTAGTAATGATTTTTAAATAAATAATTACAATGTTTTTTTAATCTAGAAAAACTTAAACACTCATTTTTTGAGCTTATTTTTAAATGAATAAATTTATATTTCCTGTAATTGCCGTTATTTTAGGCGTGCTAATAGCTACTATTACCAAGAATAAAAAATCTTGGAACATGAAGCTTATGCTCTCTTTTAGTGGGGCTTTTTTATTGGCTTTAACCTTATTTGAATTATTACCTGAGGTCTATGCACATCTCGATTCTAAACAAACGGGATTGTTTATTATGCTCGGGATTTTACTGCAAATTGTTTTGGAGTTGTTCTCTAAAGGTGCTGAGCACGGGCATGTACACATCCATAAAAACGAAACGCTATTTCCTTGGTGGTTATTTGTAAGTTTGTGTTTGCACAGTTTATTAGAAGGGTTCCCGATACATGAGCATAACGATATGGTTTATGGTGTTTTAATACATAAAATTCCTATTGCTACGCTTATAAGTATGTTTTTGTTTCAGTCGAGTTTTAGTAAACCTAAAATTGCTGTGTTTTTAGTGATTTTTGCATTAATGACACCGTTAGGAACTTTAATTTCAAATACTTCTAATTTAACAGAAACCTTTGCCCACGGTATTAATGCTGTGGTTATTGGTATGTTTTTCCATATATCGACCACTATTCTATTTGAAAGTAGCGACGGACATAAGTTTAACCTAAGTAAGTTTGTCGCTATTATTTTAGGTGTTGGGATTGCTTATTTGATTTAGAATCTAAATCAAATAAGCATTCTGTATTGTATAGCGTTCTGCTTAATATTTTTCGGAAATTGAGATAGTTTATATTTCTTAAAACGTCCAAGCTAGAATACGAGACACTTTATTTCCTTGTCCCATATTAATTACTTTAACCTCTGTAGCGCCTAGTTTTGTCAGCGATTTTTGCATTCCTTTTATTAAATCTTTTTTAGATACTAAGGTTGTAAACCACTTGCAGCTTTCTTTATGCAATGAGCTTTCATATAAATAAGTATGTAAAAAAGCTTTTTCACCACCTTTATAACAAAGCTCGTTATTGGTACCCGAAAAGTTACGGACTATTTTATCTGTCTTTTTACCTAAATTCTTTAATTTTTTAGTGGTTGCTTCATCAGCTTCTTCTTCAGAATTAAAAAACGGAGGATTACATATAGACACTGCGAAAGTCTCACCTTCATCTAAAATACCGTTAAAAATTTCGGCACTATCTTCTTGATGGCGCAGCTTAATAGCATTACCCATCTTGTTTTTATCTATTATTCTTTGCGCATTTTTTAACGAAGCGCCATCAATATCCGTAGCTACAAACTCCCAGTTATATTCTGCATGACCCAAAAGTGGATAAATGCAACTTGCACCTGTACCGATATCTAATATTTTAACGCCGTTTTCTGTGTTTGCTTTTTTAACTAAATGTGCTATATGATGCAAATAATCTACACGACCAGGAATTGGCGGACATAAATTCTCCTCAGGAAACTCCCAAAACTTAATACCGTAATCTTTTAGCAATAAAGCCGTATTAAGTGCTTTTACAGCCTTAGGCTTAGCAAAATCTATAGTTACCGTTTGGTGTCTGTTTTCGAAAACAAAGGGCTTTAATTCTGGATATACATTACATAAAGCCTCTAAATCGTAACCCGATTTATGCTTATTTTTTGGATGAAAATTTGGAGTTGTTTTGATAATTTCTAGTTTAAAATTTCTATTATAATGCCAACACTACTAATAACTAAACACAACGGTGCATAATAGGTTGTATCCAGGGTGCCAAAAGTAGTCTGTTTTACGCTCTTAAAAAAGCCTACATATTTAAAATCGCCAATAGCACGAATAAAAAACAACAATGCTATAATCCAGCCAGTGTACTGCATAACCCAATTAGGCAAATAAACCGTTGCTACGCCCGACTTATAAAAGTAAAAACAACAAAATGCCAACAGTGCAAAGCCAACAATAGCACTATCTATTTTTTTAGGGTTTAAAACCCGCTCACCGTTTTCTTTAGTAGGTAGTGAGGCCTCAAAACCAAATGTTCCGCCAGAAAACCAATTAAAATGAATAACCGCGAGCACAAGAAATATAATACTGAGTAATAAGGATAAAACAGCAACCATAATAATTAACGGAGTTTAGACTACAAATTTAATAATTTGAACCTCGTTTTAGATATTGAAACGATTTCTTTTATCTTAGCCCAAAATAAATTTTGAGATGTTAAAAGCTGTAATTTTCGATATGGATGGGGTAATAATAGATAGCGAACCGCTACACCATTATGCTTATCATAAAATGTTTAGCGATGTTGGCGCCAATGTTTCTAGTGAGCTATACGAATCTTACACCGGGCAATCTACGCTTAACGTTTGCAAGCAAGTTAAAGATCATTTTAATTTAGATGAAACTCCAGAAGCTTTAGTAGCCTTAAAAAGAAAACATTACGAATACATTTTTGAAAACGATAAAGATTTCGATTTAATAGATGGTGTTTTAGATTTAATAAAAAACTATCATGCTAATGGGCTTACTCTGGTTTTAGCATCATCGGCATCTATGCCAAGTATTGAACGTATTTTTAAACGTTTCGATTTAAACCAATATTTTAAAGCCAAATTAAGTGGTGCCGATTTAAAAGCATCTAAACCACACCCAGAAATTTTTGTAAAAGCAGCCGAAGCATCAGGTTTTAAAGCATCGGAATGTATGGTTATTGAAGACTCTACCAACGGTATTAAAGCTGCAAACGATGCGCATATATTTTGCGTAGGTTTTGATAGTATACACTCAAAAAATCAGGATTATACCAATGCAAACCTAAAAATTGAAGATTTTAAAACTATTACCTTCGATAAAATTACGACGCATTTTTAGAACCTAATACCTAAATAATAGATTACCTCTACCCTACACATCATAGATTTGTATGTTGCTATTATGTGTTCTAATTTTAGTTTAGAGCCGAGTATCATCATCTATTACCAATTAGTTTTTACTCAAATTTTCAATTAAATTTAAATTTCCACAACCTAATATTTAAATTTAACACCTCTGTTTTATCTTAAAAAATAAAAATAACAACCTCAAAATCAATACACTAATACTTACTTCTGTTTTTTGGCACGCTGTTTGTAATTACCTAACTGTATAACATTAAAACATACAGATATGAAAAAGTATATATTCTTATTAGCCGGATTGGTCCTTGCAGGATTCACCGCTAGTGCAGACACAACAACCGCCAACCAAACAAACGAAGCATCAAATATTAACAGAGGTTACGGCAGCTCTTTCATATTTGTTGAAAACGGAATAGAATTTTCGGTATTTGCCGATGGTCAATTCGATTTCAATTTACAACGTCAAACATCAAACGTAAATGTATCATTACATTCTAGAAATCTAGATTTAAGTTTTAACTCTGGTTACGATTATAATGCATACGTGCAGTACGATGAATTTGGTGCAATTATTCAAATAGAAAACACACCTATTTATTACGATTATTACGGTAGAATTTCTCAAGCCGGAAACGTAAACATAAACTACAACAACAATGGTTACATATCTAGAGTTGGTGGACTATATGTGCATTACGATCGTTATAACAGATATTCTCACTATACTGGTTTTATAAACGTATATAACCGTGGTTACATTTACCGTCCATGGCACAATTATTACCGCACGCCATCAGTTAATTTTCGTGTAGTATTTAATCGTCCTTACCGTCAACATTATGCTCCAGTGCGTTATGTGTACAACCGTCCGTTTTACAACAACCACCGTCCATCATCAGCTATATATAGTCGTCGTGGAAATACTGTTGCCAGAAACCGTAATTACGCTACAGTAAATAGAAGTTCTAGAAACGTTACTAAAATTAACCGTAACGCACAAACCAGACGTAAAGTAACAACAAATAACAACCGTCGTTACACAACAACATCACCAAATAGAAACTCTAATGCAAAAAGTACAAACCGTAATTATACACAACGCAATAATAGTCGTGTAGTAAAAACAACACCAAACAGAACGGTTACTAAAACTACAACCACTAGATCTACAAGACCTAGTGCAAACAGTACAAATACTAGAAATGTAACCCGTACGAAAATAAATACGGTATCTAAAAATCCAAAAGCAACAAAGGCTCGTACATATACTAGAAACAGCAATAATACTAGAAGCACTAAACGTGTAGCTACCGTTACTAAAGCACCAAGAACTAGCAATAGTAAAGCCACACAAAGTAGTCGAAAATCTAGCAATAATACAAGATCGACAACAACTACCACACGTAGACGATCATAAAAATTTTGGTTGGTTAGTACGAAAATCCCTGTGAATAGTTTGCCTTAAAGCAACATCACGGGGTTTTTCATTTTTAATAGTTTGGGCGTTACCACAAGGGTCGGGCTTTACACTATATCTTTTTTTTAGCAGAGCTACTTTAAACGGGTTTAGACCACCTACTAAAACGTAAACCAAACCAATACTATTTTCTTAATCTTTAAAAAAGGATGCCGTTGCAATCCCTAACGCGAGTTACGGCTGTGGTAATATGTTTTGGAAAGATTAAAATAACTTTAGTCCCTCTTCTTTTAACAAAACATCTTTAATTATTATTTAAGTCTTTTAACTTAATAAGCAAATAAATTACAAGACTGATTAAGCTTATCATTTGAGAAATTCCAAAACCAGCGGTAAACCATCCATAAAACATCAAAAAGCTTTGAATATCGCCATGGTGACTTTCAGATATACTTTCACTATATAGTCCAGACAACCAATTTGTCAATGGTCCCAAAATAAAGATTATAAGACTTAAAACTACCAAGAGTGGTTTAGGGAATTCCCTTTTATATAATTCTAATTTAAGAGATTTTCTATTAATTTTGCCAACCACAAAATATGAGGTAAACAAATATGCGACCAACGTAATTGATGGGAGTAAATAAGTCAAAATGAGAAAAGAAACACCTAACTCAACCAGACTAAAATACAATAAATGAATAATAAAATTTAAGATGGTATCAACTGCCGTCACAAATACAAATCCAAAAATCACCCATAAAACTAATAAAACATCATTTTTTTTCATCAGTCTTGAATTACATTATATCCACCACACTCACTCCATTATTCTTTTTAGTAATTTGAATTTGAGTAGAAATACGCTCTTTTAAATTTTCAACGTGAGATATTATACCAATCATTTTACCTTGCGATTGCAAAGTTTCTAAAGTCGAGATAACCGTTTCTAAAGTATTTTTATCCAAAGTTCCGAAACCTTCATCAATAAACAACGAATCGATTTTCACATTTTTACTAGCCAAATCAGACAATCCTAAAGCTAAAGCCAAACTAATAATAAACTTCTCACCACCACTAGATGTGTCTACCAATCTGGCCTGGTCCGTTTGGTAATGGTCTATTAAATTAAAATTAAGTTCCTCTTTAGGTTTGTAAGCCTCTTCCATTTTTAAAGAATAACGTTTATTCAATTTATACAAATGTACATTGGCAAGGTCTAGTAAATGCTTTAAAGTTAATCGTTGCACATATACATTAAAGGCATCTTTAGAATTCCCTATAATTTTAAATAGCTCTCTCCAAACATTGCAAACCGTTTCTTGAGCATCTATTTTTTTATAGATTTCTTTATTTCGATCTCTAATTTCCTTATCCTTTTTAAAGGCTTGTATAATCTCACCTTTTTCCGATAGCAGTGTTTTATTTGTCTTATTCAAATCTTCCAAAGCCAATTTACTCTCGGCCTCAGTAATTTCAAATGTTTTAATTTTTTTTAAATCTGCTTTAGCTTTTTCGTTAGATTCTCGGTATGCTTTTAAGCGAAGTTGTTTTTCTTTTAGCGCTTCTTTATTTTTAGTGAACCGCACCATATCGGCATCTAGAAGTATTGCTTTCTGAACCAATTCTCTTGTATCAAAATCGCTAACTTTTAATTGAGTATCAAAAACAGAATTTAACGTGTCTAGCTTTTCTCTTAAAACTAATACCTCCTTATTCGTTTCTATTTTTAAAGCTTCTTTTTTGTTTTGTAAATCTAAAAACTCTTGGCGTTTCTGCTTGCTTAACTCTACCTTTTTAGACAAAGCCATTCGTTCTGTTTGCAAAAGTTCTCGCTTATGTTCTACAGAAATAGCAATAGGTAAAATAGCTTCACGCTGTTTTTGTAATTGTTCTATTTTAACAGTAGAAACTGTAATCGTTTTAGAACAAACTTCTTTTGCTTTAAGTTGTATTTCTAACTTCTCCTTATTATTTTCTAACTTAGTGTTTACAACTGATATACTCGATTTTAGTAAGTCTAAATTCTTCTCTTTTTTATTAAAATTCGCAATTAAAATTTTAAGGCTTTCAATAAACTCGCTACTCTTTTCTGTTGAAGGTAATTGGTAATTAAATTTAGATAGTTTTGCTTCTAACGCTGTCTCTAAATTATTACACATTTCTTTTAAATTAACAATTAGTTTTTGCTTTTCTGCAATATCCTTATTGCTATTTTTATTCTTTTCAACAAGCGTGGCTACACCATTTTTAATCTTATTAAACCTCTCACTTTGTATTTTAAAAGTATCGTTTAATTTATTGCTACCGTTTTGTAATTGTTGAGCTACTTTTAACTTTTCATCTAGCAACAAAATATCCTGTGCTACTTTTTTAACCTCAATTTCAATTTGAGTTGCATTCGATAACTCACAATCTATATTTAATTGTTTCGTCTTTAATTTTAATGCTTTTACTTCATCATTAATTAGACCACTACGTTGCGTTAATCCATCGATGGTTGTGGTCGCTACAACTTCTTTTTTCTCTAATTCGTTTTTTGAAACAATTAAGGCTTGCAGCTTTTCTTTGCGTTTATTAAGTTCTAATTCCGATTTTGAAACACCTACCGAAACCAAATTCTCGGCAAACGGATGCTCTAATGAACCACACAATCCACAAGGTGTTCCTTCTGTTAAACTCTGACGATCAGCTTCATATTTAGAAATACTTTTCTCTAAGTTTAAAATTTCATCCGCATCTGCAACCGATTTTTCTTGAACTTCAATTTGTTGCTTAACCGCTTGTATTTCCTTTTTACTAACCTCTAATACCTTTGTAAGCGCTTTTTGTTTCGCTAATAAATCGGTTTGTTCTCTTTCAACTTTTAGTATTTGCTCAGATAGCGTTTTAAACTGTTTCCAGTTTGTTTCTTTGGTGGCTAATTTGGTTTTAGCCTCTAGTAAATCGGTTAAATTATTTTTAGATAATTTTAAAGTGATCTCAGCTAATAGCTTTTCTGTTTTTTCAATTTCGGCAGTTTCAACTTTTAGTAATTTATTACCCTCTTTTAAGCGCGCTTCTGTTTTTTCTACCTCTTCTTTTTTTACAGATACAAAATCTTGAGCTTCTTTTAAACTTTCTTTTTTAGCTTTTAAAGCAGTTAATTCACTTGCCCAATTGGATATTTGTAAATCCACATCCTTCAATAATTTATGCTCAGAAATAAAGCTTTGATCTATTTTTATTTTAGCTTCAGTATCCGCTAAATCTTTATTCAATTTAGTTTGTTCTTCTCTTAAAAACTTAATTTGGTTATCTAACGCTTCTAATTCTAATGTTGCTTTTTGCTTATTTTCAACTTCATTTTTAAGCTTACTGTCTAAGCCATTTATAGCATCAAATTTTGGTAACCAATCTGCAAACGTTTTGTCTGCCACATTTAGCAACTCTATTTCTTTCTGAGTTTGTAAACTTAGTTTTTCAACCTCAGGCTTTAAGGTTTTAAGTTCAGACTCTAAACGTTCTAATTGTTTAGATTTATCAACAGACTCTTGCTCTGTTCTATTTAAATTCTGAAGTAACTCTTTAAAAGGTGCTGCCTTTTCATTTAAATCTAACTGTTCTAATTCTTGTTTATGCTTTTCAATAAATAAATTTACCTCCTTAGATTCTATTTCTAATTTTTGAGATTCATCAAGTATTTTCTGAAATTTCACATACCATTCTACAATATTTTGAGTGGTTTTTATCTCCTTTTCAATCTTTAAAATTTCGGTATCGAGTGTTTTATCTTTTTGAGTTAACTCAGCACTAGCCTCTTCTGATAAAACATCATCGGAATTAATTCTAGACTGAATATCTTTAAGCGCATTTTCTTCTTTTGCTTTTCTTTCTTGAATGCTCTGCCCTATTTTTTTATAAATTTCTTCGCCTGTAATTTGTTCTAACAGCTTCCCTTTCTCAGGACCTTTAGCCGTTAAAAACGAAGCAAATTCCCCTTGAGCAAGCATTACAGACCGTAAAAACTGATTGTAATCTAATTGAGTTACTCGAACCACTTCTGATATTAAACTCCGTTTCTGGCTCGCCAAAATAGCACCTGTTGTTAAGTTCTTTAAACTAACTTCTTCCTTTGGGTTTTTATACTTTTTACCAGATTTATCGGCAACCTTCATTCCCCAGAAGGCATCATAAACTATATTATCATTTTCAAAAGTTACTCTACTAAAAGCATCATCAGCACCATGGCTAACCACATCAATCAATGTGCCTTTAGAGCCATTAAATCTAGGTACATTATGATATAACGCAATAGTAATAGCATCCAAAATAGTAGTTTTACCTGCTCCTGTAGAACCTGTAATAGCATACAAACCAACATCTTTAAACTGTTCACTTTCAAAATCTATAACAATAGAAGTATTGGAGCGTAAAGAATTTATATTTTGTAATTCTATTTTTAAAATTTTCATAGTCCTTTACCCTTACTGATTCTTAACAGATTGTAAAATTTCATTAAAAGCATCTTCCACCTCTGGCCTGTTCTCTAAATCGAAACCAATTTCTTTACATTTCAATTTAAAAACTTCAGCTGGTAATAACTCTTTTATAGATTTTGTTTCTTCTAATAATTCCTCAATACCTTTTTGCCTACGCTGTGTTTTTAAAGCCGTTTTTAATATTTCAAACGGATAATTTTCTGCAGCTTTTTTTAAATCATCAGTATTTATGGTATGTGTCTCATTAAGCACAATTTCTACCCATGGTGTTAATTGGAATTCATTAGAAACCAAATTAGAAAATGCATCTATACATTCTGTTACGGTACCAACCAACTTATAAAACTCCCTAAAACGAGGAACAACAACATCGTCGATGGCATTTATTTTATTGTCTTCAACGGTTAAAACAATAATGTTTTTATTATAAGTTATTTCACTAAAACTCAAAATATTTGGTGAACCTGAATAGCGTACTTTATCATTTTCTCCAATTATTTGAGGTCGATGCAAATGTCCTAAAGCAATATAATCGAAGTACTCAGGGAAATCTTCAGCACCAATATGGCCCAATGTTCCTACATAAATATTTTGTTCGCTATCTGAAACAGAGCCTCCTGTTGCAAACAAATGCCCCATAGCAATAACGGGAGCATCGGTGGTATTTACTAGCTTACATTGCTCGGCAGCTGCTTGATAATGATTAATTAATGCTGTTTTGTATTTATCAATAAGTTCGTCGAAAGATTCTCCGGCAACAGCTCTTCTAATATCACCATCACGCAAGTATGGAACGGCAGCAACAACTACTTTTTCACCTTCGATGTCAATTTCAAAAACTTCATCTTCTATCTCTTCCGTTGCTTTACCAACCACTTTAATCGATAAAGCATCGAGAATGTGTTTTGGTGCATTTAAAGTTCCTGCAGAATCATGATTTCCTCCGGTAATAATAATGGATTTGCAACTTGTACCTTTCAACTTCACCAAAAAGCTATAATACATTTCTAAACTTTGATTGGAAGGCGAACCCGTATCAAATACATCTCCTGAAATCAATAAAACGTCTATTTTCTTCGTACTGATATATGTTTCAATCCAACTTAAAAATAAAGTTTGTTCCGCTACTTGAGATTGCTCGTGTAATCTATGTCCTAAATGCCAATCGGCTGTATGAAGTATTTTCAAGTGATTTATGTTTTGTGCTATTTCGGAAAACTCTAAAAAAATAAGGCAGACAGTGTAAACTATCTTATTCAACGAATTTAGACAAATAAAACCTCAAAATCAAGTTTGAACTAAACCTTCAAATACTTCTGAAGTAACTTAGAAATATCATCTGAAAATCTAAATTTGAAAACAATAAAACCGTACAGTACGGCAATTAAAATAGACTTTAATGCAATGTTTAAAATAGGATGAAATGGAAAGTCCCAAAAGTAAAAAAGAATAGCAAAACTAGCGATAAATAGCCCTATTTGTAACGTTTTTGGCGAAAATGGTAAGATTTTAAATTTTCTGTAAACAAAATATAACTTAATAGAATTGTATAAAAACACAGCTAAAAACGTAGCTAAACCGGCACCATTGATACCTAGAATAGGAATAAATAAAATATTAAAAGCTACCATAACAATAACTAAAACAACACCTAAAACCAGCACCATTCGGTAATAATCACTATTAAAAAGAATGGCATTGTTGCTACCTAAAAGTGAATCGTATAATTTCACCACACTAATCATAAACACCACGTAAAGCCCAACATTAAACTCTTCGGGAATGATTAAATAAAGCTGATTAATATTTAAAACAATTAATAAAAAGATGAAACCAGCAATAATAAATAAGTTTAGTGAGCTCTTCTTGTATAGATCTTCCAAAGCCTCATAATCATGTTCGTTTAAAAACTTAGCCGTCATAGGCATTAATAACTGATGCATAGAACGTTGTGGCACCGCAATAACAGCTGTGATGAATATAGCCACATTGTAATACGCAATTTCTTTAATTGGAATGTAATGCCCAAGCATCACTTTATCGACATCTAAAAGTGATGTTGCGATAGCTCCGGCAATAATTATTAAACCCGAATATTTTAAAATTCGACTTAAATTATTAATCTTTTTAAAGGTTAGCTTTGGGAATTTTAATGTGAATGCATATACCTTCATAATCAGCATTCTTACAAAATAAATAATAGCTAAACCAGACATAAACTGCTCTAAATCTATATATTCAAAATGAAAGACCAACAAGAGTAACATAGTACCTACACGATGAAAAACTTCTTTCATAAAGTTCCCAAACACCGTTTGCATTTGCACTTTTGCCCAAGAAAAAAACAGCTCGAAATACGCCAAAGAAATTGCTATAACCACCGTATGCCACAAGTATTGTTTAATTATAGTATTTTTATTTGATAATAAATCGCCTATAAAACCATAACCAAAATACGTAAGCAAAACAATAGGAATAATAACCGCAATAGGCATTAATAACATAAGCGTTAAAAAGCCATTTAGTGATTCGCGCGTTTTGAAAGTAGTATAAAATTTAACTAAAGAGTTGTGTGCACCAAAGGCCATTAATGGCATTATTACATAGGCTAAAGAAAGCATATAGCCAACCATACCGTAATAATCATCACTTAAAAATTTAGTGTAAAGAAATAGCGTATTTATTGCCCCAATTAAAAACCCCAAATAAGTAGAGATTATATTTTTAAAAGATTGAGAAGCAACTATGCCCATTTTTTTTGATTCAATTTCATTATTAGTACTACGAAGTAAACGCGTAAAATGATAGATTATTAGGGCTTTTTTAAAACCGAAGCTAATTTAGAAGTCAAGCTTTTTCTACTATACTTTTGCAAACCAATAGCCTGCACTTCTAAATTTTTATTTTGATAGCTCTTATAATGCGCCAAGATAGTCGATTTTAACGATTTATAATCTGTGTAGTAAAAGTAGTTTCCGGTATTGGTTTCTTTTATGATATTTTCCACATCGGAACCTTGAGGTCCCAAAGCCAAAATAGGCCGATTTGAAACCATATATTCAAACAGTTTTCCAGGAATAATACATTTAGTTTCTTTGGAGTCTATCTCAACTAACAATAGAACCTGTGAGCTTTTTTGATAGACAATAGATTCTTTATGAGACACATACCCGGCGTTATTAACATGATTAGCAAGACCTACGGTTTCTATAGATTGTAAAACAGTTTCGCTAACGGCTCCCACAAAATTTAATTGAAAATCTTTAGAAAAACCCTCATGTTCCTGAACAAGTTCCGAGAGTACTTGCCATAAAATTATAGGATTTCTTTTTGATAATAACGAACCAATATGCGCTATTGTAAACTTAGCATCAAGTGGTTTAGATTCTACAGATTCATAATCGTAACCATTAGTAATAACCTCAATTGGTTTATTGGTAATGGCTTCAAATTCCGTTTTTGTTACAGAACTAGTAACAACAATATCGTCGGCAGTATTTAACACCAACTTTTCTAAAGCTTTGTGTTTTTGTTTAGATTTTTCCGTTAATTTCAACTGCTCATGGTAACCAATAGTAGTCCAAGGGTCTCTAAAATCTGCAATCCATTTTACACCTAATTTTTTTTTAAGCTGCAAACCAATAAGATGTAAACTATGCGGAGGTCCGGTGGTTATAATAGTTGAAATATTTTCCTTTTCTATATAATTTGAAAGATAAGCTACCGATGGTTCTACCCAGCTTTTGCGCGCATCTGGAATAAAAAAATTTCCACGAATATAAAGCATGGCTTTTTCAATAAAACTTTGCGTTTTCTGCTCGGGAATAATGCCTTTACTAATAGTGCTTGATGATTTCTTTGAAAACAGGCCTGCCAACTTATAAGGTTCACTTATAGGCTGTTTTATAATGGTAACATCTTTTGAAACTTCAGCAATTAAACTCTCGTCTACTAAAGGATAATTAGGGTTTTCGGGAATATAAACAATAGGTTCAACATTAAAATCGGGTAAATATTTTACGAATTTTAACCAACGCTGCACGCCTGGACCTCCTGCTGGTGGCCAGTAATAACTTATTATAAGTACTTTTAGTGCCTTCATTAAAAAAATTTCGATCTGCGTAGATGTAAAAAACTATTTCTTTTGAAATCCGTAGAAAAGTCCACCTAGTAGTAAAAGTCCAAATAAAACAGAACTAGCAAGTGCAATTGTACTTCCTGTTTTCACTACATCTGGATCAAACTTAAACACAATTTCATGATTTCCTGAAGGAATTTCTAAACCACGTAGCGTATAATTAACCCGTATATGATCGGTTTCTTCACCATCTATAAATGTTTTCCAACCGTTTCCGTAATACACTTCAGAAAACACTGCAAAACCTTTATTTGCATTGCTAGAAGCGTATTTTAAATAATTTGGTTTATGCTCAACAATTTTGATACTTGCTACAGAATCAACATTAAACTTTTTTGTTTCCGTTGGAATTATGGCATCTTTACCTTTAGCAAAAACAGCAACATGTTTATTATCTAAACTATCCAAAGCTTTAATTTCTTCATTAGCAGAATCTACCTTTTTAAGTTCGCTAACAAACCAAGCTGCACCATTCGCTTCTCTATTGGTGTATGGAAAGGTTTCTCCTTTTTCACCTTGAGCAATAATATATTTGGTATTAAACATATTAAGAACATTCATACTATTTTGAGAAATATAAAAATCGAAAACCTCACGGTATCGTTTTAATTCTGCCGCATTATATCCATTTAAAGAATTATGAAAGTATGATGGTTTTGATCGTCCTGAAACTAAATCGTAAACACGATAATAACTTTTATCTTGCAAAATAGCTTTATCAACCTCCGTAGCTTCAAACGGTTTATTCATTTTAATAGAAGATACAAAATCGTCACTATTTACATAGCGCTTATCTACACCAACTAAATCGAACAACAACAGCACAGCAAACCCAATAACAAGTAAGTTTTCTTTTAGCTTACCCTTTAAGTAATACCAAATTAAACCTGCCGATAGCAGTACTAAAATTAAACTTCTAAGGGTATCTGTTGTAAAAACGCTTTTTCTATCTTCTCTTAAGGCATCTACAAAATCTTGCCCATAATTCTGACGGTAAAAGCCATCGTTAACGCCAACAAAATCGAATAAAGACGATTTCATTACTAAAAATAAAAGCGATAAACCTCCAGTAATTATTGTGGCATACTTTAACGCATTTAGCTTTTCTTCTTCTTTTTCAAAATTATTGAACAAACGTACCAAACCAAAAATTCCCAACACAGGAATACATAATTCTAGTAAAACTTGTATTGATGTTACCGCCCTAAACTTATTGTACATGGGTACATAATCGATAAAAAAGTTAGTTAAAAACCCTAAGTTTTTACCGTAAGATAATAATAAAGAAAACACTGTTCCGCCAACAAGCCACCATTTTAAACGGCCTTTTACTAAAAATAAAGCAAATACAAACAAGAACAAAATTACAGCACCAACATAAGCTGGAGCTTCTACAATAGGTTGGTCTCCCCAGTATAATGGAGCGCGCTTAGCTTCTTCTGCCGCCTGAGTTGTTGTGGCTCCTAATTTTCTAAAAGCCTCGTATGTAGCAGAATCTTTACCAACATTCTCTCCATTTCCTCCACCCATAAAACGAGGAATAAACAAGTTAAACGTTTCGGCAAAACCATAACTAAATTGCGTGATATAATCTTTATCTAAACCGTTTGAAACCTCTTTTGGAGATCCATCGGCATTAATGGTTAGTTCCGTTTTACCACGTGTGCTTTCCTTTACATACTCTTGCGTAGCCATTACGCTCGTTGCATTTAGAGCAATAGCAAGAACTACAGCTCCGAATAAAATCCCAACAGATTTAAAGAAATGAGGTAATACGTTTTTCTTGTAAGCATCTACTAAATAAGCTATGCCCAAAATAAGCACCAACAGCATTAAGTAGTAAGTCATTTGAAAGTGGTTCGATACAATTTCTAACCCCATAGCCAAAACAGTGAGTAAAAACCCAGCTATGTATTTTCGTCTAAAAGTGAGTATAATACCGCTCAACACCAAAGGCATGTATGCAATAGCGTGTGCTTTACTGTTATGCCCAACACCTAAAATAATAATTAAATACGTTGAAAACCCAAAGGCTAAAGCACCAAGTGCTGCGAGTTTGTAATCTACTTTTAGCACTAAAAGTAATACATAAAAACTCATTAAATATAAAAACAAATAATCGGCTGGACGAGGTAAAAAACGCAGTACAGCATCAATTTTTTTAATGTAATTATGCGGATATCTTGCTCCCAATTGGTAAGTTGGCATCCCTGCAAAAGCCCCATTAGTCCAATAGGTTTCCTCTCCAGTTTCAACTTTAAAATCCTTCTGCTGCTTGCTCATGCCAATAAACTGAACAATATCGCTTTGATAAATTTCTTTTCCTTGTAAAACTGGGCTAAAATAAGCCAATGATAATATTACAAATCCTAGGAGCACTAAGATGTGTGGCAATATACTTTTAATTGAAAATTGCATGAAAGTAGTTTAAAACAATGAATGTGAACATTAGTTATTATTTTCTTAGCATCGAAGTTTATCTTAAATTTTAAGAACTTTACGCTTTCGCGGAAATAAAAAAAGGTTGAAACCTTAATCCACTTCTTCGTAATCTACGTAATCGCCAACATCTTTATTAGACGTTCGAGTATTTGGAATTTTATCAATAGTTACTTCTCCTTCTTTATTAACAGGCTCTTGTTGTTGTTTTTGAAACTGACCTCCAAAGCGTTCTTCTGCTTTTTTTACGGCAAACTTCATTAAAAGCGGTGCAAAAATTCTAGAAAGCACTTTAAATAAATAATAGACTAAAACAATTATAAATATGGTTCTTAATAAACCCATAAGTGAAACTTTTGATTAAAACTAACAACAAAAATACAATTCTATACGTTTAAAAAACATTGAAAAATGATAAAAAATATATAAAATATCTATATTTGAAAACCCTTAATCATTAGTACTTAAAATTATAAAATCTACGCGTGTGTACAACGCGTTAAAAATTTCAACTATGAAAGCTATCAAATCGATTTTAATTCTCCTACTCACATTTTTTTCAACTCAAGCATTTTGCCAATATACCGATGTTATAAACTCTAACAGGCCAGGTGTTTCTCGTAGTGCCTTTTCTGTAGGTACCAATGTGGCGCAATTTGAAGTTGGCCCCTATATTATTGAAGAAGAACGCACGCCAGCCATAGGCTATAAAGTTTCAGGCTTTGGTGCCGATTTTGCTGTACGTTACGGATTATTATGGGAACAATTAGAATTAAACTTTGAAGGAAACTACCAAAGTGACAACAAATCGTATTTTTCAAATTTAGACAATAAAGACCGTCGTTCTAATTTTAAATATTTAACTCTTGGAGCTAAATATTTAGTTTACGATCCGTATAAAAATGCAGAAGACGATAAACCTAATCTTTACAGTTGGAAGGCCAACCACACCTTTAAATGGAAATCGTTAATTCCTGCCATAGCAGTTTATGCTGGTGCAAACTTCGATACTCCAGACAATCCATATACTGCAGACGCTATAGAAGGCTTTAGCCCTAAAGTGATGATTGCTACACAAAACAACTTTTCTGGAGGTTGGGTTTTTGTAATGAATTTAATTAAAGATCGCATAGGAACGGATCAATCGGACTTTTCATATATATTAACCTTAACGCATTCTTTCAGTCCACAATGGGTTGTTTTCGGAGAAACACAAGGCATTCAAAGTGATTATTATGCCGATAATTTGTTTAGATTTGGTGGCGCTTATTTATGGGGTAAAGATTTTCAGTTAGACACCGCTTTAACTTTTAACACAAAGGATACGCCATCTGTATTTAGCGTTAACTTCGGAATGTCTTACCGATTAGATTTCCATAAAGACAAAGAAATTGATAATGGAAATACCATTGAAGAAACTTCTAAACGCTCAGGAAAGAAAAAGAAAAAAGGTAGTAAAAAAGACGCAAAAGAAAGTACAAAAAAACCAAAACGAGACGCTATAGATTTTGAAGATTAATCTGATAAATTTATCATAACAAGTATATGATTACACTAAAAGAAGTAAAAAATAAAAAAGATTTAAAGGCATTTGTAAAATTCCCTTTCACGCTTTATAAAGACTGTGAATACTGGACACCTCCTATTATTAGTCAGGAGATGAGTACATTTAATAAAAACGAAAACCCTGTTTTTCAAGATGCCGAAGCTCAGTTATTTTTAGCCTACAAAAACAATGCTATTGTTGGCCGAATAGCTGCGATTACTAATAATTTAGAAATTCAAGACCAAAACATAAAAAAAATGCGTTTTGGTTGGTTCGATTTTATAGACGATTTAGAAGTTTCTAAAATACTACTCGATAAGGTTGCTGAAATAGGAAAAAGCAAAAACCTAGAATATACTGAAGGTCCTGTTGGATTCTCTAACTTAGATAAAGTTGGTGTCATGACGGAAGGTTTTGAGAGTACTGCTCCCATGGTTACTTGGTATAACCACGCTTATTATGTAAAACATTACGAAGCAGCCGGATATGAGATTGAAAAATCGTATTCTGAAAGTCGTTTTCCTTTTGAAAATGTAAAGCCAGAATTTTTTAAAAAAGCACAAGAGCTTATAAAAAGACGCTACCAACTAAAAGCCTTAAAATTCACTAAAACAAGTGAAGTGATGCCTTATGTTGACAAAATGTTCGATTTGTTTAATGCGAGCTATGCTTCATTATCATCGTTTGTGGCCATTAACGATATTCAAAAAGCTTATTTCAAAAAGAAATTTATAAGTTTTGTAAATCCAGAATACATCAAATTTGTTGTAGATAAAAATGATGAATTAGTAGGTTTTGCTATTGTAATGCCAGCATTTACTGCTGCTTTAAAAAAAATGAATGGTAAGCTATTTCCTTTTGGTTTCAGACATATTTTGAATGCTAAAAAGAATAGTAAAGATGTTATTTTCTATTTAATAGGAATTCATCCGGACTACCAAAATAAAGGTGTGCATGCTGTGATTTTCAATGAATATTACGAGACTTTTAAAGAAAAAGGTATCCAAACATGCTTTAGAACTCCAGAGCTAGAAGATAACCATGCTATACATCAAATATGGAAACATTTTGATCCTGTAGTTTACAAAAGAAGAAAAACATACAAGAAACTTCTATAAAGTTTAGCTTCTTATTAAAACTAAAAAATCCGATTCAATTAAAATTGAATCGGATTTTTTTCATTCTATGTTATTGAACTACTCCTCGCCCATTGCCGCCATAACAGAAGCAGATAAACGTTTGTAAGTTCCGTTTTCTAAACGTTCTCTAATAGCATCAAATGCATTTAAAGTTTCAGAAACATCTTCTAATGTATGTGTTGCTGTAGGTATTAATCTTAATAAAATTAATCCTTTTGGAATTACTGGATACACAACTATTGAACAGAAAATACCGTAGTTTTCTCTTAAATCTTTTACTAAAGCCATAGCCTCAGGAATAGACCCCTTTAAGTATACTGGTGTTACACAACTTTGTGTTGTACCAATATCAAAACCACGCTCTTTTAATCCAGATTGTAATGCGTTTACGTTTTCCCAAAGTTTAGCTTTAAGTTCTGGCATAGTTCTAAGCATATCTAAACGCTTAAGAGCTCCAGCAACTAATTGCATTTGCAAAGATTTTGCAAACATTTGAGAACGTAAATTATATTTTAAATAATCAATTATTTCTTGATCACCCGCAATAAAAGCACCTGTACTAGCTAAAGATTTAGCAAAAGTTGCAAAGTATACATCAATATCATCTTGCACGCCTTGCTCTTCTCCAGCACCAGCTCCTGTTGCTCCTAAAGTTCCAAAACCATGAGCATCATCAACAAATAATCTAAAATTAAATTTTTGTTTAAGTGCTACTATTTCTTTTAAACGCCCTTGCTCTCCACGCATTCCAAAAACACCTTCAGAAATTACTAAAATTCCTCCACCTGTTTGTTCTGCCATTTTGGTAGCACGCTCTAAGTTTTTCTCTAAACTTACAACATCGTTGTGTTTGTAAGTAAAACGTTTTCCCATGTGTAAACGCACACCATCAATAATACAGGCGTGAGCATCAACATCATAAACAATAATATCGTTTTTAGAAACTAAAGCATCAATGGTAGATACCATACCTTGGTATCCAAAGTTTAACAAATAAGCTGCTTCTTTACTTACAAAAGATGCTAACTCATTTTGAAGTTGTTCGTGCAAATCAGTATGCCCAGACATCATTCTTGCTCCCATTGGGTATGCAGAACCATATTGTGCAGCTGCTTCTGCATCTACTTTACGAACTTCTGGATGATTGGCTAAACCTAAGTAGTCATTAATACTCCATGTGATTACGTCTTTTCCTTGAAACTTCATTCTATTAGAAATTTCGCCTTCCAATTTTGGGAATACAAAATAACCTTCAGCCTGAGACGCCCACTTTCCTAGTGGTCCTTTGTCTTTATAAATCTTTTCAAATAAATCCTTCATCTATTATAAATGGTATTGCTATTAAACTTTAGATATAACTGCAACCAAATTAAACAACTTTTAAGGAACACAAACAAAACGAGCTGTTTATGAAAGAATCAAGAATGTTTTGGTTTTAGTCAGTCCGTGCAAAATTAAATATTTATATGGATTGAGCATAATTTTTTACGATGCATTTGCGAAATATGGACAATAAAGTTGAAAAAAACTTCTATATCGATTTTTTGATGCATAAAAAAAGTCCATATTTCACAAATTAGTAAAATATGGACCTGTATTATGTAATATTATGCTTTCTTATTTTATGTATTGAATGCTTTGCGCAGCTGCTTCATTTTGTGAATCGAAGAAACCTTGATCGCTCATCCATTTATCACTGTAAACTTTACTCATGTAACGCGAACCATGATCTGGATAAATAACAACAATTTTATCTCCCTTTTTAAACGCACCTTGTTCACCTAATTGCTTAATAGCTTGGGTTGCAGCTCCAGAGGTATAACCAACAAACATACCTTCTGTTCTAGCTATTTCTCTAGCGGTATGTGCACTTTCCTCATCGGTAACTTTTACAAATTGATCTATTACATCAAAATCTGTAGCACCTGGAATTAAGTTTTTACCTAAACCTTCTATACGATATGGATAAATTTCCTTTTCGTCGAACTCTCTTGTTTCATGGTATTTTTTAATCACCGAACCAAAAGCATCAACACCTATTACTTTTATATTTGGATTTTGCTCTTTTAAATATTTTGCTGTTCCAGAAATTGTTCCTCCAGTACCGCTACATGCCACTAAATGCGTTATTTCACCTTCAGTTTGTTTCCAAATTTCTGGCCCTGTAGAGTTATAATGCGCATCAATATTTAATTGATTAAAATACTGATTGATGTAAACCGAACCTTTTAATTCTTCGTGAATACGTTTTGCAACTTGATAGTACGATCTTGGATCGTCTGCACTAACATGAGCTGGGCATACATATACCTTCGCTCCCATGGTACGCAACATATCAATTTTATCCGGAGAAGATTTTGAACTTACTGCTAATACACACTCGTATCCTTTAATGATACTTACCATTGCAATACTAAAACCCGTATTACCAGAAGTGGTTTCTACAATAGTATCGCCTGGTTTTAAAATACCTTTCTTTTCGGCTTCTTCAATAATATAAAGTGCAATTCTATCTTTTGATGATTGTCCTGGGTTAAAACATTCTACTTTAGCGTAAAAATCCCCTTCGAACTTAGAGGTAATTCTGTTTAGCTTTACTAAAGGTGTATTGCCAACTAACTCTAATACATTATCAAATACTTGATTTCTGTGTTTCATAAATTCAATTTACAAGTTGCATGATTTAAACAAATCCATGCTTCTTAAAACTTGACAAAAATAAGACATTTTTTTTTATTAGCGCTTAATTCCCTCTAAATCTAGTAAAAACGCGTATTCCAACGCTACTTCCTTTAGACTTTCAAAACGTCCGGAAGCACCACCATGACCCGATTCCATATCTGTTTGCAATAATAATATATTGCTATCCGTTTTCAATTCTCTAAGCTTTGCTACCCACTTTGCAGGTTCCCAATATTGTACTTGCGAATCGTGTAAACCCGTTGTAACTAACATATTTGGATAATCTTTTGCTTCTACATTATCATATGGTGAATAAGATTTCATGTAATGGTAATACTCTTCGTTATTGGGGTTTCCCCACTCATCGTATTCTCCTGTTGTTAAAGGAATTGAATCGTCTAACATAGTCGTAACTACATCTACAAATGGTACAGCAGCTAAAACACCGTTGTACAATTCCGGATTCATATTAATAATAGCGCCCATTAATAAACCACCAGCCGAACCACCGTAAGCATATAGATGTTTATTTGAAGTATATTTTTCTTCAATTAAAAACTTAGAACAATCTATAAAATCTGTAAAAGTGTTTTTCTTGGTTAAAAGCTTTCCAGTTTCGTACCAATGGCGTCCTAAATATTCTCCACCTCGAATATGCGCAATGGCATAAACAAAGCCACGATCTAGTAAACTTAAACGAATTGTAGAAAACGAAGGATCTGTTGTTGAACCATAAGAACCATATGCATATTGTAATAATGGATTAGTTCCATCTAGCTTAATTCCTTTTTTATAAACTAAAGAAATTGGCACTTTTACGCCATCGCGAGCTGTAGCCCAAATTCGTTTAGATTCGTAATTTTCTTTATTAAACTTTCCACCTAAAACCTCTTGTTCCTTTTTAACTTCGCTTGTTTTAGTTTTAAAATTATAATCCATTACCGAACTTGGGTTGGTTAACGAATTAAATCCATAACGCATCACATCGCTATCAAAATCAGGATTATTACCTATATAAGATGTGTAAGTTTCAGAATTAAAAGGTAGGTAATAATCTTCGCTACCATCCCAACTTATTATTCTAATATTGTTAAGTCCATTTTCACGTTCATTAACAACTAAATAATCTTTAAAAATCTCGATATCTTCTAATAAAACAGCTTCTCTATGAGGTAGTAAATCTTTCCAATTTTCTTTCTCAGTAGCTGTTTCGCTGGTTTTTAAAAGTTTAAAATTTGTAGCATCGTCACAATTAGAAATCACGTAAAACGCATCATCATAATGTGCAATACTATACTCCATATCTTCTGTTCTTTTTTGAAACATTTTAAAAGCAGCATCTGGAGTATCTGCACTTAAAATTTGATATTCTGAAGACAACGTGCTCGACGAACCTATAACAATATATTTTTTAGATTTTGTTTTATATACAAAGGTATTAAAGGTTTCATCTGCTTCGTGATAAACCTCTATATCATCTTTAGAATCGGTATCTAACTTATGTTTGAATATTTTATGAGAACGCAACGTTACAGCATCTTTCATGGTGTAAAACAATGTTTTATTATCGTTTGCCCATGTTGCGCTTCCGGTAGTATTCAAAATTTTATCGGCTAAAATCTCACCTGTTTCTAAGTTTTTAATTTGAACAGTATATTGCCTTCTACTTACTGTATCTGTAGAAAAAGCTGCCATTTTGTTATCTGGGCTAATAGAAATACCTCCTAAACTAAAGTATGATTGGTCTTTAGCCATTTCATTACAATCGAATAGAATTTCTTCTTCGGCATCTAAACTTCCTTTTTTACGTAAATAAATAGGATAATCTTTCCCTGTTTCATAACGTGTAATGTACCAATACCCGTTTAATTTATAAGGTAATGATGAGTCGTCTTCCTTAATTCGCCCCTTCATTTCTTCAAATAAATCTTTTTGAAAACCTTCAGTATGCGCCATTAAAGCTTTGGTGTAGTTATTCTCGGCATTTAAATAATCTATAACCTCAGGATTTTCACGATCGTTTAACCAATAATAATTATCGATTCTAACATCATTGTGAATTTCTAATGTTTTTGATATTTTTTTTGCTGAAGGAATAGCTACTTCATTTATAGATTTACTCATATTTATATTTTTACACGAAGCGGCAAAAGTAAAACTTACGCTTAAAAGAATGGTTGCTATTTTCATTTTTCATTGTAAAATACAACAATTTGGCTTAGTATTTGATAAATTTGCAGCTACCAACCCCCTTAAAAAATTTTAAAAATATGTTTGGAGACATGATGGGCATGATGAGTAAACTCAAAGAAGCCAAGAAAAAAGTAGAAGAAACAAAAAAACGTTTAGACACCGTTTTAGTAGATGAAGCTAGTAACGACAATAAGCTTAAAATTACATTAACAGCCAATAGAACTATTAAATCTATTGACATTGATGATGCTTTGTTGGAAGATAAAGAGCAACTCGAAGATTACCTTGTTTTAACATTAAACAAAGCTATTGAAAGAGCTACTCAAATTAACGAAGCAGAGCTTGCTGCTGCCGCAAAAGACGGTATGCCAAACATACCTGGTATGGATATGTTTAAGTAAGTTTATTTATAGTTTCAATAATTCACTCAAAAGTTTGTCGTGCATAGCATTAGTGTAATCTAAATGCGTTACCATACGCAGTTTATTACCACCCATACTTATAATGTGTATATTTTTATCGGCTAATTTTTGAGTGAATTCTTTTTCATTAACGTTGTTGTTCAATTCAAAAATAACAATATTAGTTTCTATAGGTTCTACCGATTTCACGATAGAACGTTCTGCTAAAATGGCACCTATTTCCTTTGCTTTTTGGTGATCTTCTGCCAACCTTTCAATATTATTATCCAAAGCGTATAAACCTGCTGCAGCCAAATATCCTGCTTGGCGCATATTGCCACCAAATATTTTACGAATTCGTATAGCGTTTTCCATTATAGCCTTATCACCAACTAAAACGGAACCTACAGGGCAACCTAAACCTTTACTTAAACATACCGATATAGTATCAAAAGCTTTTCCGTATTGCTCAGTTGTTTCATTTTTTGCTACCAAGGCATGCCACAAACGAGCTCCATCTAAGTGAAAGCCTAGGTTATTTTCATCGCAAACGGTTCTAATTTTAAGTATTTCATTATAATCCCAACAAGAACCTCCTCTTCTATTCGCCGTGTTTTCAATTTCAACTAAACTTGTTTTACTGTAATAGTAAGCTTCTGGGTTTATGGCTTGTTTTACATCTTGTGCAGAAAAAATGCCATTATTAACATCTAATAAATTACAAGACACACCGCTGTTAAAAGACGCTCCACCAGATTCATAATTAAAAATATGCGCATATTTATCACAAATAACCTGATCTCCAGGATTGGTATGTAATTTAATTGCCGTTTGGTTTGCCATAGTCCCACTCGGAAAAAATAAAGCCGTTTCTTTTCCAAACATATTGGCTATTCTAGCTTCCAACGCGTTTACCGTTGGATCTTCTCTAAACACATCATCTCCCACAGCAGCTTGCATCATGGCATCTAACATAGGTTTAGTTGGTTTGGTAACGGTATCACTTCTTAAATCAATAATCATATTTTCAATTTGTGGATAAAGCTATAAAATTATATTCAGATTTGTTTTCTGCTAGCTTAAAGAAATCCTATTTTTGTTAGAAATAAATTGATACATGATAACTTCCGATCAAATTAAAGATCTAAATACCCGCCTCGATAAACTTAGGCACTATCTTTGACATAGACGCCAAACTGATAGAAATACAAAACGAAGAAGAACAAACCTTTGACCCTAATTTCTGGAACGACTCCAAAGCAGCAGAAATTATAATGAAATCACTACGTGTGAAGAAAAAATGGGTAGAAGATTATAAAACAGCAAAAACCAGATTTGAAGACCTTGAAGTTCTTTATGAATTTTTTAAGGAAGATGAAGCTACTGCCGAAGATGTAGAAGCTCAATACAATTTATTAGCTACACAATTAGAAGATATTGAGTTTAAAAATATGCTTTCTGAAGAAGGTGATAGCTTAAGTGCCGTACTGCAAATTACAGCTGGTGCTGGTGGAACAGAAAGTTGCGATTGGGCAAGTATGCTTATGCGTATGTACTTAATGTATGCTGAAAAAAGCGGTTTTAAGGTGAAGGAACTCAACTTTCAAGAAGGTGATGTTGCTGGTATAAAAACCGTAACGCTAGAAATCGAAGGCGACTTCGCTTTTGGTTGGTTAAAAGGTGAAAATGGCGTACATAGATTAGTGCGTATTTCTCCGTTTGATAGTAATGCCAAACGCCATACAAGTTTTGCTTCAGTTTACGTGTACCCTCTTGTTGATGATACTATTGAAGTAGAAATAAACCCTGCCGATATAGAAATAACAACCGCAAGATCTAGTGGTGCTGGTGGGCAAAATGTAAATAAAGTTGAAACCAAAGTACAACTGACACATAAACCTACAGGTATTCAAATATCGTGTTCGGAAACACGCTCTCAACATGATAACAGATCGCGTGCTATGCAAATGCTTAAATCGCAATTGTACGAAATTGAACTTCAAAAACAATTGGCACAGCGTGATGATATTGAAGCTGGAAAAATGAAAATTGAATGGGGAAGCCAAATTAGAAACTACGTAATGCATCCCTATAAATTAGTGAAAGATGTACGTACCGCTCATGAAACCGGTAATGTAGATGCCGTAATGGATGGTAATATTGACAGCTTTTTAAAGGCCTATTTAATGATGATGGGACAAAAAGTTGAAGACGACGGCCAATTATAACATAAAAAAAGAAAACCTCACAGATTTTAAATCTGTGAGGTTTAATTAAAACATACTATTATAATGACAAAAATTTATCATAACCCACGTTGTTCAAAATCGAGACAAGGCCTAGAAATCCTTGAGAATTCTGGAAAACCCTTCGAAATTGTAAAATATTTAGACGATAACCTTTCCGCGAAAGCGTTAACAGAAATAGTAACACTTTTAGGTATTAAACCTATAGAATTGGTTAGAAAAAACGAAGCCATCTGGAAAAGTGATTTTAAAGGTAAAGATCTAACCGATACTGAAGTTATTGAAGCTATGGCAAATAACCCGAAATTAATAGAACGCCCTATTGTTATTAACGGCAAAAAAGCAGTTATTGGTCGTCCGCCAAGTTTAATTCTAGACATTCTATAAGCCAAAATTTAAGGTTTATTTTAACATAGGTTTAACTCAATAAAGCTAAACCATCCCATAGTTTTGCAGTCTAATAAATTAAAAGACCAGCATGGGAAAAAGAATACATTTATTTGTTTTTTTAAGCTTATTTTCTACACTCTTATTTGCACAAAAAGAAGTAACAATAAGTGGTAAAGTAATAGACAAAGAAACCAACGAACCTTTAGAATATGCAACTATTGCATTCTTCAATAAAAAGGAAAACAAGATTGAAACCGGAGGAATTACAGATTTAAAGGGAAACTTCTCTATCCCTGTTCCTGTTGGATCTTACAACATTACTATTGAATATATCTCATTTAAAACTATTACTATTGCTAATAAACAAATTAGCAAATCTGAAAACATTGGGTCTTATTCTTTAGAATTAGATACAGAATCTTTAGGCGAAGTAGAAATTATTGCCGAGCGTACCACAGTTGAAATAAAGCTTGATAAAAAAATCTACAATGTTGGTAAAGATTTAACTGTAAGTGGCGGATCTGTTAGTGATGTTCTAGATAATGTACCATCTGTTTCTGTAGATGCCGAAGGTGGTGTCGCTTTACGCGGAAATGACAATGTACGTATCTTAATTAACGGAAAACCATCTGGTTTAGTTGGTTTAAATTCTGCCGAAGCACTACAACAATTACCTGCAGATGCTATTGAAAAAGTTGAAGTTATTACTTCTCCATCAGCAAGATATGAAGCTGAAGGAACGGGAGGAATTATTAATATTATTCTACGCCGTAGTAAACTGTTAGGTTTTAACGGTTCTGTTACAGCAAATGTTGGACACCCTGATGCGGCTGGATTATCTGGAAACATAAATTACAGAACTGGTAACGTAAATATATTTAACACCACATCTTACAGATACAGAGAAAGTGTTGGTAGATGGTATAATGATGTTAAGTATTTTGATGAAAACACACCAGATTTAGATGAAAAACGTAATTGGGATGATACGCGTAAAGGTATTACAACCAATACAGGTATTGAGTGGTATATTACAGACTCAGCATCATTAACCAACTCTATTGTTTATAGTGATAATAGTAGCTACAACAACTCAATTAATAACTTGGTTCAGTTAAATAAAATAACAAATGAAACTAGCCGAAGTGTGCGTCGTGATCCTGAAGAAGGTGAAAGTGGAACATTTCAATATGCTTTAAATTTCATGAAAGATTTTAAAACGGACGGACATAAATTTTCTTTCGATTTTCAATTTGAAAATTCTAATGATGACGAATACTCATTAATTAGCGTTGATGGACTTGATACCGATATCTTACAAACATTGGAAGATGAGCAACAAATATTATTACAAACAGATTACGTATTGCCTTTAGGTGAAAATAGTCAAATTGAATTGGGGTACCGTGGAGATTTCACGACTACCGAAACGGATTATCAAGTTTCTCTACTTAATGATGCTGGTGCCTTTGAATTAAACACCAACTTATCGAACCTGTTTAACTTTAAGCAATATTTAAACGCTGCTTACTTTCAGTTTGGTAGTAAAATTGATAAATTCTCATACCTATTAGGTTTACGATTAGAAAACACTAAATACACATTGGATCAACCTACTTCTGGTGATTTTAAAAGAAAAAACTTTACAGGTTTATTCCCTACAGTTAACGTAAGTTATAAATTTAATGAAGATGCAAGTATGACGGTTGGTTATAACCGAAGATTACGTAGACCACGTGGTTTTATGTTAAACCCTTTCCCTTCTCGTTCTAGTTTAACTAACGTTTTTCAAGGAAATCCAGATTTAGACCCAACTTACTCTAGTGTTTTTGATATTGGCTATTTAAATAGATTTGGGAAATTCACTTTAAGTTCTTCTGTTTACTACTCACACTCTACAGATGTAATGACATTTTTAAGTAGAGATAACGGAGAAACTGTGTTTATAAATGGAGAAGAATTTCCTGTAATAGAACGTGGTCCAGTAAATTTAGCAACCGATGATCGTTATGGTTTTGAATTCAATTTAAACTACAGCCCTACTAGAAAATGGCGTGTAAATAGTGATTTTAATATTTACAAATTAGAACGTAACGGAAGTTTTGAAGATGTTAATCTAACAGCAAATAACTTAACATGGAATGCACGTTTAACAAATAAACTTACACTTCCATATTCTGTAGATTGGCAAACAAACTTTAGCTACCGTGGACCAACTGTAGATTCACAAAATGACAGAAGAGCTAGCGGAACTGTAAACACAGCGTTTAGTAAAGACATATTAAAAGAAAAAGCTTCTATAGCATTTAACGTTAGAGATGTATTTAACACGGGAGTAAGCAGAAATGATATAACTGCAGATACCTTTACATCATATCAAGAAATTCAATTTAGAGGTGGTACAACGTATAACCTAGCCTTTACATACCGTTTTAACCAACAAAAACAACAGCAACGTGGCGAACGTGGCGAAGGAGGGGAAACTATGGAAATGTAGTTTACCGCAACCTAAGTTTTAATACTTCAAATAAAAAAACTCAAAGCTTAACGCTTTGAGTTTTTTTATACCAGAAAATGAAGCACAAAAAAAAGGAAGCTCTAATAGAACTTCCTTTTTTAATATATTTTCAATTAAGTTTTAAGCATTTAATCGCTTTGCTTTTTTCTCTTCTCTAATTTCTTTTAATCTTTCGATTAAAGCACCTCCAACCCAATAAGGAATTACAAAGGTTACTAAGAAAATCATTAACCAAAATCCTAAAGTTAATATACCTAAAAATGCTAAAAAGCCTAAATATTGATCAAAATCAAACATAATTGTTGGTGTCTTTTATAAATGTGCCACAAATATAATATAAACCATTTTGTTTTCCAATAACAATGTTAAGATTTATCAACAGGTTATTCACTAATCTAAATTAGGTTGCGGCGTCATACGTAAATAAGGCTTCACTTCCTTAAATCCTTTTGGAAAAATTGCAGGAATATCGGCCGTTGCAATTGCTGGTACTACCACACAATCATCTCCATTTTGCCAGTTTGCAGGTGTTGCTACTTTATGGTAAGCTGTTAATTGTAGAGAATCTACAACACGTAATAACTCATCAAAATTTCTACCTGTAGAAGCAGGATAAGTAATCATTAATTTCACCTTCTTATTATTATCAATTACAAAAACAGAACGCACGGTAAGCTTGCTATCTGCATTTGGGTGAATCATATCATAAAGTTCAGAAACCTTTCCATCTTCATCTGCAATAATTGGGAAGTTTACTGTGGTATTCTGTGTTTCGTTAATATCTTTTATCCAACCGTGGTGAGATTCTACACCATCTACACTCAATGCTACAACTTTTACGTTACGTTTTTTAAACTCATCGGTATATCTAGCTACCGTTCCTAACTCTGTAGTACAAACTGGCGTATAATCTGCTGGGTGTGAAAATAGTATTCCCCAACTATCACCTAACCATTCGTGAAAGTTAATTGTTCCTTCAGATGTTTCTGCTGTAAAATTCGGAGCTTCATCTCCTAATCTAATTGTTGCCATTTTTATATTTAGTTTAAAATTAATTATTATTTAAATTCATTATAAAGATAATTCATTTTTAACAGGGCAAATAATTTTTAATCTTATGAATTTGTTAAAAAATTTACGAGAAAAACTACGACATTCCTCATAATAAAACAGACTAAAACGATTAACTTTGTAACTTATAATTAAACCATTAATGCCATGAGTTACAGAATAGAAAAAGATACTATGGGTGAGGTAAAAGTACCTGCCGATAAACTTTGGGGCGCACAAACAGAGCGTTCAAGAAATAACTTTAAAATAGGATCCGTTGCATCTATGCCGTTAGAAATTATCTACGGTTTTGCTTACTTAAAAAAAGCTGCTGCTTACACAAACTGCGAATTAGGTGTTTTAGATATTGAAAAAAGAGATTTAATTGCACAAGTTTGTGATGAAATTTTAGAAGGTAAACACGACGACCAATTTCCGTTAGTAATCTGGCAAACAGGTTCTGGTACGCAAAGTAACATGAACGTTAACGAAGTGGTTGCTAATAGAGCACACCAATTAGCAGGAAAAGTGGTTGGTGAAGGCGAAAAAACAATTCAGCCAAATGATGATGTAAACAAATCGCAATCATCAAACGACACCTTCCCTACCGGAATGCATATTGCAGCGTATAAAAAAATAGTTGAAACCACAATTCCTGGTGTAAAACAACTTAGAGAAACATTAAAGAAAAAATCTGAAGCTTTTAAAAATGTTGTAAAAATTGGACGTACACACTTAATGGATGCTACGCCTTTAACTTTAGGACAAGAAATTTCGGGTTATGTAGCACAATTAGATCATGGCTTAAAAGCTTTAGACAACACTTTGGCTCACTTAAGCGAATTAGCTTTAGGTGGTACAGCTGTTGGAACAGGTTTAAATACACCTAAAGGCTACAGCAAACGTGTTGCAGAATATATCGCAGAATTTACAGGATTACCATTTGTAACTGCTCCTAATAAGTTTGAAGCACTAGCTGCTCACGATGCTTTGGTAGAAACACATGGTGCATTAAAACAACTTGCTGTTTCATTAAATAAAATAGCTAATGATATTAGAATGATGGCCTCTGGACCACGTTCGGGTATTGGAGAAATTATAATTCCAGCAAACGAGCCAGGAAGTTCTATTATGCCAGGCAAAGTTAACCCAACACAGTGTGAGGCTTTAACTATGGTTTGCGCTCAAGTTATGGGTAATGATGTTGCTGTATCCGTTGGAGGTATGCAAGGACATTACGAACTAAACGTATTTAAACCAGTTATGGCTGCCAATGTTTTACAATCGGCTCAACTTATAGGTGATGCATGTGCTAGTTTCGAAGAAAATTGTGCTGTTGGTATTGAACCAAACCAAGAAGTAATTACAAAGCTACTTAACAACTCGTTAATGCTTGTAACAGCTTTAAATACAAAAATTGGTTACTATAAAGCTGCTGAAATTGCAAATACAGCACATGAAAACGGAACAACTTTAAAAGAAGAAGCAGTACGTTTAGGATATGTTACCGCAGAAGATTACGATGCTTGGGTAAAACCAGAAGATATGGTTGGTGCTTTAAAATAGTCAACAACCTTTTATATATTATAAAAGCCGATAACGTTTGTTATCGGCTTTTTTGTTACCGTAAATCTAAGGCTAGTTTAAATTGTACAACTAAGTTCTTTTAGACTCACTTTAAAGCGTTTAATAGCTCTTTCTTATCGCTTAAAACAAGTGTTCTTAACATTGTACTATAACAACATTAGGGATTTTACAACTGAAGTATTATAATGCTTCTACTTTAATAATAATGCATAAAAAAAGCTCCTCATTTCTGAGGAGCTTTTAATTTTATAAATAGATTTCTGTTTTTACAGAAATTGAAAACTCATAATAAATTATGCTTTTCCGTCCATTTTATCTTTAAGCGCTTGTAAAGCATCATTGGCATCACCTAAAGTAGGTTTTGATTCTGCTGCTTGTGATTCAGCTTTTCTTACTGCTTGCTTAACCATTTTAGCTTCTTCTGCTCTAAATACAGCAGTGTGAGATGCTACAACTCTTTTGAATTCTTTATTGAATTCAATGATTTTAAATTCTGCAGCTTCACCTTTCTTAAGCTTAGTTCCATCTTCTTTCTCTAAGTGACGAGATGGTACAAATGCAACGATATCTTCGTTAAACTCAATAGTAGCTCCTTTATCAACAATTTCAGTAATTGCTGCGTTATGAACTGTTTCTAAAGCAAACTCAGTTTCGTATTTATCCCAAGGGTTAACAGTTGTTTGTTTGTGTCCTAAAGATAATTTACGACCTTCAACATCTAACTCTAATACAACCACATCTAATTTATCTCCTACAGCGCAGAATTCAGATGGGTGCTTAATTTTCTTAGTCCAAGATAAATCAGAGATATAAATTAATCCGTCAATTCCTTCTTCTAATTCAACAAAAACACCAAAGTTTGTAAAGTTACGTACAATACCTGTATGCTTAGAAGCTAATGGGTATTTAGACGTAATATCTGTCCATGGATCTGCAGATAATTGCTTGATACCAAGAGACATTTTACGATCTTCTCTATCTAAAGTTAAGATTACTGCTTCAACCTCATCTCCTACAGAAACGAAATCTTGAGCAGAACGTAAATGTGTAGACCAAGACATTTCAGAAACGTGAATTAATCCTTCAACACCATCAGCAACTTCGATAAATGCACCGTAATCAGCGATTACAACAACTTTACCTTTTACTTTATCACCAACTTTCACCTCTTCTGCAAGAGCTTCCCATGGGTGTTTAGATAATTGTTTAAGACCTAATTGGATTCTAGATTTGTTTTCATCAAAGTCAAGAATTACAACATTTAATTTTTGATCTAACTCAACAATCTCATTTGGATGGTTGATTCTAGACCAAGATAAATCTGTAATATGAACTAATCCGTCAACACCACCAAGATCGATGAATACACCGTAAGAAGTAATGTTTTTAACAACACCTTCTAATACTTGACCTTTTTCTAATTGACCAATAATTTCTTTCTTTTGGATTTCAATATCAGCTTCAATAAGAGCTTTATGAGATACCACTACGTTTTTAAACTCATGGTTGATTTTCACAACTTTGAATTCCATAGTTTTGTTTACATACTGATCGTAATCTCTAATTGGTTTAACATCAATTTGAGATCCTGGTAAGAATGCTTCAATTCCGAAAACATCTACAATCATACCACCTTTAGTTCTGCATTTTACAAAACCGTTAACGATTTCTCCAGTTTCGTGTGCTTTATTTACACGATCCCATGCTTGGATTACACGAGCTTTTCTGTGAGATAATACTAATTGACCAGTTGCATCTTCACGCACATCAATTAATACTTCAACTTTATCTCCTACAGATAAACCTGGGTTGTAACGAAATTCGTTTAAAGAAATAACACCTTCAGATTTTGCGTTAATGTCAATAATAGCATCTCTATCAGAAATGTGTACTACTGTACCTTCAACAACCTCATCGTTTAATGTGTCAACGAAATTTTCAGCTACTAGTTTTTCAAATTCTTCTAATTGTTGGCTATCAACTTCATCAATTCCTTCTTCGTAATTGTGCCAGTTAAAATCCGCTAAGAATTTTTCAGGGTTTGCTTTTGCTTCAGATACAACTGGAGCTCCAACATTGTTTGCTTCAGTTGCTTCAACTTCAGCTGGGTTTGCGTTTTCCGCCATTTAATTAAATTTAATAATGTGTTTTAAATACATCGCTTTCGCGGAAATAAAACATCATTATGTTTTTGTATTCTATATGTTTTGGAAGATTTAAGCGAGTAACACACAGAAGTGTTATTTTTATATAAATTTTCATTCCTTTTATCTGTTCCAATAAATCGCTAAAAGGAGTGCAAAAATACATATTTTCAATCAATTAGACTAATTTTAATAAAAAATTTTAAAGCACTGATTACTAGCAAAATAATAAAATTGAGAAAAATCTTCAAAATTGGCATCGGTTTTGCTATATTGAACCTGTTAAACAAAATTAAAATCTACACTTATGACAATGAAAGCAAAGTACCAACCTGTATTAGATCTAGGCGAAGCTTTAAACATCCAAAATGGTGATGTAAAAGAAGAAAACGGACAGTTAAAAGTTACAGGAACAGCTAATACACCTTACGAAAAGAACCTAATTTGGGATAAAATAAAAGAAATCGGTGGTGAAAACCCTTCTGATATTATGGCTGATATTAAAGTAGCCGATGAAACTGTTTTCCATAGACACACCGTAAAAAGCGGAGAAACTCTTGGTAAAATAGCGATTCAGTACTACGGAAAAGCTGCTAAATACCAAGATATTTTTAAAGCTAACTCTGATATTTTAAAGAATCCAGATGTAATTCACCCTGATCAAGAATTAATTATTCCTAATCTATAAGGTGTAAATCATATTTATAAAAAAAACGAACGTCTATTTATTTAGGCGTTCGTTTTTTTTATGTTTTATTCTAAAGTTAAGCACTAAGTCCTGCTTACTGAATATTCATTATTTACTGGATACTATTTTACTGCCAACCGAAAACTTATTCGCAATCTTCAATTGTCATTTTGGCAAGACGTAAAATTTTATCAAATTGTTCATCTAATGTCATGTCTGAATTATCAATTTCGATAGCATCAGCAGCTTTAACTAAAGGTGAATCTTCGCGAGTAGAATCTATATGGTCGCGTTCTTGAACGTTTTTCAAAACATCTTCATACAAAACTTGATCGCCACGTTCAATAAGTTCATCGAAACGACGGACAGCCCTTTTTTCCGCGGAAGCGATCATGTATAATTTAAGTTCAGCATCTTTAAAAACTACGGTCCCAATATCTCTACCGTCCATTACCACACCTTTATCTTGCCCCATTTTTTGCTGTTGCTCAACTAGTTTTTGTCTCACCTCCGAAATGGCAGCCACTTTACTTACAAAGCTAGAAACCTCTAAAGTTCTAATGGCTCTTTCTATATTCTCGTTATTTAAATATACTTCGGCAAAACCTAATTTCTCATTAAATTTAAAAGTAATATTAATATTATCGAGCTGATAAATTAAAGCTTCCACATTAAAATCATCTTTAGAAATTAATCCGTTTTGCATAGCATAATAAGTCACCGCACGATACATGGCGCCAGAATCGACATAAACGTAACCCAAATATTTTGCTAACTGCTTGGCTACGGTACTTTTTCCGGTTGAAGAAAATCCGTCGATGGCTATGGTAATTTTGTTCATGTATTTTTAAAGTTGAAACGTGACTATTATAATGTACTCTGTATGACTTCTATTTTGAATTTTCAAAAATACTTAAAGAAATATAAAGCAAAAAGTAAAACGGTTTAAATTAAATGGAAAGTGAATGGCTATTGCAAATCTATTTGTAAACCAAAAAAGTTAGCATTTGCAGCACTAGTGTATTTGGCGTGGGTATAACTGAAACGCATTTTATTCATTTTAATAGAGATACCTGCCGAAATACCAGAGAAATTACGTTGATCTACAATTCTTAACTCCTCACCTCTTCTAAAATTATATCCTAATCTAATATTGAATCCGCTTTCTGGGAAAAGCTCGGCACCTAGAATGGTATGCCTAATAACCTGACCGACAAATCCTATTTTTTCTGAAGAACTTGCCCCACTTAAATCACTTGTTTCTCTTGCCGGATTAGGTCTGCTAATAGGCCACTCTTGCAAGTTTTCAAAAGTAACATGCCAACGTATAGGCACATGTTCTAACCTTTGAGATAAACCTAAACTAACCTCGAAAGGCAACGACTCTTTTAAACCTGCGTAGGTTGTAATTTGTGTTCCAAAATTACGGACTACCAAAGCAGCATTGAAATCTAAATCTTCATTAATATAAATTAATCCTAAATCTACAGCTGCACCAAAAGAACTGTATTGTTCTAATTTTGAAGTAATTAATTTTAGATTTGCCCCAAAATAAAAATCTGAATATCCAATTTGTGTAGCATAACCTACGGATAATGCGGTTTCGCTTCCGCTGAAAGTTCCTGTGGAATTTCCATCTTCATCATAACCATCAAACTGTCCGTAATTTACATAGGTAATTCCTGCATGTACGGTTTGCGTGCGCCTATCTATGGTATAAGCATAAGACGCCGTTCCGTAACCTATACCGCCTAAATAACTCACATAATTTAAGGCTAATTGATTATCCATTTCTACATTAATAGCAGCCGGATTATAAAGCCCTTGCGTAACATCGTAATCTACATTAGTTAGAACTTTACCTCCCAGTGCAGCTTGGCGAGGTGACGATATTAAATTCAAAAATTGATATGTAGACTCACCTCCTACTTGCGCAGTTGCAAGTAAGCCAAATGAAAAACAAAAAAATGTTGCTATTTTTTTAAACATAGTTCCGGCTGCAAAGAAAATAAATCTATCTTAAAACGAACACATGTATTTTTTATTTTAATTTAAAAAGTATTCCTTGTGCTTTTCATCTTGTTTTATAGATTAAATCGGAAAGCGCAAAAAAAATCCCCGAACATGTCGAGGATTTTTCTATAACTTATATATCAATTATAACACTTTCGCATTTTTAACTTTTTCGTCGGTAATGGCGTATTTAATAACATCGCTCATTTCTGTAACATAATGAAACGTTAACCCTTTTAAATATTCAGGTTTAATATCTTCAATATCACGACGATTTTCTTCACACAATAAAATTTCTTTAATTCTAGCACGTTTTGCTGCTAAAATTTTCTCTTTAATTCCTCCTACAGGTAAAACCTTTCCACGTAATGTAATTTCACCCGTCATTGCTAAACTTTTCTTTACCTTTCTCTGGGTAAATAAAGACACTAAAGAGGTTAACATCGTTACACCAGCACTTGGCCCATCTTTTGGCGTTGCTCCTTCTGGCACGTGAATATGTACATTATACTTATCGAAAACCGTAGGATCTATTCCAAACTCTTCGGCATAAGATTTTATGTATTCCATAGCAATGGTAGACGATTCTTTCATAACCTTACCAAGGTTTCCAGTAATCGTCATAGCGCCTTTTCCTTTAGAAATAATAGACTCTATAAATAGAATATCTCCACCAACACTTGTCCACGCTAAACCAGTTACTACACCAGCAACATTATTGTTTTCGTATTTATCACGTTCCATTTTAGCACCGCCTAATACTTCAATGATATCTTCGTTAGAAACTTTTACATTATACTCCTCTTCCATGGCAATGTTTTTGGCTGCATAACGAACCATTTTTGCCACTTGCTTATCTAAACCACGTACACCCGATTCGCGTGTATAACCTTCAACTATTTTTTCTAACTGAGGCTTTCCAATTTTTAAATTATCAGAAGTTAATCCGTGTTCTTTTAATTGCTTCGGAAGTAAATGTCGCTTACCAATTTCTACCTTTTCTTCAATAGTATAACCTGTAACGTTTATAATTTCCATACGGTCGCGCAAGGCAGGTTGTATAGTGTTTAAACTGTTTGAAGTTGCAATAAACATAACTTTAGAAAGATCGTAACCCATTTCTAAAAAGTTATCGTGAAACTCACTATTTTGTTCAGGATCTAAAACTTCTAGCATAGCTGAAGATGGATCGCCTTGATTGGAATTTGATAACTTATCAATTTCATCTAAAACAAAAACAGGATTCGATGTTCCAGCCTTTTTTAAACTCTGAATAATACGGCCTGGCATAGCACCAATATAGGTTTTACGATGTCCACGAATTTCAGCTTCATCTCTTAAACCTCCAAGCGAAATACGCACATACTCGCGCCCTAAGGCTTCAGCAATAGATTTCCCTAAAGAGGTTTTACCAACTCCCGGAGGTCCGTATAAACATAAAATAGGCGATTTCATATCGTTACGAAGTTTCAAAACGGCTAAATATTCTATAATTCGGCGTTTTACATCTTCTAAACCAAAATGGTCACGATCTAAAATTTTCATGGCACGTTTTAGGTCGAATTTATCTTTACTAAACTCATTCCATGGTAAATCTAAAAACAACTCTAAATAGTTACGCTGTATAGAATACTCGGCTACTTGAGGATTCATACGTTGCATTTTGGCTAATTCTTTATCAAAATGCTTTCCTATTTTTTTATCCCATTTTTTAGTTTTAGCCTTCACTTTCATTTCCTCAATTTCCTCATCATGACTTACGCCACCCAATTCTTCTTGGATCGTTTTCATTTGTTGATGAAGGAAATATTCACGTTGCTGTTGGCTCATATCCATCTGAACTTTAGACTGAATATCATTCTTAAGTTCTAATTTTTGAAACTCAACATTCATGAATTTCAAAGTTGCCAATGCACGAGATTTAAGATCGTCCATTTCTAAAAGCGACTGCTTTTCGGCCACAGAAAGATTCATGTTAGACGATACAAAATTGATTAAAAACGAATTGCTTTCAATATTTTTTATAGCGAAAGACGCCTCACTTGGTATATTTGGGCTTTCTTTTATAATTTCTAGAGCTAACTCTTTTATAGATTCTATAATTGCAGAAAACTCCTTGTTTTTTACTGCAGGTTTAGCCTCTGCCATGTCGCGAATAGTAGCGTTCATGTATGGCTCCTCTGTTAAAACTTCGGCTACTTTAAAACGTTTTTTACCTTGAATAATAACCGTTACGTTACCATCAGGCATTTTTAAAACACGTAAAATACGAGCTACAGTACCTGTTTCGTGAATTTCACTTGCCGATGGATTCTCTACCGACTCGTCTTTTTGAGCCACTACACCAATAACTTTTCCGCCTTTATTAGCATCATTTATCAGTTTTATCGATTTATCTCGCCCTGCAGTAATTGGAATTACTACACCAGGAAACAAAACGGTGTTTCTCAATGACAGAATAGGCAGTGTTTCTGGCAATTCTTCATTATTTATAGCTTCTTCATCTTCAGGCGTCATTAAAGGAATTAATTCTGAGTTCTCATCAAATTCCTGTAATGACAAACTGTCAAGAGTTGTAAATTTTGATTTTTTCATATATAATTTTGAGTCAATCTGTCATAAAAACACATTGAACTTTAAGTTTAACAATTTACACAAAACATTAAGTAACTAAAAATCAAGTGTTTAAAACTAAACCTTTAGACTCAACTCTTCTATAAATTCAATAGCTATGCCAACAATGGTTTTAGCAATTATTAGATTTTACCCATTTTTTTCATCACAAATAATAAAACGATAGGTAATGCCAGTAAAACAACCATTAGTAAATTAGTCTGAAATATAGCAGGAACTAACATTAAAGTAATAACATACCCACCAATAGCACCACCAAAATGGGCGTCGTGACCAATGTTTCCAATTCTATTTTTCATACCATAAATGGAATATAGTAAATAGCCAATACCGAAAAGATAAGCCGGAATTGGAATAGGAATCATAAACATATAAAGGCTCATATCTGGACGAAATAAAATAGCAGAGTAAATAATACCACTTACTGCTCCACTTGCACCAACCGCACTATAATGATATTCATTTTTATGAAAATAAAGCGACAATAAATTACCAAACATAAGACTACCAATATAAACCGCTAAAAATCCTACAACACCTAAAGCACTAGCTACACTACCTGCAAAAAAGTAAAGCGATACCATATTAAATAATAAATGTTGCATATCTACATGCAAAAATCCGGCACTAAAAAATCGAATTTTCTCGCCACGCTGTATACCACCAACATTGAATTTGTACTTTTCAAAAAAAGCATAATCATTAAATCCTTTATAGGAGATAATTACATTGGCAGCAATAATAACTATAGTTATTAAATCTAATTTTCCCATACTCACTTTAATGTTTAAAATTGATTAACATATATTTGCAAATCTAAAATTATTTCATGCAATTAATAGCTTATATTATTCTTTATCCGTTTTTATGGTTAATTTCTATTTTGCCATTTAAATTGCTTTACATGGTTTCCGATGCTGTTTATGTTCTAATTTATTACATTATTGGCTACAGAAAAAAAGTTGTAACTAGTAATTTAAAGCTCGCATTCCCTGAAAAATCTGCAAATGAAATTGCTTTAATTCAAAAGAAATTCTACCATCATTTATGCGATATGATTTTAGAGGCAGTTAAGTCGATAACCATCTCTGAAGCTGAAATAAAAAGGCGCTATATTTTCACTAATGTGGAAGAAGTACATAAACTCGAAAAAGAAAACAAAAGCATTGTACTCTTAATGGGGCATTACGCTAGCTGGGAATGGATTTTTATTCTACAAGCTCATGTAAACCATAAAGGGTATGCTGTTTATAAACAACTTAGCAATAAATATTTTGATGCCCTAGTAAAACGCATCCGAGCAAAATATAATAGCCATTTAATTACCACAAAAGAAACTGTACCAACCCTTTTAAGAGCTAAAGTAAATAAAGAGCTAACTCTTAATGGTTTTGTTTTTGACCAATCGCCAAAAGCACACAAAGCTTTACATTGGCAAAATTTTATGGGTGTAAAAGTACCTGTGCATGTTGGCGCAGAAGTTCTCGCCAAACGTTTAGGTATGGCTACTGTATTTTTAAAAGTAAAAAAAACAAAACGAGGTTATTATGAAGCCACGTTTATGGATATTATTAAAGATACTAGCGGTATTGAAAATTATCAAATTACAGATCTGGCTTTAAAACGTGTTGAAGAACAAATTTACGAAGCACCAGAATATTACTTATGGACTCATAAACGTTGGAAGCATATGGATAAAGTTCCTGATTCATTTTTGTAGATAAAAATGAATTATTTCAAATTATAGTAACAAAAAAACGAGTTAGATATCTAACTCGTTTTTTTTTATAAATAGAAACAGTTTAACTCAAAGCCTATAGTTTTGCAATAGCCCCTATTTCTTCAATAAACTTATCAGCTAAAGTATCGGCCTCGTTTTGCGATTTTGCTTCAGTGTAAATTCTAATTATTGGCTCAGTATTACTTTTACGTAAATGTGCCCAACTTTCTGCAAAGTCGATTTTTACACCATCAATAGTTGTTAATTGCTCGTTTTGGTAACGTGTTTCAATTTCCTTTAAAATACCATCAACATCTAAACCTGGTGTTAATTGAATTTTCTTTTTACTCATAAAATAATCAGGATACGTTGCTCTAAGTGCACTAACAGACATTTGTCTTTCTGCTAATAAACTTAAAAATAACGCGACACCAACAAGTGCATCACGACCGTAGTGAGAATCTGGGTAGATAATACCTCCGTTACCTTCACCACCAATAACTACTTTATTTTTCTTCATTAAGTTAACCACGTTCACCTCGCCTACTGCACTAGCTTCGTAAGTTCCTCCATACTTTTCAGTAACATCACGTAAGGCACGAGTAGAACTCATATTGCTTACTGTGTTTCCTGGAGTTTTACTTAACACATAATCTGCACAAGCTACTAATGTATACTCTTCGCCAAACATATTACCGTTTTCGTCCATAAAAGCTAAACGATCTACATCTGGATCTACAACAATTCCAAAATCGGCATTATGCTTTTTAACCTCTTCAGATAAATCTGTTAAATGCTCTTTTAATGGTTCTGGATTATGTGGAAATTCACCATTTGGCTCACAATAAAGTTTTACAACCTCAACTCCTAAACGTTCTAAAAGCAAAGGAATAGCAATACCACCAGTAGAATTAACACCATCTACAACCACTTTAAATTTACCTTCTTCAATACTATTTACATTTACTAAATCTAAATCTAGTACTTCAATAATATGTAAATCTATGTAAGCTTTATTTTTTGTAATTTTTCCTAAATCGTCTACTTCAGCAAAATTCATGGTATCGCTTTCAGCAATATTCAATATTTTCTCACCTTCAATAGCATCTAAAAACTCACCTTTTTCATTAAGTAATTTTAAGGCGTTCCATTGTTTTGGATTATGGCTTGCTGTTAGAATAATACCTCCATCGGCATGCTCTAAGGTTACAGCAACCTCAACGGTTGGTGTTGTAGAAAGACCTAAATCAACTACATCAATACCTAAACCAATTAGTGTATTCATAACTAAGTTTTGCATCATTTTGCCCGAAATACGAGCATCACGACCAACAACCACTTTATAGTTTTCTTTTTTTCGGTTTTCTTTAAGCCAAACGCCATATGCCGATGCAAATTTAACGGCATCAATAGGTGTTAAATTATCACCTACTTGCCCGCCAATGGTCCCGCGAATTCCTGAAATTGATTTTATTAGTGTCATAGTTTTGTTTAATTTTAAAGGACAAATATAGTATTTCAAATTCGGAATTCGTAAATTTCCCCCATGAACTATTTAGCACATATTTATCTTTCAGGGGATAATGATTTAGTAACTGTCGGAAATTTTATTGCCGATGGTATTAAAGGAAAAAATTATAAAAATTACCCGAGAGACATTCAAATTGGTATTTTATTACACCGAAATATAGATACTTACACAGATGCTCATAAAACAGTTAGATCAAGTACTAAAAGGCTTCACGAAAATTACGGTCATTATTCTGGAGTGATTGTCGATATACTTTACGATCATTTTTTGGCTAAAAACTGGAGCACTTATTCTAGTGTCCCTTTAGCTAAATATGTCGATACTTTTTACGATTCTCTAGAAGATAATTACGGTGCACTCCCTTCCCGAATTCAAAAAATGATGCCTTACATGATTAGCGACAACTGGCTACTAAGCTACGCATCCATTGCAGGTATATCTAAGGTTTTAGATGGCATGAACCGACGTACAAAAAACAGATCGGGAATGGACAAAGCCGTCCACGAACTAGAACTTTTCTATAAAGAATTTGAAAGTGAATTTTCTTCATTTTTTGATGAACTCATTGCTTTTTCAAGCGAAAAATTAAAAGAACTTAACGAAACCGTTTTATGAAACATATTCTATACACTACACTTTTACTTTCATTATTTGTTTCATGCAAAAAAGAAGTTAAAGCACCTGAAACTATAAAAAAGACGGGGTTAATAACTCAAAATGCCATGGTTGTTTCGGCGCGTGTTGAAGCCTCTAAAATAGGAAATGACATTCTTAAAAAAGGAGGAAATGCCTTTGATGCTATGGCTGCCACAGAACTTGCCTTAGCCGTTGCTTATCCATACGCTGGTAATTTAGGCGGTGGCGGATTTATGGTTTACCGCAAAGCAAATGGAGAAACTGGCGCTATAGATTACCGTGAAAAAGCACCAATGGCTGCTACAAAAAACATGTATTTAGATGAAGACGGTAACGTAATCCCAGAAAAAAGTACACTTGGTGCTATGGCTGTTGGTGTACCTGGAACGGTTGCAGGAGTATTTGAAGTGCACAAAAAACTTGGTTCTTTACCTATTGAAGATATTTTGAACCCCGTAATCGCTTTAGCTAAAAAAGGAGTTTTAGTTACCGAAAAACAAGAAAAACGTATTGCACACTACCAACCACTTTTTAAGAAAGCTAATAAAGACTCTATTCTTTTTGATAAAGCTTGGAAAGCAAACGACACCATTAAACACCCAAATTTAGCTGAAACATTAGAACGTATTTTAGAACATGGAAAAGATGGATTTTATAAAGGTGAAACGGCTAAAACGCTAGCAAATTTCGTTCAAGAGAACGGAGGCATCATTACAGAAGAAGATTTAGCAAGCTATGAAGCCCAATGGCGTACACCTATTAGTTTTTCTTATGATGATTTAAAAATTATTTCGATGTCGCCACCTTCTAGTGGAGGCGTTTGTTTGGCACAAATAATGAAAATGATAGAACCTTTTCATATCGATGAATTTGGTCATAATTCTGAAAAAACCATTCAAGTTATTACTGAAGCTGAACGTCGCGCTTATGCCGATAGAAGTTTTTATTTAGGTGATCCTGATTTTGTAGAAATCCCTATTGAAACTTTAATAAATGAAGCTTATTTAGGCGGTAGAATGGACAATTTTTCATTTGAAAAAGCAACATCTTCCAAAGATGTTGCTCATGGAAATATTGCTATCATTGAAAGTGATGAAACTACGCACTACTCTATTGTAGATCAATTTGGAAATGCTATTTCTGCAACAACAACGCTAAATGGCGCTTACGGTTCTAAATTGTATTGCTCGGAGCTTGGCTTTTTCTTAAATAACGAAATGGACGATTTTAGCAGCAAACCAGGAGAACCTAATATGTTCGGACTTATTGGAGCCGAAGCAAATAGCATTGTACCCCAAAAACGTATGTTAAGTTCTATGACACCAACAATTGTTGAGAAAAACGGTGAGTTATTTATGTCTGTTGGCACACCAGGAGGCGCTACCATAATCACATCGGTTTTACAAACTATTCTAAATGTTCATGAATTCAACATGACCATGCAAGAAGCGGTAAACGCGCCACGTTTTCACCACCAATGGCTGCCAGATGAAATTAACATGGAACCGAATTCTTTCGATAAAACCATAATACAAAACCTTGAAAAATTAGGGTATTCCATTAACGAAAAAGATTCTCCTGTAATAGGAAAAGTAGATGGAATTCTTGTTTTAGATGATAAAACGTTGGAAGGAGGCGCTGATTATCGTGGAGATGATACCGCGGTTGGGTTTTAATGAACGACAACATTAGAACACTAACTTTTTCACAAGTAAATCCTCTATAAAAGCACTTTATTAAAAGCCCCATAATTAGCCTTGTGCCTTTATAAAATATAAACTTATTAAAAATAACATGTAATGAAAAACAAATACCTACTACTGCTTTTTTTAGTGTTTTTAACAATATTCAATGATGATATATCTAATGTGTTCGCGTTAAACACAGATAATATACATTCACTAAATAACTCTGAAATTTCTGGTTACACCATGAATCTTACTGCTAAAGGAGAAGAGTGCGCGGGAGACGGAAACATCCAAATAGAAATCAATGCTTCTGAAATAGGCGCTACTTTTGAGTTTTTAGTTTATGACACCTCAGATTTAACAACACCAATAAATAGTGAAACCGTATTTGAAGGACCAATTAGTTCTGCTGACTTTACAACCAATATAACTACTATAAATAGTGGCACCTACATTATAAGAGCTACTGAAACCATTGGAGCTACGGATACAATAATAGAGCAAGTAATTACAGTCGCAAATAACATTGTACCTATTACTTTTGATGCCATCCAAGAAAGTGCTTGTTTAGGAACTATCAATGTATTATTAAACTCTGGTAATGTTTTGGAATATAGAGTTAAACAAGCTGGTGTATTAATTGAAACCATTACTCAGGCTCAAATAGACGCTGGTACTGAAAGTACTTTTACAAATTTAGCCTTTGGAGACTACACCATAGAAGTTGAAGATGTTTGTGGGAACATAGTAGTTCAAGGAATTAATTTAATAGATCTAGCTCCTGTTTATACACTTCCAAGAACATTTAATAATAATATTGATAGCTCAGATTGCTCACAAACAGAACTTTTAATTTATATAATTCAAGAATTAAGCACAGGAAGTACTACAGGTCTTCTTGATGAAAATTTCTTTCCTTTTGATGTAACAATAACTTATGATGATGATGCCGATGGAAATGACTCAGTAATGACTGACATCTGGACTTCCAACAGTCAAAATGGATCATATTATAATCTTCCAACACAAGATACGTCATACCCAGTAACAACACAAGTAACAGATATATGTGGTAACGTTGTTTATTTAAATACTGTAGATTTTTCTGGTCCACCAACACTAGATATTGCCACGGGAACAACTCAAGAATGCGGAGGACAGCGTCTAAGATTTTCTAATTTTAAAAACTTCGCATTTCCAATGACCCTTGAAGTTTTAGCAGCACCAACAGCGTTTGATATAAATAATGACCCTAATTTATACAACCCTATTTTTCCTGTTGGATCTAATATTTCTGATCCAATTCCCAATTCTAACACTTTGTATTTTGGATACTACAACTTAAGCCTTCCAGATGGAAATTACACCTTTGTATTTAAAGACAACTGTGGTCGCGAAGTCAACAAAAATATAAATATTATAACCGATAACTCACCAAGAGAATTAAGTATTAAAACCCGAGAGGGCTGTGATACAACAGGTAATTTAGAAATAAACATAAAAAAGCAAGGAACTTTTGATCCAACTTCCGCAGCTGGCTTTAAAAACGTAACTATCACCTCTGCACCTGCAAACTATACAGGCCCTTCAATAATAGACATAGCAGCATCTACTGTTAATAATTTTTATGGAGATTTCATATACCTTTATGATTTACCTGCTGGTGATTACACTTTTGATGTAGAAACAACATGCGGCTATTCTTTAACCGGCTCCAAAACTATCAATGGAGTTCTTTTTAAAGATGTGGACGCCACGATTACATCATTTTGTGGTAGCTTTAATCTCAATTTAACTGCAACATATAATATAACCGCTCCAATCTTTGTTCTTCAAAAATTTAACACTACAGATGGCGTTTGGGCAAATATTAATAATGCTACTGCCGAGTTAACTAATTATGTTGATAATACTCATTTTTATCGAGATGGTTCCACGTCTATTATATTCACTAATTATCAAAATAACTATGGGCAATTCATAACTGAGAGTGGTTTTGTTAATAATGTTACCGGATCTGGATTATTTAGAATTTATTATTCTTTTTCAAGAACTAGTGAGCAAGAACGTTGCTATAACACGCTTCAAGAATTTACAATTGGTGATAATAACATTACGCTTGTTGATTTTTCGGTAATCGATTGCGGAAATGGCACTAACGATTTATTAATTGATGCATTAGGTGTCAATTTAAATTATGAGTTAATAAGTAGAGACGGTGTTGCACTGAGCCCTACTATTAATAACGGTAAAGACCCTGTCTTTACAGGCTTAACACCTGGTCTTTACGAGGTACAAATAAGTGATGATTGTGGCGCTATAAGTAATTTTGTTATTAATGCTAATAAATCTCAATTATCTGTTATACAGCCCTACAACTTGTGTGTTGGAGAAAATGGTTTTATTACTACTAATGCTTTATCAATTATAGATGTTACATGGACCAAAGATGGAGACCCTAGTTTTTCTGCTACTGGAAATACTTTAAATTTCACACCGTACTCTGCTACGGATACTGGTACATACAATGCAGTTTTAAGCTATAGTGCTAATCCAAATTCTTGTGCTAACCAAACCTTAAGTTATACAGTTACTAGTGCACCGCCTATTGCTGGTAATGGACAAACTGTAGATATCGCATTTATAGATACTACTCTAGAAAATTTATTCGACTACATTAATGGTCCTTATGATAATTTTGGAATCTGGACAGAAACTACTGCAACACCTTCAGGCACTTTAAATGATAATTTATGGGATGCTACTGGATTAGAGGCCGGAACCTACGTTTTTGATTATGTTGTAGATACTGGTTGCAATGGTATAGATAGCACTACAGTAACTATAAACATATTAGAAAGCGATTTAACAGCTATTGATAATTCTGTTTTAGATATCTGCCCATCAACAATTCACGACAACCTTTTAAACGTGTTAGATAATGACACCTACGGTCAACAGCCATTAGTACAAACAGATTTTTTAGTAACTACAGAAACTGCAGATCCAGAAAACGTAATTACCATAGACGCCATGGGAAATATAAATGTGAATAACACCAGTTTACCTGGACAAACTTATACATTAGAATACAAAATTACAGAAACAACAAATACTGATAACTTTGATACAGCATTCTTAACCGTAACTATAAAATCCATTTCTGAATCGGTTGCTCCTACTTTTTCTACAGCCCCAACACAAGTTCAATGTTATGATGACATACCATCGAGCACTATTTTAAGTCAAACTGAATTTGAAACTTTAGGAAATGCCGATGGCTTAATTAACAATAATAATTGTGGCCTAATAGAAATCACAGCTGCAAATAGTCTAGATACTGGTAATTGTAATCAAACCGTAACCCGAACCTATACTGTAATAGAATACTTAGATATCAATAATGATAACATTTATAATACTGGAGACACTTTATTCTATGAAACAATTTCTACTGAAGACTACTTAGTAAACGATACAGTGGCTCCTAGTTTAACCGGTACAATAGCAGAAACAACAATAGCAAAATGCTCTGTTAGCGATGCCGACATAGCAGTAACTACCGTACCTGAGTTAGAACTCATGGGATTAACTATTACAGATTCATGTAGCAATGATAACGATTTAATTGTAACAAGCGATGACACAGTTACCGGTACCAACCCAATTGTAATAACAAGAACTTATACCATTAAAGATCGCTGCGATAACGCTACTAGTACCATACAAATAATAAATATAGAGGATAACGAAAGCCCAACTATTAATTGCGCTATTGACATAACAATAGATACAGATACTGGATTATGCACTGCTAGCAATGTTAATTTAGGGAACATAACAGCTTTAGATAACTGTACTGTTGCTAGTTTAACCAATAACGCTCCTACTGTTTTTCCTACTGGAGATACAACAATAATTTGGACAGCAACAGATGGAGTTGGAAACACCAGTACTTGCGAACAAATTGTTACTGTAGAAGATAACGAAAGTCCGACATTTACTGCTCCAGATGATATTGAAATTTTTTCAGACATTAACTCTAACTATGATATTAGTATTAATATTACTGGAGATGTATTAGATGAAATAGATAATTGCTCTACAGGAATTCAAGCCACTTTTATAGACACTATTGTTGACGGCGAATGTCCTGGTTCTAAAATCATTACTAGAACATGGAGTTTAGAAGATACTAATGGGAATTCAGCTGTAGATCAAATACAAACTATAACAGTCTTAAACGATACTATTCTGGCAAATCAAAATTTAGAAACTTATAATGTTTGCGATGACACCCCTGAAACAGATAACAATACTACGAACAATACCACTGTTTTCGATTTAAGCATCCAAGACAACAATGTTCTGAACGGGTTAGATAATACTATATATTCTGTTAGTTATTATCCGACTTTTGAAGATGCAGAACAAAAATCAAATACTCTACCTAATCTTTACGAAAACACAATTAATCCTCAAACTATATATGCGCGAGTAGACAATAATTCACCGGGAAGCACCTGTCATGCCATTACCGAACTTGGCTTAATGGTAGAAAGTTTACCATATATTCAATTAGAAGAATCATACTTAATATGTGTTGATACCAATGGAATTGCTATTGACGATTCTACGGTAATAAATATTCCTTTAAATAAACCGGAATATAGTTTTTCTTGGTATTACAACGGTATAATTATACCAAACGAAACGGAACCATCACTAACACCAAATCAAAGTGGTGAATACAATCTTATTGTAACCGATATGGTTAGCCCTTTCATGTGCTCCAATAACTATACAATTATAGTTGAGGCAAGTGCACCACCCCAATTAAGCTACGAGTTAACACCTGCATTTGCAAACATGCATGATGTAACAGTAACCGCGACTGCTTCTGAAATTAGTACAATAACAACAAATCATACATTTAGTTTAAACGATGGCTCCCCACAATTAGGTACAATTAATAGTGACGGAACTTCAAGCTACACTTTCACAAATATTAAACCTGGTTACAATGTAGTAACAGCTAATAATATCGACGGATGTGGTGAAAACAGTATTGAGATATTGGTTATAGATTACCCTCTATACTTCACACCAAATAGTGATGGCTATAACGATACCTGGAACATTTATTCTATAGATACTCAACCCGATGCTATAATTTATATTTTCGATCGTTACGGAAGATTATTAAAGCAACTAAACCCTAAAGGTAAAGGATGGGATGGTACTTATAATGGTAATTTAATGCCTACAAACGATTATTGGTTTACTGTAGAATATAGAGAGCCAAAAACAAATGAGAGAAAAATTATGAAGGCACACTTCACGCTTAAAAGATAATTAAAACAAGATATTCAAAAATTAATATAAACGCATGAGCAAAAGTTCATGCGTTTTTTGATTTATTTCTGAAATATAATAAAGCTTTACAACAGAAATTCAAGAAGAACAAACAGATGCTTTGACTGAAAACATATTAAATGAACCTTTTAAAGCAGATAACATAGCCATGCAAGAATCGGTAAACGTGCCACGCTTACTCCATCAATGGTCGCCAGAAGAAATTAACATGAAACGCCATTCTTTTCGATAAAACCATAATACAAAACTTAGAAAAATTAAGGTATTCAATTATCGAAAAAGACTCTCCTATTATAGGGAAAGTAGATAAAATTCTTGCTTTAAATAATAAAACTTTGGAAGGAAGCGCAGATTATCGTAGAGATGATACCGCCGTCGGATTTTAAGTGATTAATACACCTAAAACTTCTAGCTTTGCATTATTAAGATAATAAATTCTCTCAGTTTGAAAATAAAGAAAGTAACAAAAATCGTTTTAGGGATTATTGTATTCCTCACATTGCCAAGCATTTTACTATTTGGTTTTGTTTATTTTAAATATAATGAAGATTTACCAACAGGAGTTCAAGGTGAACAAGCAGATGCTTTGGCAGAGAACATGCTTAAAGCCTTAGATTTCGAAGCTTATAAAAACACAGACTATATTGAATGGACGTTTAAAAATAGACACCATTACCAATGGCACAAAAGCGAAAATACCTGTGATGTTTTTTGGAAAGACTACAGAGTTGCTCTAGACTTAAACAACCACAGTTTAAGCAAAGCTTATGTTCATGGTTTTGTTACAGAAAACGATATTGCCGAAGAACTTAAAGAAAAGGCTCTTAATTATTTTAATAACGATTCCTTTTGGCTTGTGGCACCTTATAAAGTTTTCGATGCAGGTACCGAACGTCGTCTGGTAAAACAAGCAAACAACAAACCTGCACTTTTAATTACTTATAAGTCGGGAGGTTCTACGCCTGGAGATTCTTATTTATGGATTTTAGATGATAATTATAAACCTGTATCTTTTAAAATGTGGACATCCATACTCCCTATCGATGGTTTAGAGGCCACTTGGAGCGATTGGAAAACTACCGAAACAGGGGCTTTATTACCAAACTTCCATAAACTTATGGTTTTAGGATTAGAAATTGATCATCTTAAAACATCAAACTAAAACAGCCTCTTCTAGATTAACAAACCATTAATTTTAAGATTAATACAAGAACTTTTAATTAAAATTATGTAATTTTATTCCACCCAAAACTGGAAGTTCAAGTTTTAATACATTAAGTAACTTCGATAATTATTAACCCACAAATTAATTAAATCGATTTATAATGGCGCATAAATTTGTTGGCTTATCGGAGGATCACAAAAAAATATATTTATACGAGCTTACCCCAAAAACAGGTAAGCTAAAAAAAGAACGACAAGTTTTATGGGGCGATTGGCTTTCTATTAAAGATAACTATGATTTTAGCGACATTGGACCAGGTTGGCTAGCCATAAACTGGTCGCCAAACACACCAAAAGCCAAAACACTTTTTATAAAAGAAGCTGATACTACCGATACTAGACCATTAGAAATTGTTTTTGTAGACGTAGGTCAAGGTGATGGTGCTGTACTAATTACCCCTGAGCGAAACGAAGAGGAGCGCATTATGGTTATTGATGCTGGAGAAGGCGAAAACATGAAAACCTTTCTCGAAGGCAGGTTTGCTCACCGTGGATTTCAATTTGAAGCAGCCATAATTACCCATCCCGATATGGACCATTACTACGGGTTTAAATCTATATTTGAGAATAACACCATTGGATTTAACACTATTTATCAAAACGGTTTGGTAGAGCGTCCAGTAAAAGGAACTTTTGATAAAGTTGGCGGTTATAAAAAAGATGCTAAGACCAAAAAGAAATACATTGAAAATTTAGCCATAAACAAAACTGACATTGAAGCACATTTTAGTGATAATTCAAACTTTGGTAGATATGTATTTCCAAAGGTTATGCATGCCGCTTTAAACAATCCTAAAATTAAGGATTTCAAAATGCTCTCTACAGACTCAAGCCAAAGCACTCATGAAAATGATAGAATTTACATGCCAGACTTTGCGCCTTCCGACGGAAAAAATTACAGCATAGAAGTCCTCGGACCTGTAACGGATAAAGATGAAAATGATAATGTTCGTTTAGAAAAAATAAGCGATTATGGAAAAACAAAAAACGGCCATTCTATAATTTTGAGACTGCATTATGGAAAATTTAAAGTATTATTTGGTGGAGATTTAAATAAGCCTGCCGAAAAATTTCTTCTAAAATATTATACAAAACGAAAATCGTTTCCTAGATACGGTACCGAAGCATCAAAAACCATGATAGAAGAAGCAAAACATTGGTTTAATGCTGAAGTAATGAAGGTTTGTCATCACGGAGCAGCAGATGTTACTAACGAATTTATGTCGGCTGTAAATCCGGCTTGCTTTGTAATTTCTTCTGGAGATCAAGAAGGTCACGTACATCCAAGACCAGATTTATTAGGGCGCTTAGGAAAATACGGCAGAGGCGATTCTCCCGTTTTACTTTCCACAGAACTACAACGCTCTACACGAGAACATGAAGATAAAAACGTAATCTCTACCTTGAAGAAAAACATTGCCAAAATGGTGAAAAATCCCTCGGATAAGCTCAACGCTTTAATCGAAGAAGGCATTAACCATTTAGCAAAAACCAATGTAGACGTTTACGGCGCTATCTATCTTAAAACAGATGGAGATCGCTTGATAACTGCTTTTAAAATTGAAGAAAAATCTAAATTAAAAAAGTGGTTTTATTTTGAATATAAAATTGACAATTCTGGCGAGCTTACCTTAATTAGTTAAACCCATTTTATTTGCTACGTTGGCCAACAAAATTATGCGCCTTCGATTTAAATAAAATATTAAAACTAGTTAAGCTGCCATAAATTCTAGTAATATATTGTTGCAAGTCTATTTTACCTTGTTCATCCAAATCACTGGCGTTAATACGTTGTTCCATAACACGCAAGCGATCGCGAACCATAATTATTTTATGAAAAAACTTATCAATCGGTAACTCATAAGGTTTCATGCTAGCATCGGCCGGTTCTAAAATAAGTTTTCCGCCTTTATACTTATCAGCAATAGGCACAATCTCACTCACATCACTCCATTGCTTTAATATTTTAACCAAGCTACTTTCAACTTCAGAAAAACTTACAGCATCTACATCGCCATCAGCAGCTTCAATAATTTCAAAATCACTATCTAAATCAATAGTTTCTAATCCGGTTTCTATAAACGTTACCCAATAATGCTGAGATGTTACATTAGTAACCACACCTTTTCCATGAGTGGCATGATTAATTCGAGATCCTATACCTAATAATTTCATATGAAGTTGTTTTTATATTTTAAACACAATAATACTAAAACTAAATAATTTTAGATGAAATTTTCACTCATCAAACACTCAAAACATTCTTAATTTCTTGTTAAAGTCGTTCAGAAAAATAATTTGATTCAACCCATAATTTTAGAGGGTACAAATAGAAAAACCGATTACTTCATTTACATAGATATCCAGAATAATACACCACAACTATTTTAGACAATAACAGAAACATAAACCACCCTATTTTTTATAGGGATTACTGCTTTCACGTTAGTTTTGAAGTATTTGTTAATTAATCTTAAAGCCCTTGACCTGAATGTTTTTAAGATATATTTTTAATAAAACCTATAACTAAATACACCTTAAAAATTATGAGAAAATTATTATTTACCGCATGTTTATCTGTTTTCACTATGGCTTTAAGTGCACAAGGCACGCCAGAAATTGGAGATCAACTTATTGTAAATGCGCCAACAGGGCAAAAATACAATCATGTTAAATTCCCTAAATTAAACTTTTTAGTAAAAAAGGGTAAAATTGCCAATTACAAAAGTGTTCAAGGCAGCGAAGTTGTAGTTAGCGATATAAAAACGTGTAACAAAGGCACAAAATATGTGATTTTGGAAAAAAAAGATGGTAGCAAGTTTTTTGGATATTTAAAAACTGTAAAAGCGAATTACGATGCTTCCATCAATTCTGGTGAACTGTCTGTAATATAATGCAGCGTAAACCAAGGCATGCAGAAGAATTACACTATTCTAAGCGTAATTCCTTTTAACAAAATAGACAATTAATCTTCACAAGATTTTAACATCAAAAATCGTAACTTCGCACTTTTGCCAATTTATGAGCCAATTTGATGATTTTATTGAAGTAAAAGGAGCGCGAGTTCACAACTTAAAAAATATAGACGTTTCCATTCCCCGAGAAAAGCTTGTGGTTATTACAGGTTTGTCGGGGAGTGGAAAATCGTCTTTAGCTTTTGATACTATTTATGCCGAAGGGCAACGCCGATATATAGAAACATTTTCGGCTTATGCCCGACAATTTTTAGGTGGATTAGAACGTCCGGATGTTGATAAAATAGACGGCCTCTCCCCTGTTATTGCTATAGAACAAAAAACCACAAGTAAATCGCCACGATCTACGGTTGGTACTATTACAGAAATTTACGATTTTATGCGCTTGCTTTTTGCACGTGCTAGTGATGCTTACAGTTACAATACGGGCGATAAAATGGTGAGCTATAGCGACGACCAAATTAAAGCGCTTATTCTAAAAGATTTTAAAGGAAAACGTATTAATGTTCTAGCGCCTGTAGTGCGCTCTAGAAAAGGGCATTACCGCGAACTTTTTGAGCAAATTGCAAAACAAGGCTTTGTGAAAGTCCGTACAGACGGCGAAATAAAAGACCTTGTAAAAGGTATGAAACTCGACCGTTATAAAAATCACGATATTGAAATTGTAATCGACAGATTAAAAATTGACGATAGCGCAGATAATGATAAACGCCTTACTGAAACCATAAACACAGCCATGTATCATGGTGAAGATGTGCTTTTGGTAATAGACCAAGACACCCAAGAAGCTCGTTACTTTAGTAGAAGTTTAATGTGCCCAACTTCGGGAATTTCTTATCCAAATCCAGAACCAAACAACTTCTCATTTAACTCACCAAAAGGTGCTTGCGATAATTGTAGTGGCATTGGCGAACTATACCAAGTAAACGAAAACAAAATTGTTCCTGACGATAGTTTATCTATTAAAAATGGCGCCTTAGCACCGCATGGTCCAGAAAAAAACTCTTGGATTTTTAAGCAGTTAGAAACTATTGCACAACGGTTTAATTTTAAATTAACCGACGCTTACAAAGATATCCCAAAGGAAGCCAAACAAATTATTATGTATGGTGGCAATGATAAATTTTCGGTTGAAAGTAAAACTTTAGGGGTAACCCGCGATTATAAAATTGATTTTGAAGGTGTTGCTAATTTTATTGATAATCAATATAAAACAGCCGAATCGACTTCTTTAAAACGTTGGGCTAAAGATTACATGGATAAAATTACATGTCCGGTTTGCGAAGGGTCTCGATTAAAAAAAGAATCGCTTTACTTTAAGATAAACGAAAAAAACATAGCCGAATTAGCCAATAGTGATATTGTAGAATTATCCGAATGGTTTAAAAACCTAAACGAACACCTTTCTGAAAAACAACTAAAAATTGCTGAAGAAGTAATAAAAGAAATTAAGTCTAGATTACAGTTTCTACTAGATGTAGGCTTAAATTACTTATCGCTTAACCGAAGCTCAAAATCACTTTCTGGAGGAGAAGCACAGCGTATTCGTTTAGCAACTCAAATTGGATCGCAATTGGTTGGTGTACTCTATATTTTAGATGAACCAAGTATTGGTTTACACCAACGTGATAACGAAAAACTAATAAACTCTTTAGTTGCTTTAAGAGATATCGGAAACTCTGTAATTGTGGTTGAACATGACAAAGACATGATTGAGCGCGCCGATTACGTTATAGATATTGGTCCAAAAGCAGGAAAACACGGTGGTAATATAATTAGCATTGGTACTCCAGAAGAATTAAAAACTCACGATACTTTAACAGCCGATTACTTAAACGGAAAGCAAGAAATTGAAATCCCTAAAAAACGTAGAGAAGGTAATGGTAAATTCTTAGAGCTTAAAGGCTGTACGGGTAATAATTTAAAAAATGTATCGGTTAAATTTCCGTTAGGAAAAATGATTGGCGTTACTGGTGTTTCTGGTAGCGGTAAATCGACTTTAATAAACGAAACCCTCTACCCTATTTTAAATGCCCATTATTTTAATGGCGTTAAAAAACCGATGCCTTATAAAAGCATAAAAGGTTTAAAACATATTGATAAAGTTATTGATATTAACCAGTCGCCTATTGGTAGAACGCCACGAAGTAATCCTGTCACTTATACAGGAACGTTTAGTGAAATTAGAGCCCTATTTGCAAAAATTCCTGAGGCCATGATTCGTGGTTACAAAGCAGGTCGTTTTAGTTTTAATGTAAAAGGCGGACGTTGTGAAACCTGTCAAGGTGGTGGTTTACGCGTTATTGAAATGAATTTCCTTCCTGATGTTTATGTGGAGTGTGAAACCTGCCAAGGGAAACGTTTTAATAGAGAAACCTTAGAAATTCGTTACAAAGGAAAATCGATTAGTGATGTATTGAATATGACGATTGATGAAGCCGTTGATTTCTTTGAACACATTCCTAAAATATACAGAAAAGTAAAAACTATACAAGATGTTGGCTTAGGATATATTACTTTAGGCCAGCAAAGCACAACCCTTTCAGGTGGTGAAGCACAGCGTATAAAACTAGCTACAGAGCTTTCCAAAAGAGACACCGGCAATACCTTTTATATTCTAGATGAACCTACTACAGGTCTGCATTTTGAAGACATTAGGGTGTTAATGATTGTTTTGAACAAATTAGCAGATAAAGGCAATACCGTTTTAATTATAGAGCATAATTTAGACGTTATAAAAACGGTCGATCATGTTATTGATATTGGCTACGAAGGTGGTAAAGGCGGTGGCAAGGTTATTGTAGAAGGTACTCCCGAAGTAGTTGCTAAACACAAAAAGAGCCATACCGCTCGCTTTTTAAAGCTAGAGCTTAAAAACGGAAAGTAAACAAATTAAAAAAACTTTTAAAACAGAATAATACATATGAAAAAAGAACAACACCCAAAAGGTTGGAATGAAAATAAAACAAACGATTCTTGGGCCATTTTTAAAATAATGGGCGAGTTTGTTAATGGTTTCGAAAAAATGAGTAAAATAGGACCTTGTGTTTCTATTTTTGGATCGGCACGTACTAAGCCAGATCACAAATACTATAAATTAGCAGAAAAAGTAGCTGGTAAAATTGTTGAACACGGTTACGGTGTTATCACTGGCGGTGGACCAGGAATAATGGAAGCAGGTAACAAAGGTGCGCATTTAGGCGGTGGAACTTCGGTTGGACTAAATATTGAATTGCCTTTTGAACAACATGACAACCCTTATATTGACAACGATAAAAGTTTAGATTTCGATTACTTTTTTGTTAGAAAAGTAATGTTTGTAAAATACTCTCAAGGTTTTGTTGTTATGCCAGGTGGTTTTGGAACTTTAGATGAATTGTTTGAAGCCATTACATTGATACAAACACATAAAATAGGTAAATTTCCAATAATACTAGTAGGTACAGATTTCTGGAAAGGCTTAATTGACTGGATTAAAACGACACTTTTAGATAGTTTTGAGAATATTAGCGCTAAGGATTTAGACTTAATTCATTTAGTTGATACTGAAGATGAAGTTATAGATATATTAGACGCTTTCTACAAAGAATCTAGATTAACACCTAACTTTTAATACATACACAGGTAAAGCTTCTAAACTAGTTACTATTACTGGTTTTAGAAGCTAGCCCTGCGTTAGGGATTGAGGCATTGTTGAAGCTCTTTTTGTGTGGTTGCACCTATGCAACACAAAAAAGCGACTGCCGAAAGCCCGACCCTTTTCGGGTAACGCCCAAAAACATAGAGTTTCTCTCTAATTCTAAACAATTTTGCTTAAACTGAAAAGTAATATTTTTAAGCCACCTTATTTTATTATATTGCAGAGCCTTAAGCACTATAAACCTTATTAATGTTAAAATAATTTGAAGTTACAATTTTTATTTCTTTTCGTGTTTTCTTCTATTGGTCTTACTGGTTTTAGTCAGAATAAAATTGACTTAAAAGCCAAATTTGATATTGAAAACAAATCGATTGAAATTGTACAAACAATTACTTACCAAAACACTTCCAAAGACACGCTTAGCACAATTTATTTAAGCGATTGGAATAACAGTTACTCTACTAAAAAGACAGCTTTAGCAACCAGAATTGCAGATGAGTATAAAAATGATTTTCATTTAGCTAAAAATGAAGATCGTGGCTTTTCGGTAGTGACTTTAGCCAAACAAAACGATGCCGTTTTAACGTACTCGCCAGTAAAAAACCAAATGGATATTTTACAGGTTAATTTAGTAAAACCAGTTAACCCAAACGAGAGTTATACCATTAAATTAGAATACCGTGTGCAGGTGCCAAACAGTAAATTTACGCGTTATGGCATAACGGATACAGGTGACTTAAACTTACGTTATTGGTATTTTACTCCTGCTATTTACGATGGCGAATGGCAATATTACAGCAATAAAGATTTAGACGATTTGTATATTCCGTTAGCCGATGTGAGCTTAGATCTTGAATATCCAAAGGGTTACCATATTACATCGGAATTGGATGTTATTGAAAGAAAAGAATTAGCAAACGCACAAAGCATAAAACTAGAGGGAAAAGACAGAGTTAACACTAAGCTATTCTTAAGCAAACGCGCTGATTTTAATACAATTAAAGGTGATAATTTTGCCATAGTTTCCAATATTGACGATGGCGGTTTAGAGATTATTGATAAGGTTTTAATTAACGAGAAAATATCGAAATTTTTATTAAAAACCTTTGATAAGTACCCTCACGAAAAACTTTTATTGACACAAATAGATTATGATAAAGACCCCGTTTATGGGCTTAATTTTTTACCTAATTTTATAAAACCGTATCCTGATAATTTTGAGTACGAACTTAAAATATTAAAGATTGCTTTGCACAATTACCTAGAAAACACCTTGCTGCTTAACCCAAGAAAAGAGCAATGGTTGCTAGATGGTATTCAAATTTACTACACCATTAATTATGTTGACGAATATTACCCAAACATGAAGTTTTTAGGTAGTATTAGCGATTATTGGGCCGTACGTCCTTTTCATGCTGCCGACATGAAATTTAACGACAAATACACCTTAGCGTACATGTTAATGGCGCGAACTAATAGAGATCAACCTTTAACAATGGCCAAAGATTCTCTGTTGAAGTTTAACAAAAACATTGCCAATAAATACAAGGCAGGCGTTGGCCTTAAGTACTTAGATGAGTTCGTAAATGGTGATGTAGTTGAAAATACTATAGAATCTTTTTTGAAGACGAATAAGCTAAAACCAACAAGTACAAAAGCATTTGAAAAACTTATAAAATCTAAAACAAATAAAGATATTGATTGGTTTTTTTCTGAATACATAGCGACTCGGAAAAAGATAGATTTTAAAATACAAAACGTTACAAAAACCGAAGATTCTATTACGCTTACCGTTAAAAATAAAAGAAACAACAGCATGCCTGTGTCTCTCTACACTTTAAATAACGATAGCATAATTTCTAAAACTTGGTTAGAAAACATTTCGGGAAGTAAAACTTTTACCTTGCCTAGAAATGGCGCCAACAAATTAGCTTTAAACTATGAAAATAGCATTCCGGAAAACAACTTAAGAGACAACTGGAAATCGCTAAAAGGTTTCTTTTTCAACAATAAACCGTTGCAACTTAGAGTTTTTCAAGATATTGAAGATCCTCATTACAACCAGGTGTTTTTTATGCCTATTGTTGAATTTAATAATATTTATGACGGTCTTACGCTTGGTGTGAGAGCTTACAATAAAACGGTGTTAAGAAAACTTTTTAACTACAGAATAGAACCACAATACGCCATTAAATCTAAAACATTTACGGGTGGAGCAGCTGTTTTTAAAACACATTATTTTGAAAACAGGAATTTGTATTCAGTAAATTACGGTGTCACCGGAAGCTACAAATCTTACGCAGAGGACTTATTTGTGAGTAAAATTCAGCCATCAATTTCTTTTAGTTTTAGAGACGATTCAGACTTTAGATCTAACAAACGAGAATCTTTAAGTTTTAGATATTTAGATATTAACAGAGATCAGGACCAAGACCCAACTAATGTTTTAACTGATACCGAACCTAATTATTCGGTTTTTAATGCGCGCTACACCAACTCGAATAATAACCTTATAAAATATAGCAGTTGGTATTCTGATTTTCAAGTCGCCAAAAATTTTAGTAAACTAGCCTTTAATTACGAATACAGAAGGTTATTTGAAAGTAACAGGCAATTAAATATCCGTTTTTATACGGGTGCTTTTATAAAAAATAGTCTGCCAACGAGCTCAAACTATTTTAGTTTTGCTCTAGATCGTCCATCGGATTACCTATTCGATTATTCCTATTTAGGCAGATCGGAAGCCTCAGGTATATTTAGTCAGCAATATATAGAAGCCGAAGGTGGTTTTAAATCTAAATTAGATACACCTTTTGCAAACCAATGGATGTCTACCTTTAACGCTAGTACAACGCTTTGGAACTACGTTTTACTTTATGGTGATATTGGTTTGGTTAAAAATAAGCATCGCGACCCTCATTTGGTTTACGATTCTGGTATTCGAATTAATTTAGTTACCGATTATTTTGAAATTTATCTTCCACTCTACTCTAACTTAGGATGGGAAATTGGTCAAGAAAATTACGACCAAAAAATCAGATTTAAATTCACTTTAGACCCACAAGCTCTTCTTGGCTTATTTAGGCGCAGATGGTTTTAATTTTTTATTGAATTATCAAAATCACCTAGATAATAATACGAAAAATTCAACAGAAATAAGCCTAAACATTATTTCATCAAATTAATAACAATATTTTAACGCCGCATAACATTGTAAAAATCGTTAATATTAACTACTTTTGCAAAAAGGATACTATACAATATGCAGACAATTCCAGACGTAACAAATGATCTATCTTTCGAAGATTTTAAAACAGAAGTTTTAAACGATTACAAAATTGCTGTAGTCAGTCGGGAGTGTAGTTTGTTAGGACGCCGAGAAGTTTTAACAGGAAAAGCCAAGTTTGGTATTTTTGGCGATGGAAAAGAAGTGCCACAATTAGCTATGGCTAAAGCTTTTCAAAAAGGCGATTGGAGATCGGGTTATTATCGCGATCAAACCTTTATGATGGCTATTGGCGCATTAACCACAGAACAGTTTTTTGCTGGCTTGTACGCTAATACTAATTTAGAATTAGAACCTATGTCGGCCGGACGCCAAATGGGTGGACACTTTGTAACCCATAGTTTAAACGACAATGGAACCTGGAAAAACTTAACAGAACAATATAATTCTAGTGCCGATATTTCGCCTACTGCAGGGCAAATGCCTCGTTTATTAGGGTTGGCTCAGGCTTCTAAAATTTTCCGAAATGTAAAAGACATCAATACTAACAATTTTTCTGTAAAAGGAAATGAAGTGGCTTGGGGAACTATTGGAAACGCTAGTACAAGTGAAGGTCTGTTTTTTGAAACCATCAACGCTGCCGGAGTTTTACAAGTTCCTATGGTTATAAGTGTTTGGGATGATGAGTATGGTATTTCTGTTCATGCTAGACACCAAACAACAAAAGAAAATATTTCTGAAATTCTAAAAGGATTTCAACGTAATAAAAAAGAAAAAGGATTCGAAATCCTGAGAGTAAAAGGTTGGGATTATCCAAATTTAATGGAAACCTACCAAGAAGCGGCTAAAATTGCTAGAGAAGAACATGTACCTGTTTTAATACATGTTGTAGAATTAACGCAACCACAAGGCCACTCTACCTCTGGATCGCACGAACGTTACAAAAATGCAGAACGATTAGAATGGGAAACCGAGCACGATTGTAATACACAAATGCGCCAATGGATTATTGAAAGCGGCATTGCAACCAATGAAGCTTTAGTAGACATTGAGCGTACAGCTAAAAGAAACGTACGTGATGCTAAAAAGAATGCATGGAACACGTTTTTAAGACCTATTAAAAAAGAACAATTAGAGATTGTTAATATTTTAAAGCAAGTAGCGTCAAAAAGTGCTAACCGCGTTTTTATCTCGAAATTGGCTACCGATTTAGAAGCTATTGGAGAACCTACCAGAAAAGATATTTTATCGACCTCTAGAAAAGTACTTCGCCTTACCCTTGGTGAAACTAATGCCGAAACAACAACGCTCGGTAATTGGATAAACAATAATATAGCAAAAACACAACACAGTTTCAGTTCGCATCTATATTCTGAAACACAACGTGCAAACATAAGAATTAAAGAAATTAAACCTACTTATACAGACGATTCTGAATTAGTTGATGGACGTATTATAATACGTGATAATTTCGATATTATTTTTAGTAGTCATCCCGAAGTTTTAGTTTTTGGAGAAGACACCGGAAAGATTGGAGATGTAAATCAAGGTTTAGAAGGTTTACAAGAAAAATTTGGAGAATTACGAGTGGCAGATACTGGTATTCGCGAAGCAACTATTATTGGTCAAGGTATTGGTATGGCATTAAGAGGCTTACGCCCTATTGCTGAAATTCAGTACTTAGATTATATTTTATACGCACTTCAAATTATAAGTGACGATTTAGCCACACTACATTACCGTACAAAAGGTAAGCAAAAAGCACCATTAATTATTAGAACTCGTGGCCATAGACTAGAAGGTATTTGGCATTCTGGGTCGCAAATGGGTGGTATTTTAAACTTAGTTAAAGGTGTACACCTTTTGGTACCAAGAAACATGACTAAAGCTGCTGGATTCTATAACACCCTACTTCAAGGAGACGATCCTGCTATTGTGGTAGAATGTTTAAATGGTTACCGTTTAAAAGAAAAAATGCCAAGCAACCTTAGCGCTATTAAAACACCTATTGGCGTGGTTGAAACCGTAAAAGAAGGAACCGATATTACCTTAGTATCTTACGGATCTACTTTACGCATTGTAGAGCAAACCGCTAAAGATTTGTTAGCCCTTGGTATTGATGCTGAAATTATTGATGTACAATCATTAATTCCTTTCGATCTTAATCATGATATTGTAAAAAGTATCGCAAAAACAAACCGTTTAATGATTATAGATGAAGATGTTCCTGGTGGGGCGTCGGCATATATTTTAGATGAAATATTAAACAAACAAAATGCTTTTCAGTATTTAGATAGTGCTCCAAAAACATTAGCAGCAAAATCACACAGACCAGCTTATGGTAATGATGGTGATTATTTCTCTAAACCATCTGCAGAAGATATTTTTGAAGCTATTTATGCTGTAATGCACGAAACTAACCCTGTGCAATTTCCTAAATTGAGATAGGTAAAAGTTTTGCATATAAACATATCACACAAAAGGCTTTGCTAGGTTTTCCCGAGCAAAGCCTTTCTTTTTACAAACATATTTCCTCACGTTTTTCATAAAATATTATTCGGCTATACTTTCTATATCTAAGCACAGCCAATTCCGTATTATTTTATTAAATTTAAAATCTAATTTATTTATAAATGAAAGCAGTTTCGGCAGTCGCTATAAAAAAAGAATTACAACATCAGTCGCAAAGCGAATTGATAGCGCTTTGCCTTAGGTTATCGCGCTTTAAAAAAGAAAACAAAGAACTCCTTACCTATTTATTGTTTGAATCGGCTCATGAGGATGATTATATTCAATCGGTTAAAACATATATAGATGATGAGTTTGAAACCATAAACAGAGATAGTTTTTTTTATATCAGGAAATCGGTTCGTAAAATTCTAAGAAACGTAAAAAAGTATGTGCGCTACTCTCAGAAAAAAGAAACAGAAGCCGAACTACTTATCTATTTCTGTAAAACCTTAAAAAACTTTTCACCAAGCATTAAACGTAGCACACAATTGGTAAACTTATACGATCGCCAATTACTCATGGCTAAAAAAATAATTTCGGGCCTACATGAGGATTTACAATACGATTACAATGAAATGCTTGAAGAACTATAGAATGAAATAATAATTATAAAGAACAGATTAATATAAGGCAGATAAAGGTAATTGGCTTTATATTGTTATTGTGCAACCATATAAGAAAATGAATCGAATAGACGAAATAGAAGAAAAACTTTCACAAGGAAGCTACTATAAATTTGTATATAGATTAATTGATTTAATCAAAAGAAAATACGGAATATTCCAATATGATATTGCTAAAGAATTTGGAATAAAACCTATTGAAATTAGTCATCTAAAAACTAATTACAGAGAGCGTAAAAATGATGATTTATTTTTAAAAATCATTGATAAATACCCTGTTGATATTGATAAATTAATTTCGCTAGTTAATAGTTCAATTGTTGCTGAAAAAGCAGCAGAAAAGAAGAGAATTGAAAATAGCGAATTTGGTTTAGGGGTATATATTTATGATGAAATTATTGACCAAATAACCTATTATAATTTAAGTGTAAATACTTATCAGAGAACTTCAAAAATTAAAGACAAAGAAACCGATGATATTACAAGTGGAAGATTTCACAATAGAACAATAAACTTCGGTAACTCATTCTTAAGTTCAAACACAATTATACTAAATGGTAAATCTGTTGAGAAATTAATAAAATCAAAAAATATAATTTCAGGGTTTTCTACTGAAATGTATAATTCAGATGACATATACGGAGTTAAACCTTTATTAGTTACGCCTCTTGATTTGAGCAAGGATTTTGAAGATTTAATTAAATTTTATTTTAGAAAAAAAGAACTTCAAATTGGATTTAAAAGTTGCTCACCAACTTCATTTAAAAAAATGATTTTGGACAACAAAAAGCATAATAAGGAATTAAATATAAAAATACCATCCGAACTCGTTACGAGTTATAATCAATTCTTGGAATATTTTTCAGATTACGTTAAACATGCTAAAGGAGAAAAAATTGAATTTAACATTGTAAAATTAAGAGACGGTCTCGACATTTCTTTATTAGTTCCTGATGATAGCGATATTGAGACCATAGGAAATTATCTTAATGAATATTTAAATTTTACTAAACAAAATATAGAGAACTTAAAAGTTAATGTTGAAACCGATATTAGCGAAACAGATTTCAATTTACTTGTGTTAGATTTAAAGCATCAAGTTACTAGCTTAAAACATAGTTTAGAATTAGCTAGTTTAAGAAACAATCTTCTTTCTGGACAAGTTGACCATTTAAAAGAATTGAGTTCTGATTTTGCAAAAAAGGAAAACGTTATACATACACAAATAATAAACGGAGGGGACCAGCAATTTGCAGATAAAATAAAAAATAAAGGATGAAAATAAATAATCAAAATATTTACGGAGGAAATCAACAATTTGCTGATTTAATTATTAATTCAAAGGATAATAAAATTGACGAACTTGATAGAAAATTCTTAAAATTAGTTTATGAAAACACAAATTCAATAGAAAAAAGAGAAGAGTTAATCAGAAGCTTAAGTGATATTAAAGAAAATGATGCTGACGAGGAATCAACTCAAAAATCAAGGAATATTTTATCCAATTTTTTAAAAGTAATTCCTGGAGAAGCTGGAAAACAAATAGTAAAAGAACTAATTGAAAATGGGTCTGAATATTTAACTGGAATAATATAAAATACGGTTGTCAACACTGTATAAAAATAATTGCGGCTTAGTACTTAATCAAAGGTCGTTGCGTGTTTGTTACGTCTGATTTTCCTTCGGAAAATCCTCGCACACAAATCCGCAACTATTTTTAATCATAGATATCACAAACAAGCTTAAAAAACCCCATATACAAAATGAAAATCGAGTTTAAAGAAAATCAGAAATTTACGCAATGGTGGGTTTGGCTTATTTTAATCACAATCGGAATTATACCGATTATAGGAATTTACAAGCAGCTAATTCTCGGAAAACAATTTGGAGATAAACCTATGTCCGATTTAGGTTTAATTATTTTTAGTGTGTCTGTATTTTGCCTTATAGCAATCTTCTGGTTTATGCGACTAAAAACTGAAATTAACGAAAATGAAATCCGAATAAATTTCTTCCCCTTTATCAAGAAGCAAGTGAATTGGACAGAAATAAAAAGCGCTGAAATGGTAAATTATGGCTTTGTTGGAGGTTGGGGGATCCGTCCTTGGACAAAACATGGAACCGTATACAATATGAAAGGAAACAAAGGTTTGGCTATTGAACTTCTAAGTGGAGAAAAGTTTCTAATAGGCACTCAAAAAGAAGTTGAACTGGATAAAATAATTGAAAAGTTAGTTTAATAACCTCTAGTTCTACCCTACTAATAAAAAGAGTTTTTAAAAAATAATAAAACAGAATTTCTAATTACTAAACTTTCGGATACAACGAAAACCATACTATATATTTATTCTTTTTTAATACTACAAATGGAGAAATGGCTATATATCCACTTCAACATATTCGCAAAAAGAGAAGTTAAAAGTGTTGCAAATGTGGTTTGAATATACATTAAAGAACTTTAAATAAATACTACATTTAAACAAAACACCTTAATCGTAAATAACTGATTTCGAATAAACACATGGAAATAAATCAAATTATTGATAATATATACCCGTTAACAAAGGCTTCAAAAAGTTTAATAAAAGAGTCGATAGTTGAAGTCAAGTTTCCAAAAGGACATATTTTATTCAAAGCAAATAAAATTGAAACCAGTATTTATTTCATAAAAAAAGGAATTGCAAGAGCCTATGCTTTTTCAGATGAAAATCAAATTACTTTTTGGTTTGGCCAAGAAGGCGATCCTATTGTTTCTATGCAAAGTTATGTCAATAATCAAAAAGGCTACGAAGATGTAGAATTATTAGAAGATTGTGATCTTTACGAATTAAAAACAGAAAAACTTCATGAACTCTTTTTAGAAGATATTGAAATTGCAAATTGGGGACGCAAATTTTCAGAATTAGAACTTATTAAATCAGAAAAACGCCTTATTGCCTTACAATTCAATACTGCAACCGAAAGATACTTGGCACTTCTAGAAAATTACCCCAGCATTATACAGCGTGTGCAATTATCTTATATTGCCTCCTATTTAGGCATTACCCAAGTTAGCTTAAGCCGAATTAGAGCGAACATAAAATAAATGTCGTTTTTATCATTTGTTAAATGATATCTTCAATATGTTTTAGACTTTTGCCACATAGTATTATTCTTAACTAAAGGTCATCAAATTATTTTATCTTTTAGAAACAGGAATAATCTAAAACCTAATTTTAAAATAAATTTTAGATATGTTAAATACAATAAAAATTAAAACACTTCTTATTCTATCACTGTTTACGCTTCTTCTTATAGGCTGTAATAATAAAAACAACACAGAAAAATCTACTATAAAAACAGAAACTAAAGCATTAAAAAAAATATTATTTGTAGTTACCAGCCATAGCGAAAAAGGAAATACTGGCGAAAAAACAGGTTATTATTTAGGTGAAGTTTCTCATCCATGGGATGTATTGCATACTGCTGGTTACGAGATTGATTTTGTAAGTCCACAAGGAGGAAAAGCACCTGTAGATGCATTTAACATGAATGATTCTATTAATAAGAAATTTTGGGATAACGATGTTTATCGTAACAAAATTGAAAACACTAAAAAACCTAGTGAAGTAAATCCGGAAGACTATCTAGCCATCCATTATGCAGGTGGTCACGGAGCGATGTGGGATTTTGCAGACAATACTGAAATTGCCGAAATAGCAAAACAAATCTATGAAAACAATGGCGTAGTAAGCGCTGTTTGTCATGGTCCTGCTGGCATTGTAAACATTAAATTAAGTAACGGACTCTATCTCGTAGACGGCAAAAAAGTTAACGCTTTTACTAATGAAGAAGAGGTGAAAGTTAAACTAGAAAATGTGGTTCCTTTTTTACTAGAAGATCAATTAATTGCACATGGTGCTATTTTCGAAAAATCGGCTCCTTTTACGGAACACGTTGTTACAGACCAAAGATTAGTAACAGGGCAAAACCCACAATCTGCACATAGCGTTGGTAAAGCAACCTTAAAAGAGCTACAAAAATTAAACAAAAGCACTAAATAAATGAGCGGAGAAAAAAATTTAGAAATGCTTTTAAAATCAATGAAACCTAAACACAATTTAGGCGAATTTGTATTTTGTAAAACAGAACGTTTGGAGCTTATTAAATTGAGCCAAATTATAATGACTTTTAAAGAAGAAGAAAGCACTACCATTATTACTAAAAAAGAAGTGGCAGACCAATTGGGTTTAGAGTATTCTTTTATAGCATCTTGGATTACACTTACAGTACATTCGTCCCTAGAAGCCGTTGGCTTAACAGCCGCATTTTCTAATGCTTTATCTAAAAATGGAATAAGCTGCAATGTTGTTGCAGCTTATTATCACGATCATATTTTTGTCGATGTAAAAGACACAGAAAAAGCAATGAAAATTTTAAATGAATTTTCAAAATAACACATCAATACTAAAACATAAAAATAAATGAATTGGATACTATTAGTAATTGCTGGGCTTTTTGAAGTTGCCTTCGCTACCTCACTTGGTAAAGCCAAAGAAGCAACAGGAATAGAATCTACATACTGGTACATCGCGTTCATTATTTGTTTAGTAATAAGTATGTCACTTCTTTTAAAAGTAACGCAACACCTCCCAATTGGAACAGCTTATGCCGTTTGGACAGGTATTGGAGCTGTAGGTACAGTTTTAGTTGGTATATTTGTTTTTAATGAACCCGCAACAACTTTGCGTATATTTTTTATTTCAACATTAATTATTTCGATTATCGGTTTGAAAGTAGTTTCGCATTAAACAAATAAAAATAATTAAAACCACTCCCCTAACTTTTAAAATGAGTAGAACATTAAAAATAATAACCTCTACAATAACAATCATTTTAGGTTGGTTACTTGCCGGAATTGGCTATACAACCAAAATTGGCCACCCGACAAATACGATATTGATTTTATTGGGAATAGCTTGTTTTATCAGTGGATGTTTATGGCTTATAATCTCAATTAAATCAACTAAAAAATCTTAATTGAAACCATCAGAATTCCTCAAAATAAAGACAAATTATCTCAGCATTGTAATTAATTCAATATTGTTCTTTGGAGTTCTATTATTACTAATTTTTATTGAAACTTTAGTTTTCTTCCTCTTATATGGTTCCGGTGCTAGTTCGAGTAGAATTGCCAAATTATGGTATATGGACTTCATATTAAATTCACTTCCAATAGTTCTTTTAGCCCTTTTTTTAGTTTACAAAACCATGAAAAGGTATAAAGAAAAAGAATACGTAAAATTCAAAACGAGTCTTTTTACACTTTTAATTGTCCTTTTTCTTTTCTCTATAAGAGACCAAATTAACCAACTTATTTTCTAAGAAAAATAAAAACGATGTGGTTACATCATATAGAAATAATTCCGTAATTTAGTGCTTAAATAAAGGTAGTAGCGTATTTGCTACGTCTAATTTTCATCAGGAAATTCCTCGCACGCAAAACCGTACTATTCTTGTACGTAACCGTTAATTAACCATAATATAATTTTTTATTTTACTATGATGGTTTTACTAACTTCTTCTATTATTTGTGTTGTATGAAAAAATTAATTTATATAAGTTTCTTCAGCTTCTTTTGCATGAGTTCTTTAATGGCCCAGAATAATTTAAGCGTCATTGAAATCGATTTAATTAACCGAAGTTTAGAAAAAAGTTATGCCTTAAAAAAATCAATTCATGAACTTTCTATCGACAGCATAGAAAGAAAAATTATCCGTCAGAACTTTATTCCAACTCTAGAAGCCGATGCCAAGTATGGCTACGCATCGAGTAGAATAGATATCGACATCCCAACGCTACAGTTACCAATTACTGGTATTGAATTATTTGAAGGCGACTCGAGATTCAATACGCAAGGCCAAATTTTCAATGCAAACTTAACGGCCAAAGCCCTGCTGTTTTCTGGCTTACAAGTAAAATATGGATCTAAAGCCACCGAAGAAAAAATTAAAGCAAAAAACTTTATGCTTCATGCTGAAAAAGCAGATATTATAAAAGATGTTATTGACACTTTTGATACAATTGAATTACTAAAACAATCTGAAATTGTTATCACCAAAAGTGAAGAACGCTTAGCAAAGGAAAAAGAAAGAGTAAAAACAGCCATAAAAAATGGATTAGCCATTCCCTACGATCGAGATAAAATTACGGCAGCCGAATTAAACTTAGCATCCAAAAAAGTAGAACTTCACGGCAATCTCAGTTTATTATATTTAAAACTTTCTATGCTAACAGATGTAAATATTTCAACTTTAGAAAATTACAGCTTCGAATTAACGCCATGGACGTTAAAAAACATAGGACAAAACTTTAGTGATCGTCCAGAATTAAAAGCCTTAAACGCTTCTGTAAAAGCTTACGATTATAAGTTAAAAATGAACAAAAACGCCTATTTACCAAAGGTTCAAGCGGTGGCTTCCCTATCTTACTCTAATTTATTTAATGCCAGTTTAGAAACCCCTTACGCACTTCCTGGTGGTGAAAATATAAATTTAGAATTAGATAAATTCGAATTAGCTCCTGCTTACTTTTTGGGTGTTGGTATGCAATGGGAATTATTTAGCGGCTTAAAACATACCAACGAAACACACATAGCACGTATTGAGAAAAATATAATTGAAGAAGAAAAAAGTGATATTGAAGAAAAACTAGAACTTTTCGCAAAAAAAGTACAGGTAAATTTTGATGTTAAAAACCAACAATTGGTATTAAAAGCGCAAGAAATGCAGGTTGCCAAAAACAGCTTAAATCTAGCAATTAAAAGTTACCGCGAAGGGTTAATATCAATATCAGATCGCTTGCAAACCGAAACAGAATATCAAAATGCCGTGCTTAACTATTACAATTTTGTAGCACAACAACGTATGGTTGCATTAGATTTATTAATCTCAACAGGGAGTTTACAAATTGAAAATTTGAAAAATTAGAAACTTATTCTATTATGAAAAACAAAAAGCAAATTCTTATATTAATCGTTCCGGTGTTAATTATCGTTATCGGCATATTTTTGTTGCTTCTTTTAAAACCTAACGAAAATGAAAATCGTGTTTTTGTTGGTTTATTTGAAACCACCGAAATCCGTGTGGCTTCCGAAGTTCCTGGTCGCATAGAAACCATTTATGTAAAGCTAGGCGACCAAGTTAAAAAAGGACAACTACTCGCAACTATTGAAAGTGATATTCTGGATGCTAAAATTCAGCAAGCTGAAGGCATGTTTGATGCTGCTAAATCGGTAAGCGATAAAGCAAACTCTGGAGCTAGAAGCCAAGAATTATCGGCCGTAGAAGACAAATATAAAATGGCTAAAAGTCAATATAGCTTTGCAGAAAAATCTTTTAAAAGATTAAAAGCCATGGCTAAAGACAGCTTGATATCTCAACAACAAATGGATGAAATCACCTTTAAGCGCGATGCGGCTTTCGACCAAATGAATGCAGCCAAATATATGTTTGAAATGGCAAAAGAAGGAGCTAGAGTTGAAGACAAAAAAGCCGCCAAAGGCCAAATGAATGCTGCCGGAGGAAAAGTAAGTGAAGCGAAAGCTTATTATAAAGAATTGGAGATTTACGCTCCCGTTTCTGGTGAAATTTCATCAAAATTAGCAGAAGAAAGTGAAGTGATGCCTGCTGGTTACCCCATATTTACTATTCAGAAATTAGAAGAAATATATGCTGTAATTCACGTGAGGGAAGATTTTTTAAAAGATTTTTCTATGGGAACAGAAATCTCAGGAAACTTACCAGCTTTTAATAATGAGTCGCATACATTTAAGGTAACTTATATTGCACCAATGGCCGATTTTGCAGATTGGGTTCCAACTGCCGATAAAGGCCGATTGGATATGAAAACTTTTGAAATTCATTTAACACCTTCAGAAAAAATTAAAGGTCTACGTCCAGGCATGAGTCTTAATATTCAATTTTGAAAACCATACTACAAATAATAATACGGGAGTTTATAAGGCTTAAAAAAAGGCCTACCGCTTGGGTGCTTTTATTTGTAATTCCTATTGGCGTTTTCTTTTATCTAGGCGCTATTTATGAAGAAGGCGCTATAAAAAATGTTTCTATTGCCGTTTTAGATTTAGATCACACCGATTTAAGCAGAAAAGTAATTAGCAATGTGGAAGCTTCTCCGAAGTTAAACATCATTCAGTTTTTGAACTCTAACGATAATATAAACGACATTTTCATAAATCATCCTGAAATTAAAGGGTTTTATGTAATTCCGAAGAATTTTCAGAAAAATATTTTAAACGGAAAACAAGAAAAATTATTGGTTTACACCAATTCTTCAAACATTATATACGGCAACCTTATTTACAAAGAAGCCGCCACTTTTATAAATACCATGTCTTCGGGAATTAATTTGCAAACCTTTAAACTTAACGGAATTCCGCACGAGAAAGCCATTAAAATGGTTATGCCTATTAGGGTAATCACTAAACCACTTTACAATGCTTATTATAATTATTTGTATTATTTAGTTCCGGGATTAACCACGGTTTTATTACAAATGATCGTATTTCTTCTGGCTGCCAGATCTATTAATTCTGAATATTCAAATGAAACCTATAACGCATTATTAAACCTCGCGAATGGTAGTGTTTTTAAAATTATTTTAGGAAAATTGATAGCATACACCCTACTCGGGTTGATAGTTGCTATTTTTATTTTCTCTGTAGTGCATCCGCTATTAGGCATTCCTTCAAGTGAAAGTACCTTGCCATTTCTATGGGTAGTTTTAGCGTTTGTAATTGCAAATGCCATGTTGGGTATTATGATTTCTACAATTTTTAAAAACGAAGCGATTGCCATGGATGTATCTTTTGTTTACAATTCACCAGCATTTGTATTTAGCGGCTTTACATTCCCTATTATGGCCATGCCAGCTTTTAATGCTTGGTATGCCCAACTTATACCCTACACCCATTTTTTAAACGCTTTTATAAAAGGCATGGAGATGAACACACCTTTCTCTTTTTTAATACAACCGACTGTAAATTTGTTGGTTTTCTTTTTGGTAGGCTATGTTATAACCGTGAGCATATTTATGTTTCGTAATAAAAAAGTAGCTGTATGAAAAAATGGTTTTCCATATTTAAAAGTGAATTAGCTCTCATTTTTGACGACAAAAGCATACTACTTACGTGTTTAGTAGCACCCATACTCTATGCTTTTTTTATTGGCTCTATTTACGCTGAAAAAAACGTTACAGAAATCCCTATTGCGGTGGTAGATTTTGATCATTCAAATTTATCTAGAAAGGTTTCTCAATTAGTAAATACTTCTGAAAAAATATCTGTAGAAGGACACTATTCGTCTATAGAAGATGCTATGTTTCATTTTAATAATCTAGAGGTTCAGGGTATTCTTGTTTTACCGAAAAACTTTCAAAGGAAAACCATCAATTTAGATGGTTCACAGGTAGAACTCATTTTAAACAACACTAAATTTTTAACTTCAAACGAAATAAACAAAGCCGTTCAAAGTGTTATTTTAACTGTGGCTGGAGGTGTTAGAATGCAATATTTTGTTTCTAATAACATACCCGTAGAACTTGCTAAACAAAAAGCACAGCCCATACTGCCTGTTTTTAAATCGATTTATAATGCTACTAATAATTATGGCGATTATTTATTGCCTATTTTATTAATTTTAATTATTCAACAAACATTAATAATTGGTTTTGGACAAAGCATTGTGCATGAATTTAAACATGGCCTTTTTAATCATTCAGAAAAATTAAACTTCTTTGAGTTTACTAAAATCCTTTCTGCAAAAAGTTCTTATTACATATTGCTTTACATTATATACTTTTTTGTTTTCTACAAATTAATATTTCCGTTTTTCTCGCTTAGTTTTAATGGTTCTATCTTTTTACATCTGTTATTGAGTTTACTGTTTATCTCTGTTCTAATTATATACACAACCTTATTTGCATCATTTTTTAAAACAGCCATTGGTTGGACAGAAATTATGGCGTTTTCTACCTACCCGCTATTCTTAGTTTCCGGATATTCTTGGCCTATTGATTCCATGCCACAAGGTTTAAAAGTATTTGCAAACTTATTACCATCTACACCTTATTTCAATATATTTAATGCTTTAGCTACTGAAGGTGCTAAGCTAGATAACATTACCAATGGTTTTGCTCATTTATTGGTGTTGTTATTAGTTGGTTATTTGTTACTTTACGTGAGGTTTCAATTTATAAAAGAAAAAATGATAGTTAAAACTGTTGAAAATTAATTACTTCCACCACTTAAACTACTGGTAAAAAAAATACTTACCTATAGTAACTAACAATAATTTAATACAAGTATTGTAACAAAAATTAAAACCCAAATACTAATTACAAAAATCTCATTAAGATGAAAAATACCACCAAGAGAAAAACATTAACTCTAATGTCTATTGGAATGCTCGTTATTTCTACGTCGCAAATATTTTCTCAATTTATGGAATTAACGGATTTAATGAAAGGATCCTTAATGGGTCTTGGAATAGGACTCTTACTTACCTCAATGGTTTTTGGGAATTTTAAAAAAATTTAAATATGCAAACAAAATACGCTCCAATATCCACTAGAATAAAAGCCGTTATAATCGATAGTATTGCCATCATCGTTTTAATGTATGCCGCTGTGGAAGTTTTTAATCTTTTTGAAAGTATTCCAAATTATATAAGAATATCTGTTTTTGTTAGTCTATTTATCCTTTACGAACCTCTTCTAGTTTCCATTTTTGGCGCAACTTTAGGTCATTTTTTCAATGATATTGTAGTAAAACAAGAAGCTAACGAGAATAGAAACATCAACTTCCTCATTGCTATAATTCGTTTTATGACTAAATCACTTTTAGGTTGGGTGTCATTACTAACCGTTAACAGCAATTCAAAAAAGAAAGCCATTCATGATTACGTAGCTCAATCTGTTGTGCTTCCATATAAACCAAATAAAAAAGCATCTACCTCATAAAATTTTTATCTTAAACAATTTCACATTTTCCGTCAACAATTCACAACCCTTTGCTTGAAAGCTAAGCACAAATATTTTATCTTTGCTCGCTTAATACGAAAATGATTTATGAAGATTTCATATAACTGGTTAAAGCAATTTTTAAATACAGATTGGACTCCAGAACAAACTAGCGAATTACTTACCGATTTAGGACTTGAAGTTGAAGGTATAGAAGCCTATCAATCTGTAAAAGGAGGATTAGAAGGTGTTGTAGTTGGCGAGGTTTTAACCTGCGTAAAGCACCCAAATGCCGATAAATTAAATATTACCACCGTAGATATTGGTTTAGATGGCCCTGTACAAATTGTTTGTGGCGCACCAAATGTTGCAGCCGGACAAAAAGTACCTGTAGCAACTATAGGAACCACTTTGTATTCTGAAGAAGGTGAAGCATGGACCATTAAAAAAGGAAAAATTAGAGGCGAAGAAAGTTTCGGGATGATTTGTGCTGAAGATGAACTTGGCTTAGGAAAATCTCACGACGGTATTTTAGTTTTAGATGAAACTTTAAAAGTAGGTACGCCTGCAGCCGATATTTTCGATATTGAAAACGATCAAGTTTTTGAAATTGGATTAACACCAAACCGTGCCGATGCCATGAGCCACTATGGAACTGCTCGTGATTTAAAAGCCGGATTAATTCAAAAAGATGTTAACTTAGAACTTATTACGCCATCAGTTAGTGCTTTTCACGTAGAGAACCGCACGCTTAAAATGGATATTGATGTACAAGATAAAGAATTAGCACCTCGCTATTGTGGTGTTACAATTTCTGGTATAAAAGTACAAGAATCTCCAACTTGGCTGCAACACCGCTTAAAAGCTATTGGTTTAAGCCCAATAAATAATATTGTTGATGCTACTAATTACGTTTTACACGAATTAGGCCAACCACTTCACGCCTTTGATGCCGCTAAAATAGCAGGAAATAAAGTTGAAGTGAAAACCTTACCAGCTGGAACAAAATTCACAACACTTGATGGCGTAGAACGTGAATTACATGAAGATGATTTAATGATTTGTGATGCTGAAAAACCAATGTGTATTGCTGGTGTTTTTGGCGGATTAAATTCAGGAGTTTCAGAACATACTACAAGTATCTTTTTAGAAAGTGCTTATTTTAACCCAGTAAGTGTTCGTAAAACAGCAAAAAGACATGCATTAAACACCGATGCTTCTTTTAGATTCGAACGTGGAATAGACCCTAATATTACAGGTTACGCCTTAAAACGCGCGGCTTTATTAATTCAAGAATTAGCTGGCGGAGAAATTACCAGCGATATTATTGATTTCTACCCAAAGAAAATTCAAGATTTTGAGGTGCGTTTAAGCTTTGAAAATGCCGAAAAATTAATTGGAGAAGAAATTCCGAAGGAAACTATAAAACGCATTCTTACGTCTTTAGATATTAAAGTTAATAATGTTACCGAAACTGGATTAGGTTTAACCGTACCAGCATACCGAAATGATGTGCAACGTGAAGCTGATATTATAGAAGAAATTTTACGTGTTTACGGATATAACAATGTAAAAACAACCGAAAAACTTAACGCTTCTATTTCTGCAACATCTCGTTTTGAGGATTATAAAATTCAAAATGTAGTAGGGAATCAATTAGCATCACAAGGGTTTTTCGAAATACTTTCTAACTCGCTAACCACGCCTAATTATGCTGCTTTAAGCGAGCAATTAAAAGAAGAGCACAACATTACCATGTTAAACCCATTGAGTAATGATTTATCTGTAATGAGACAATCTTTATTGTTTTCAGGTTTAGAAGCTATTTCTTTTAACATTAATAGAAAACGTGGAGATTTAAAACTTTTTGAATTTGGTAAAACATATCATGGTTTTCAAGATAAACGTGAAGAATTTAAGCATCTAGCTGTATTCTCAACAGGAAACCAATCTCAAGACAATTGGATTTCACCTAACCAGAAAAGCGATTTCTTTTTTATGAAAGGAAGCATTGTTTCTATTTTAGAACGTTTAGGTATTTCTAGGTTTAATGAAGCACCAACTAAAAACGATTTAATAAGTGAAGGTATAAGCCTAGGTTTAGGAAAAACCACTTTAGTAGATTTCGGGTTAGTTAAAAAACAAGTTTTAAAACATTTTGACATTAACCAAGATGTTATTTTTGCCGATTTTAACTGGGATGCTATTTTAGACGTAGTTAAGCGCAATAAAATTACTTTTAAAGCCATTACTAAGTATCCTGAAGTAAAGCGTGATTTCGCCTTATTATTGGATGATAACGTAACTTTTGAGTCTATTTATAAATTAGCGAAACAAAGCGAAAAACAATTACTAAAATCTGTAAATCTTTTTGACGTTTACCAAGGAAAAAATCTTCCTAAAGGAAAAAAGAGTTATGCGGTGAGTTTTACACTTCAAGATGAAAATAAAACGCTAACCGATAAGCAAATTGATAAAATAATGAACAAACTGCAATCGAGTTTTGAAAGACAACTTGGTGCAGAATTAAGATAGTTAAACACCTGTTAAATATTAAAAGTCGGCCATGGCCGGCTTTTTTTGTGTTTAAAAATGTTGTATATTTAGTTAGAACATTAAACTAAATAATATTATGACAGATTCAAACTATATAAAAGTATTCAGTGGAGATTTTATTGTTGTAAAACGAATTATTTCCGATTTAGAAAACGAAAACATTACTGCTGTAATTAAAGACGAGACCGAATCTGCTAGATTAGCTGGTTTCGGGGCATCGGTATATGGACATCAAGATATTTACGTGCACAAAGACGAACTAGCAAAAGCGACGTCTATTATTGAAAATACAAACTTAGAAATAGAACCTTAACATAACTGTTGGCGCACACAAATAAACTTAACTGATTTTTAACGCTTTACAACTTTCATTGCATTCTATTATTTACTATATTGTAGGAATAAACTTTTAAAAACAAACTAAAATGAAAAACTACATTAAAGTATTTACAGGAAATCTCAATGATGTACAGCGGGTTTACAATGATTTAGCAGAACTAAACATTTGCGCTGTAATTAGAGCCAAATCTAAGTTTGAACGTATTAATTATCCAGGAGATCTAAACCAAACCATACAGGATATTTTAGTACACCAAGACGAAATTGATCGTGCAACGGAAGTTATTGATAATTTAATGGGTAAAAATGCTTCTGCAATAGCCAGAGGTACCAATACTAAACCAAATCGTAATAAACATTATGCTTAATGCCTAATTAATTATTTTGGTTTTTCATTTTTAGAATTTTTATCTCAACTAAACACAAAAAATTTGGTTTTAAGTACAACAGATTAAAACCACAATGACTTACCACGACCCAAAGGACTTTTATTTTTAAAGGTCCTTTTTTTTATGCCTATAAATGAAAAACAGAAGTAGGCAGCGCTTCATTTTTAAGTAAAAAAAAAGTTTATTGAAACTAGGTTTTCAATAAACTTTAATCACAATTTACATAAAGGTAGCTTAAATATTTAAGCTTTTACCGTGTACATTTTATCACGTAATTCCTTAATTTTCTTGTCTTGCATATATTCATCAAAAGTAGTGTAACGATCTATAACACCATTTGGAGTTAACTCCACTACTCTGTTAGCAACGGTTTGCGCAAACTCGTGATCGTGTGTTGTAAACAACATAGATCCTTTAAAGTTTTTAAGTGAATTATTAAACGCTGTAATACTTTCTAAATCTAAGTGGTTTGTAGGCTCGTCTAGCATTAACACGTTAGCACGTACCATCATCATTCTACTAAGCATACAACGCACTTTTTCTCCTCCAGATAATACGTTTGATTTTTTAAGCGCTTCTTCTCCACTAAAAATCATTTTACCTAGAAAACCACGAATATGTACTTCTTCACGTTCTTCTTCTGTAGTTGCCCATTGGCGTAACCAATCTACTAATGATAAATCGTTTTCAAAAAACTCACTATTATCTAACGGTAAATAAGATTGCGTGGTTGTTACACCCCAAGCAAATTCACCAGCATCAGCTTTTTCATTGTTATTTATAATTTGATAAAATGCTGTTGTTGCTCTAGAATCTCTAGAGAACACAACTACTTTATCGCCTTTAGCTAAGTTTAAGTCAATATCTTTAAAAAGCAATTCTCCTTCTAACGATGCTGTTAAGCCTTCAATATTTAAAATTTGATCTCCAGCTTCTCTTTCGCGCTCAAAAATAATAGCTGGATAACGACGACTTGTACGTCTAATATCTCCAATATTTAATTTTTCAATCATTTTCTTTCTACTGGTTGCTTGTTTACTTTTTGCAACGTTGGCAGAAAAACGACGTATAAACTCTTCTAATTCTTTTTTCTTCTCTTCGGCCTTTTTGTTTTGTTGTGCATGTTGGCGTGCTGCTAATTGAGACGACTCATACCAAAATGTATAGTTACCTGAGTAGTGATTTATTTTTCCGAAGTCAATATCAGAAATATGTGTACAAACTGCATCTAAAAAGTGTCTATCATGCGATACTACAATCACACAATTATCATAATTAGCTAAAAAGTTTTCTAACCAAGAAATAGTTTCGTAATCCAAATCATTGGTAGGCTCATCCATAATAAGCACATCTGGATTTCCAAATAAAGCTTGTGCTAGTAATACACGTACTTTTTGTTTACCATCCAAATCGGCCATTAAAGTATAATGAAATTCTTCTTTAATCCCTAAATTAGAAAGCATAGAGGCAGCATTGCTATCTGCATTCCAACCATCCATTTCTTCAAACTGCACCTGAAGTTCACCAATTTTCTCAGCATTTTCATCTGTATAATCGGCATATAGTGCATCAATTTGAGTTTTAATGTCGAATAGAGGTTTATTCCCCATTAAAATAGTTTCTAACACTGTGCTCTCATCATATAAGTTGTGGTTTTGTTCTAAAACCGACATACGCTTACCTGCCTCTAAAGAAACATGCCCAGAGGTTGGTTCCATTTTACCCGAAATGATCTTTAAAAAAGTAGATTTTCCCGATCCGTTTGCACCAATAATACCATAGCAATTGCCATTATTGAATGTAGTGCTCACTTCATCAAATAGAATACGTTTTCCGAATTGAACAGAAAGATTTGAAACTGATAACATAGAGTTGTTTATTTTTTTGCAAAAGTAGAAAAATTCATTGGTAAGAAGAAACTTCGAAGCCCTATTTTTTAACTCAACATCTTGTTTAATCTATTATAAGTCTAAATAACTTTTAACAACGCATTAACAGCAGATTATAAAAACAAGACATACTTTTGTTGTACAAACACTTTACCTAATTAAGGATTTTTACATGAGAGTATTATTTTCAATATTATCAATTGTACTTCTAATATCAAGCTGCAAAAATAGCGCTCACAACGAGAGCGATGATTTTGCCTATATTGGAGGTGAAATTATAAATCCTACTGAAAACACCATTATTCTAGAGAGTAAAAACAAAACTATTGACACTATTAAGCTCGATGGACGAAATCGTTTCTTTTACAAAATAGATAACTTCTACCCAGGTATTTACACGTTTAGACACGGTAGCGAATATCAAATGATTATGTTAGAACCTAATGATAGTTTACTATTTAGGTTAAATACTTTTGATTTTGATGAATCGCTAGTTTATACAGGTCGTGGCGCAAAGCAAAACAATTTTTTACTTAACGAGTTTTTAGAAAACAAAAAAACAGAACAAGCCGTTCGTAGATTTAGATCACTAAATCCTCAAGCTTTTACTTCTAAACTAGATTCTATAAAACAATCTCAAATTGCACAATTCAAAAAGTTCAAAAAGAAGAACGATGTTAGTGATGCTTTCGAGAATTTAATTTTACAACACATTAATTACTCATATTACGCGAGTAAAGAAACTTACCCATTTAGAAGTAATAGAAATCAAATAGAAGAAATTTTTAAAACACTACCTAAAGATTTTTATGCTTATAGAAATAATATAGATTATAATAATGCTAAACTAAAAGACTTTATTGCTTATAAATGGTTTTTAAAATCGAATGTTAGCAACCTTGCGCTCAACGAGCATATGGACCATTGCAACAAAGACGACTTTAAAAAAGGTCGCTCGCTTTGTTTTAACCTAGATAGACTAAAACAAATAGACAGTTTAATTTCCGATAAAGGTTTAAAAGAAGAATTGCTATACCATTACACGGTTAAATTTTTATCTTTAAGTGATGATACTGACGAAACCAATACCATTCTTAAAAATTATTTAGCTAAAACTGAAAATGTTAAAGGCAAAAAAATGATTATCAATTTTGCCGAAGCTGTTAGCAAGTTAAATGCTGGAAACAGTTTACCTAATCTGGATATTGTAGATTATAAAAACAACTCTAAAGATTTAAGCGATTTGGTTAATGGCACAACGGTAATTACGTTTTGGTCTAATACGTATTACGATCATTTTAAAAGCAGCCATCACAAGTTAAACCGATTAAAATCAAAATATCCAGAAGTAACATTTGTAAGTATCAATATTGACAGCTATAATGTAAACAAGGCAAAACGCGCATTACAATCTAATGGCTTTGTGAGCGGTAATGAATACTTCTTTAAATCGCCAAAACTAGCTACAGAAGCTTTAGCTATTCACCCTATGACAAAAACCTTCATTATCAATAAAAATAAGAAGATTGTTAATGGGAATACTAATATTTTTTATGGTAAGTTTGAAGAGCAACTTGTTGGGTTACTTAACAAATAAGTTTCTATAATTTATAGTGATTCATTAGCATTTTTTCATAAACCTTATCCGGAAGAATACGCTTCAATACAATAGAAAATTTCTGCATAAACACCCCCACTTTGTAATGTATTTTAGGGTTTTTAGTATTGATAATATTAAAAACTGCCTGAGCCATTTCCCCTGGGTCACTTCCACCTTCAACATGAGAGTCCATTAAGCTTAATGTATCGCCATAAGGCTTTTTGTAAGGTGAATTTTCTAATAATGGCGCATGATATCTACCCGCAGCAATATTAGTTGCAAAATCACCAGGAGCAACATTAGTCATTTTAATATTAAAATCCTTTAACTCCATCCTGAAAGCTTCAGTAATTAATTCTAAAGCACCTTTACTCGCACTATAAACGCCACGATAAGGTAAACCCATATAGCCCGCTATAGAGGTTACATTTATAATTAAGCCTGCATTTTGCTTTCTCATCTGTGGTAAAACCGCTTTTATCACATTTATAGGTCCGAAGAAATTAGTGTCAAAATTATTTTTAATTTCTGCATCCGGAATTTCTTCAATAGGTCCTGTAATTCCAGCACCCGCATTATTAACCACAACATCTAGTCTGCCCTCTTTCTCAATAATTGTAGAAACGGTTTCTAAAATAGTTTGGTTGTCTTTTACATCTAAAGCCAAAATAGGGAATTTACTTTCCTTATATTTTTCTGGATTTCTGCTGGTTCCATAAACAATAAATCCTCTTGTTTTTAAAAACTCACCAATAGATTTACCTATTCCCGAAGAACCTCCTGTAATTAATACAACTTTAGACATAATTTTTAGAATGATATTATGAGTACAAAATTAACAATGAATTTTAATATACCGCTTAATTTACAAGATAGTTTTAAAATGAAGAAACGCTTTAAAACTAAAAAATCTCGATAAGCATAAGCTTTCAAGATTTCAGTTTATTATATAAAAAAAGGCAAGCTACCTACATCACACTGCTACAACCATTTACCTTTGCTGCGTTCCCGCCCTGGAGGATTCAACAGGAGCTAGTTGTGTAGGACTTGCCGGGTGCAAATATACAACCTTTTAAAAAATTCACAATATTTTTTTACTCTGATTTTAAATAAATATCTTGCTTAAAATTTAAAGCTCAAAATGAAAACATTCAAACACTTAACAATCATATTTTTAAGCACAATTATTATTGCTTGCGGATCTAATAACGGACTCAAAAAAAATGATTTCAGCGTCATAACAAACGCCAAAAAAGGCAATATTTCAGTAAATGAGACTCTAAAACTAAGTTTAGAAAACAAAAAAAGTCATAAAATCGATTCCGTTTCTTATACATTAGATGGCAAACAAATTGATAACAATTTCGATTTAAGCAATTTTAAACTAGGAAAGCAAACTGTAGAAGCTACTGTTTACTTTAATGGCGAAAAGCAAACGATTACGACATCGGTTACTATTTTGAATAATGAATCTCCAAAAATATTTACTTATAATATTTTAAATGAATATCCACATGACATTACATCTTACACGCAAGGTTTAGAATTTTACAAGGATACACTTTACGAAAGTACAGGTCAACACAAAGAATCTAAACTTAGAAAAGTAGATTACAAAACAGGAAAAGTATTTAAAAACATCAATTTAGCCGATGAGTTTTTTGGTGAAGGTTTAACCGTACTTAACGATAAAGTTTACCAATTAACATGGCAAAAAGGAACAGGTTTTGTTTACGATGCCAATACCTTTGAGAAATTAAACAGCTTTAAATACGCTAACAGTAAAGAAGGTTGGGGATTAACACACAACGACAAATCGATTTATAAAAGTGATGGTACCGAAAAAATATGGTTATTAAACCCTGAAACTTTAGTTGAAGAAGAATATATACAAGTATTTACCAATAAAGGTAAAATTATCGGCATCAACGAAATGGAATGGATTGATGGTAAAATTTTCGCAAACCGTTATCAAAAAGATGGTGTAGCTATTATTAACCCAAAAAACGGTGCTGTAATAGGTGTAATAGACTTTTCTCCATTAAAGAAGCTTGTAACCCAACACGATGGTTTAGATGTTTTAAATGGCATTGCTTACAACCCTAAAACTAAAACCATATTTGTAACAGGTAAACGTTGGGATAAATTATTCGAAATAGAAATTGTAGAGAAATAATAACTTATTACGATTCTACTTTTTCTTCAAATCGAAATAGTGCAAAAGCTACTGGAATAAACAGTAAACCAACCACTATAAAGAGCCCAAAAGCATTTTTTAAGCCAAAAGCATGCGCTAAATAACCAATTAATGGCGGCCCGATAAGCATTCCTGCAATGGCGTAGGTTGTTATTATTGAAATTGCCATGCCTGGTGAATATTTTTTAGAACTTCCCGCTAAAGACATGGTAAGCGGAAAAAATGCAGCCGTACCAAAACCAACTAAAAAGAAACCAAATAAAGCGGTCCAGAACTTAGGTAATAACACTGCCATAGAAATACCTATGACAATTAAAGTACTGCTTAAAAGGTAGGTTTTTAAAACACCTATTCGGGTTACCAACTTATCTGAAAAGAAACGAGATAATGCCATGGTTGTCATAAACATTAAATAACCATAAGTAAAAACATCTTCCTTTAGAACTTCTTTAAAGTAAACACCACTCCAGTCGAACATGCCACCTTCGCAAATGGCTGCAAAGAAGACAATAATACCCAAACACATAATATATGGATCAGGTTTACTCATTATCAATTTATTCCCTGAAGGTGCTTTATCATTTTTTAAAGTGAATTTGTAAGTTGCTAGAGCCACAGTTATTGTAAAAATGGCTATGCTCAATAAGTGAGTTCCAATAGGCACTTCAAACTTCACCATTAAAGTCGAAAATAAAACCCCAAACAGACCTCCTGTGCTCCAAAGCCCGTGAAAAGCTCCTACTACCCGCTTTTCAAATTTCTTCTGTAAAGTGATGGATTGTGTGTTTATAGAAATATTCAAAATCCGTAAGCAAAATGCAAAACTAGAAATAGCCAAAACCAAACCTATTGTTGTGGTTGCAAACCCTATCATTGCCAATGATATTGAAAAAAATACAAAGGCAAATATTAACGGAACACGGCTATCAAATTTAGAAACTAACCAACCTGATATAGGTAAACCAATTAAAGAACTTATTGGCATAGCGATAAGTATGGTTCCAAGTTCGGCTTCGTTTAAATTAAAAAACGTTTTTATGGTAGGAATTCGTGATGCCCAAGAAGCAAAACAAATTCCTGATAAAAAAAAGTAAACACTTAAAGCTATACGCTGTTTAGCTCGTAATTCCATTCTAAAAATATTACATTTTTGAAGCTACAAAAGTAGTGTAACATTTTATGATTTAAACAACGTTTAATGCATTACTTATGCACAGCACTTTGCGTACAAGGGCAATTGCTTATACCTTGTAGAAAATCTAAACCAATAGTAATTACATGCGTTCCTGAGTTATAAGACGACAACCCATTCATGGTTACTTGGTACGAATACCCAAAATAAAATATATTCTTTTTAAAACCAGCCATTGGTCCAATATTCAAAGGTTTCATTAATTGATCGTTAAGAAAACGGTATGAAATACCGGCCCAATAATAGTCTTCATTTCTACTAAACTTACGCATTTTGAAGTTGATATCAGTTGCAGAACGTTTATCACTTGCAAACATTTGATAAAAAATTGAAGGCTCGAATTCGATGCCACTTTTCTTTGGTCCTTCAAAAGTATATCCTGAATATATTTGATAGTTTAAAAGTAAATTTGGTTCTAACGCTCTAAAATCTTCAATTTGTTTAGCAAGTACATTGTTTGCATTGAAACTTAAAAAGAAACCATGATTACGATATAAAGCACCAACATCGAAGTTTTGATTTGATGTTTTTCTATCGTCAGTAACAAACGGATCTATTACCGGGTTTTCAATAGTAGTGTTAAACTTATCGACATCAATTCTGAAATTATTAATATTGAAAGAAATACCAAAAGATAAGTATTGCTTAGAATAATAATCTAAAATAAGATGGTGAGCAAACGAGAATTTAGCTCCCGTTTGGATGGTATACCCATTTCTATCATTGTACAAAGACACACCAACACCAGAACGATCGGCAATTCTAAAATCAGCATAAAGCGATTGATTATCGGGTGCATCTTTAATACCAACCCATTGCGTTAAACCATTAGCTCTTAGTCTTAAGTTATCGCCAATTCCTGCATAGGTTGGCGATATTACAAAATCGTTTTCAGCTAAATGTTGCGTAAAAACTGGTAAGTTAAGTTCCTGACTATAAGCGTTTGCAATAACTGTAAGGAATAGATATATAAATATTTTTTTCATTTGAATTTCTTTTGAGCTAAACATTAATAGACTTGTCTTCATTACCTATACAGTGTAAAATGTCCAACAAACTCACGGTTATTTCTACTATGATTAAGTTTTACTACATACCAGTAATCTCCAGAAGGTAGTTCTTTACCATGATATTCTCCGTTCCATTTTTGTCCAGCTTTTAACTTAGCTACCACACGACCATAGCGATCGAAGATATCGAAAGTTAAATCGTTGTAAATTGATGTACAACCTGGTCCCCACTCATCTAAAACACCATCACCATTTGGCGTAAAGTAATTAGTAATACAAACATCAACAAATTCAAAATACAATGTTGCTGTTGCAATACAACCATTTCTATCGGTTACCGTTACCGTGTAATCTCCAGATTCGTAATAAATAAATGAAGTAGCACTACCGAAAGATTCACCGTTTAAAGTAAACTCGTAAGGTGCTTCTCCTCCTGTTGCTGTTGCAACAATTTCATTTAAACCACCAGCCTCTATACCTAATAATAAAGGTTGAATAGCATTAATATCGAAAAGTGCTGTACGCTTGATACAACCATTAGTATGTCTTACATCTATATAATGTCCAAGACCTGCAGGCACATTAGTAAATATGTTACTAGCTTGATATGCACCTCCATCTAATGAGTAGTCTAAATCGGTTAAATCGGTTATGCTTTCGTCTACAGAAACAGTTACTGTATTAGTAGATGCATTGTTTGAACAACCATACTCAACCTCAGCTTCTGGGTTAATTAATACCGCTTCTGGGAATGAAATATTCCATTCAGTTTCACAACCTAAATTATCACGAACATAAACAATATGATCGCCACCACTTAAGTTAGTAAAATCGAATTGTGTTTGAGTTGCTCCTCCTAATGTATAACCAGCAGTAAGATCGTCTAGAACAACGCTATATGGCATTTCGCCACCAACAAGGTCTACACTAAATTCACCATCCATATCACCATCACAAACTTCAGGGAAAGTAGAATTTGGTACAAGACTTAACACAAGAGGTGTAGCATCTTCAACTTCGAAATCTATAATTACAAAACAACCTAATTCATCTTGAACAATAGCTTGGTAAATTCCTGGAGCTAAATCATCGAAAGTAGGATCGTCAAAGAATTGATCTAATCTAGGTGAAATAGCATATTTAATAACACCTGTTCCGCCTGTTGCAGTAATATCTAAAACACCATCATCTGAAGCCGGACATGTTACATCTGACACAACATAACTTACAGTTAAAGGATTTGTAGGTCCTGTAATCGCAACTGGAATACTTGTTTCTAAACAATCTCCACTTTCAACCTCAACTAAATAATTCCCTTCAGTAAGTCCTGTGAAAACACCTGGACTATTTTGAGTTGGCGCTGGAGTAATATCGGTTCCAGAACCATCTTGTAAAGTATAGATATAGTTTCCTAAACCACCTGATGCTGTAGCAATAATAACTCCTGTAGTATCACCAGTACAATTAATAGCTGCATTAGTTGTATCTAAATCTACTTCTAAAGGAGGTAATGCATCTACAGTAATCTCGTTTGATACATTTGCTGTACAGCCGTTTGCATCTCTAACAAAATAAGCATAAACTCCTGGAGCAGCATCGAAAGTAACACTAGATACAAACGTACCTAATACTGTTGCAAAATTACTAGTTTCACTATATTCATAAGCCCCAGTTCCTCCTGATGCACTTAAAGTTAACTCGGCACTATCGATACACGTTGGTGATGTAGATTTTGCTAATACTGCTTCTACTTCTGTAGGTGCTGTAATTATAATATCTGCTGAAGTTTCACTACAACTATAACCATCGGTTACTGTTACATTATAAGTTCCTGCGCCTAATCCTGAGAACGATGTTCCCGTTTGTGGGCCAGATGACGTTACTGTTGGTGAAACCATATTAAGTGTATATGTGTAGTTACTACCTTGTCCGCCTACTGTACTAGTAACCGTTATAGTTGAATTACTATCTCCAAAACAGTTTAGCAAAATAATATCTGCACTCGCTGTTAAATTAATTGGCGTTGGGTTTACTAACAACACATCAATAGAATCTTCACAACCAGAGCTATCTTTTACAGTCACTGTATAATTTCCGGCAACTAAACCAGTAAAATTACTTTCAGCTCCAAACGGTACTACAACCGTTCCGCCTGTATTTGATAACTGGTATTCATAAGCACCTGGCCAACCACCTGTAGCACTTGCAGAAATAGAACCATCGTTATTACCCGTTACACAAGTAATAGCTGTATGTGTTTCTGATATAGCTAAAGCTGCTGTTGGTGCAGTAATAGTAAAGTTTTTATTTACTGTACAAAAAGGTGCATTTGTTAAAGTAGCCGTAATGCTATATGTTCCGGATAAAAGTCCTGAAATATTAACTGGCCCAGCGTTTGTTGCTGTTCCGGTTGTAACCGAATTACCTAAATAATCGAATACCTCATAATTAAATGCTCCTGCATTATCTACCGGAGTAGGTGTTCTATCAATAAATGTAACATCTACACTACCATCATTAGCACTAAAACAAGTAACATCAACTACATTATCTACAGTAAGATCGAATGTATCAGGGTTACTAACATAGTGTACATCTTGTACCATACAACCCGTATCCAAATTAACAACTGTAGCTAAATAATTACCAATTGATAAACCTGTAAAGTTTCCTGTTGTATTCACTTGGCTATAAACTCCGCCGTTTACACTACCAACAACATCTTCTAAAGTGAATTGTAAGTTTGTTGGCGTACCACCTGATGTTGTTACAGAAATTGTAACATCTTCATCATTTGTACATGTAATAGCATTATCAATAGTAATCGTTAAATCATCTAAAGAAATAAATGGATTAACCGAAGCCGAAGTAGAACCTAAACATCCTTTATCATCATATACATTTATTGTGAATGTTCCTCCTAAAGTATTCGTTACTGTGTAAACATTACTAGAATTAGATTGAACAACAACACCATCGGCATCTCTAATAAATTCATAAGTAATAAAATTACCAGAACCACCAGACACACCTGCTACCGTTATTGTTGCATAGTTTGATGTATTTGTATTTGCTATACAAGCAAACTCTTCAACTGTTGGTATTGGAACCACAATAGCAGTTGGCGTACCTACTGATACAATTTCTGTTTCGGTACAACCTCTTCCTGAAGTTACCTCAATTGTATAACTTCCTGTTGGTAAACCTGTAAATACATTTGAGCTTTGCGCAGTTACCGTTGTTGGTCCCGCAATAATAGCGTAAGTGTATAAAGGATTATCATTAGATGCATCTAAATCTACAGTAATAACACCATCGCTATCACCAAGACACGTAACACCTATTGCTGTTGCTGTAAAGCTAACCGGAGTTGCTTGATCTAAATTAACATCAACTGTATTTGTACAGTTGGTTACTGTATCTGTAATAGTTACAGTATAGTTGGTTAAGGCAGCAAGACCTGAAAATGTGTTTCCTGCTTGTGTTATTCCTGCTGAAGGATTAATACTGAATGCATAAGAACCAGAACCACCAGTACCTGATACTGTAATCTCTCCATCGTTTACATTACAACTTGGTAACGCTTCGATAGTAGATGTAACATCTACAACATCGTAAACAGTTATTGGCGTTGCATTTGTAAATGTACAACCGTTACCATCTTTAATAGTTACAAAATACGTTCCTGGATTGTTAACAGAGAATGTTGTACCTGCTTGAAAGCCTTCCCCTATAGAATACTCAAACGGCACAACACCTGTTGGATTGGTTACTGTAAACGAGTAAACATCCCCTGTTAAATTACATTGATTTGATGCTAAAGTTGGAACATCTACCGTTGGTAAAGCATCGGTAGTAATCACAACATCTATAAAATCTGTACAACCGTTGCTATCCATAACCCAAACATCCCAATTTGTGTTTGTTGCTGGGTCTAAAGTAGCGCTTGCACTATTTGTATAATCTCCTGTACTTGGTACCACACCGTCTTCAACAAAAGCATACTGATATGGAGCTGTACCATTACTTGCCGTTACACTTACTTGTGCACCAACATTACAATTTGCATTAATATTAGTTGCTTCTACAAGCGTTAATAAAGCAGGCTCACTAACATTAATAGTTGCTGTACTTGTACAGTTTGTAGCCTCATCGGTAACTATTATAGTTTGGTTACCAACAGACAATCCTGTTAAATTTATAGTAGAACTTGTTTGTCCTGTTACTGCTGTACCTCCATTTATAGTATAACTATAAGTGCTTGCAAAGTTAGCTACTGTAAAATCTACAGCGCCATCGTTTCCAGATGTACAACTAACATCGTCTACTAATAATCCTGATACTGTAATATTAGTAACTGGGTTTATAGTATAAGATTCTGTGTAATAACATCCACTAGCATCGGTAACTGTAAATACATAATCACCAACTGCTAATCCAGAGAAAACACCTGTTCCGTTTGATGCAACACTTGCTGCAGGAGATATAATTTCAAACGTAAATGGAGCAATACCATTTGTTACTGTTAAAGTTACCTCGCTTGTTGTAACATCACAAGTAATAGCTGTTGCAGCAAAATCTAAATCGGTTGGAGCATCTGTTGGAGGCACCACCACATCTATTGAAGTTGCACTAATACAACCATTGGCATCTTTTACAAAAGCTGAAACTGTTCCAGAATTGTAAGTATTAAATGTATTTGTAGATGTATAATTTGCACCACCATCAAAACTGTAAGTATAAGGTGATGTACCACCGCTACCTGTAACAGTTACAATAGCTTGCTGTGTTGCGTTTCCTGCCCCACATGTTAACTCTTGTGTTAAAACTCCAGAACCTGTAACAATTGTAGGTTCTGTAATAGTCACTGAAACTGGAAGGGACTCACAATTTTTGCTATCTCTAACAACAATATCGTAAGATCCTTGGCTTAAATTACTAAATACATTTGAAGCCTGAAAAGCACCACCATCGATACTATATTCAAAAGGTGCTACGCCTCCTGTTGCTGTAACAGTAATACTTCCGTCTGCACCTAGATTACAAGTTACGTTCGTTTCAACTGTAGTTAATGTTGGAATTATTGCATCTTCAACAACAATTACTCCAGATTCTGCGATACAATTTTGTGTATCTGTAACTCTAAATTGATATGTTCCACTTGTAGCTGCCGTGTAAGGCGAACCTGCTATAGCCGCATAACCAGTACTGTTATAATCAACTTCATAGGTATAAGTTCCTGTTCCTCCAGAAGGTGTTAAATCGATAGTAGCACCAGGTGTTACTGTACAATCTATTTCTTTTGAAAGATTAGCATCTAATAAAATTGGTGCGTTTACAACGTAAGTTTGTGTTGCAATACAACCATTTCCATCTTGGACACTTAAAGTATAAGTTCGCGCTGCCGTAATAGTAAAATTAGGACTAGATTGATATGCGCCACCAATGCTGTAAGTTAAAGGTGTAATAGCTGTACCAGTACCTTCAACTAAAGTTATATTAATTGGTGTTCCATCAAAACATTGCGGAGCCACTGTATTTAATGTTGGTTCCGGATCTTTAATAATAGTTTCTTGTTCAAACCTAACACAACCGTAAGCATCTCGCGTATACACATCGTAAACTCCTGCTGCTAATTTAAACGTATTAGAGGTTCCCCAAGCTGTATCATCTACACTACCTCCTGTTAAAACAGTCTGATATTCGTAAGGTGATGTTCCGTCTTTAGCTATAGCTGAAATAATACCCAACTCATTACAAGTTTCATTTTTTGTAGATGAAGCTGTTATGCTTAATTCAATAGCCGATTCTGTAATGTTAAATGAATTTGTAACCACACTACAACCTACGTTAACTCCAACAGTTTCTTCTATAACTATAATATAATTACCAAAATCTAATAGACCTAAATCTGTAACTGTTAAAGTACCATTGGCTGGTACAGTTCCTGTTCCAGATACACCTGTTGTTGTAACAGATTGAGAATTATAAATTTCATAATTAACAATGGTATCAATACCATAAATACTGTTAATATCAAAAGAGACGGTACCATCTGCACTACCTGTACAGGTAATGTTGTTAGGAACAATTGAAGTTGTTGTTAATGATGAGCTTGTTGGCACTGCTGTATCCGATGTTTCATAATAATAACATCCTGTTAATTCATCAAAAACAATAAATGTATAAGTTGCTCCTGGAATTAAACCTGTAAAAGTTGTTTTTTCACTACCAACAGCGTCTTCATCTTGCCATGGTCCACTTGTTGGTGACGTATACACCATCCCTGACCCTTCGTAAATGGCAAAATGGTAAGGTCCGTTACCCGTTAAAAGTGATCCTATCGATACCTCAGCAGTTCCGCCTGTCAAACAATCCGCAGTCGTGTTTATATCAATGTCTAAATTATCTGGTGGAGATGCTACCAATATATTTTGTTCAATTACAGAACAACCATTCGCATCGGTAATTATAATTTCATATAAACCAAAATCTACAACTTCAAAAACCTGACTTGTACCTGGTTGATTAGCTATTTCTACATCGTATCCATTTACACCTGTAACATGGTAAGAATAATTAGCTGTACCACCACTAACTGAATTTATAATAATTTGACCTAAAGAAACACCACCTGCTGCACAAGTAATTGGATCTACATCAAAATCTAAAATAATTGGATCTGGCTGTGCTATATTAATAGCTTCAGTATCCGTACAACCTTTAGCATCGGTTACTGTAATTGTATAATCTCCTGCTGCTAAACCTGAAGTTTGCGTTCCATAATCTGTACCTGTAGTTGTATTAGTTACATTTATTTCAAATGGCGCTAAACCAACCGACGGATCTATAGAAATATCTATTGCCGCAGTTTCTTCCGAAGAACATGCAATATCTTGAGTTTGGGTTACACTTAAAATTACTGGGTCTGTAGCTGGTGTAACTGTAACACTATTTGTTACAATATCACAACTGTTGGCATCTGTTATTCTAAATTGATATGTGCCTGCTGTAGTTGTTGTATAAGGTGAACCTGAAATGGTAGAGTAACTAGCACCACCATCATCACTTACCTCGTAAGTATAAGTTGCATTTCCTCCTGATACTGAAATATCAATAGATGCTTCAACAGGTAAAGAACATGTAAGATCTTCTGTTAATAATACACTTGCACTAAGTGGTGCATAAACATCTGTTGTTGTTGCACTTGTTGCTATACATCCATTACCATCTTTAATTGTGATAGTATAATTTCCTGGAGTATTTACTGTAAATGTAGGACTGGTTTGAAAAGAAGCACCGCCATTAATACTATAAGATAATGGAGCGATTCCTGTACCTGAAACTGTAAACGTAAATCCTGAAGCTGCAGTACATTGGTTAGATACCGCTGGCGCCGTAACTGTTGGACCTGTTTCTGCTATAATGGTAACTGTTGTAAATTCTGTACAACCATTAGCATCTTTAACATACACGTCCCAAATTAAATTGGCTGCCGTACTTGTATTTACAGTAATAACGTTACCACTATTATAATCTGCTGCCGCAGGTATTGCTCCTGTTAAAACTGCCGCATAAGTATAACTTGGTGTTCCGTCATTTGCTGTAACCGTTATTTGTGAATTATAATTATTACAATGTACATTAGTTGCAACTGCAGATAAAGATAAAGGTGTTGCTGGCTCCGTAATGTTAATGGTTTCGGTAGCTGTACAACCCGTAGTTTCATCTGTTACAACAATAGTTTGATTTCCAGCAGGTAAGCCTGTTAGTGTTATTGTTGCATTTGTTTGCGCTGTAAAAGCTGTACCTCCATTAATAGTGTAAGCATAAGTTGAGGCAAATTCCGCTACTGAAAACTGAACACTTCCAGTAGTATCGCCACTACAAAGTACATCGCTTAATTTTAAACCTGTAACGGTAATGTTTGTAACAGGATCGATAGTATAAGATTCTGTATAATAACAACCGTTAACATCTGTTACTCTAAACACATAAGTTCCTGCAGTTAGATTATTAAAAACATTAGATGTTTGTTGTGCTACAATAATTGGTGAAGGAGAAATAGTTTCATATTGTAAAACTCCTACTCCATTGGTAGCCGTTATAGTTGCTGTAGCTTCTGTTGCTAAACACGTAATATCGGTTACTGAAACAGATAAATCTGTTGGAGGGTTTAAAGGTTCAATAGAAATATTTTGAGCTGCTGTTAAACAACCATTAGCATCTTTAACAACATAAGAAAATGTTTGTGTTGTTCCGTTATCATTAATCGTTAATGAATTATTAGATGTAAACGTTGTACCACCATTAAAACTATACTGATAAGGAGATGTTCCCGTTGTTGGAACAGTAATAGTAATTGTGGCATCTTCTTTTGTATTAGTTGCACTACAACTAAACTCCGTTGCATTTGCTGTCGCTGTTAAAGTGGTTGGTTCTGTAATAGTAACACTTACCGTATTTGTACAATCTTTACTATCTTTTACATAAAAACTATAAGTACCAGCCGCTAAACCTGTAAAGGTGTTTGTTGCTGAAAACGTTACATTATCATCACTATAAGTATAACCACCAGATCCTCCTGAGCCTGTTAACTGTAATGATCCATCAGAATTACTGTTGCAAGTAACATTAACTTGAGTAGCTGAAACTGTTGGAGTTGATATCGCATTTACATTAATAACATTAGATGCTACAACACAACCTTCAGAATCGGTTACTTCAAATTGATAAGCACCGGCTATTGCTGTATCTAAGCTAAATGTGTTTCCTGTTAAAGATACCGTTCCTGTACCTTGTAATAAAGCAACTGTATATGGAGCATAACCTTGAGAAATAGTTCCTGAAATTGAAGCTTCTGGAGAAGTTGTACAATCTAATTCTTTTGTTAACTCTACTGCTACAGCTACTTGAGGCGCTATAGTTTCAGCAGGTAAAACAACTGTACATCCGTTAGCATCGCGAACTGTAACTGTATAGCTACCTGGTGCTAAATTGTTAAACGTATTGCTATCTTGATAAACTCCACTTGTAATACTGTATTCATAAGGAGTTTGTCCGCCTGCAGCATCTACAACTAAAGATCCGCCGCTTGTTGGATTATAGCAGAAATTAGAACTCGTACTTATTGTTGCTGTTGGAGCAGTTACACCAGATAGAGTAAGTGTAGTAGTAGCTGTACAATTGTTAGCATCGGTAGCTCTTATTGTATAATCTCCTGCTGAAATATTTGTTAAAATACCATTACTTGGGAAATTAGATACTAAATTTAAAGTTGCTGTTTCTAACAACTCGTAACTATAAGCCGCTGTTCCGCCTGAAGCCGATGCTGTTACTGTAGAACCAGTAATACATGTAATTGGTGTTCCTGAAGCGGTAACTTCAAAAAGCCCTGGCTCAGAAATAGTTTGAGAAAAAGGGAAACTACATGTTTCAAAGCGTATCAGCACATCATAAGTGTCTGCACCTAAACCTGTAATTGTATAAGGAGAAGTCATTTGGGTTGTCCAAGTCGCTCCGTTATCTGTAGAATATTCAAATCCTGTAGTGCTATCAAAATTTTGAGCAGCAATACTAATACTACCATCTGTTGCTCCGTTACAACTTACATTTTCAGATCCTGTTATACTTGCAGAAAAAGCTCTACCTGAATCTACAACAAAAGGAAATTCTACTTCTGTTACACAACTTCTTGGTAATTGATATACGGTAATATCATCAACAGCAACATCATTACCTCCATTTTGTTGCACATTAGATCTTAATATAAATCGTAAACTAGTGTTAGCTCCTGGATCTAATGTAATTGGTGTTTTTGGATACTCTTCCCATTGATTACTTTTTGGTATTTCTCCCGTACTGTAAGAAGAAATTTCATTACCAGATGCATCAATTAAAGCAACTGCTAAATCAGGATTAGCTCCTGATGTCCCTGATCTCAATAGATTTATAGCATAAAACTCAACATTAATAGGTTGATTTGGAATTATATTATCTATGAATTTTTCATAAAGTATTTCAGTTGCAGGTATGCTAGAACCAATATTTACAGCCAAATATCTACCATCTGCAGTTGCCGGTGTCGTCGCTGGTGTATGATCTCCAGGTTGAAGCCAAGTGCCATATGGTCTTACAATTTCAGCTGTAACAGAATAATCTCCATCTTGAATATTAATTTGACCTTTACATTCCGACCCTACTACCTGTCTTTCAAAACAATAATAAGTCGGGTTTATCCCAGGTGAAGAGGTATCTTCACCATATCCAAAGTTTTCATATAATAAATTACTATACGTAGTTACACTTCTTAATTGATAATCTACAGTAATAGTATGAGAACCATTTGGCACATCTAAAAACACAGTTGGATCTGCTGTATTTGTATTTGCTACACCATCTAATAAGTAGTTATAAGTAAACATATCTAACTCTGAGTTGGTAACTGTTACAGTTGCATTGGCTGTACCGTCACAGTTAAATTCAGGTTCAGAAATATCTATGGTTGGATCTACTGGCTCAGGATCTAAAGTGATTTCTGGCATTGCATAAATACAATCATTTGCATCCCTAATATATAATGTATAAGTTCCTGGAGTTACAAAAGCTTCGTTTGAAGTTATCCAACTTCCTTGATTATCAAAACTGTACTCATAAGGAGGTGTTCCGCCTTGTGGATTTGTAATACGTACTTTACCTTCTCCTGAAGGTCCACAACCAGCTAATTCAGACACTCCAGATGATGCTGTTAAAGCATTATCTGGTTGGCTTATTGTAATACTTTCTGGGGTTGAAAAACATTCCGACCCATCGAGAGAGTATTTTAGAATAGCTTCATAATCTCCTGTACTAAGATTTGAAAAAACAGGATTAGTAACGTAAGTAACTCCATTATCAATACTATATTCTAGAGTATATCCATTTGCGTTAGTGACATTAAACTCAATTTCTCCAGTATTATTATTGTAACATAAAATATCGTCATGACTTGTATTGAAAACTGGAGCAGGATTATCTTCTACCGTTATAGACGTCGTGGCAACACAGTTATTAGAATCTACTACTCTAATATCAAAAACACCTGCTGCTGTAAAATCTATAGTTGGAACGGTTTGAAAATCTGTTGCGCCATTTATAAAATAAAAATATGGTGCTGTACCTCCATCTGGATAAATTGTAATTTCACCATCAGAACATGTTAAAGGACTTGTTAACGCAGAAGTTGCTGTTAATAATTCTGGATTAATAATTTCTATAATTTCAGAATGAACACAACCATCTTCCGTAGAAATATTAACAGTATAAAAACCAGGGTTAAGGTTTTCAAACTCATGACTACTATCATTTATTGGCCCAACTCCGTTAATAATGGTAACTCCACTATAAATTGAAAAATTATATTGAGCTCTTACATCGTTAGCAGCAAGAATTACATTTCCTTTTTCACCGTAACAAAGTGGTTGCTCTATAATTACTGAAGTTGTAAAATCACGCTCTCTAATTTGTACATCTGGTACTGTAAAAATACATGGGTTTGGAGACACACCTACTTGTCTAATATAAACCGTATAAATATCTGCTGTTGTTACAGAAAACACATTACTATCTTGATAGTTTGTACCATCAATACTGTATTCGTATCCACTAGGTACACCACCTACTACTATTTCTCCTGCAGTGTTACAATATATATCGCGTGATGATACGTTAGGTTCTAATATATTTTCATAAACATTAAAATAATACTGACTGAAACAACCTCCAGCGTAATTTAAAGTTAATCGGTATTGCCCCGCAGTATCGGCATCAAAATTTGGTCCTGTTTGAACTTGATTCCATGTACAAGAATCACTTTCGTTAGCACAATCTTGATTTGTTACAGCATCACAACTAGCTTCGTTTAATTTTTCCCATATCATGGACGATGTATCGGAAATACCTGTTTGAATTGAAGTTGAATCGTTTGCACCACATAAAAAGATATTTGGTAATTCCTTTCCATCATTCGGACAAACAACAACCTCATCTGCAAATGGAATTACAGGGTTAGTAACCGTTGTTCCAAAATTAACAACTCTAAAAACCTGAGTAATAGATTGACAAGGCGCTACAGCCTCATTATAAACATAGTACGTTCCTGTTTCCGAAACCGTAATAGATTGTGTATTTCCTATAACCGGTGTTAATGATTCACTAGTAGACCATGTATAGTTGTTATAACCATCAGCGGCCACTAACTCAGTAGTGGCTCCACATAAAATAACTTCTTCTTCAAAAACACAATCGTTAATATCTGCAAGAAAATTAGTTGCTGCTGGATTTAATAAACAGCCTGTATTTTCAGAAAAACTAGGATCATCAGAAATTGTAAAAATCGGATTTAACGTTCCTTTATAAGTCGCAAAAGCCTGATTATCAATTAAATTAGAACAAGCATTACTTAATAAACTACAAGTTGCAACTACAGTTACTGCAAATCTAATTTCTTGAACCGGATCGTTTTCTTCTACAGCAGATGGATCTACTCTAAAAAGCAACTCTCTTGTAGCTTCGTTATAACTTTCTACCGAAACCCCTGGCGGTAATAAAGCAAGATCACTAGGGTAATCAAAAACCACATTGGTTGGTAATATATCTCTAATAAAAAGCTCGGTTGCATCATCATTACCAGTATTTTGGAAACCGATAACATAATTTAATTGATCACCAAGTTCTACTATTTGTCCACCAATATTAGCACCGGTATTATCTTCAACAATTTTAGTAAGTACAATTTTTGGTTCAATAATTTCTACAGCCATTGCGAAAAAGTATGGAAAATACGTGTCTCCACCAGTTTCTAGACGTACAACAGCTGAAGTTGCATCATTGGCAATAACAGAATTGGAAGGATTAGGAACAGACAAAATACCTGTATCAAAACCTAAAGTATTAGTACTATTTGGATTCCTGTTATTTACAGGTAAAGCACTTAATTGAGTAACAGAACTATTAAAAAAATTATTTGAAGGACGATCTACTGTGGATAAACTTGATCCATTAAGTCTTAAACGGTCACCTGTAATACGTTTATCCCCTTCTAATGTAGCAAATGCAAAATTAGCTCTTACAGGCGCAGGAGCAGGAACGGTTCTAAACCCACTAATTGAAATATCAGCAAAAGGGTTTTGGGCGGCACTAATGGCACTAAACCCATCGAAACTTGTTATTGATTTACCAGGTAATGTAGGATCTTCATATACGATAAAAAGAGACCAACCTGCTGACTGACCTGTTCCGTTTCCAACATTTTGAGATCTACCTACAGCAGATGATACATTGGCAACCGTATAAGTTCCCAAATCAGATACAGAGCCAAAAGCTGTAACAATACTAGTAACATCGGCATGGCATGCATAAGAATAACTATTACCTCCATCAACAGAACTTGTACCCGCATCAAAAATTACAGTACCTGTAATATCATTATACCCCCCTGTTGGACCTTTAAATTTAACATCTGTTATTGGTTCACTTCCCGGATTAACAGCCGCCCAATACAAATCTGCTCTAACTATACGATAACAATCTGGATTAGGAATAGCCAAATCTGCACTAGACGAACTAAACGTTGATGGATCACTATCAATATCAATATATTGCATATTGACCCTATTATTATATTCAAAATTGTTATTAAATGCATTATTACTCGGACCAAGAATATTATTACCAATTAAAACAATATCACCTTTAACATCTTGATCAAATCGAGATGAAAACGGCACATAGTTTTGGGCAAAGGTTTGCAAACTCAATAAAAATAGCAATATTGCTAAACCTTTGTTTTGATAAGTAGTTTTTTTCATAGGGGGTTATAGTTATTTATCTTCTTATTAGATAACTAATGAAGCTGTATAGTATACTTCTTCATTAGTTTTCAATTCTCACCATTGACATTTTACTGTTATATGGAGCGTTATTTTTATTCTTTAATGCTCTTGATGCCGTTTCGATATAATCGAATTTTTGAGAATAAATAAAATATTTACTGCTTGTAACATCATAAAAGAAATCAATATTAGATTGTCCTGCTGCAACTGCTTTAGTTAAAAAGGCATCTCTTTGAGCTTCATCTGCATGTACTGCAATTACCATATAATATCCACTTTCCGCTTTAGCAACATTTTTCACAATTTGAATATTACTTTGAACATCTCCAAAATCGAAATCGCTTTCGGTTAATGGTTCTGCACTTACAGCTGTAGATTCCTTAATATAATTTAAAGCAGCTCTATCCTTATTATATCGATCATCTTCGTTATCATAATTCGCTTTTTTAATACGGCGTTTTCTCTCAATATCTGTAGCAATTTTAATATCCTCTAATGTCGACACCAAACGCTCTTGAGCACGTTTTGCTTCTTGTTGTTCTTTATATAAAAGCTCAATAGCATCTAAATAAATAACATTAACTGGATCTTGCTTACTTTTTACTTTTTTACGTCTTTCGTTATATAATTTTTCAATTTCCTTAATTTTTTCGTCTCTGTTGGTTATAACATTTTCAACATCGGCCTTCAAGGCTTCTAAAGCAGCGTTTTCTGCAGTTACACTTTTAAATGGCTTAGGCGCACTAACAATACCTTGATCTCTTAAATCATTTTCTTGTTTTAATTCATCTAAATCCTTTTGTTTACTAGCCATTTTTTCATTTAATCGGCTTAGTAAATCTTCTTGAATAATTTTAGACTCATCGGTTAATTTTGTTAAATCAATCATTGATTGCGTAGCTACATCCATTGGGGCATTCCCTATAGCTTCAACGATTTCTTCTGCTCTCGATGAATTTTCTATTTGATTTTTAGCTACTGCGTCTGCTTTTGCTAATTCTTCTGCTCTAGCTTTTGCATCGGCCGCTTGTTGTGCTTTTGCTAACTCTTCTGCTTTTGCTTTTGCATCGGCTGCTTGTTGTGCTTTTGCTATCTCTTCTGCTCTAGCTTTCGCATCGGCTGCTTGTTGTGCTTTTGCTATCTCTTCTGCTCTAGCTTTCGCATCGGCTGCTTGTTGTGCTTTTGCTAACTCTTCTGCTTTAGCTTTCGCATCGGCTGCTTGTTGTGCTTTTGCTAACTCTTCTGCTCTAGCTTTCGCATCGGCTGCTTGTTGTGCTTTTGCTAACTCTTCTGCTCTAGCTTTCGCATCGGCTGCTTGTTGTGCTTTTGCTAACTCTTCTGCTTTAGCTTTCGCATCGGCTGCTTGTTGTGCTTTTGCTAACTCTTCTGCTCTAGCTTTTGCATCGGCTGCTTGTTGCGCTCTAGCCAATTCTTCTGCTTTTGCTTTTGCATCGGCTGCTTGTTGTGCTTTTGCTAACTCTTCTGCTTTTGCTTTTGCATCGGCTTCTTGCTGTGCTTTAGCCAATTCTTCTGCATTTGCATCAACTTCAACTTCTTCAGTAACTTCTTCAACTTCTGCTTGCTTCTCTTCTATATCGGCTACTTCCTCCGTTTCGCTTGGCGCTTCAGCTAACTGCTTTGCTTCCTCTTTAGCTTTGGCCTCTGCCTCAAATTGTGCTTTTCTTTCAGTCTTTACTTTTTCACTAGCAACTCTATTAGCTCTAAATCTTTCTTTATCACTTTCCGAAGTTGCTGCACTTGCTTTTCTTTTATTAACAGACTTTCTTTTTTTATTAGATGAAGAAAAAATTGAACCATCTTCCTCATCATCACTATAATTATATCTATATTTTTTATTGAATTTATAGGCCAAAGTAATTTCATGAGAATTTCCAAATTCAGATAATTCGCCCATAGATTGCTCGTAATTATATTCTACTGCTATTTGCTTACTAATATTTAAACCTATACCAGCCGAAGCCCCATAAAGCGTGTTATAACCAGCTTGTCCCCATATACCTTTTGGAACAGTAAGCATCATAACTCCTGAAATTACAGTTTGATCTTTTTTAAATTCCGATCTTACTAAACCTGAAAATTTACTACTATCGAAAAAACCACTGCCTTGTAAAAAGCCTGTATACATAATATGACCTTGTATACTTTGTTCTGGATTTTCTTCGATGAGCTCGGAAGTGTTTAAGTTATATGATACCAAATTGTTTACAGAAACACCAAAATCGAAAAACATGGTGCCGTAGTTTATTCCTGGATTTATGGTAACTACAGAGCTTTTTTCGGTATTATTTAATGCTGAATCTGGGAAATTTGAAACTATTTTACCTTGGTCTATGCCACTTTGATAAAATGCAACGTTGGTACCAAAAGTTAAATTACTATCCCTATCGAAAACGGCGTTGTATGCAAAGTTTAAAATACCACCAAAATTAGTATACACACCATTACTCTGTTGAAATAAACCAATACCAACTCCGGTATTTTCGCTAAATCGTCCAGAATAACTTACTAAATAATTTTCTGGTGCATTTTCGAACTGAGCCCATTGTTTTTTATTAGTAATACTTATGTATTTGTTTTGTTCTCTTACAAAACTGAAGGTTGGGTTTAATGCATATTTGTTAAACTTCAAAGAGTTTCTAACAGGCAGCGTAAACGCAACAACACCATTCTCTTGAGAATGGAGCTGAGTAATTAAACTAAAAAACAGGACGATATGTAGTATGCTCTTTTTCACTATTTTATGATCGTTATTGATCCCTTTTGCTTTTCACCAGTAGACGTTGTAATGATGTAATAATAAACAGGACTGATATTTGTAAAGTCTAATTGATCTACTGGCCAATTATTTTGATAATCATCACTCTTAAAAACAACTTTACCTTGCGTACTAAATATTACTACTTCGGCATTTGTGCCACTCACATAATCTTGTGGTATAACCCAAGTGTCATTCTCTCCATCATTATTAGGACTAACAATATTTGGAATTAATGCTACATCTGGAAATAAATCGATGGCCTTATCTACATCAAACAAAAAAGTTTTAGTTGAAACACAGCCCGAAGTTTGAGTTACCTCAACTTTATAATTACCAGATTGTGTAGCTTCATAAATATCAGTATTTGCGCTAGCTATAAGCGTTTCATTTAAGTACCACTTAAATTCAGGATCCACAGCTGTTGTACTTGCCGTAACAACTAAAGTTTCTTCCACTTCAAGACTATTAAATTCTGGTACATCTATACTTGCTGTAAAATCTGTATTTACTATTTCTATTGATGCACTACTAGAACAACTTCCAAGATCTACACTCACAGAATACATTCCTTCCGTATTAGTAGTATACATTTGGCTAGTTGCCCCTTCGATTTCTGTACCGTTTAAATACCATTGGTATGCATTACCATTTATAGCACTTAAAGTGGTTGGACCTTCGGTAGCACAATATGGAATATCTAAGCTTGAATTTATAGCAAATGTTGAATTGTTAGAGACTATTTCGCTAACAGTTACTCTATTTGAAAATGAATTTGAAGTACAGGTACCATAATTAGTTTCTACAAAATAAATGCCTGGAGTATCAACAGCTAAAGTGCTTCCCGAAGCAACAAAAACAGATGTTGTTGGGCTAGTTTCTAGATACCAATTAAAACTAAGTGATGGGTATTGTAAAGGAGAATCGTTCAGTAGACCACCGGGATTATCTATAGTTAATAAATAACTTCCGCCGGTACAATAAGAACCTGTATCAATTAAATTATTTATAGAAAAAGGTGTGTCTTGAATTTTATAATAAGCAGGAAATCCATTGGATGCCGAACTTGAAGCTACAGGAGCTGTACTTCTGATTTTAATTTTAAAATTTTCGCCTGTCGTTGTTGTTGGAATAGAAAACTCTAGTGTTGCTGGAGTTTTGATTACACTACCTGCATCTGAAATATAAATATCTGTGGAATTAGTAAAATCACCATTCTCATCAGAAAGTTCTATAATAAATTGATTCGTCGCTTCTAAATTTGCTTCTGGAGAAAAAGAAAACGTAGCATAATACGTATTGAACGAAGGCCCTGCACAAGCTTGAGAAAAACCAAGATTTGGCTTACTTATAACAATTTGAGCACTTACCATACTAGTAAAGCTCAAAACAAAAAAAGCAAAAACACTTAATCTTTTCATTCTATATTACTTGTTAATATTTTTATATAATTTCATATCACACTTAACTTCAGTTAGTTAAGAAAACAGTTTTAGCCCGACATAAAGACACCTTATAAATACAAAGCTTATTTTTATTGAGCTATAAACCAATTAGTCAGTACCAACATCGTGAGATGCTATAATTTTATTAATCTGTAAACGGTAATCTGGTCTACGCTCGTTTCTTATGTCAATAAATGTTTCTGCATTATGACTTTTAGAATAAACATTATAAAAAGCTGAGTTTCCGTACCAGTTTTCTAAATCTTCGTTATTAGAATTGTGTTCAACAAAAATGTTTCCGTTACAATTGTTGAAATACATGTTTGTGAATTTAATTTTATCTAAATTTTCTTGATTAATATTGATCTTATCTTGTAAAATAACAGCTGGATTAAAACCAGAAATAACACCTTTCTCCATATTTAAAGAAGCGCTCTCTCCTATATATACAGCCTCATTAACTAATCCTTGTTGAATATCGCCTTCTAAATTTTCACTATCATTAAGCATAGTAATGTTTTGAGCAGTTACCGATGTTCCTGGTTTAGAAAAATCTACCTCAGAAATCTCATCGAAACCTAAAACTTGAAAACATCTAGACCCCTCACTACTAGAAATATATGGAGATCTTACAGCTAAAGAATTAGTAAGTTTGCATTGCGCGCCGTAATTAAATTTAAAATCATTACTACTTGTTCTGAATGATACTATTTTATCTAAAGTAACATTACCACCCCATACTTCAATAGCATCTCCACCAGAATAACTTAACATAATATTATCAAATACCGTTTGGCTACCTACTCCTGCTAATAAAAGTCCGTTTAAATATCCAGCACCTTTAACACGTTTACCAGCATATTCAATACGAACATATCTTAAAACACCAGAACAACTTTCTGCATCATTGCCTCCAAAGTTTGTATAAGCATAATCGCTTTGGTTTAAATCCGAATAAAAAGTTGCTACAGAACCATTACCGAACTTATTGCTTGGCGCATCACCTAGTATAGTAATACCTCCCCAATCCCCAGCGCGTTTCACACTTCTATTAGAAGTAAAAACTATTGGGTCTGTTTCTAAACCATCTGCCATAAGAACAGCTCCTTTAGTAATGGTAAGTGACGCCTTAGAAGCATAATCACCAATAATAACAGTACCGGGTTCAATAGTCAATGTTGCATTGTTGGTTACAAAAACACTACCTACAAGAAGATAAGTATCTCTCTTACTTAAAGTCGTGTTTTCATTAATGTTACCTGTTAATATTTTGTTTGGCTCTCTATAGTCGGTTTGGTTTGGTTTAAACTCAGTCCAATTATCTAACCAATTATTAACACCTATGATACCTTTTTCTTGTTGCGCAAAAGCACTTCCCATCAAAAACAAAAAGAAAAGTAATTCTAAAGTAAATTTTTTCATAATAATTAAATTTTAAGCGTGAAACAGCAAACAATGCTTCTAAACTTTAAACAAAAATACAACAATTAAACTATGAAAAGATACATTTTATCGATGAAATGCATTTTTATGTCGTTTGACAGCTCTTTTTTATCGATGAAATGCACCTTTACTCGCTAAAAGCCCTGATAATCAACAAAAACGCAAAAAGCAAAAAAGGGTCATATTATAAGTATTTTCATCTATTTTTTATAAAAAACGAATCTACTCAAGCTAATTTACAAAATTTAACAAGAATATACTTACTCAAAAAGCACTTTAACCTATTAATTTTATATACCTATATAGTAACTCACAATTATCAATTAGAATATGTAAATTAGCACTCATTTTACGACTTAAAACACCCCATTAAACTTCGAATGATACACATTCACGAAAAAACATTACAAGATTTAGAATTTCAAACGGTTTTACAACAAGTAAGCGAGCTTTGCGTTACACCATTAGGCAATCAAAAAGCATTAGATATTACTCCTTTTAAAACAAAAGAAGATCTTCAAAGCGCTTTACTGCTTACAAACGAATTCTTATCTTCTTTTCATAATGATAACCGTATACCAAATCATGGTTTCGATACTATTATAAACGAACTAAAGCTTTTACGTATAGAAAACACCTATTTAGAGGTACATGGTTTAAAGAAAATTGTATCCATGTCTATTTCTGTAAATGCTATAGTAGTATTTTTAAAGAAGTTTCATGAATACTATCCAAACCTAAATGCATTTGCATCTCATATAGAAGTTACCAAAGTCCTTATTGAAAAAGTAGATGCTATTGTAGATCGCTTTGGAGATATAAAGGATAATGCATCAAATACCTTATTCGATTTAAGACAAGCCATAAACAGAATAAAAGGAAAAATTAATGCCAGTTTTAGTTCCGCATTGAATACCTATCATGGATTAGAGTATCTAGATGATATTCGCGAATCGGTAGTAGATAATAAACGTGTACTTGCCGTAAAAGCGATGTATCGCCGTAAGGTTAAAGGTGCCATAATGGGTGGCAGTAAAACCGGAAGCATTGTATATATAGAACCAGAAACTACATTACAATATTCTAGAGAGCTTAATAATTTAGAATATGAAGAGCACGAAGAGGTTATTCGTATTTTAAAAGATGTCACTAATTTTATTCGTCCTTTTTTAACACTTTTAGAAGATTACCAATCTTTTCTAATCGATATCGATGTTATTTCCGCGAAAGCGAAATACGCAAATTCCATGAATGCGATACTTCCGGAATTCACCGAAGATGGCAGCATGAATTTACGAGACGCCTACCACCCACTACTCTATTTAAATAATTTAGCAAAGGAAGAAAAAACATTTCCGCAAAGTATAAAACTAAAAAAAGACAGTCGCATCATTGTTATTTCTGGCCCCAATGCCGGCGGAAAAAGTATTACGTTAAAAACAGTAGGTTTACTGCAAGTTATGCTACAAAGTGGTATGCTTATTCCGGTGCACGAAAGAAGTACCGTAACTTTATTCGATAGGATTTTAAGTGATATTGGAGATAATCAATCTATAGAAAACCATTTAAGCACCTATAGTTACCGTTTAAAACAAATGAATTATTTCTTGAAGAAGTGTAACAAAAACACGCTTTTTTTAATAGATGAATTCGGAACAGGAAGTGACCCAGAACTTGGTGGCGCTTTAGCGGAAACATTTTTAGAAGAATTTTACCATCGTGAAGCCTTCGGGATTATTACTACACATTATTCTAACCTGAAAATTCTAGCAAACGAAATGCCACACATGTTAAATGCCAATATGTTGTTTGACGAGCGTACACTCGAACCTCTTTTTAAACTCGTTATCGGTCAGGCCGGAAGTAGTTTTACTTTTGAGGTCGCTCAAAAAAACGGTATACCTTATAGTTTAATAAACCGTGCCAAAAAGAAAATTGAACGTAGTAAAGTCCGTTTTGATGCTACCATTGCAAAACTTCAAAAAGAACGTTCTAAACTCGAAAAAACCGGGCAATCTCTAAAAGAAAACGAAAAGAAAAAAGGAGAAGAAGCCGATAAACTAGAAGAAATAAACACCAAAATACAAAAGAAACTAGAAAGCTATCAAGAACTTTACGATAGCAACCAACGCCTTATTTACTTAGGACAAAAAGTAAACGATATTGCCGAAAAATTCTTTAACAACAAGCAGAAAAAAGAAATGATGGGCGAATTGTTTAAAGTAGTTCAAATTGAAAATTCTAAACGCAAACGTGTTACTGTAAAAGAGAAAAAGAAAGTTAAGGCGAAAGAAATTCAAGTTAAAAAAGAAGTAGAAAAGAAAGTTGAAGTTATTCGCGAGAAGAAAAAAGAGGAAAAGAAAAAAGCTATTGAAGCACCTAAACCAAAAGCTATAATTAGGCTTGGCGATCGCGTACGCATGGAAGATGGTCGTGCTGTTGGAACTGTAGATAAAATAGAAAAAAATAAAGCGGTTGTAAATTATGGCATCTTTACTACTAACGTCAGTATCGACCAGTTGGAATTGGTGGAGCATATTAAGAAGTGATACTTTTCCTAAAAAAGATGAAGACGTATATCTTAAAGGATAAATTTTTACAACCATTATTAATAACGCTGTGTTACTCTTTTTTTTACATTGGTAAAAGTAATGATATGGTTTTCTTTGGTATCCTTTTTTTAATAATGCTTACTGTATTTTTCATTGTACATTATTTCAAAGCGGATCTTTATATTCAAAATTTCTCAATAGTAAACAACGCTCTCGAAATTCGATATCAAAGAAATTTATCTAAAAATGATGTAAAATCATTTTTAACACATTCTAAAACAATCAAATCCTTTTCCTTTAATTCAAAATCATTTTTAGACACATCACATAATATTTCTATTAAATATATAGATGAAGATGGACTTCATCTAAAAAAGATTTTTAAAACAAATAATGATGATACATTTACAAGTATAATTCATCATTTAAAAAATGAAAAAAAACAATCTCATTTTTTGTAGTCTAATCTTTCATAGTTTTATATATATTTGCGATAGTAAACTTTAGGAGTAATTAATTATTAAGTTAATTAGTTTGAGAAATATCCTTAGAACCTGATTTGGTTAACACCAACGGAGGGAAAAGTTAACAGTGTAACCACTGCCCTTTTTTCAAATTCCAAAATCTTTTATTGTTTACAAAATTGTTTGACTATTTTTTTTAGTCTCAAAACCGTTTTTGTATGATAAACATAAAAGTAAACAACCAAAATCACAAATTTAAAGTCAATAGCACGCTAGACCAGGTTCTAGAAATGCTAGATATTTCTCCTCAAGGCATTGCGCTAGCCGTAAACCAAGATATTATCACAAAACTACTTTGGTCAACACATACCCTAACAGAGGGCGACAGTGTTTTAATTATTACAGCCACACAAGGCGGTTAACCCCTACTCCAAAAACAAATAATCAAACAAAAATTTAACCATAATATACTAACAGTTACAGCGAAAAAAACCACAAGCCATGAAGCAAAAAGATACCGCTCCAAAACAAGACGGAATTACTAGAAATCCTTTTCCTAATTCTAAAAAAATATATGTAGAAGGCAAAATTCATCCACAAATTAAAGTGGCCATGCGCGAAATTTCTTTGAGCGACACCACCGATTCGATGACCAAAAAGAAAACGCCAAACGAGCCTGTAACTGTTTACGATACCTCGGGGCCATATACCGATCCAAACAAAAAAATAGACATCCACGCCGGTATCGAACGTATTCGTGAAAGCTGGATTAAAGAGCGTGGCGATGTGGAGCAGCTCGAAGCTTTTTCATCAGAGTATTGCAACCAACGTTTAAACGATAAAAGTTTAGACCACATGCGCTTTTCGCTTCAAAAAAAGCCAATGCGCGCCAAAAGCGGACAAAACGTAACCCAATTACATTACGCTAAAAAAGGTATTATTACTCCAGAAATGGAATACATCGCGATTCGTGAAAACCAACGTATCGACCAGATGACGGAGATTAGAAAACAACACAAAGGCGAACACTTCGGCGCTTCTATTCCCGATAAAATCACACCAGAATTTGTACGCTCAGAAGTAGCCAAAGGTCGCGCCGTAATCCCTTCAAACATTAACCATCCCGAAGCCGAACCTATGATTTTAGGACGTAATTTCTTGGTGAAAATCAATGCCAATATTGGTAATTCTGCCGTAACATCTTCCATTGAAGAAGAAGTAGAAAAAGCTGTTTGGGCATGCCGTTGGGGAGCAGATAATATTATGGACCTTTCTACGGGTGAGAACATTCACGAAACTCGAGAATGGATTATCCGTAACTCACCAGTTCCAGTAGGTACCGTGCCAATTTACCAAGCTTTAGAAAAAGTAAATGGCGTTGCCGAAAATTTAACTTGGGAAATTTTCCGTGACACCCTAATCGAACAAGCCGAACAAGGTGTAGATTATTTCACCATTCACGCTGGCGTTTTATTGCGTTACGTACCCATGACGGCAAAACGTGTTACTGGCATTGTATCTCGTGGTGGCTCTATTATGGCAAAATGGTGTTTAGCACATCATAAAGAAAGTTTTTTATACACCCATTTCGAAGATATTTGCGAAATTTTAAAACAGTACGATGTTGCCTTTTCACTTGGTGATGGTCTGCGTCCTGGCTCAGTTGCCGATGCTAACGACGAGGCACAATTTGCCGAATTAGAAACCCTTGGCGAACTTACACAAATAGCCCGTAAGCACGAAGTACAGTGTTTTATAGAAGGTCCTGGTCACGTACCAATGCACATGATTAAGGAAAATATGGAAAAGCAAATTGAACTTTGCGACGAGGCTCCTTTTTACACCTTAGGCCCTTTAACCACAGACATCGCACCAGGTTACGACCACATTACATCGGGCATCGGTGCCGCCATGATTGGTTGGTACGGTTGTGCCATGCTTTGCTACGTAACGCCAAAAGAACACCTTGGTTTACCTAATAAAGAAGACGTTCGTGTGGGTGTGGTTACCTATAAATTAGCCGCCCATGCTGCGGATTTAGCCAAAGGTCATCCAGGTTCTCAACATCGTGATAACGCCCTAAGTATGGCACGTTTCGAGTTCCGTTGGGAAGATCAATTTAACCTTGGTTTAGACCCCGAACGCGCTCGCGAATATCACGATGAAACCCTACCTGCCGAAGGTGCTAAAATTGCGCATTTCTGTTCTATGTGTGGTCCAAAATTCTGCTCCATGAAAATTTCTCAAGAAGTTAGAGATTTTGCCGCCGAAAACGACATTGTAAACAACGAGGTTATTGCAAAAGGTTTCGAAGAAAAATCGAAAGAATTTAAAGAAAAAGGATCCGAAGTGTATCTTTAACAAATAATTTGGGAGTTCCCGTGCTTTTTCGCAAAAGCACGGTCGGGCTTTCCGTTACAATCTTTTGCAAAAAAGCAAAAGGATTTCCACTGCAATCCCTAACTCAGTGTCACGGCATAGCGCTACGGCATTAGAAGTTACAAAACACAACCATAAAAAATGATAGTCTTAATTTCACCAGAAAACGATATTCCAAACGAAATTGAAATACTTAATCAGTTATTTCAAGAAGGTTTACAATACTATCATTTTAGAAAACCTGAAAAAAATTACGACCAGCATTGTGCTTATTTAAATCAAATAGAGGCGCAATATCATAACCGCATTGTGGTTCATTATTTTCATGAGCTTGTTAATACATACCCATTAAAAGGCATTCATTTTCAAGAACAAAAACGGAAAGACCACATTGATAATCCTGGGCAATATTTTAAAAACTTAAGCATGTATGGAAAAACCATTAGCTCATCTTTTCATGAAATTCAAGACCTTATCGACTGCGAATTCGAATTCGATTATCATTTATTAAGTCCGGTGTTTTCATCCATTTCAAAAGCAGGTTACGAAGGTCGTGGATTCGACGTTAATCATATTGACAAATTTATTGTTGGCATGGGTGGTATCAACATCGATACCTTATTAGAAACTTTCAAACTCGGTTTTAAAGGCGTTGGCGTTTTAGGTGGTGTTTGGAACGCCGAAAACCCTGTAAAAAGCTTTATAGAATTACAAACAGCACATAGCAGCATCAAACTTTGAAAAACAGACCAAACACATTAACCATTGCAGGTTTCGATCCCACTAACGGTGCCGGATTAACAGCCGATGTTAAAACATTCGAGGCCTTAAAATGTTATGGTTTATCTGTTTGCACGGCAAATACAGTACAAGATGATCAGGAATTTATCTCTTGCCACTGGATACCGGCTTCAATTATTTTAAATCAAATAGACGTTCTTTTTAATCGTTTTGAAATCAACTTTGTTAAAATTGGCATTGTAGAAAACTGGGATACTTTAGAAATTATCATCAATAAATTACAAAGCTTAAAACCTGAAATAAAAATCATATTAGATCCTATTTTAAAATCGAGTTCTAATTTTGATTTCCATAGTGATCATTCAGAAAAACTAGATATAATATTATCTAAAATCTATCTACTCACGCCTAATTACAACGAAATTCAACAATTATATCCAGAGAAAGATATCAGCGAAACTATTGCACATATTCAATCTAAAACCAATCTATTTTTAAAAGGTGGTCATCATCCCGAAAAACTAGGACAAGACGCGCTTCATCTTAAAAACAAAAAACATTTTATATTGAATACTAGGTCTAAAAATTGTACTGAAAAACATGGTAGCGGCTGTGTATTATCATCAGCAATAACAAGCTATTTAGCCTTGGAGTTCCCTATATTGAAAGCCTGTTTAAAAGGGAAACAATACACCGAAAAATTTTTAAGATCTAATACCTCATTATTAGGCTTTCATTCAAAAAAATAATATGAAAACGACATTACATTACATATCGCAAGGTACCACACCGCAAGACCATTTAAATAATATTCACAGTGCCTGCGCTGCAGGAGCCGAGTTGGTACAGTTACGCTTGAAAAAATCCAATCCTAAAACCATTTTAGAAACCGCAAAAAAGGCAAGAGAAATCACCAATCATTTCCAAACGCGTTTAATTATTAACGACCATTATAAAGTGGCTGTAGAAGTTAAAGCCGACGGTGTACATTTAGGTAAAAAAGATACTTGCCCAACCGTAGCTAGAAAAGCATTGGCTTCTTGGCAAATTATTGGAGGCACCGCAAATACGCTAAAAGATTGCCAAACACTTATCGATAAAAAAGTAGATTATATTGGTTTAGGCCCTTTTCGTTTTACCGAAACAAAAGATAATTTAAGTCCTGTTTTAGGAGAAAAAGGCTATGCTGAAATTATTACGGCTTTAAACACCAAAACACCAATTATTGCTATTGGTGGCATCACCTTAAATGATGTGTTAGACCTTATGATTACTGGTGTTTTTGGCATTGCAGTTTCAGGTGAAATTACCCGCGACTTCAATAAAATAACAAAATTTAAAGCACTAATAAACGGAGGAACAGCACCAGAACAACTTTGGAAACCTGAAGAACCCAAAAATTAAAAAAAGCTCAACCCTTTAATAAAAGTTACTTTTATTATGAATGATAAATTACAAATAGCAGATAAAACTTTTTCCTCTAGACTGTTTACAGGCACCGGAAAATTTAGTTCCTCGGCATTAATGAAATCCGCTTTATTGGCTTCGGAAAGTGAGTTAATCACTGTCGCTCTAAAACGCGTCGATGTTCAAGATAAAGACGACGATATTTTGTCGCATTTAAATCATCCAAGAATTAATTTATTACCAAATACATCGGGTGTTCGCAATGCTAAAGAAGCTGTTTTTGCAGCACAATTATCGCGCGAAGCTTTAGAAACCAATTGGATTAAATTAGAAATTCATCCGGATCCAAAATACTTATTACCAGATCCCATTGAAACTCTAAAAGCAGCCGAAGCGTTAGTAAAATTAGGTTTTGTAGTAATGCCCTATATCCATGCCGACCCAGTATTATGCAAACGTTTAGAAGAAGTAGGTACGCAATGCGTGATGCCTTTAGGCGCTCCAATTGGCAGTAATAAAGGTTTAAAAACTCAAGATTTTCTAGAAATTATAATCGATCAAAGTAACGTCCCAGTCATTGTAGATGCAGGAATTGGCGCACCATCACATGCTGCTTATGCTATGGAATTAGGAGCCGATGCCGTGTTGGTGAATACCGCTATTGCCGTTTCACAAAATCCAACTGCAATGGCCATCGCTTTTAAACTAGCCGTTGAAGCTGGACGCATAGCGCATCAAGCAAAATTAGCACCTATTGTCCATAAAAAAGCTGAAGCTAGTAGTCCGTTAACCAGTTTTTTGAATTAATAAATCCATGAGCAGCTTTACAAACACTTTTAATACATATAATTGGGATGATACCCTACAAAGCATTTTTTCTAAAACAGAAAGCGATGTACTGCGTGCTTTAAGTAATTCTAAACGCAATTTAGAAGATTTTAAAGCCCTAATTTCTCCTGCTGCAAAGCCCTATTTAGAAGATATGGCACAGCTTAGTAGAGCATTAACTAAAAAACGCTTCGGGAATACCATACAAATGTATTCGCCTATGTATTTAAGTAACGAATGTCAAAACATTTGTACTTATTGTGGCTTTAGCATGACAAATAAAATTCCGCGTAGAACGCTAACCGATGCCGAAATTTTAAAAGAAGTTGCTTATATAAAATCTAAAGGCTACGACCATATTTTACTGGTTACTGGCGAAGCGAATAAAACGGTTGGTGTCGAGTATATAAAAAATGCGCTTCAACTCATCCGTTCACATTTTTCGAATATTACCATTGAAGTACAGCCTTTAGACCAAAAAGACTATGAAGAATTGATAGACAACGGACTATTTGCTGTTTTAGTTTATCAAGAAACATATCATCGAGATGAATATAAAAAACATCACCCAAAAGGGAAAAAATCTAACTTCAATTATAGATTAGAAACGCCCGATCGCTTAGGTAAAGCAGGAATTCATAAAATTGGATTAGGAGCTTTATTTGGTTTAGAAGATTGGCGTGCCGATAGTTTTTTTACAGCCTTACATTTAAAATATTTACAAAAAACGTACTGGAAAACAAAATACTCCATTTCTTTCCCGAGACTTCGCCCCCATTCTGGCGGTTTAGATCCTAAGGTAGAAATGACCGATCCCGATTTAGTACAGCTTATTTGCGCTTTTCGATTATTAGACGAAGATGTGGAGTTATCCATGTCGACACGCGAGAGTGAAGTATTTAGAAATAATATTGTAAATCTTGGCGTAACCTCCATAAGTGCCGAATCTAAAACCAACCCTGGCGGTTATGCCGTGGCTCCAGAATCTTTAGAGCAGTTTGAAATTTCGGATGAGCGTTCTACAGAAGCCGTGGCTAGCATGCTAAAATCGAAAGGATTGGAAGTAGTTTGGAAAGATTGGGCTAATAATTGGGAATAAAATAAACGTTGCATTTAAGCGGTTTTAATTGCTTTGAAAGCCATTAAAAATGGTATTTTTGCATTATGAATTTCGGAGTCCCTAAGCAGAAAAAACTGATACTATTTGATGGGGTTTGCAACCTTTGCAACAGTAGTGTACAGTATGTAATAAAACGCGATAAAAAAGAACAATTCTTGTTTAGCGCACTACAGAGTGACACTGGAAAACAAATACTTAACCAGTATAAAATTGACACAGCCAAAATAGATTCTATTTTACTTTATACACCAGAAAAAGGGATTAATTACAAATCTACCGCAGCCCTAAAAGTAGCGACTTCTCTTGGTTTTCCTGTAAATTTAATGGCTATATTTTTTATAGTCCCTACTTTTATTAGAAATTGGGTTTACGATTTTATAGCAAAAAACAGATACAAATGGTATGGCAAAAAAGAATCTTGTATGATACCAACTCCTGAATTAAAAAATCGGTTTTTAGATTAAGCTTCTACTCTACCAAATTATTTACTTAAATTAAATATCACTTTTACACGCAACCTTTTTGTTATCTAACTATCTATAAATAAACATAAAGTTATGATGAAAAAAATAGTTTGCTTGGCTTTAATGACGTTATTTATGTCCTGCAACAATAGTGACGACGAACTCGATTGCTCGGCTGTCTTATGTGTGCAACCTTCTATTTTTATTAATTTGATTGACTCTGAAACCAACGAAAACCTTGTACTTCAAAATAATATTTCTAATGAAGATATTTTGATACTAAACAAAACAGAAACAGAACAAGAGTTTAATATTATAGAATCGAATGGTTTATTATCTATTCCGAAAAGTTTACTTACTGGGAGCTTAGATATTAATATAAACTCAGTACATGTAGCTTTTGTAAATTACGATACATCGATTCCGGAAACCGATACATGCTGTGATTCTGGAAATCTTATTAATGTTTCCGTTACCGATAAAACCTTTGAGTTAGATAACAATACGGTTACTATTTTTTTATAGCACTTACCTCTAGTAGAACTTCTTTTTTTTAGAAATTAAGCCTACAACCATGACGGATTGTTGCGGGAGCAATAGCAGCGGCATCCTTTTTGTAAAGCTTAAAATAGACCGAAACTTCATTCTTTATATAATTTTTAATTAATTGTTTAAATAATAAAATTGGTACTAATCTGCTTTATAAAAAGATACAGCGAATAGCGCGGTTTTTATTTTTCTTAAAAACCCGCCCAAAAAAATTTTGAAATTATGTATCTTCCTTTCCGATTTTGAACAATGATTAATGGCAGATAATAAAGAATTAGAATTGGCTTGGGAATTTGTGAACAACACAAATCGGTCGATTTTTTTAACGGGAAAAGCGGGAACAGGAAAAACAACGTTTTTACACCGACTAAAAATGGATTGCTTGAAGCGTTTAGTGGTGGTAGCACCAACAGGCGTGGCGGCAATAAATGCAAAGGGCGTAACGATACACTCGTTTTTTCAGATGCCTTTTGGTCCTATTTTACCAGACACCGACTTGAATGCCTCAAAAAGTTTTAATCGAAAATTTAATAAAACTAAAATTGATATTATTAGGTCTATGGACCTTTTGGTTATTGATGAAATTAGTATGGTACGTGCCGATTTACTAGATGGTATTGACCGTACTTTGCGCCGTTTTAAAGACAGAAATAAGGTTTTTGGAGGTGTACAAGTACTTATGATTGGTGATTTGCAACAGCTTTCGCCAGTGATTAAAGAAAGTGAATGGCATTTACTAAAACCGTTTTACAAAAACGGGTTCTTTTTTAGCAGCCACGCCTACCAAGAATGCAATGCCGTAACTATTGAATTAAAACATATTTACCGCCAAGATAACCCGACGTTTATTAATATTTTGAATGAAATAAGAAATAATGTGCTTTCGGAAGCTTCGGCAGCGGAATTAAACAAAAGATATATCCCCGATTTTACACCAGAGCCTGATGCTGGGTATATTTCGTTAACCACGCACAATAATAAAGCAGAGGCGACAAATATTACAGAGTTAAACAAAATTGATGGCCAAAACAGGTTTTACCAAGCCAAGGTTGAAGGAAAGTTTCCTGAGTATGCTTACCCAAACAATGAAGCTTTAGAGCTTAAGGTTGGCGCACAGGTAATGTTTGTAAAGAATGACAGTAGCCCTGAGAAGCGCTATTTTAATGGAAAAATTGGAAAAGTTATTCATTTAGATCAGGATGAAGTTATTGTACATTGCCCTGATGATGAGTTTAGCATTGTTACAAAACCTGAAGTTTGGGAAAATATAAATTACACCGTTGATAAGGAAACCAAAGCTATTTCGGAGAACAAAATTGGCTCTTACACCCAAATGCCATTGCGTTTGGCGTGGTCTATTACCATACACAAAAGTCAAGGTTTAACCTTTGAAAAAGCTATAATTGATGCGCAAGGTGCCTTTGCACATGGGCAAACTTATGTGGCGCTAAGTCGATGTAAATCGTTGGAAGGTTTGGTGCTAAAAAGTAAAATACATTCGAGACAGATTATTAGTGATGCCAACGTCATTACGTTTAATAAAAACGCTGAAGCCAATGAACCAGACGAAGCTGTTTTAGAGCTGTCTCAGAAAAATTTTCAACTGGATTTAATTGTTGAAATGTTTGATTTCTATCCGTTTTTATATCCTGCAAACCGTATTTTGGATATATATTATAAAAACCGAGGTAGTATTGAAGGACAAGTTGAAACTCCACTACTCACTGTAAAAACAGCGATTACTAACTTTTTAAAAGTGAGTACAGGTTTTAATGCTCAGTTAAAAGAGTTATCTAAAACAGAGCCTCTACCAGATATAAGTGATGTAATACAAGAACGTTTTAAAAAGGCCGTTGCTTATTTTAAAGACCAAATTGAAACGCATTTTGTAACACCCTTAAAGTCGTTTGGCTATACTACAGACAATAAAGCCATTGATAGCGATTTAGCTAAAGCAGTTGATTTATTGGAAGAATTACTGGCTGCGAAACTTTTATTTTTTAACGGTTTAACAGATGGGTTTTCGTCCAAATCATTTTTAGAATTAAGAGCAAAATCTAAATTTTTAGCGAAAGACAAACCTAAAAAATCAAGAAAGACTGTTATTGACGGTACTGCAAATGTAGAATTGTTTGAATTACTACGTGTGCTTAGAAATGAAATTGCAGAGAAAAACGATTTAATACATTACCAGGTTTTTAACCAAAAAACTCTTTATGAAATGTGTGAAACCTTACCTTTAAATAAAGCCGAATTGCTTGAAATAAACGGAATGGGGAAAACACGTGTGGAGAAATACGGTACCGATATTTTGAAGGTAATTAGAGGTTATTGTGATGAAAATGATATTGATACCTCTGCTGATAAAATAGATTTTACTGAGGAAAAAGTAGCAGAAAAACCTAAAGCACCAAAGGTTGACACAAAGAAAGTATCGTTAGATTTATTTAAATCTGGTAAATCTATTGATGAAATTGAAGATGAACGTGAACTTACAAGAACCACAATTCTTAGGCATTTATCTCATTTTATTGATTCGGGTGAAGTAAAAATTAGCGATTTAATGCCGATAGAACACTACAATGAATTGAAAAAAATAATTCCGAAGAACAAATTTGAAAGCCTAACGGAATTAAAACAATTAGTTGACGATAAATATACCTACGAAGAGTTACGTTTGGTATTAAGAGCTTTAAATGATGCTTAACTTAATAGCACGTATTTATTTTTTTGTAAGGAATATGATGTTTAAAGACTAAAAACAACTCATTTCGTACTTAAATTATTATTTTAGTGTCCATGGATATAATTATTGCATCAAGTTTAAAAACATTACAAAAGGCAGAACTACTATTACATAACTTATGCGATGCCAATTTATGTGATGCATCGGTTGCTCCATACTACTCGAGTATTGGCTCTCATATTCGTCATATTTTAGACTTCTATAATTGTATTTTTAATATGAATGAAAATAGTGAAGTTGATTTAACTGCACGATGTAGAAATACAGATGTAGAAAACCAATGCCATGCCGCTAGTAATTATTTGAATACGACTATAGAGCAATTAAAATCTTTAGATTTGGATGTAGCTTCTAAAATAACCGTTATAGACGATTTAGGCTTAGGTAAAACCGAAATGGCTTATACGTATGCCGCTTTATTATCCCAGGCCAATAGCCATACCATCCATCATTACGCCATTATAAGCTATATTATGAATGGTTTGAAAATTGAGCTAGAAGATTGTGAGTTTGGATACAACCCAACGACTCCAAAAGCGGTTTCAGAAAAATGTTAATTGATTAGCCTTGTTATTTTTTAAACATACTATTCATAATTAACCTGATGCCTTTAAAAATTAAAAACACAGCAAAAGCACATATTAAAAGACCAACAACTAAAAGCGGAATATAAAGCTTGTTTTCTGGTTGACTCAAGGCCATACTCAAAATTATTGGTCCCATGAAGAGTGTTAATACGGCAAAAATCATGGTTTTTACACCTTTATAAAGTAATACTTTGTCTGTTCTATTATCGTCCATTATTATAATTTTGAATTGCTAATCTTACGTTTTTGTATGTTTGAAGTAATGTTTCGGCTTCGGTTCTTGGAATATCAAGTTCGGCCATAATCATTTTTGTCCCGCGATCGAAAAGCTTGTTATTGCTTAACTGCATGTCGACCATTTTATTCCCTTTAATATGCCCCAACTGAATCATGGTTGAAGTCGTTATCATATTCAAGACTAATTTCTGAGCAGTTCCTGCTTTCATTCTAGAACTCCCCGTAACAAACTCAGGGCCTACAATAGGTTCTACAGCAAACTGAGCCGTTAGAGACAGCGGGCTATTTTTATTACAAGAAATACAACCTGTGATAATATTGTTCTCATTGCATTGCTCTAATGCAGCAATAACATAAGGCGTTGTGCCCGAAGCAGCAATGCCAACAACCACATCTTTATCTGTAATATTATGTTGTTTTAAATCTTCCCAACCTTGGGTTAGTGAATCTTCGGCAAACTCCACAGCATGCCTAATAGCATGATCGCCACCAGCTATAAGCCCAATAACTAGATCTGGGGATACACCAAATGTTGGAGGACATTCTGAAGCGTCTAAAATACCCAAACGGCCGCTAGTACCTGCTCCCATGTAAAATAAGCGTCCGCCTTGTTTCAATTTAGAAACAATTTGTTCTACTAATTTTTCTATTTGTGGTAATGCTTTCTCAACCGCTAATGGTACACTTTTATCTTCCTTATTTATACTATTTAATAATTCAGAAAGATTCATCTTTTCAAGATGATTATAATTAGAATCTTGTTCTGTAGTTTTTGTGAATTTCATCATATTTCAAAAATATGAATTATTGAGGTCTTAACCGTAAAGAACATCCTCAACTTCTATCTTTTTATCATTTATAAAATCATAGAGCTTAAGTTGTCTCAATATGTAATAATCTTGCCAGAAATTTTCAAGAGAATTTAATTTTTAAATATTATTCCACAGTATAATTCAGCACCGAAACTTCCGAAGCTCTAAAATACCCGAAAGGGTAATTATCTGGATTTGTTTCGTTTACACAATTTCCACGAACTGTAGCTGGTTGTGTTTCAAAAGGATCGCCACCAGTATCATCTGTTTGCTGTAATAAAACCACCATATACTCATAAAACCGTTCGGAAATTCCGTTATTATATACAGTTAATTCTGAGCCAGCCTCCAAATCTTCATCTGTGTAAAAAGCAAAAATCTCATTTCCATCTGTAAATTCATCATCATAAACTTCTAGACTTACACTATTAGTTTCCTGTATATCAAATTCAAATAAATAATAGTTACCCATACCTTCTGGGTCGGTATAATATGCTTTTAACTCTATTTCATCTCCAGAAAAACCGCCATCATTTTTTTGCTCAACGCGATCTATATCTGCCACAGCCATTAACTGCTCTGTGCCTCTATAAATTTCATCGTTATAATTAATACTAAGTGTATAAACGCCATTAATTTCTGGTATAAATGCATTATTGACATAAATACCGGTATCTCCATCTTCAATAAAGTTAAAGTTATTATTGTTTGTATCTGTAACCGTTACAACGGCACCATTTGCAGGCGGTACTTCTAGATCGTAAAAGGGAGCGCTTAATGTTAACCTTATAAATTGATTTTTACCGTCGGTACCTTTAATCCATTTAAGCGAAGCATCAATAACTAAACGTGGCTCGGCAGAGTTTAATTCTAAATCTATAACGTCTTCACAAGCTGTAAAACTTAAACTTATAAGTAATATATATATAATTTTCTTCATGATATTAAAATTTGAAATTGTAAGAAACTGAAGGAATAATTCCAAAAATGGCCAATCTATTCGCTTCATTAGCACCCGTATCTTGATTGGCACTAAAGGAAACAGAAGCTGCATTTTTTCTGTTATAAGCATTATAAATTCCAAAAACCCAATAGCTTTGTAAACCCGATTTCTTCTCTGGTTTAGCTGTATAAGTAGCTGAAATATCTAAACGATGATAAACAGGCAATCTATCTGCATTTCTATTATTGTAACTAGGCACAGTTACACCATTGTATTGATATTGACCATTTGGAAATGTAGCCGGTTGCCCAGTTTGAAATAAAAAGTTACCGTTTAATTTCCATTTTTCATTTAAATCATAACTTCCGGTAAGCGAGATATCATGTGTTTTATCATAAGGTGTATTGTACCAATTTCCATTATTAATTCCTATTTCATTGGAAGTCCTTCCTTCTGTTTGCTGTTCTGATTTAGACAACGTATAGGCTAACCATCCTTTAAAACGACCTTCATTTTTTCTGAATAAAACCTCTAAACCATAAGCCCTTGCTTTTCCGTTTAGCACCACTTGCTCAATGGCATTGTTGGCAACCAAATCGGCACCATCTATATAATCAATTCTATTCTTTATCGTTTTATAAAAACTTTCAACTTCCAAAGAATATTTACTATCATTAAATTCTTTAAAATATCCAACAGCATATTGATCTAATAATTGTGGTTTAATATATTTTCCACTCGGCGTCCAAACATCTAAAGGTGTTGGAGAATTTGTGTTGGAAAGCAAGTGCAAATACTGTGTCATTCTATTATAACTAGCCTTTACGGAAGACACTGTATTAAGTTGGTAAGCCACGGAAGCACGTGGTTCTAGATTAACAAAACGTTCTATAACATCACTCCTATCAAAGGTTTCAGTATCTATAGGGTTTGCCTTTTCGTAAATTTGAAAATCCTCATTAAAAACAACAGCTTGGTCGTTTTCATAAACATTAAGTTCATCTTGGCCTAAACGGTGAAACGTGCTTAAACGCAAACCATAAGACAATGATAATTTATCGGAAACCTTATGTTCAGCATCCAAATAGATAGCATTCTCAAAAGCATATTTTTGAGTTAATTTAAATGGGTTAATGCCAGAACTTTCTACCGTTGGCTTGATATCACCTGGATTAAAGGCATAATAAATACTATTTAAACCGTATTGTAATTTTATTTTATTGGTTAGATAATGTTTGAAATCGTACTTTAAATTAAAATTTTGAATGCCAGAATTCCAATCGAATTCTACAAAATTAAGTTTTAGTCCGTAGTAATAATCGGAATAAATTAGTGATAGGTTTGAAAATATTTTATCGGAAAATAAATGATTCCATCTAAAGTTTAAGACTGAATTACCATAGGTATTTTCGAAAGTATCAGCAATACTGAATACATCTCGTCCAAAATACCCCGAGAAATACACATTATTATTATCGTCTATTTTATAACTCAATTTGGTGTTTAAATCGTAGAAATAAGCTTTATTATCTAAATCAAAAAGTGGTAAAAACAAATGCGCATAACTAGATCGTCCTCCTAATAAAAACGAACCTTTATCTTTTTCTAAAGGACCTTCAAGCAATAATCGACTCGATACTATACCAATACCACCATTAGCATGAAACTCTTTACTATTACCTTCTTTTTGATAAATATCTAAAACCGATGAAACACGCCCACCATATCTAGCAGGAATACCTCCTTTATAAAGTTTTAAATCTTTAATTGCATCAGGATTAAATACTGAGAAAAAACCAAATAAATGCGACGAATTATAAATGGTCGCTTCATCTAAAAGAATTAAATTCTGATCGGCCGCACCACCACGAACATTAAATCCGGAAGCCGTTTCTCCAGCTGTTGTAACACCTGGTAACAACGTAATAGCTTTAATAATATCGGCCTCACCTAGTACTACTGGTATTTCTTTTATAGTAGTAGAACTCAATTTATTTACACTCATTTGTGGAGCTTTAATATTGAGCTTTTCGATGTTTTCGGTAATTACAACTTCATCCAAACTTTCTAAAGTATCAGTTAAACTGAAGTTTTTAACCACATCGCCAGTAAGTTCTACCGTTTCAACAATGGTGTTAAAACCTAAATAGCTTACCGCTAGTTTATAAGTACCTTCAGATAGCGTAATGGAATAAAAACCATATTCGTTAGTTGTGGTTCCTGACTGTATTTCGGGAAAAATAATATTGACCCCAATTAAGGTTTCATTACTACTTGCTTCAGAAATGGTTCCGCTTATTGTAAATTTACTTTGTGCATTTAGGGAAAGACTAAAAAAAGAACAAGCTATAATTAGCCACAAGAAAAGGTTTTTCATTAAGGGAATTTTTTATAAAAATAAATAAAAGCATCTAACTTATAATCATTTCCATGTATTATTTCGTTTTATTCAGTAAAAGCAACCACATATCTTGTCTGTAAGATTTAAATAAGAAAACAAACACAATATTGGTTACAAAATGACTTAATAAAAGTGCAAAAGCTGCTCCAATAAGATGATATTTTGGAATGAATAAAAAACACAACGAGGTATTTACTGCACAACCCAAAATAAAGCGGTAAACATTTCGATTTAATTTATTCTGATTCACCAAATGCTTTTCAAACAACATACCTACAAAAACAAATATAGGTGCCCAAGCAAAAATTTTTAGTGGGGTTTTGGCCGCTTCAAAGCTTTTATCATATTGAGTCGATATTACATAATCTCCTAAAAAAGTATAAAATAGCCCAATACAGATACCGAAAACACTAACCACTGTAAGCATAAACTTCAAGCGTTTGGCGTATAAAATTTTATCTTCTAAATAACATTCAGCTAAAGCTGGATATAAGCCATAGATAAAAGCTGCTCCGATACTCCATGTAATAAAAATAACCAAAAAATTTACCACGGAAAACACACCATTTGCTGCGCTTCCTAAATATGTGTTGATAAAAAAATCGTCTATAGCTAAGTAAAAAACTATTATAAAATTAGTGAGTAATAAAGGTAAAGCTGAAACCAATAAATCTTTAGCCAATGGAAAAGACCAAGATAATTTGGTAAGATTTAATTCTTTTGAATAGACAATAACACCAAAATAAATAAGGGTTTGCATAGCGAATTCAAAAAACAAAACTCCTGCAAAATAAAATGCACCAAAATTACGCTCCACTCCATAATACTGAACAATTAATACAAGTATTAATGTTATAACTTTACAGATAAACACGTATTTATATTTTTTCTTAGCAACAAAAAAGTATTCTATAACATCACTAATTCTAAACAGATAACTAAACGCTATAATTAAAACAATAAAAGTGATTTCACTTGTATTTGTAAAATAAGTATAGATTAATAAACACAGTGAAAGTAGCACAAAACTGCATAAGCGAAGTAGTAAAGTGGTGCCAATAATTTGGTTTTTCATTTTAGGTTTAAACACTAATTCACGAATACATATAGCCGATAAACCAAGAAAGAAAAAAGGCGCTAATACACCAACAATGGCCTTTGAAATTTCTAATTCGCCCGAATTGAACGCACCTAAACTATTAAAAATTTTAGGGGTAATATAAATCCCTACAATTAACTGACAAACTTTTTCTATGATATACCACTTGGCATTTGCGAAATCTTTTTTACTGAATAAACTCAACGGGCATTTTTTTGGCTAAAATAGCACTATATCATAAGTTTTCAACAAATTTTATTATCTTGGAAACTTCAAACCCCTATTTGATGACCCCAGATTTTATTAGAAAATTTCATATCTATGAAATATTAGCTACCACTTCTATCAATAATTGCAAGTCTAGAAAAGAGATAATCAGCATATTAGAAAAAATATATTTAGATTATCATCTTGGCGATAAGCTATACCAAGGTTTATTGGTAAGTAATGAAAAGACAATAAGCCGAGATGTAAAAGATATCGAATCCTTTTTTGGAGTAGAAATTGAACATATTAGGCACAAAGGCCATTATATGGTCAATCAATCGGTAATAACTAAAACGCACCGTACAGTTTTCGATAAAATGGAATTATTTTTAGCGAGCCACAAAGAGCGCCAATGGTCTCCTTACATTACCACCGAAGAATCCTCTTTAAACACCGAAATCAATATTTTAGGCTTAGTTAAAGCCATAGAACGTAAAGTTTATATTAAAATTAATTATGAAGGCTGGTATGACGACGACCGGTTTACTGAAATTAAACAAGCTAAAGTTCAGCCTCTACATATAAAAGAAGCCAATAAAGCTTGGTATTTATTAGTTTATAATGAAGCTATTGGCGTAAAAGTACTTTGCTTAGATAAACGTGTTTCTAATATTACAATTACTGAAGAATTTGTACAAGAACCTTATTCTTTTGACGAGTCTCTTTACTTTAAAGATGCCTTCGGAATTTTAAATAATGATATTAAAACCGAAACTATTAGACTAAAGGTAGCAAACCACCACTTTAAATATTTAGAATCTAAACCACTCCACCATTCTCAAATTATTATAAGCCGTCCCGTTAAAATGAATACTGACGTTTTAGATTATACAGACGAAGATATCTTTGGTGAAATTTTGGTAACTCTAAAACCAAATTACGAGTTCCTCATTGAGTTATTTAAATTTAATATGTGGGTAAAAGTTATAGAACCACACTGGTTAATAGAAACGATTGTAGAACAACATGATTTTATCTTACAACACTATTATTCTGATTTTATTCGTTAAACAACTTCTTATAAGTCCTCTTTTTTATTTCATTCCTTAACCGGACACGTATTGTCTAGTTGCTCTTTTTATTTGTACAATAAACACTTAAAAAGGATAGCTATGATAAAGTTATATAAAAGTATAACGTCATGCGTTTTGTTTTTATTACTATGTAATTGTGGTTCAAGATTTTCAGAACAAGACCAACTTAGGGTCTACGACTACTATATAAAAAAAGCAAATCAATATAATGCCATAGAAGACTATAGAACAGCAATTAAATATAGTGATAAAGCCATTGACATTACAGACACCTTAGCTATAGCTTTTAAAGTAAAAGGAATTGCTTTATATCACTTAAACGTTCTCGATGATGCACTAGTCAACTTTGATCAAGTTATTAGCTTAGAAGGCGAAAAATCAGATGTTTTTAAAAATCGTGCTATAATTCATTTAAAAAATGATGACACCTATTTTTTAAACGATATTGAAACTTACCTCGATACTCACCCCTATGATGATGAAGCTATAAATATGAGAGCAGCATATTATCAAGATGCTTTCAACTACGCCAATGAAATGGCCTTCAGAACTATTAAGTACAATTAGAAATCAAACCAATTTTTTATAAAACAAAAAAAGCACCCAAATGGGTGCTTTTTTTTATAATTTGAAACAATTTAAAATGCTCTTAGTTTAAAATAGCATTAAATGTTTTACTTGGTCTCATTGCGTTATTAATTAAATCCTCATTAGGCTCATAATAACCACCTAAATCAACAGATACACCTTGGATATCATTCAATTCTTTTACAATAACAGCTTCATTATCTACTAATTGTTTAGCTATTGGAGCAAACTCTGCTTTTAAATCAGCATCTTCATTTTGATTTGCTAATTCTTGTGCCCAATACATAGCTAAATAAAAGTGACTACCTCTATTATCCAACTCGCCAACTTTTCTAGAAGGTCCTTTTCTGTTTTCTAATAATTTATCAGTAGCATTATCAAGAGCTTCACCTAAAACTTTAGCTTTAGAGTTACTATTTGCTAAACTAAAATGCTCTAAAGAAACGGCAAGCGCCAAAAATTCACCTAAAGAATCCCAACGTAAGTGATTTTCTTCTAGTAGTTGTTGCACGTGCTTTGGTGCAGAACCACCTGCTCCAGTTTCAAATAATCCACCACCATTCATTAATGGTACAATAGATAACATTTTTGCACTAGTACCTACTTCTAAAATCGGGAATAAATCGGTTAAATAATCACGTAATACATTTCCAGAAACAGAAATAGTGTCTTTACCATCTTTTAAGCGTTCGCAAGTAAAAAGGGTAGCATCTATAGGAGATAATATACGTAAATCTAAACCAGTTGTATCATGATCCTTTAGGTATAAATTCACCTTCTTAATAAGTTCAACATCATGCGCTCTATTATCGTCTAACCAAAATACAGCTGGAGTTTCAGATGCTCTAGCACGAGTTACAGCCAATTTAACCCAGTCTTGGATTGGTGCATCCTTAGCTTGGCACATTCTCCAAATATCTCCTGCCTCAACCGTATGCTCCAATAAAGTAGCTCCAGAAGCATCAATAACTTTTACAACACCATTAGAAGGGATTTCAAAAGTTTTATCATGAGAACCGTATTCTTCAGCTTTTTGAGCCATTAAACCTACATTAGGCACAGTTCCCATTGTAGTTGGATCAAAAGCACCGTGTTTTTTACAGAAATCAATAGTGGCAGTATAAATACCTGCATAACTACTATCAGGAATTACCGCTTTAGTATCCTGAAGTTTACCTGCCGCGTTCCACATTTGTCCAGACGTACGAATCATTGCTGGCATAGACGCATCAATAATAACATCACTAGGTACGTGCAAATTAGTAATACCTTTATCGCTATTTACCATAGCTAAATCTGCACCATTTTCAAAAGCGGCGTCAATAGCTGCCTTAATTTCAGTTTGCTGTGCTTCTGGTAATTCTTTTAAACCATCAACTAAATTTCCATATCCGTTATTTACATCAACTCCAATTTCGTCAAAAGTTTCTCCGTATTTTTCAAAAACATCTTTTAAATATACACGAACTGCGTGACCAAAAATAATAGGATCACTCACCTTCATCATTGTTGCTTTCATGTGTAAAGACAACAATACACCCTCTGCTTTAGCATTTGCAAATTCAGTTTCAAAAAACTCAATTAAAGCTTTTTTACTTAAAACAGTTGCGTCGATAATTTCCCCCTTTAAAAGAGCCAAATTATCTTTTAACACAGTTACATTTCCGTTGGTATCGGTGTGCTCAATTTTTATACTCGTTGCTTCTGGTAATGTTACCGATTTCTCATTGTGAGCAAAATCGCCAGCATCCATAGTTGCTACATGTGTTTTAGAATCGCTAGACCACGCTCCCATTGAATGCGGATTGTTTTTAGCGTAATTTTTAACAGCTTTTGGTGCACGTCGATCACTGTTACCTTCACGTAATACAGGATTTACAGCACTTCCTTTAATTTTATCGTAACGAGACTTAACTTCCTTTTCTGCATCTGTTTTAGGCTCATCTGGATAACTAGGAATAGCAAAACCTTGGCTTTGTAATTCAGAAATAGCTGCCTTTAACTGCGGTATAGACGCACTAATATTTGGTAATTTAATAATATTAGCCTCAGGTTGTTTTGCTAAATCTCCAAGAAAAGCCAAATCATCCGAAACTTTTTGATCTTCCTTTAAAAAATCAGGAAAAACGGCTAAAATTCTTGCAGCTAACGAAATATCTTTCGTTTCAATTTCAATTCCCGCCGATTTTACAAAAGTTTGAACAATAGGTAAAAAAGAACGTGTTGCTAAAGCCGGAGCTTCGTCCGTTTTCGTGTAAATAATTTTAGACATTCGTGTGATGTTTTGTGAGTTATTATATCTAAAAAATGGATAGTAATAAAAAGATGCCATTTTTTGCGTTGCGAATATACAAAAATTGAGTTTTAAATTGCCTCATTTTTGACACGAAAGGAGATAAAGCATAGCAGATTTGTAACAATTCTTCATAAAACCCATATTATTCACAAAATAAAAATAAAGCAAAAAAAATTTAAGAATTCCACAATAAATCATTATTAAAAGTACGAGTTTTTAAGAAAAATTAAAAAACGCGCTATCCGCTACATCTATTTGTGCATTTACCTTTTCGTATAAGTATTTCGGCTACTTTACTCAATTACAAATAGTAACACTAAAACAGAATAAGCGTTTTACCCAGAAAGGATGTCACTACTATCGCTCTCGCTCCCATCTGCAAAAGTTTGATTTCTATCAAAAATTACAAGACGTTTTTGCTCAAAAAACCTCTTGTTTTTGAAAAGAATTAGCCTAATTTATACGCAAATTTTTCGCTTAATTAAATAACTAGATTAGCAAGAAAAAAACAATTTTTTAATTAATTTAAAAACAAAAAAAATATTTAGAATGAAAAGCATGGGGATATAATAAAATTTGATCAAAATGAATCTAATTATAAAAGCAAAATTACATTCTAATAAAATGAAATCATATAAACAACTTTACAATTAAGTTTGGAAGATTATATTACCTAGTATTCAAAATCATCATTAAGCTCCTTAAACGGCCTTATTAGCCCTCTTTTAGTTAGAAAAAATAAATCTTAAACTAACTTCCCTCATAATTAAACAATCTCATCAGGGTTGAACCTCCATGATTACGCAACAAACTCATATTGAAGAAAATAAAAAAGCAATTATAAATTATAAACAACTCATTCAATACACTTTACCTTTGGTTATTTAGGTTGAGTTTAGCACAAAAAAAATCCTCAACAAATAAATGTTGAGGATTAAAAAAGGCAACGACCTACTCTCCCACAAATGCAGTACCATCGGCGCTAATGGGCTTAA